>NZ_JAAOLH010000006.1:0-323154 GCF_011602315.1 Micromonospora sp. CMU55-4
TCCAACGGCTGCCGTCCGGTCACCTCGTCGTCACGCGGGTGTCGTCACCCGGACGGGTCGCTCCACCACGCTGGGTCGCGCCGGACCGTCCGGGCGACCGTGAAGGAGCAGCAGTGACAGCCGAGGAGGCGACGAACCGCCCCGACGTGAGTGTCGTCGTACCGGTCTACAACACGCTGCGCTACCTGCGGCAGTGCCTCGACTCGCTGCTGCGGCAGACGATCGGGCCGGACCGGATGGAGATCGTGGCGGTGGACGACGGGTCCACCGACGGCAGCGGCCGCCTGCTGGACCGGTACGCCGCGCGGTACCCGGGCACCGTACGGGTGGCGCACCAGCCCAACTCCGGTGGTCCGGCCGCGCCGTGCAACCGGGGACTGGACCTGGCCACCGGCCGGTACGTCTTCTTCGTCGGTTCCGACGACCGGCTCGGCCCGGAGGCCCTCGAACGCCTGGTCGCCGCCGCCGACCGGTACGGCTCGGACGTGGTGCTCGGCAGGGTGGTGGGCGTCAACGGCCGGCACGTCTTCTCCGACGTGTTCGCCGACGGCAACGCGGTCGACGTGAGCCTGTTCGACTCGGCGCTGCCCTGGTCGCTGGCGAACACGAAGCTGTTCCGGCGCGAACTGGTCGACCGGCTGGGGCTGCGCTTCCCGGAGGACATGCCGGTCCTCAGCGACCAGCCGTTCACGCTCGCCGCCTGCTACCACGCCCGGCGGATCTCGGTGCTGGGCGACTACGACTACTACCACGCGGTGCGCCGCCTGGACGCCCGCAACATCACCTACCACAGCCGGGTCGAGCAGCGCCTGGTCAGCGTGGAGCGGCTGTTCGCGTTCGTCGCCGGCCTGATCCCCGCGGGACCGCGCCGGGACGCGGTGCTGTGCCGCCACGTCGGGCTGGAGCTGGCGAACCTGGTCGGCGACGACTTCCGGCACCTGGACCGGGCCACGCAGGAACTGGTGCACGCCGGTGTCGCCCGGCTGGTGCGGCGGCACGTGACTGACGGCCTGCGGGACCGGCTCGGCATCGAGGCCCGGCTGCGGCTGGGCGCGGTGACTGCGGGCGGGGTCGACGAGCTGCTGGCGGTCATCGAGCAGGACACCGGCCGGGGGGTGCCGGCGACGGTGTTCGCCGGGGACCGGTGGCACGCGGGCTATCCGGGCGCCCCGGCCGGCTGGACGGACGTCACCGACGTACGCGCCGGCTGGCTGGCGCGGCTGGACGCCGTCGACGTGAGCTGGGCCGACGGGGACACGCTCACGGTGACCGCGCGCAGCCCGTACCCCCGGTTCGCCGCGCAGGCGGGACCGGTGCGGCTGCTGGCCGGTGCGGTCGTGGGCGCCACCCGGGTCGACGCCGGCGACCCGACCGGCCGCACGGTCCGCGCGGAGTTCCCCCTCGACCGGCTCCTGGCCGCGAGCCGCGCGGGCGGCCGGCGGCATCCGGTACGCGCCGAGGTGGACGGCGGCCACGGGCGCGGCGGGGCCGCGGTGCGCGCGCCCCGGCTCGCCGCCGGGCGGCCCCGCCTGCTGCGGCACGGCGCCCGGCTGTACGCGGTCGCGGCCACAGTCGACCCCCGCAACGGTCAGCTCGTGCTGTCCGTGGTGCCGGTGACCGTCGGGCAGCTCGTCGGGCGGCTGCGCCGGCGCGGCCGGCGCGGTCCAGCCGCGGCGCAGACAGCGGGGCACGGCCCCGCGCAGACGTCAGGGCGCGGCGCGGAAGGCCGGCTCGGCCGGCATGGGCACCTGGAGGTACGTGGTGCCGCGCAGGTCCAGCCAGGCCCGCTGCGGCGCGCGGACCAGGCGCACCATCACTCCGGAACAGGCGGGACATCGCCCGACCAGGCCCGGGGCGTGCGAGTAGACGTGTAGCCCGGCCATCGGGCCGGTCGTCCCGCAGGTGTCGCAGCGCCCGGTGGTGGCGCTCAGGTCGACGGCGAACACCTCGCGCAACGGCCCGTCGAGCATGTTGCCATCCAGGTAGGACAGGTCGGTCATCCGCTCTCCTCGGGTCGTCAGCCGGTCGGGCCGAACCGTTCGGTCCGCACGCGCCGGGTCGGGTGGCCCAGCCCCACCAGCAGGTCGGCCACTGTCTCCACGAATCCGGTGGGGCCGCAGACGTAGCAGAGCGGCTCCAGGTCCGGCGGCCAGCCGTGGCTGTTCACGTCGGCGAGGCCGATCCGGTGCGGCTCGCCGCGCCAGCCGTCGGGCGCCGCGCGGGTGTAGACGTACGCGACGTCCAGGCCCTGGTCGTCGCGGGCGCGGCGGCGCAGCTCGTCGGCGTAGATCACGTCGTCCGGGGTGCGCACCGAGTAGACGAGCCGGAACGGGGTGCGGCTGCCGGCGGCCCGGCGCGCGCGGATCATCGCCATCAGCGGCACGACGCCGGAGCCGCCGCCGACCAGCAGCACCGGCGCGGTCTCGTCGGTACGCCAGACGAACCAGCCGCCGACCGGTCCGCGCACCTCGATCGGGTCGCCCTCGGCGTAGGTGTCGGTCAGGTATGGCGACACCTCCCCGTCGGGCACCCGCTGCACCGTCACCTCGATCCGCTCGCCGTCGGCCGGGCCGGCCAGCGAGTACGACCGGGCGGCCTGGTAGCCGTCCTCGGCGGTCAGGCGCAGGTCGACGTGCTGCCCGGGCAGGTGGCCGGGCCAGCCGGGCACGTCCAGCACCAGCGTCTGCGCGGTGGGCGTCTCGATCCGCCGCTCGACGAGCCGGGCCACCCGCCACATCAGCGGCGCGACGCGGCGGCCCTGCGCCTGCGCGGTCACCTCAGTCGCCCTGGTAGCGCTGCTCGCGCCACGGGTCGCCGTAGTCGTGGTAGCCGGCGGTCTCCCAGAAGCCGGGCCGGTCGTCGACGAGCAGCCGGATGCCGTGCACCCACTTCGCCGATTTCCACAGGTACAGGTGCGGCACGAGCAGCCGCGCCGGGCCGCCGTGTTCGGCCGGCAGCGGCCCCCCGTCGTACGTGTGCACCACCCAGGCCCGCCCGCCGCGCAGGTCGTCCAGCGGCAGGTTGGTGGTGTAGCCGCCGTAGGAGTGCGCCAGCGCGTACCGGGCGGTGGTGTCGACGCCGTCGAGCAGCGTGTCCAGGGAGACGCCCTGCCAGGTGGTGCCGAGCTTGGACCAGCGGGTGACGCAGTGCAGGTCCACCGTCGGCGTGTCCTGCGGCAGGCCCATCATCTCGTCCCAGGACCAGCGGTACTCCGCGCCGGTCTCGCTGGTCAGCACGAACTCCCAGGTGTCGAGCGGCACCCGCGGCGTCGGGCCGGCGGAGAGCACGGGAAAGTCCTCGGTGAGGTACTGCCCCGGCGGCAGGTCGGTCGCGGACGAACGGGGCCGGCCCTGGAAGCCCGGCGAGACGATTCCCACCCGTCAGTCGTACCACCGCCGGCCGTGCCGGGGCAGCGGTTCCCACCGAGTCAGGCGCCGCCTCCGCCCTGCACCTCGTGCACGACGGTGCGCTGGCCGTCGCCGCTGTTGCGGGTGGCCCGGAGGCTGGTGATGGTGACGATCACCAGGACGCCGATGATCACGCCGAGCGAGGCCAGCGTCGGAATCTCCGGCACGCCCTCCCAGATGCCGTGCGCCCAGTGCAGGCCCAGCTTGAGGCCGATGAACGCCAGGATGACGGCCAGGCCATAGCTGAGGTGCACGAGCCGGCTCAGCGCGGCGTGCAGCACGAAGTAGAGCGCCCGCAGGCCCAGCAGCGCGAAGGCGTTGGTGGCGAAGACCAGGTACGGGTCCTCCGTGATGCCGTAGACGGCGGGCACCGAGTCGACGGCGAACACGATGTCGGTGGCCAGCACCGCGACCACGACGAGCGCGAACGGGGTGAGCGCCCGGCGGCCGTTCTGCCGGATGGTCATCCGGGTGCCGTGGTATTCGTCGACCACCGGCATGACCTTGCGCAGCAGCCGCACCGACCGCATCTTGTTGATGTCGACCTCCTGCTCGTGCCCGCTGAGGGCGTCGCGCAGCAGCTTCACCGCGGTGGCGACGAGGATGAGCGCGAAGAGCAGGAAGGCGAAGTCGAGCGTCTTGAGCGCGGCGGCGCCGAGCGCGATGAACACACCGCGCAGCACCAGGGCGCCCGCGATGCCGTAGAGCAGCACCCGCTGGGCCAGCACGGAGGGCACCGCGAACGCGGCGAGCAGCAGCATGAAGACGAACAGGTTGTCGACCGACAGCGACTTCTCGACCAGGTAGCCGGTGAGGTACTCGATGCCCTGCTGGCTGCCCCAGCGGGACCAGATCCAGGCGCCGAACGCCAGCGGCAGCGCGATGTAGAAGGCCGACCAGCCCAGGGCCTCACGGATGGAGACCTCGTGCGGCTTGCGGGTGACCAGGAAGTCGAGCACCAGCAGCACGAGCACGCCGACGATCGTCACCGCCCACAGCGTGGGCGTGCCGACCGACGACAGTTCGGCCGCAGCCAGCGGGGACAATTCGGGCATGGAACCTCCTCGAACACCGTGTCATGTTCGAGGTCTCCTTCACCCACGTTTCCGTGGGCAACCACCCGGGGCTCGCCTCGGCGGCTTGCCGTACTGACCGGAATGATTTTTGGGAAGTACTCCCCTCGCCTGGACAAGGCTAGGTCACCGCCGGACCGGACGCCAAGTCGGGACACGGATGCTTGCCCTGGTCAACAGACTGGGCGGCGGTTCAGGGCATGGCGCCTGGTCACCGCGGCCCCTATGGTGACGCAGGTGACAGTCCAGGGACCGCTGACCGGCGTACGGGTGATCGAGCTGGCCGGGATCGGCCCCGGGCCGTTCGCGGCGATGATGCTGGCCGACCTCGGCGCCGACGTGGTGCGCATCGACCGGCCCGGCGGCGGCGGGTTCGGCGCGTTCCCGGGCGACCTGCTGAACCGCAACCGCCGCTCGATCGCGGTGGACCTGAAGCAGCCCGCGGGCCGTGACCTGGTGCTGGCGCTCGCCGCCCGGGCCGACGCGCTGGTGGAGGGCTTCCGGCCCGGGGTGACCGAGCGGCTCGGCCTCGGCCCGGACGACTGCCTCACCGCCAACCCGCGCCTGGTGTACGGGCGGATGACCGGCTGGGGGCAGGACGGCCCGCTCGCGCACACCGCCGGACACGACATCGACTATCTCGCGCTGACCGGGGCGCTGCACGGGGTGGGCCGGGCCGGTGAGCGTCCGGTGCCGCCGATGAACCTGCTCGGCGACTTCGGTGGCGGGGGCATGATGCTGGCCCTGGGCGTGGTCGCGGCGCTGTACGCGGTACGCGGCGGCGCGCCCGGCCAGGTGGTCGACGCCGCCATCGTGGACGGCGTCTCGGTGCTGGCCACCCAGATCCACGCGCTGCGCGGCATCGGGCTGTGGCAGGACCCGCGCGGCGTGAACCTGCTCGACGGCGGCGCGCCCTTCTACGACACGTACGAGTGTGCCGACGGGCGGTACGTGGCGGTCGGCGCGCTGGAGCCGCAGTTCTACGCCGAACTGGTCCGGCTCACCGGTTTCCCGTTGGACGGCGACGACGGCCCGGACAGCGGCGACGCGCTGGACCGGGACGACCCGGCGAACTGGCCGGCGTTGCGGGCCGCCTGGGCGCGGCTGTTCCGCACCCGCACCCGGGACGAGTGGACGCAGCTGCTGGCCGGCACTGACGCCTGCGTGGCGCCGGTGCTCGACTGGGCCGAGGCGCCCGAGCACCCGCACCTGCGCGCCCGGGACACCTTCGTCGCGCCGGACGGGGTCACCCAGCCGGCGCCCGCGCCGCGTTTCTCGGCCACCCCGACAAGTGTGCGGCGCCCGCCGCCGGGGCCGGGCGAGCACACCGACGAGGTCCTTGCCGAGGCGGGGGTGGACGCCGCCCGGATCGCCGCGCTGCGGGCGGCCGGTGTGATCGCCTGATCGTGGGCGGTCAGCGCCGGCGCGCGGCGGCCGGGGCGAGCGCCGGTTCCACCATGTCGCGGTAGTCGCGCGGGAACTGGACCACGACGTCCTGGAACTCGCCGCCGCCGATCGCCTCGCGCAGCGTGGTGAACACCGCGCGTACGGCGTCGCGGGCGGTGTTCTCGTCGCAGTCCGCCCGGCGGGCGACCCGGGCCACGAACTCCGCCGCGCCGAACCGCTCGGCCGCCTCGTCCCGCGGGTACGGGCTGAGCAGCCCCTGCAGCGGTTTCGGCAGTTGCGCGGCCAGGTCAAGCACCTCGCCACCGGTCAGCCGCTGCGCGAACGTCTCCAGGGTGGCCGCGGTGAGCGTGGCGGCGCGGTCCTCGCTGGTGCCGGTGAGCCGGGCGACCCGGCCCACGAACGTCAGGTAGTGCATCGGTGGTACCCCCTTCGGTGCGCCCAGCGCGGCTACCCGCCCCGGCGCGGCGGAAACGGTTGCGACGGGGCGGCAGGTTTTCCGGTGGCGGCGGGCGTGAGCGGCGGCGCGGCGGGTAACCGCCGCCCGGTCGTGACCCCAACTACTGCCGCGAGGAGCCCGACTGATGGCGAGTTACTCGGATGTCCTGGAGTACCTGTCCGCGCTGGACTACCCGGCCGGGAAGGACGACGTCATCCGCGAGGCGGAGCGGGAGGGCGCGCCGCCGGACGTGTTGCGGGCGTTGCGCGCGCTGCCCCCGGTGGACTACGCCAACGGCACCGAGGTGGCCCGCTCGGCCGGCATCGACGCGGCCCCGGAGGTGAGCCGCTCGCAGCGCGCGGCGCAGGCCCGGGACAACCACCCGCGCGTGTCGCAGCACCTGCGCGGCATCTGAGCACGGCGGGAGAGCCGGCGGGCGACACGGCCGCCGGCCTCTGCGCGTGCGGAAAAGCTGGGCTCCTCTGTGGCCGGTCGCGCAGCCCGGACAGGCGAGCGCCCCGGGTCACGAACCGCGACCTGGGGCGCCACGCAGCACCTGTCCCCCGCGGTTCACGCCCGAACCGGGTCGCGACCGCGAGGCGGTGAGATGTTCGCCCGAACCGGGCGGGCATCGCTGCCACGATCATCATACGACGCAACATCAGCCGAACGGGTGAGAATCGCGGAACTGTGTCCGGGCGCACGTACGCGCTCAGGCGGTCACCTCGGCGTACCGGCGTTCCAGGTCCACTCGCGCCAGCGCTCCGACCAGCCACGACAGTCGTTCCGACTCACCACTGCCGGCCAGCCCGGCGAGGTCACCGGCGGTACGGCCCAGGCCGAGCCGGCGGGCCGCCGCGAGCGCTCGACGGTCGGCCACCGGCGCCGCCTCGCGCCACAACGCCTGCGCCTCGCGCAGGAACAGGTCGCACACCTCGTCGTCCACTCCGGGCAGTGCGGTCAGCAGCCGCCGCTCCCCCGCCGGGTCCTGACGCGCGGCGGTGCGCAGCCGGCGCAGGTCGCCCCGGTACGTGTCGACGACCGTGCGGGCCAGGTCGCCGAGCGTGTCGGCGAGCCCGGCCAGGTCGCCGCGCAGCCCGGCGGCGCGCAGCACGCGTACCCGGTCCTCGTGGCGCGAGCGGGCCATCCGCGCCGCCGTGTCCCACCCGGCGTCCCGCAGCGCCGTGGCCGCGTCGACCGCGCGGTGGAAGTCGCCCCGGCGGGCCAGCAGGACGGACAGGTAGAGGACCTGGAACAACTGGGCCGGGTTGTTCGTCACCCGGAACCCGAAGCACTCGGCGAAGCCGCGGCCGTCCCCGGCGAGCCGGCGGGCCAGCCGCTTCTTCTCCTCGACGCTGCGCGTGGCGGTGTGTGTCGGCATGCCGCCGACTACCCAGGCGACGGCCCGGCATTCGGGTACGACCGTCAGCCGCGTACGCCGCCGCTGCGGTCGCGAGCCTTGAGCCGGGTGGTGGGCAGCGCGGGCGCGGGCAGCGGCGGCGCCGCGTCGTCGGCGACGACGCCGAAGCGGCGGCCGGCCATCCAGTCCTCCCGGGCGGCCACCACCTCCTCGTGCGAGCGGCCGACGAAGTTCCACCACATCACCAGCGGCTCGTCGAACGGGGTGCCGCCGAGCAGCAGCAGCCGGGTGCCCGGTTCGGCGCTCAGGGTCAGCGCGCTTCGCCCGAGGCCCAGGTACAGCAGCGCGCCGGGGGCCAGCGCCACGCCGTCGCAGTCGGCGGCGCCGGACATGGCCAGCAGCGCGTACTCGAAGTCGGGGCGCAGCGGCAGCGTGGCCGGCGCCGCGCCGCGGGCCTCGAGCTGCGCGCCGACGAGCGGGGTGTGCACGACGGCGGGCGAGCGTTGCCCGCCGAACTCACCGACGAGCACCGTGACGTCGAGGTCGCCGTCGCGAAAGCGGGGCAGGTCGGCGTGGTGGGCGAAGTCCGGGTCGCCGGCGCGCGCCGGGTCGGGCAGCGCCACCCAGAGTTGTACGCCGTGCATGAGCGGCGGGTGCACCAGCGGGGAGCGCTCGGAGTGGGCGATGCCGCGCCCGGAGGTCATCACGTTGAGCTGGCCGGGGCGGATGGGCTGGACGTTGCCGAGGCTGTCGCGGTGCAGGATCTCCCCGTCGAGCAGCCAGGTGACGGTCTGCAGGCCGGTGTGCGGGTGCGGCGGCACCTCCATGCCGGGCCGGTCGGCGACGTCGTCGGGCCCGAAGTGGTCGACGAAGCACCACGCGCCGACCATCCGGCGCTGCCGCTGGGGCAGCAGCCGGCGCACCGTGGTGTAGCGGCCGAGGGGGACGTCGTGCCCGGGAAGCAGCACGCTGCCCGGGTCGGTCGGGCCCTCGCCGGGCGGGAGCGTCTGCGCGGGCAGGGATTCGGTGCGGTCCACCGCCCCGACTGTACGCTCAGTCCGCCGTGACGCTCACCGCGTTCGCGCCCGCCGCCAGATCGAGGTAGAGCCGTTCGGTCGCCCGGTCCCAGCCCGGTGAGCTGACCAGGTCACCGGCGGCGATCCCGCCGTGCCGCTCGTCGTAGACGGTCAGCGAGCCGGCCCCGGCGGCGACGCGCACCCGCACCGGCGGCCCGCCGGGCACGGTGACGGTCAGCTCGCTGACCCCGCCGGTCATCCGGACGGTGAGCGACCCGTTCAGCCGGGGCAGCAGCAGCCGGGTCCGCGACGCGCCGCCGACCAGGTCGATCCCGGCGAGCCGGGCGTCGCCCAGGTCGAGCCGCTGCTCGCTGACGCCGCCGACGAGCCGCAGCCGCCAGGTGACCCGGGAGTTGAGCACGACGTCCACGGCGGCCGGCCCGCGACGGCCGTTCTCCTCGACCCGCAGGCGGACCCGGTCGCCGACCATCTGCGGGCGCGGCGTGACGCCGCCGTCCTCCGGCACGTCGATGCGGTAGAGGTCGTCGCCGAGGTCGGCGGCCCGCAGGGTGAACCTGGTCAGACCGTCGGCCAGCTCGAACTCGGCGCGCTGCCGGCCGCCCCGGGGCTCGGCGAGCGTCTGCGCTCCGGCGGCCTCGGCCGCGCCGACACCTCCGGCGCCGGTGGCGGGCGACGGCGGCGCGCCGCCGGAGAAGACCACGCCGAGGCGGCCCGGGTTGGACAGCGTCACCGCCACGGCCACCCCGCCGAGCACGACCACCAGCGCGGCGGCGGCGGCCAGCAGGCGGGCCGCGCCGGACCAGCGGGGTCGGGTCAGGCCGGGCTCATCCTCGGATGTGGTCATGGTCATCCCCTCTCGCCGGTCCCCAACGGGTCATACGTGTCCGTTTCCCGGTCGGTTCACTCCTTTTCCGTGGCAGCGGTACGGGAGCGCACCTTGTCGGCGCACGTGGTCAGCACGGCGTGGGCGTCCAGGCCGAGGCTCTCGATGGCGACGAGCGCGGTGAACGCCACGTCGGCGAGTTCGGCGGCGACCTCCTCGCGGGTGTGCGTCACCCCCTTGCGCGGGTTCTGCCCGAGCATCCCGATCCAGGCGGCGGCGACCTCGCCGGCCTCCTCGCCGATCTTGAGGATGCGACAGGTCAGCTCGGTGTCGCCGCGGCCGTTCGCGGCGTCCAGCCAGGCGCGCGCGTCCCGCGCCGTTGTCCAGATGGTGGCGTCCACGGCGACCAGTGAACCTGATCGCGCAGGCCGTTCGTATCCTGGGGCGACGCAGGCCAGCAGGTCTGCGGCCCAGGCGAGAGGAGGTGCCCGTGATGCCGGAGACCGTCGAGTCGGTGTTCGCCGGCGTGGTCGCCCGGAACCCGGGAGAGCCCGAGTTCCACCAGGCGGTCCGCGAGGTGCTGGAGAGCATCGGTCCGGCCCTGGCCCGGCATCCCGAGTACGCCGAGGTGGTCGAGCGGATCTGCGAGCCCGAGCGGCAGGTCATCTTCCGGGTGCCGTGGGAGGACGACCAGGGCCGGGTACGGGTGAACCGCGGCTTCCGGGTGGAGTTCAACAGCGCGCTCGGCCCGTTCAAGGGCGGGCTGCGCTTCCACCCGTCGGTCTACCTGGGCATCGTGAAGTTCCTCGGCTTCGAGCAGATCTTCAAGAACGCGCTGACCGGCCTGGCGATCGGCGGCGGCAAGGGCGGCGCGGACTTCGACCCGAAGGGTCGCTCCGACCGCGAGGTGATGCGGTTCTGCCAGAGCTTCATGACCGAGCTGTACCGGCACATCGGCCCGCAGACCGACGTGCCGGCCGGGGACATCGGGGTGGGCGGCCGGGAGATCGGCTACCTGTTCGGGCAGTACAAGCGGATCACCAACCGGTACGACGCGGGCGTGCTCACCGGCAAGGGCCTGGCGTACGGGGGCGCGCAGGTGCGCCGGGAGGCGACCGGGTACGGCGCGGTGTTCTTCGCCGACGAGATGCTCCGCCAGGCCGGGGACAGCCTGGAGGGCAAGCGGGTGGTGGTGTCCGGCTCCGGCAACGTGGCCATCTACGCGATCGAGAAGGTGCACCAGCTCGGCGGCACGGTGGTGGCGTGCTCCGACTCCGGCGGCTACGTGGTCGACGAGAAGGGCATCGACCTGGCGTTGCTGCGGGAGCTGAAGGAGCAGCGCCGGGGACGGCTGGCCGAGTACGCCGAGCACGCGCGCAACGCGGCTGCGGTCCCGGACCGCAACGTCTGGGAGGTGCCCTGCGACCTGGCGCTGCCCTGCGCCACGCAGAACGAGATCGGCGGCGCGGAGGCCGCCGCGCTGGTCGCCGGCGGCTGCGTCGCGGTGGTGGAGGGGGCGAACATGCCCACCACGCCGGAGGCGGTGCGGATCCTCGGCCGGGCCGGGGTGCGGTTCGCGCCGGGCAAGGCGGCCAACGCCGGCGGCGTGGCGGTCAGCGGGCTGGAGATGCAGCAGAACGCCAGCCGCGACACGTGGACGTTCGGCGAGTCGGAGCAGCGGCTGCGCGAGATCATGCGGGACGTGCACGACAGGTGCTGGGCGACCGCCGAGGAGTTCGGCCTGCCGGGCGACTACGTGGCCGGGGCGAACATCCAGGGGTTCCGGCGGGTGGCCGAGGCGATGCTGGCGCACGGCGTGGTGTGAGCGGCACGCGGGACGGGCGCTGACCGAGCGGTCGGTCAGTGATTGACAGCTCTCGACGCCCGGCCTAGGTTCAGGGCGCTACCGGCCGGTAGGCATCCGTCCCGCGTCGTCACCCCCGTCCCGGGGTGGCACCGTCCCCCGGGGAGCAGCGATGCAGCCCTCACCCGTGCGCCGCCGGCTGCTCGCCGTCGGCGTGGCCCTCACGTTGACGCTCGGCCTCACCGGCGCGGCCCCCGCCGCCGCCACCGGCCGCGACGACGGCAGCGGCCCGCTGCCCGGCTACACCATCGTCAACCCGCCGCTGCCGCCACTTGTCGTCGGCGGCGCCGCCACCACCGTGCGGCAGGGCGTGCACGCCAACGCCGGGTACGTCATCGAGATCCCCAGGCGCTGGAACGGCGACCTCGTCATGTGGGCGCACGGCTACCGCGGCCAGGGCACCGAGCTGTCGCCGGAGCCGCCCGGCTTCGACCTGCGGCAGCGCCTGGTGACCCAGGGGTACGCGTGGGCGTCGTCGTCGTACGACCGCAACGGCTACGACGTGCGCTCCGGCGTGCGCAGCACCCGCGCCCTGGCCGACCTGTTCAGCCGTACCGTCCGGCGCCCGCACCGGGTGCTGATCGCCGGGGTGTCGATGGGCGGTCACGTCATCGGCCGTTCGCTGGAACAGTACCCGGGCTTCTACGCCGGGGCGCTGCCGATGTGCGGGGTGCTCGGCGACCAGGAGCTGTTCGACTTCTTCCTGGACTACAACCTGGTCGCGCAGGCCCTCGCGGGGGTGCGCGCGTACCCGACGCCGCCCGACTACCTGGCCTCGGCGGTGCCCCGGATCCAGGTCACGCTCGGCCTGGCCGGGCTGGCCCCGGGCGGCCCGGACACCACCAACGACCTGGGCAAGCAACTGCGCGCGGTCACCGTGGAGCGCTCCGGTGGGCCGCGGCCGGGCGCCGACGCCGCGTTCGCGGTCTGGAAGGACTTCCTGTTCGGCATCGCGGTCAGCGAGGCGGACGGCTCCCCCGCCCGGCGGCCCGGCCAGCTCGCCACGAACCTGTTCACCAGGTACGCGCCGAACCAGCCGGTCGACCTGAACGCGACGGTGCAGCGGGTCGCGCCGGAGAACCTGCGCCAGCGGCTCTCGCCGAGTCTGACCGAGGTGCCCCGGATCGCCGGGCGGCCCACCGCGCCGGTGCTGAGCCTGCACGGCCTCGGTGACCTGTTCGTGCCGTTCGGCATGGAGCAGGCGTACGCCCGGGACGTGGCCCGGCACGGCCGGTCCCGGCTGCTGGTGCAGCGGGCCGTGCGTACCGCGCAGCACTGCGAGTTCAGCCCGGCCGAGGCCGGCGCCGCCTGGGACGACCTGACCCGCTGGGTCCGCACCGGCAAGCGCCCGGCCGGCGACGCGGTCACCGACCGGCGCGCGGTGGCGGCGCCGGACTTCGGCTGCCGGTTCAGCGACCAGGCCGCCCGGGCCGCCGGGGCCGGCACCCGCCCGCTCTATCCGCCCTGCCCGGCTCAGTCCTCCTCGCGGCCGTACCAGCCGCCGCGGTAGACGGTGCCCTGCCGGGCCGACTCCGGCGCCGATTCCGGCGTCGGCGCCGCCTCCGCCGCGAGGGCGCTCCGGCGCGAGCGGCGGACCCGGCTGACCACGAACCAGCAGAACCCGGCGATCACGGCCACGATCACGATCTTCTGGAACGTGCCCGCGTACGCCTCGACCACGTGCCACTGCTCGCCGAGGAAGTACCCGGCGAGCACGAACGTGGTGTTCCAGATCAGGCTGCCCAGCGCGGTGTAGAGCAGGAACACCGGCACCGGCATCCGTTCCACCCCGGCCGGGATGGAGATGAGACTGCGGAAGATCGGAATCATCCGGCCGAAGAACACCGCCTTGACGCCGTGGCGTAGGAACCACGCCTCGGTGCGGTCCACGTCCTCCAGCTTGATCAGCGGCAGCCGCTCGGCCAGGGCGCGCATCCGGTCCCGCCCGAGGGCCGCGCCGATGTAGTAGAGCGCCAGCGCGCCCACGATCGACCCGATCGTGGTCCAGACGATCGCACCGACCAGGCTCATCTTGCCCTGGCTCGCGGTGAAGCCGGCCAGCGGCAGGATCACCTCGCTGGGAATGGGCGGGAACAGGTTCTCCAGCGCCACCGCGAGGCCGGCGCCGGGACCGCCGAGCCGTTCCATCAGGCCGGTGACCCAGCCGGTCACTCCGTCACCGGACGGCTCTGCCGCCCGCGCGGCGCTCACCCGGGGGCCGGCGAGCAGCTGTGCGTTTCCGATCATCCGACCAACGTTACGGGGCGAAGCTGCGGACGACCACGCGTCATGGAAACCATTATCGTGTACGCCATGCGTACGCCGTTGCGGATCGCCGTCGCCCAGCCGCTCACCCGCTCCGGCGACGTCGCGGGCAACGCGGCACGGCACGCCGACGCCGTGCGCGCCGCCGCGGCCCGCGTGGTGCTCTTCCCGGAGATGTCACTGACCGGGTACGAACTGGACGCCGCGCCGCTGGACCCGGACGATCCCCGGCTCGCGCCGCTGCGCGCGGCGTGCGCCGAGACCGGGACGCTGGCGCTGGCCGGCGCGCCGGTGCCGGGACCGCACATCGGCGTGCTCGCGATCGACGCCGAGGGCGTGCGGGTGGCGTACCGGAAGATGTGCCTGGGCGGCGCGGAGCCGCAGCACATGCGGCCGGGCCGGGAGCCGGCGGTGCTCGATGTGGACGGCTGGCGGCTGGGCCTGGCGGTCTGCAAGGACACCGGCACGCCGGAGCACGCGGCGGCGACGGTGGCGCTCGGCGCGGACGCCTACCTGGCCGGGGTGCTGGAGTCGGCGGACGACGCGGCGGTGCCCGACGAACGCGCCCGCCGGGTCGCCGCCGCGCACGGCGTGTGGGTGGCGACGGCGAGTTTCGCCGGCTCGACCGGAGGCGGGTACGCGCGCGCCGCGGGTGGTTCGGGGATCTGGTCACCGGCGGGTGAGCCGGTGGCCCGGGCCGGTACGGACACCGGCGAGGTGGTCACCGCCACGCTGCGGTGACCCTCAGCCCTCGGCGCCGCCGCGCAGCCGCTCGTAGCCGTCGAGCAGCTTGCGCAGCCCGGCGGCGGTGACCGGATCGATCTTGTCGTCCTCGGCGGCGTCCTCGATCTTCTCGCGCAGGTCCTCGACCCGCTTCTCCCGGTCCTTCGGCTTGCCCCGGTCCAGCTCGGCGACCTTCTTGCGCAGGTCGTCGGCGACCTTGCGCTCGATCAGCCCGATCGACTCGGCCCGGTCGAGCAACTCGTCGAACCGGTCGCCGAGCTGCCGCAGCGTCACCGGTTCGGCCGCCGTCGACGGCGGCGCCGCGCTGCTCGGCTCGGGCGCAGGCGGCTCGGCGGCGCCGGTCGTGGGGCCAGTCGTGGGCGCGGCGGCCGGCGGGGCGCCGGAGCCGTCACCCCACACCAGCGAGCCGACCACCGCGAGCAGCAGCACCACGGCGCCGGCGACCAGCAGCCCGAACAGCCGGTTCGAGGAGACCGCCGGACGCGGCGGCGCGCCGGGACGCCCCGGCGCGACCGGGCGGGCCGTGGCGGCCGGAACCCGCTCGACCAGGGTGGGCGAATGCGTCACCGGCGCCACGGTGGGCAGGATCGCGGTCGGCGGATCCACCGGGCGGCCCGCGCCGAGCCGCTCGGCGAGCCGGGCCGCGCTCGGCCGCCGCGCCGGGTCCATGTCCAGGCAGGCCAGCACCAGGTCGGCGATCTCCGGCGGCAGGCCCGGCACGCGCGGCGGCGGCACCGGCGGCCGGTTGCGCCGCACCTCCAGCACGTCGTCCCAGCTGCGCACCGGCAGCGGGGCCCGGCCGGTGAGGCTGCGGTACAGCAGCACGCCGAGCGCGTACACGTCACCGGCCGGATGCGCCGGGCCCGGGTCGAGGCGTTCCGGGGCGAAGTAGGCGGGGGTGCCCATCAGCAGCACGCCGGTGTGCCCGGTGACCGGGTGCGGGCCGGCGGGCGCGGCGATGCCGAAGTCGAGCACCTTCGCGCCGGTCTCGGTGAGCATCACGTTCGCCGGTTTGATGTCGCGGTGCACCACGCCGATGCGGTGCGCCGCGGCCAGCGCCCCGGCGACCTGCCCGGCCGTGCGGACCGCGTCCGGCCAGGCCAGTGGCCCGCCGGCCAGCCGGTCGGCGAGCGTCTGCCCCTCCACCAGCTCCATCACCAGGTACGGGACCACGACGCCGCCCGCAAGCGTCGCCTCGGCGTAGTCGTACACCTGGGTCACGTGCGGGTGGGTCAGCCGCGCCGCCGCGCGGGCCTCGCGCTGGATGACCGCGCGCAGTTGCGGGTCGGCGGCGAGCTGCCCGGCGAGGACCTTGACCGCGACGGGCCGGTGCAGCACCTCGTCGTCGGCGCGCCACACCTCGGACATCCCGCCGAGGCCGATGCGCTCCCGCAGGACGTAGCGGTCGTGCAGGCGCAGGGCGGGCGTGAACGGCGACATAATTCACCAGGCTGCCATGCGCGGCACCGGCCGCACCAACCCGCGCCCCCGTTTCGTCCGTGTTCCGGCGTTCTTCCGCCCGAGTCAGGGCTTGCGGGCGACCCCGCCGTACATGCTGACGTCGACCACGGACGGCCGCGGCTCCGGCTCGCCGTCGGCGCGCCACTCGGCCACCGAGCAGATGCCCGGCTCGACCAGTTCGAGGCCGTCGAAGAAGCGTACGACCTCCTCCCGGCTGCGCAGGTTGATCACGCCGTGCGGGCCACCGCCCCGGGCCGCCGCCTTCGCCTCGGCGGCCACCTCCGCCGGAAGGTAGTCGTGGGTGGCGTGCGAGGCGGCCAGGTAACTGCCGGCGGGCAGCGCGTCGAGAAGCGTGTCGACCAGCGCGTACGGGTCTTCGCCGTCGGGCACGAAGTGCAGCACCGCCAGCAGCATCAACGCCACCGGCTGGGACAGGTCGAGCGTGCGGCGCAGGTCCGGGTGGGCCAGGATCCGCTCCGGGTCGCGCAGGTCCGCGTCGAGGTAGGCGGTGACGCCGTCGGCCGAACTGGTCAGCAACGCGCGGGCGTGGGCCAGCACGATCGGGTCGTTGTCGACGTACACCACCCGGGCGCGCGGGTCGATCGCCTGCGCCACCTCGTGGGTGTTGTCGGCGGTGGGTATGCCGGTGCCGATGTCCAGGAACTGCCGGATGCCCGCCTCACCCGCCAGGTGACGCACCGCGCGGCGCAGGAACCGCCGGTTCTCCAGCGCGCTGATCCGGATGGTCGGGAACCGGGCGGCCATCGCGTCGCCGGAGTCCCGGTCGGCCTGGAAGTTGTCCTTGCCACCGAGCCAGTAGTTGTACCGGCGGGCGGGGTGCGCCACTGTCGTGTCGATCCGGTCGCCGGGCGGCCCGGAAACGGGCGCCGTCCCTGCTGCGTCGCTGGTCAAGGCCACCTCCACGACTCGGGTCCCACCGTCCACTGTCTCCGGTGCGGATCATGGTACTGCCCGGCGCCGGTCCGGTCAGGCCGGGTACAGCTCGTCACGGAGGCGGGCCAGCAGCTCACGGGTGCGCTCCGGCGGCGCGGCCTCCACGCACAGCCGTTCCATCGCCTCGGCGTAGAACTCGAGGTCGTCGCGCTTGTCCAGGTAGATCGCGCTGGTCAGCTGCTCGATGTAGACGATGTCCGGCAGGTCCGCGTCGCCGAAGCGCAGGATGCTGAAGGCCCCGCTGGCCGCGGCGTGCCCGCCGGCGGAGAACGGGACGATCTGCAGCCGTACGTGCGGCGCGGCGGTCGCCTCGATCAGCGCGTCCAGCTGCTCGCGCATCACCGCGGCCCCGCCGATCGGGCGGCGCAGCGCCGCCTCGTCGAGCACCGCCCACAACTGCGGCGGGTTGCTGCGGCGCAGCAGCTCCTTGCGCTGCATCCGCAGCTCCACCCGCCGGTCCAGCTCCGCCGCCGACGCGCCGCGGTGCCCGAGCAGGATCACCTGCCGGGCGTACGCGGCGGTCTGCAACAGCCCGGGCACGAACTGCACCTCGTACGTGCGGATCAGCGCGGCGGCGGCCTCCAGCCCCAGGTACGCCTGGAACCACGCGGGGAGCACGTCACCGTAGCGGTGCCACCAGCCGGGGCTGTTCGCGTCCCGGGCGAGCTTGAGCAGCGACTCACGTTCGCCGGCGTCGGTCACGCCGTAGAGCGTGAGCAGGTCGGCCACGTCGCGCTCCTTGAAGCCGACGCGGCCCAGCTCCATCCGGCTGATCTTCGACTCGGAGGAGCGGATCTCCCAGCCGGCGGTCTCCCGGCTGACCCCGGCCCTCTCACGGAGTCGCCGCAGCTGCCCACCGAGCAACATGCGCAGCACGGTGGGCCCGCTTGTCGGACCACCCTCGACGGGCACCGTCGCCACCTGACCGCCCTCGCATCCCGACTGCCCCGGCCGGGCGCCCCCCGGCCGACGAGTAAGCATGCCATGAACCGACAGTGAGGTGAACTCCTCCGGAGCGGTTAATCAGTCCCGTGTGCGGGACGGCGGGATCAGGTGGTCGAAGTCGCCGTCGCGCGCGCCGAGCACGAAGGCGGCGATTTCGTCCACTGTGTAGATCAGCGCCGGGCCCTCCGGGTGCCGGGAGTTTCGGACCGCGATTCCGTTGCCACCGGGCAGCTCGGCCAACTCGACGCAGTTGCCGCTGGGGTTGCTGCGACGACTCTTCGACCAGCGCATCGGGGGCAGCTCGGGCACGGGCACACCGTTCGGCGGTTGTTGCATGGGCGTCCTTCGGGATGAGCCAGCCGAGGCCGCGGGGAGGAGCGGTGGGTGGCGACGTCTGTCGACTGAGGAGTGAGATGCACGTGCATCTGCTATTGCATCTGCAATGGACGGAGAGCATGATAGCCGAAACGTACGGTGTGCCGGGTCGCTCACATTCGGTGACCCGAACCCGGCCTCCGGATGCCGCCGCGCGCGGCTAGGGGACTGCGGTGAGGAGGACGCGCGTGCCGGATCCGATGACCGTCGCCTCCGGCATATCCGCCGCGGGGGCCCTCATCTCGGCCTGGCAGTTGCGCCGCCGCGCCGTACGCGCCGAGGCCGAGATCGAGCTGCTCCAGGCCGAACTGGCCGCCGAACGGCACGCGGCCAGCCACGACCCGCTCACCGGCCTGCCCAACCGCCGCGCGTTCTTCCGGCTCGCAGCCACCCTGCTCACCGACCCGGCCGGCCAGCCACTGGTAGCGGTCGTGCTCGACCTGGACAACTTCAAGCAGGTGAACGACCGCTACGGGCACGCCGCCGGCGACCAGGTGCTGATCAGCGTCGCGCAGCGGCTCGCCGCGTTCGCCGGTAACAACCTGGTGGCCCGCCTCGGCGGCGACGAGTTCGCTGGCCTGCTGGCCAGCCCCACAGCCGACCGCCGGTGGATCGAGCACGCCACGCGGCGGCTCTGCGAGGCGCTCGCCGCGCCCATCCCGCTGGGCGCGCGCAGCATCCAGGTCACCGCCTCGGTCGGGCTCGCGCCGGTGCACTGCCCGACGCAGCTCACCGACGCGCTGTGCCGCGCCGACGCCGCCATGTACGAGGCGAAGACGCTCGGCGCGGCCCGCCCGACCCGGCAGCTCGTCGCGGAGTACTGACCGGCCCGGCCCAGGGCGCCACGTGCCCGGCCGGTCCGTGTGCTCAGCCAATCAGCGTGGCCGGTCGGTCCGCGTGCCCGGCCGGCGCGGCTACCTGGCTGGCGTGGGTCCCGGGCGCGCGGTCAGCGCCAGCCGTAGCCGGCGCGCAGCGCCTGCCCGACCCGGTCGAACCGTGGCCGGTCCAGCACCGCGCCCTCGCGGCGGATGCTGTCCTCGCGCATGGTGAGCACCCGGTCCAGGCGCACCCAGGAGGGCCGGTTGTCCCGGTCCCACTCCCCCGGGCCGAGCGCCAGCCAGTGCCGCTGGCCGTCCCGGTCGCTCTGGCTGGACAGCATCAGCCCGAACAGGGTGCGGCTGTGCCGTCCGACCACCAGCACCGGGCGGTCCTTGCCCTGGCGGGGGTCGTCCTCGTAGGGCACCCACGTCCAGACGATCTCGCCCGGGTCGGCCTGGCCGTCCGGCTCCGGCGCGTACGACAACTCGCGGCGCTGCAGCGCGTTGACCTGCCGGCGGCGCGCGACCTGAGCCGGGATCGGCGCGCCCGGGCGGGGCGGGGCGGGCACAGCCCGGGTGATCCGGCCGAGCCGCGACGCCACGTTCTTCAACAGACCTGCCACGGCGGGCAGCCTATCGGCCGGGGTGCGACCGCCCGGGAATCGGGTCGCCCGGTCGGGTGGACGGCGCCGTGCGGGATGCCCCCTGTTAATAGGGGCCCCTCTACTACCGGAGGCGTTAATAAGGGGCCCTTCCTTACGCTGGGGGCGTGCGGCTACCCGATGATCTGCCGGTGTTCGAGCGCAGCGCGGTGCGGCTGGTCGTGCTCGACGCCACCGACCACCTGCTGCTGTTCCACACCCGCGACCCGGACCACCCCGACCTCGGCGTGTGGTGGGAGCTACCCGGCGGCGGGCTGGACCCGGGCGAGACCTACCGGGAGGCGGCGGTCCGCGAACTGCGCGAGGAGACCGGCATCGCGATCGGTCCGGACGAGGTGGGCGCGCCGACGTGGCGGCGGCGGGCCAGCTTCCGGCACCGGCAGCGCCGCCACCTCCAGGACGAGGTGATCGTGGCGGTACGGCTGCCCGGCCCCGGACCGGACGTGGACGAGGCGCGGCGGCTGGACTACGAGGTGGAGGACTACTTCGGGTTCCGCTGGTGGCCGCTGGCCGAGGTGCTCGCCGAGCGGCCGCGCTGCTATCCCGGGCGGCTGCCCGAACTGCTGCCCGCGTTCCTGGCCGGCGAGGAGATCGACGAGCCGTTCGAGCTGTGGTCCTGAGCGCGGGCGTGCCACCCGGCGCGTGAGCGGGCAGAGTGGAGCCGTGACTCCCCTGCACGCACCACTGGCCCGTTACGCCGAGCGGCTGCACCGCGCCGCCGGTGACACCCACCACGTCGCCTCGCCGCTGGGCGCGTGGCTGCTGCTGGCGCTGACCGGCCCGGCCGCCACCGGCGACGCCCGGGCGGCGCTGGCCGAGGCGCTCGACGCCGACCCGGACGACGCCGCCGCGGAGGCCCGGGCGCTGCTCGCCGCGCCGCACCCGATGGTCGCCGCGGCCACCGCGCTGTGGGAGCGCGCTCCGGCGCCGGAGCTGGCCGCGTGGCGGGCCGCGCTGCCGGAGAACACCGAACGCGGTCCGCTGCCCGACCAGGCCACGCTGGACGGCTGGGCCCGGGAGCGTACCGGCGGGCTGATCGACAGCTTCCCCGTCGACGTCACCCCGGACACGCTGCTGCTCCTGGCCAACGCGCTGGCCACCCGCGTGTCGTGGGCCGACCCGTTCGACACCGTCCCGGGCACCGAACTGGGTGCGGACAGCGCCTGGTCGGGCCGGCTGAGCCGGGTGCTGCGTACGCCGCCGTTCGGGCACCGGTGCTGGGTGGCGGCCACCGACCGGGCCGGTGACGTGGCGGCGCACGCGGTGCCGGCCCGCACCGGCGACGACGGCGCCGGAATGCTCGTGGTGTCGGTGGCCGCCGCGCCCGACGTGCCGGCCGTCGACGTGCTGGCCGCCGCGCAGGAGCTGGCGAGCGCCGCCGCGCTCCTGCCGGACGCCATGCCGGGCCGCCGGTCGCTGTTCGACCTGCCGCTGGGCGAGACGCCGCTGTGGACGCTGCGGGAGGAGCCGACCCGGACGTACGCGGACGACGGCCGGGAGGAACGCGCCACCGCGGTGCTGCCCTGCTGGTCGGCGCAAAGCCGCCACGACCTGGCCACGCCCGGGTTCGGCTTCGACGCGGCGGCGCGGGCGCTCGGCGAGCTGCTGGGCCTGACCGGGCCGGGGTTCGACGCCGCGCAGTCCGCGGTGGCCCGGTTCGGCCGCTACGGCTTCGAGGCCGCCGCGGTGACCGCGTTCGGCCGGGCGACAGCGCTGCCGCCGGAGGGGGTCGCCCGCGTCGCGGAGCTGCGCTTCGGTCACCCGTACGCGGTGGTCGCGGTGACCACCGACCCGGCCGGCGGCCCGTGGCACGCGCTGCCTGTCTACTCCGCCTGGGTGGCCGACCCGGAGGAGCTGCCCGCCGACGAGGCCGGATAGGCGGGAAGCGCGCTCGCGAGCTGGTCCAGTCCCAGCGAGCCGAGTTCCAGCGCCCGGTTGTGGAACGCGCGCCGGTCGCCGGGGAACGCCGCGCGTCCGTCCCGCCACACCCGCTCCCCCACCTTGTAGGTGAGCGCCTGCCCGGGCCGGCCCAGGTACCGGGCCACTTCCAGTGGCGCGTACGGGCCCTGGTGGCAGCGGTCGCGCAGCAGGTCCAGCGCGGCCTGCGGCGTCCACGGCGTGCTGCCCGACGGCTCCGGCAGCTTCAGGTGCAGGCCGATGTCGAGCACCACCCGGGCCGCCCGCAGCAACTGCATGAACAGGTGGCCCAGCCGGGCGCCCGGCTGCTCGTAGAGTCCGAGTTCGTCCATCAGCCCTTCGGCGTACAGGGCCCAGCCCTCCTGGGCGCCGGAGAGCCCGCCGAGCAGGTTCAGCCGCTGCCCGGGGCCGCCCCGGCACGCCTCCGAGCCGAGGTGCAGGTGGTGGCCGGGGACGCCCTCGTGGTACGCGGTGCTGTACGCCCACCAGGTCGGGAAGCGCTCCTGACCGTCGGGCAGCAGCCACGAGACCCGGCCCGGCCGGGTCAGGTCCCGCGACGGCGCGATGTAGGCGGTGCCGCCCGACGTGGTGACCCGGGACTCGATGCGGCGCAGCGGCGCGGGGATGTCGAAGTGCGTGCCGTGCATCCGCTCGGTGGTGGCCTCCAGCAGCTCCTGGAGCCAGGCGGCGAACTCGTCCCGGCTGCGCAGCACACCTGGCGCGTCGGGGCGGTCGAGCCGTTGAAGCACCTCGGGCACGGCGCCACCCAGGGTTTTCGCCTCCGCGACCAGGTCCGCCTCGATGGCGGTGAACTCGTCCCAGCCCCACTCGTACAGCTCGCGCAGGTCCGGTTCCGTGCCGAGGAAGGTCCGCACCCATAGGGCGTACCGCGCCGGGCCGAACGCCTCGTCGTCGCGCGCGATCGGCGCGAGGTCCGCGGTGAGCATCGTGGCGAACCTCCGGTACGCCTCCCGCGCGTCCCGCGCTGCCGCCTGCAACGACGCGCGCTGCGGCCCGTCGCCGTAGCGCTGCACGAGCGCCGTGTCCTCGTCGATCCAGGTGCGGCAGCGCTGCGTCACCAGGCCCACCTGGCGTCGTGTGGGCAGGTGACCACGTTCGGCGGCGACCAGCAGACTGCCGGCGTACCCGTCCAGGGATGCCGGGATCGCGGCCTGGCGCGCGCCGACGCGGGCCCAGCCGTCCTCGTAGGCCGCGTCCCCGGCGTCGCGGCCCGGGACCGCTGATTCGACGCACTGGCGGATGAGCTGGAGCGGGCCGGTGGCCGCGACGTGCAGTTCCCGCAGGTCCTCCCCGGCGGCGTGGAAGGCGATCCGGGCGCGCAGCCGTTCGGCGAGGTGCTCGTGCAGCGCGCTCGGGGCGGGCAGCGCCTCGATCCGGCGCAGGGCGCGCGCGGCGAGATCGGCGCGGGCCTGGTGACCCTCCGGGCTGTAGTCGGTGAGCCCGTCGACGTCCTGCTCACCGGCCTCGACCACCGCCACACACGGATCGAGGCGCCCCATCTCCCGCAGCAGCGTGTCGGTGACGTCCTCACCCATCGCACCGATGCTACCCCCGGTGATCAAGGAGTTCGTGCCGGCCGGAAGGCCCGGAAAGGACACGAACTCCTTGATCAACCGGATGGGAGGCGAGGTCAGACCGAGACGAGCTCCTTCTTCTCGGCCTTGGCGGCCAGGCGCTTCTCACGCTCCTGGGCGCCGATCAGGTCGTCCGGCAGGGAATCCTCCACCTCGATGTCGAAGCGGCGCAGCAGCCGGATGGCGAACCCGCCGAGCGTGACCAGGACCAGCGCCGCGCCGAAACAGATGTACGCGAAGCCGATGCCCCGGCCCGGTCCGGTGCCGATCACCGCCCCCACCGTGCCGGCCAGCGCCCCGCCCGGTGCGAGCATCGGCTCGAACAGCGCGGTGGCGCCCGGCGCGAGCAGCGCGAACCCGATCGGCAGCGTGGACCAGGAGATGGTCTGGTTGAGGCTGAACACCCGGCCGTGGAAGCGCTGCGGCACCTTCACCTGGACGATCGTCGCGTAGATCGACTGCGCGGTGGTCATCGACATGGCCAGCCAGCAGAACCCGACGCAGATCATCGCCACCGAGGCGTCCAGGCCGATCAGCATGCAGCCGATCGCGGTGCCCAGGTTGCCGATCAGCACGCCGATCATGCGGCGCTTGCGCGGCCCGCCCCACAGCGACATGAGGATGCCGCCGAGCACCGCGCCGACCGCCTCGGCCAGCGCGACCTGGGCGACCTGGGTGGGGCTGCCGAACGACAGCACCAACGGAGTGATCAGCACCAGCGCGGGCGCCAGGAAGATGTTGCCCAGCGCGAAGTAGCCGAGCATCAGCCGGAATCCGCGGTGCCGCCAGGAGTAGCGCATGCCGTTGGCGATGGCCACCAGCAGCCGCTCCCGGGGCCGCCAGCCGAGCGCGTCCGGGAAGCGGACCACGGCGAGCGTGAGCACCGCGAGCACGTAGCTGGCCACGTCGACGAGCAGGATGCCCTTCAGGTCGATGGTGGCGAGCAGGCCGGCCGCGAACGCCGGCATGAGCAGCGTGGCCACACCGGTGGACAGCTGGGTGATGCCCATGGCGTGCCCGAGGTAGCGCTTGGGCACCAGCTGCGGCACCGCCGACTGGAACGCGATCCGCTGGAACGACCCGGCCACCGAGCTCAGCGCCACCAGCAGGTAGATGTGCCAGAGCACCAGGTTGTCGGTCCACAGCAGGCTGGCCAGCACCAGCTGGATGGAGCCGGCGAAGCAGCTGGCCGTCATCATGATCCGGCGGCGGCTGACCCGGTCCACCAGCGCGCCGGCCACCGGCAGCATGAGCACGCCGCAGATCAGCGCCAGCGCCCACAGCAGACCGAGGTCGGCCACCGAGCCGGTGCGGTTGAACAGCCAGATCGGCAGCGCGAACGCGGTCAGCGCGGAGCCGGTGCTGGAGACGAGCTGCCCGACCGTGATGGCCAGGAAGCGGCCCATGCTCGGCTTGACCGCGGTGCTGGCCTTGCGGGCCACGCCCACGCGCAGCGTGTCCGCCACCGCCCAGCCGGCGTCCTCACCCCGCGCCTGCGGGCTCAGCGCGCCGATGTCACCGGCGACCACCGCCGGGTGCGCCTGCGTGACGATCTCGGCCAGCTCCTCGGCGCGGTACTTCAGGAAGAAGTGACCGGCCTGGTCGAGCACGACCAGCCCGAGCGTGTCGCTGAGGAACTGCCACTCGGTGTACCGCTCGCGGTAGTAGTCGGTGACCGGGTCCTCGGAGCCGACCACCGAGATGATCGGCGCGCGCAGCTTCGTCGCCTGCTTGTCCAGCAGCCGGGTGAAGTACTCCTCCGAGGCGCGGGAGTCGGCCCGCATGTTGCTGATGATCCGGTCCGCCTGCTCCGGGTCCAGCTCGTCGGTGTCCACGCCCATCGACTTGAGCCAGCTCGCGTAGTGCTTGTTGCTGCGCAGTTGCTCCAGCTTGTTGCGGGCGGCCGAGAAGACGCCCTTGGGGCGGGCGAACGGGAACATCGCGCCGATGTAGACGGCCTCCAGGTCCCGGCCGGACGCCTCGACCTTGCGGGCCACCTCGGCGACGATCGCGCTGCCCACGCCGCAGTGGCCGTACAGGGCGATCGGTCCCTCGACCCGCTCCAGGATCTCGTCGGCGACCCGGCTGGTCAGCTCCTCGAACGGCAGCGCGTCCTCGGTGAGGCCGACGTCGTGGCCGGGGATGGCCAGCGACCACAGCCCGTACCCGGCCGGCAGCGCGTCGGCCAGCGGCTGGTAGACGATGGCGCTGCCGCCGCCGTACGGCACGCAGACGTACGTCAGCACCCGCTTGCCCGCCGGGATCGGCTTGGTCAGCTCGTAGAGCAGCCGGCGCGGCCCCTCCTGGGCGGCGTCGCCGGAGATGAACGCGGCCAGGTCGCGGATGGTGCGCTGCTGGAACAGGTCCATCACGCCGACCGCCCGGCCGCCCAGCTCCGCCTTGCGGATCTTCGCGACCACCTGGGTGGCGAGCATCGAGTGCCCGCCCAGGTCGAAGAAGTCGTCGTCGATGCCGAGCGTGTCCACGCCGAGCACCTCGGACCAGATCGCGGCCAGCGCCCGCTCGGTGTCGTCGCGCGGCTCGACCAGCGCCACCGACGCCTCGCGGGTGACCACCGGCGCGGGCAGCGCCTTGCGGTCCAGCTTGCCGTTCGGGGTCAGCGGCAGCGCGTCGAGCGTGACGAACGCGGCCGGCACCATGTACTCGGGCAGCGTGTCCTTCAGCGCCGCCTTCAGCGCGGCGTGCTCGGCCGCCCCCACCAGGTACGCGGTGAGCCGCTTGTCGCCCGGGCTGTCCTCCCGGACGATCACCGTGGCCTCGGTGACGCCCGGCTGGTCGCGCAGCGCGCTCTCGATCTCGCCCAGCTCGATGCGCAGGCCGCGCAGCTTGACCTGGTGGTCGATGCGGCCCAGGAACTCGATCACCCCGGCGCCGTCCGGGCCGATCACCCAGCGGGCGAGGTCGCCGGTGCGGTAGAGGCGGGCGCCCGGTTCGGCGGAGAACGGGTCGGGGACGAACTTCTCCGCGGTCAGCGCCGGCCGGCGGTGGTAGCCGCGGGCCAGCCCGACACCGCCGATGTGCAGCTCGCCGGCCACCCCGACCGGGCACTGCGCGCCGGACGGGTCGAGCACGTGCAGCCGCAGGTTGGCGATCGGCGCGCCGATCGGCACGCTGGTCACCTGCGCGAGCCGGTCCGGCTCGCACGCCCAGGCGGTCACGTCGATGGCCGCCTCGGTCGGGCCGTACAGGTTGTGCAGGCCGCACCAGGGCAGCCGGGCGGTGAAGTCGGCCGCCGAGGCCAGCGGCAGCTCCTCGCCGGAGCAGATCACCCGGCGCAGCGCGGTGGCCGCCTCCACGCCGTCCTCGGCGAGGAAGACGGTGAGCATCGACGGGACGAAGTGGGCGGTGGTGATCCGCTCGGACACCAGCAGGTCACGCAGGTAGCCGGCGTCCTTGTGACCGCCCGGCTTGGCCAGCACCAGGCGCGCGCCGGTGCGCAGCGGCCAGAAGAACTCCCACACCGACACGTCGAAGCTCGCCGGGGTCTTCTGGAGCACCGCGTCGTCGGCGCCGAGGCGGTACGTCTTCTGCATCCAGTCGAGCCGGTTGACGATGCCCCGGTGCGTGTTCGGCACACCCTTCGGGCGGCCGGTGGAGCCGGAGGTGTAGATGACGTACGCCAGGTGCTCCGGCCCGGCGGCCGGCGCCGGGTCGGTGTCGGGCTGACCGCTCCACACGGTGGCGTCGTCCAGTTCGAGCACCGTGGCGCCGGTGTCGGGCAGCACGTCGCGCAGGTGCGACTGGACCAGCACCACCGGCGCGTCCGCGTCGCCGACCATGAACGCGAGCCGGTCGGCCGGGTACTCCGGGTCCAGCGGCAGGTACGCGCCGCCGGCCTTGAGCACACCGAGCAGGCCGGCGACCAGTTCCACCGAGCGTTCCGCGCAGACCCCGACCAGGGTCTCCGGGCCGACGCCGGCCGCGCGCAGCCGGTGCGCGACGCGGTTGGCCTGCGCGTTCAGCTCGGCGTACGTGCGGCTGTGGCCGTCGATGGTGACCGCCACCGCGTCCGGGGTGGCCGCGGCGCGCTCCTCGATCGGGCCGTGCAGCGTCTCGGCGCGCGGGAAGTCCGCGCTGGTGTCGTTCCAGGCGGCCAGCAGCTCCCGCTCGGCGGCGGGCAGCAGCGGCAGCCGGGAGACCGGGGTGTCCGGCGCGGCGACGACCGCGTCCAGCAGCGCGGTCCATCGCTGCGCCATCCGCTCCACGGTGGCCCGGTCGAACAGGTCGGTGTTGAAGACCAGCTTGCCCCAGAGCCCGTCGACGGTCTCGACCGCGTGCAGCTCGAAGTCGAACCGGGTGGCCCGCAACTCCATCGGGGTCCAGGTGAACGTGACCTCGTCGGTACGGGACACGCCGGTGAACCGGCCCATCTCGTAGTTCTGCAGCACGAACATGGCCTGGAACACCGGGGAGCGGCTGACGTCGCGCGGCAGGCCCAGCTCGTGCACGACCTTGGCGAACGGCACCTCGGCGTGCTCGAAACCGTCCAGCACGGTGCGGCGGGTGCGCTCCAGCAGCTCGGCGAAGGTCGGGTCGCCGGCCAGGTCGGCGCGCAGCGGCAGCATGTTGATGAACATGCCGACGAGGTTCTCCAGCTCCGGCGCGGACCGTCCGGCGACCGACGCGCCGATGGCGAAGTCGTCCTGCCCGGAGTGCCGGGCCAGCAGCACCTGGTACGCGGCGAGCAACGTCATGAACAGCGTGCCGCCGCTGTCGCGGGTGAGCGTGTTGAGCGCCTCGGTGGCGGCCGGGTCGAGCTGGAACTCGACGAAGTCGCCCCGGTAGGTCTGGGTGGCCGGGCGGGGCCGGTCCAGCGGCAGTTCCAGCGGGGTGATGCCGGCCAGCCGCTGCTTCCAGTAGTCGACGTGCGCCCGCGCCTGCGGGCCGTCCAGCTCCTGGGCCTCCCAGACGGCGAAGTCGCCGTACTGGATCGGCAGGGCGGGCGGCTCGCCGCCCCGGTAGAGCGTGATCAGGTCACGCAGCAGCACGTCCACCGACCAGCCGTCGCCGACGATGTGGTGCTGGGCCAGGAACAGCACGTGGTCGTCGGCGGCGAGCCGGATCAGCAGGGCCCGCAGCAGCGGCCCCTCGGCGAGGTCGAACGGCTCGGCCGCCGCCGCCTCGACCAGCACCTGCGCGGCGGCCTCGTCGGGCGCGTCCACCACCGTCAGCGGCACGTCCGCGGTGTCCGCGATCACCACCGTGGGGCGGCCGTCGGCGTCGGCCGGGAAGCGGGTGCGCTGCGACTCGTGCCGGTCCGCGAGCGCGGTCAGGGCGGCGCGCAGCGCGTCCACGTCGAGCGGTCCGCGCACCCGCAGCGGCACCGCGATGTGGTACGCCGCCTCGCCCGGGGCGAGCTGGTCCATGAACCAGACCCGCTCCTGGGCGTAGGACAGCGGCACCTCGGCGCCGGCCGGGCGGGGGGTGATCCGGGCCGCGGTTGCGGTCTGGCGGGCGCGTAGCCGTCGGGCGATCAGCGCCTGCCGGGCCGCCTCGCGGGCCGGATCCTTCAGGTCGGTCATCAGTTGGTTCCCTCTTCCGCCGCGAGCAGCGCGGCGACCTCGGTGTCGGAGAGGCCGTCGAGCTCGGCGGCGATCCGCTGTTCGATCTGGGCGGCCAGGTCCGCCACCACGGGGCTGCTGAACAGCGCCCGCATGGGCAGCTCCACGTCCACCTCGGCGCGGATGCGGGCCATCGCCCGCATGCCGCGCAGCGAGTTGCCACCGAGGGCGAAGAAGTCGTCGTGGGCGCCGACCTTCTCCACCTGGAGGATGTCGGCGTACACCTCGGCGACCAGGGCCTCGGCCTCGGTGCGGGGCGCGACGTAGCTGTCCTGCGCCGTCTCGGCCGTCGCCGGGGCGGGCAGCGCGGCGCGGTCCAGCTTGCCGTTCGGGGTCAGCGGCAGCGCGTCCAGCCGGACCAGGGCGGCCGGCACCAGGTGCGCCGGCAGCTCGCGGGCCAGTTCGGCGCGGACCGAGTCCTCGTGGGCCGGGCCCACCAGGTAGCCGACGAGCATCGGCTCGCCGCCGTCGGCGCGGACCGCCGCGGCGGCGGCCCGTACGTCCGGGTGGGCCAGCAGCGCCGCCTCGACCTCGCCCAGCTCGATCCGCATGCCGCGCACCTTGACCTGGTCGTCGCGGCGGCCCAGGTAGTCCAGCGTGCCGTCGGCGCGCCAGCGGGCAAGGTCGCCGGTGGCGTACATCCGGGCGCCGGGCGGGCCGTACGGGCAGGGCAGGAACCGCTCGGCGGTCAGGCCGGGCCGCTCGTGGTAGCCGCGGGCGAGCTGCGTGCCGGTGACGTACAGCTCCCCCACCACGCCCGGCGGCACCGGGCGCAGCGCGGTGTCGAGCAGCAGCGCCCGGGTGTTCCAGGTGGGCGTGCCGATCGGCACCGGGCCGGCCGGGACCGGCTCGCCGGGGGCGATGCGGGCCGCGACGCAGCCCACAGTGGCCTCGGTCGGGCCGTACTCGTTGATCACCGCCACGTCGGGGTGCGCGGCCCGCCAGGCGGCGAGCTGCTCCCCGGTCAGCGCCTCGCCGCCGATGACCAGGTCGGTCGTCGGTGACAGCTCGCCGTCGAGCAGCGGCAGGTGGCTCGGCGTGACCTTGAGGAAGGTCGGCCGCCCACCGGCGCGGGCGGCGGGCTCGTCGATCGCGGCGAGCCGTACCGTGCCGCCTGCGGTGAGCGTGCCGAGCAGGCCGGTGACGGTGAGGTCGAACGAGACCGGCGAGTGCAGCAGCGCCACCCCGGAAAGCCCCGGGTAGGTGGCCCGGGCCCAGGCCAGGTACGCGGTCACCGCCCGGTGCTCGACCACCACGCCCTTGGGCCGGCCGGTGGAGCCGGAGGTGTAGAGCACGTACGCGGGGTGTTCGGGGCGCAGCGGGGCGACCCGGTCGGCGTCGGTGAGGTCGTCGCCGGGCTGGTCGGAGCCGACCTCTCCGTCGAGCACCAGCGCGTCGCCGGGCACCAGGGCGGCGGTGTCCGGGTCGGCCACCACCAGCGCGGGCGCGGCGTCGGTGAGCAGGTACGCGATCCGCCCGGCCGGGTACGTGGTGTCCACCGGCACGTACGCGGCGCCGGCCTTCAGCACGGCGAGCATCGCCACGACGAGGTCGCAGGAGCGGGGCAGGGCCAGCGCGACCCGGGTCTCCGGGCCGGCCCCGCGCGCCACCAGCAGCCGGGCCAGCCGGTTCGCGGCGGTGTTCAGCTCGGCGTAGCGCAGCGTCGCGCCGTCGCAGACCAGCGCCGGCTCGTCCGGGGTGGCGGCGGCCTGCCGCTGCACCTCGTCGACCACAGTGCTCGCCGGCACGTCGTGGGCGGTGTCGTTCCAGGCGCCCAGCACCAGGTCATGTTCGTCGTCGGTGAGCAGCGGCAGCGCGGCGACGGTGCGCTGCGGCTCGGCGACGGCGGCGGCGAGCAGCCGCACGTAGCGGCGCACCACCGCCTCGGCGGTCTCCCGGTCGAACAGCTCGGTCCGGTAGACCAGGCGGCACTCCCCGGTGGTGATGTCGAAGGCCAGGTCGTCCTTCGTGGTGCCCAGCTCCACCGGGTCGAGGCCGGAGTCCGGGATCCAGTTCAGGGCGGTCTGGAAGATCGGCTGCACCGACGGGTCCCGCTGCGGGTCGACCGCCTCGACGATCTTCTGGAACGGCGCCTGGCCGTGCTCCATGGCGTCGATCAGGCCGTTGCGGATCCGGCCGAGCAGCGCCGCGAACGCCGGGTCGCCGGAGACGTCGCAGCGCAGCGCCACCGGGTTGACGAACATGCCGATCAGCGGCGCCAGCTCCGGGTTGTCGCGGCCCGCGGTGGCCACCCCCACCACCACGTCGGTGTCGCCGGAGATCCGCGACAGCAGCGCCGCGAAACCGGCCAGCAGCACCATGTACGGGGTGGCCTGCGCGCCGGTGGCCAGCGTGCCGATCCGGTCCAGCAGCCCGTCGGGCAGCGTGAAGCGCACCTCGTCACCGGCGAACCCGAGCTGGCCCGGACGGGGCCGGTCCAGCGGCAGGCCGATCACCGGCGGCGCTCCGGCCAGGTGGCCGGTCCAGAAGGCGAGCTGCCGGTCCAGTTCCTCGCCGGTGAGCTGCTGGCGCTGCCAGACCGCGAAGTCGGCGTACTGGATGGGCAGCTCGGGCACGGCGGGCTCGGCGCCGGTGCGCGCGGCCTCGCAGAACGCGACCAGTTCGTGGTGGAACAGCACCGCCGAGTGGCTGTCGAAGACGGCGTGGTGCGCCACGAACGCCAGCGCGAGCCCGTCCTCCATGCGGATCAGCCGGGCCCGCCACAGCGGCGCGGCGTCCATCGGGATCGGGGCGCGCGCCATCTCGCCGCGGATCCGCTCGAACTCGCCGCGCTGCTCACCGGCGGGCAGATGGGTGACGTCGGTGACGGGCAGCGGCGCCGGTTCGTGGGCGCGCACGACCTGCACCAGCGCGCCGTCGTCGACCCGCAGGTGGGTACGCAGCGCCTCGTGCCGGGCGATCACCCGGTTGACCACGTCGCCGGCCGTCTCGGCGTCCACGTCGGCGGGGAACATCCACGGGAAGGAGACGTTGAACACCGGCGACCCGGCGTCGAGCTGGTTGGCCATCCACACCCGCTCCTGGGCGTAGGAGGCCGGGAACGTCCACTCCTGGGTCATGAGAGGGCCTCGCGCACCGAGCGGGGACGCATGTCGGTCCAGACCTCGTCCACGTGGGCCAGGCACTCCTCGCGGCTGCCGGCGAAGCCGGTGTCGTGCCAGCCGGCGGGCAGCTCGCGGTCGGCCGACCAGATCGAGTACTGCTCCTCGTCGTTGCGGACGACCAGGAATCGGGATTCGGCCATGTCAGTTCGCTCCTGCGGTGTCGGGGGTGTGCGGCTCGGCCATCGCCACGGCGATCTTGCGGGGGCCGGTGAACGGCTCCCGGCCGTGCGCGGCGGTCATGTTGTCCACCACCAGCACGTCGTCGCGCTGGTAGTCGAAGCGGACCGTGGCCGCCCGGTAGGCGGCGCGCAGGTGGTCCATCACGTCGGCGGGGATCTCGCCGCCGTCGCCGTAGTAGGTGTTCGACGGCAGCCCGTCGGCGCCGAACATGGCCAGCAGCCCTTCCTGGTAGTCCTTGGGCAACGTGCTGAGGTGGAAGAAGGTGGCGTGGTTGAACCAGCGCGGGGTGTCCGAGCCGGGCCGGTGGTGCACCACGTCCCGGACCGCGCGGGTACGCAGGCCGTCCTTGCCGACCCATTCCACGGTGATCCCGTTGTCCGCCGCGTACGCCTCCACCTCGGCGCGGCTCTCGGTGTTGAACACCTCCTGCCAGCGGGTGCCGAAGTCGCCGTGGAAGTTGCGCACCAGCATCCAGCGGCGGCGGACGAACTCCTCACGTACCGCCGGGTCGATCAGCTCGTACACCCGGCGCACGTCGGCCAGCGGCGTGGCACCCTGGCTGTCCGGCGGCGTGACGCAGTAGAAGAACAGCGTCAGCGGCCAGCGCGCCTGGTACGAGTTCTCGTTGTGCAGGAAGATCTCCTCGTCCGGCGGGTAGTCGGTCGAGGTGTAGACCCGGCCCTTGATCGAGTGCCGGGGCGAGGAGCGCTCGGTGTAGGTCAGCGGCTCACCGGCCAGAGCCCGTACGGCCTGGTCGAAGCCGTCCACGCCGCCCACGTCGAAGCCGCGGAACAGCAGCCCTCCGCTGGCGACGAGGGTGTCCCGCAGCTCGGCGCGCCGGGCGGCGATGAGGTCGGTCAGCGGCCGGCCGTCGTTCTCGACGACCACCGGCAGCGTCGCGGTTGTCTCGCTCATGGTGCGGTGTCTCCTTGTTCCGTCGGATGTCAGCCGCGGGGCAGCCGCGGGATGGCCGGGATCGCCGCCGGGGCGGCCGGTTGGTCGGCGGGCGCCTCGGCGCGCAGCTCCTCGATCCGGGCGGCCAGGCCGGCCACCGTGGGGGTCTCGAAGAGGCTGCGCATCGGCAGCCGCACCCCGGTCGCCTTGCGCATGGCGGCGATCAGCTGCACGGCGACCAGCGAGTTGCCGCCGAGGGCGAAGAAGTCGTCGTCCACGCCGATGTCGGTGACGCCGAGACCGTCGCGCCACACCTGGGCGATGGTCTTCTCCAGCTCGGTGCCGGGTGCGGCCGAGCCGCCGCCGGTGGCCGCGGTCGCGCCGGCCGCCGCGTCGGTCTCCTCGGCGATGCTGTCGGTGGTGACCCGGGCGGCCCGGCGACGGATGTCGGCGACGGTGCGGGTGGCGATCACCACCTGGGCGCCGAGCCCGGCGGCGAGGCTGCGCCGGAACGCCTCCGCGCCGTCGACCGGGCGGATGTCCTCGGTCACCGGCGCCGGGGCGTCGGCGTCCGCCGGGGCTTCGGCCAGGTTGCCGGTGACCGCGTCCTGGTCGACCCGGCGCAGCACGAAGTCGCTGATCGCGACCAGTTCCCGCCCGTCCGGGTCGCGCAGCGACAGGTCGGCGGCGACCACCTCGTCGGTGGCGGCGGGCCGGTGCCGCAGGTGACTGTGGAACGTCGCCGGCAGCGCGCCGCGCACCACGATCCGGCCGTACGACAGCGGCAGGTAGGTGCCGGAGCCCTGGCCGCGGCCGAACGCGGTGGCCACGTCCAGCAGCGCCGGGTGCAGCCCCCACGAGGGCAGGTCGCCGAGCGCGGCGGCGGGCGCCTGCACGCGGGCTAGTTCCTCGCCGTCGGCGAGGTGGTGCTCGGCCAGCGCCGCCCAGCGCGGGCCGAACGTCAGCATGCTGGTGCGTCCCCGGCCGAACGAGGCGTCGTCGTCGACCCGCCGTCCGGCCACGGCGGGCACGGCGGCCGGCGGGGCCGCCTCGGTGGTCCACCCGGCGCTGCCGCGTACGTGGGCGCGCGCCTGGCCGGCGGCGAGGCTGGCCACGGTGAAGTCGGTGCCGTCCTCGGTCGGGGTCAGCTCGACCCGGTACTGGGCCACGGTGCCGTCCGGCACCGAGAACGGCTCCAGGAACACCACGTCGCGCAGCTCGACAGCGGCGTCCGGCCCCGGCGCGGGCAGCGCGGCGGCCACCGCCGCGCGTACCGACTCCAGGTGGGCGGTGCCCGGCACCACCGGCACGCCGCCGATGCGGTGCTCGTCGAGCAGCCAGTGGGTGTCGGCCGCGACCAGGCCGTGCAGCACCGTGCCGTCCGGCCCGGCGACCATCGTGGTCAGCACCGGGTGCGTGACCGTGGTGGTCACGGTGTCCCGCCCGGCGGCCCGGAACGCGGCCGGCGCGGCGGTCTCCACCGCCATGCCGACCTCGGCCCAGCCGCCCCAGTTCTGCGACACGACCGGGGCGCGGAACCCGGTGCCGGAGCGCGCGAAGGCGTCCAGGAAGTTGTTCGCGGCGCAGTAGTCGACCTGGCCGAACCCGCCGATCACCGCGGTGATCGAGGAGCACAGCACGACGAAGTCCAGCGGCAGGTCGCCGAAGACCTGGGCCAGCGCGAGCGTGCCGGCCAGCTTCGGGGCCAGCACACGCTGCGCCTCGTCGCGCTCCTTGATCTCAGCCATGCCACCGCCGGGCAGGCCGGCGGCGTGCACGATGCCGTCGAGCCCGCCGAACCGCCGCTCGGCCTCGTCGCGGACCCGGCGCAGGTCGTCCGCGTCGGTGACGTCGGCGGCGAGCACCAGCACCTCGGCGCCCGCGGCCTCCATCCGGCGGATCGCCGCGATGGCGCGTCCGGCCCGGTCGGCGCCGCCGTGCACCGCCAGGTGCGCGTCCCACTCGTCGCGCCCGGGCAGCCCGGAGCGGGCCAGCAGCACCAGCTTGGCGCGGGCCCGGCGGGCGAAGTCCTCGGCCAGGGTGACGCCGATGCCGCCGAGACCGCCGGTGATCAGGTAGCGGCCCTCCTCGCGCAGCACGCCCGGCTCCGCCTCGGCCGCAACGCTCACCTGCTCGTAGCCGCCGAGCCAGCGGCGGTCGCCGCGCAGCGCCACCTCCGGGTGCTCGGCGTCGACCGGGCTGCGCAGCTCGGCCACCAGGGCGGCCACGCCGCGCGCGGCCGGGTCGGTGTCGAGCAGCCGCACGGTCAGGCCGGGCAGCTCGGCCGGGAGCACCCGGGCCAGGCCGGCCAGCGTGGCGTGCTCGGGGCGGACGAGGTCGTCGCCGCGTACGTCGCCGATGCCGGCGGTGACCAGGTCCAGGCGTACGCCCGCCTCATCGGCGGTCACACCGGTGCCCGCGAGCGCCTGCACCAGGTGCAGCGCGCCGAAGAAGCCGCGCTCCTGCGCCGCCCAGGCCGCCGCCGGGTCGGTGCCGGCCGGCTCGCCGTCGAGCGCGAACGCGTGCACGATCCGCCGGGGCACGTCGGCGCCGAGCGCGGCGAGAAGCTCCTCGGCGTCGGCGCGTACGCCGGGGCGCAGCCGGAAACCGCTCGCGGTGGCGGTGAACGCCTCGCCGGCGCGTACCTCGACCGGGTCGTCGCCGGCGGCGCGCAACGCGGCCACGAGCGCCTCGCCGCGCGGACCGTCGGCCAGCACCAGGCAGCGGCCCAGCGGCTCCACGGCGCGCGCCGGGGCGGCCTGGCGCCACACCGGCACCGCGAACCACTCCGGCAGCGGCCGGGGGCCGGTCTCGACGGGCGCCGTGGCCAGTTCCTGCTCCGGGTCCGGGTCGATCCAGTAGCGGCGCCGCTCGAACGGGTACGTGGGCAGCGGCACCCGCCGCGCCGCCGGGTCGGCCGCAAGGCGTACCGGCACCCCGGCGCACCAGAGCGCGCCGGCCGTGCCGAGCAGCGCGGCCAGGTCACCGGTCGGCTCGCCCGCGCCGGGCAGGCTGCCCAGCGGGGTCAGCGCGCGCTGCGCCTCGCCGGCCTTGGCGACCTGCATCCGGGCCAGGTTGGCCAGTTGCCGGCCGGGGCCGCACTCGACGAGCGCCCAGGTGCCCTCGGCGAGCAGCGTGGCCACGCACGCGCCGAAGCGGACCGGGCGGCGCAGGTGCGCGGCCCAGTACGCCGGGTCGGTGGCCTGCGCCTCGGTGATCCAGGTGCCGGTCACGTTCGACAGGAACGGCACCGCCGGGGCGCGAAGCGGCACGGTGGCCATCAGCGCGGTGAACTCGTCCAGGATCGGGTCCATCATCGGCGAGTGGAACGCGTGCGAGGTGCGCAGCAGCTTCGACTTGTTCTTGCCGCCCAGGCTGGCGGCGAACTCCTCCACGAGCGCGGTCTCGCCGGCCACCACGCAGGTGCCGGGGCCGTTCACGGTGGCCACCGACAGGCCCTGAGGCAGCCGGTCGGCCACCGCCGACTCGTCGAGCGTGACCGCCAGCATCGAACCGGCGGGCAGGGAGTGCATGAGCCGGCCCCGGGCGGCCACCACGCGCAGCGCGTCCGCGAGGTCGAGCACGCCGGCGAGCGTGGCGGCCACGTACTCGCCGATGGAGTGGCCGATCATCGCGGCCGGGACGACCCCGGCGGCCCGCCACGCGACGGCGAGGGCGTACTCGACGGTGAACAACGCGGGCTGGGTCCACCGGGTCTCGGTGAGCTTGTCCGCCGCGTCCGGGTCACGGCCGAGGATCAGGTCCCGGATGTCCAGGCCCAGCTCGGGGCGGAGCAGGTCGGCGCACTCGTCCACGGCGGCGGCGAACGCCCGGTCCTGGGCGTACAGTTCGGCGCCCATCCCGGCATACTGCGAGCCCTGGCCGCTGAACAGGAACGCCACCCGGGGGGCGGGTCCGTCGGCGACGCCCCGGTGGCCCTTGCGCCGCTCGCGCAGCGCGGCGGCGGCGGACGCCGGGTCACCGGCCACGACGGCGGCGCGGTGGGCGTACGTCTGGCGGCCGACGCGCAGCGTGTGCGCCACGTCGGCGAGCGCCACGTCGCTGCCGCCCTCCAGGTGCTCGGCGAGCCGGCGCACGGCGACGTCCAGCGCGGTCGGCGTCTTCGCCGACACCTGGAGCAGGTGCGCCGGGCGGGCCGGCGGCTCGTCCCGCTCCGCCGCCGGCGCCTCCTGGAGCACGACGTGCGCGTTGGTGCCGCCGATGCCGAAGGAGCTGACCCCGGCCCGGCGCGGCCCGCCGTCGGTGTCCCACTTGGTCAGCGTGTTCGCCACGTAGAACGGGGTGTCGGCGAAGTCGATGGCCGGGTTCGGCGCCTCGTAGTTGATGGTCGGCGGGATCAGCCCGTGCTCCATCGCCAGCACCGTCTTGATCACGCTGACGATGCCGGAGGGCTGGCTCAGGTGGCCGATGTTCGACTTCACCGACCCGATGCCGCACCAGCCGCGCTCGTCGGTGTCCTTGGCGTAGACGGCGGACAGCGCGGCGACCTCGATCGGGTCGCCGAGCGCGGTGCCGGTGCCGTGCGCCTCGACGTAGCTGATGCTGCGCGGGTCGACGCCGGCGAGCGCGACGGCCTGGGCGATGGCCTCGGTCTGCCCGTCGATGCTGGGGGCGGTGAAGCCGACCTTCCCGGCGCCGTCGTTGTTGATGGCGTTGCCGAGCACGACCGCGCGGATGTGGTCGCCGTCGGCGATCGCGTCGGAGAGCCGCTTGAGCAGCGTCACGCCGACGCCGCTGCCCCACACCGTGCCGTTCGCTGCGGCGTCGAACGGCCGGCACCGCCCGTCCGGCGAGGTGAAGCCGTCCATGCCGAGGTAGCCGACGTGCGGCAGCTCGATGTTGACGCCGCCGGCCAGGGCCATGTCGCACTCGCCGTTGCGCAGCGCCTCGCAGGCCAGGTGGAACGCGACCAGCGAGGTGGAGCAGGCGGTGTGCACGGTCATGCTCGGGCCCCGCAGGTCCAGCCGGTACGACACGTTCGTGGCCACGTAGTTCGGCGAGTTGCCGGTGGCCAGCGACACCGCGCCGTGCGGGTTCCCGCCGACCCGCTTGTTGCGGTACACGTTGCGGTGCAGGTACGTGTTTCCGCCGGTGCCGGCGTACACGCCGACCGCACCGTCGTAGCGGCCCGGGTCGTAGCCGGCGTCCTGCAACGCGGTGTAGCAGGTCTCCAGGAACAGCCGGTGCTGCGGGTCGGTGATCTCGGCCTCGCGGGCGGTCATCCCGAACAGGCCGGCGTCGAACTCGTCGTAGCCGTCCACCAGCGGGGCACGGTTGACCCAGCCCGGGTCGTCGACCTCCTGCGGCTGCGCGCCGCGGGCGAGCTGCTCCTCGCGGGTCAGCTCGGTCGTCGACTCCACGCCGTCGACCAGGTTGCGCCAGAACTCGTCGACGTCGGCCGCGCCGGGCAGGCGGGCGGCGAGCCCGACGATGGCGATGGGCTCGACGCCGTCGTCGGCGGGAATGTCGTTCTGCATGGGGGTTCCTTCATTCACAAGGGATCGCGTCACGGGTGAGGTCGGCGTGGCGGCGGGGTTCGGCGGGCGCGGCCCCGCCGCGCGGCGGCGCGCAGCGCGGCGCGGGCCAGTTCCGGCCGGTCGGCGGCCCCGTCCAGGCTGGCGGCGAGCGCCCGCACGGTCGGGTGGCGGAACAGGTCGAGCATGGTGATCGAGCGGCCGGTGGCCTCGGTGAGCCGGGCGTACACGGCGGCCAGGGCCATCGAGTGGCCGCCGATGTCGAAGAAGTTGTCGGTGACGCCGACGGTGTCCCGGCCGAGCACGTCGCGCCAGATGCCGGCGATCAGCTCCTCGGTGCCGGTGAGCGCGTCCGAGCCGGTGGGCAGCGGCGCGCGGGCCGGTTCGGCGGTGGCGACGGTCATCGCGCCGAGCGCGGCCACACGCACCGCCGGGCGGGGCAGCTCGGGCGCCACCTCGGCGGCCGGCGCGTCCGGATCGGCGGCGAGCGCGCCGACCAGGGCGGCCAGGTCGGCCAGGAGCGCGCTGATCCGCTCGGCGGTGAACAGGTCCGGGTTGTGCACCACCTCGACGCCGGCCCGCCCGTCACGCTCCACCACGTAGACGGTCAGGTCGAACGGCGAGCCGGGCTTGGGCACCGACACCGGCTCGGCCGCCAGGCCGGTCAGCGCCAGCCGGGGCGGGGCGAAGTTGAGCACGTTGAACAGCACCTGCACCAGCGGGGCGCGGGAGGTGTCCCGGCCCACGCCGAGCGCCTCCACGATGCGTTCCAGCGGCGCGCCCGGGTGGGCGGTGACCTCGTGCAGCTCGGCGGCGGCCCGGTCGACCTGCTCGGCGAAGCTCGCGCCACCGGAGCGGACCCGCACCGGCACGGTGTCGATGAAGAACCCGATCACCTCGTCGAACGCGGCCAGCCGCCGGTCGGCGACGATCGCGCCGAGCACGTGCTCGTCGCCGCCGGTGACCCGGCGCAGCAGCTCGCCGAACGCGGCCAGCAGCACCGCGGCGACTGTGGTGCCGCGCCGCGCGGCCAGGTCGCGCACGTCCCGGTCGGCGGCCTCGTCCAGCCGTACCGCGGCCTCCGCGCCGGCGTACGTCTGCACGGCCGGGCGGGGCCGGTCGCGGGGCAGGTCCAGCACCGTCGGCGCGCCGGCCAGGTGCGCGGTCCACCAGGCCAGGTCGGTCTCGCCGCGGCGCCGGTCCCGGTCGGCGCGCCACACGGCGTAGTCGGCGTACGTGGCGGGCAGCGGCGGGCGGCCCGGCACGGACCGGCCGAGCGCGCGGGCGTACGCGAGCGCCAGCTCGTCGTAGAGCAGCGCCTCGGACCAGCCGTCGAAGACCGCGTGGTGCACGGTGACCGCGAGCACGTGCTCCTGCGCGGCGAGCCGGTACACGGTCACCTGCCAGGGCGGGCCGGTGGCCAGGTCGAACGCGTGCCCGGCGCCGGCCGCGAGCATGCCGGCCAGCTCGGTGTCCGGGTCGGCGGCGGCGGTCAGGTCGACCACCGGCACCGCCACGTCGGTGGGTTCCTCGCGGACCGCGTACGGCACGCCGCCGTTCTGCGGGATCCGCCAGCGCAGCACGTCGTGCCGTTCGGCGACGGCCCGCAGCGCGGCGCCGAGCGCGGCGACGTCCAGCGGCCCGCGCAGCCGGTGCGCGACGGCGATGTTGTACGGCGCGCTGGACGGGGCGAGCTGGTCCATGAACCACAGCCGCCGCTGCGGCGGGGACAGCGTCGGCGGGTTGCCGGTGGTCAGCCCGTCGGCGTCGGCCGGGTCGGCGGCGCGGACCCGGTCCACCAGCGCGGCGAACGTGCGGTCGGCGAACAGCACCCGGGTGTCCACCTGCCGGCCCAGCTCCGCGCGCAGCGCCGCGACCAGCCGCATCGCGGCGATGGAGTTGCCGCCGGCGGCGAGGAAGTCGCTGTCCGGGGCGGGCGCGGCGCCGAGCAGCCGGGTCCAGACGCGCCGGACCGCCGCCGTCACCGGGTCGTCGTCGGCGGACGCGTCGGCGACTGCGGCCGGGGTCGCCGCGGCCAGTTCGCGCAGCGCCGGCCGGTCCAGCTTGCCGGTGACCGGGCTGACCGGCAGCGCGTCCAGCCGCACCGTCCGGGCCGGCAGCATCGCGGTGGTCAGCCGCGTCTGCGCGTACGCCCGCAGCTCGTCGTCGCCGGGCGCGCCGGCCGGGGTGAGGAACGCGACCAGCTCGGCGCCGGCCGGGCCGGGCACCGCCTCCACCGCGACGCGCTCGACGCCGGGGCAGGCGGCCAGCACGGCCTCGATCTCGCCCAGCTCGATGCGCTGGCCGCGCACCTTGACCTGCCGGTCGGCGCGGCCCAGGTAGACGATCCGGCCGTCCGGGCCCTGCCGGACCAGGTCGCCGGTGCGGTAGAGCCGCTCGCCGGGGACGTCGCCGAACGGGTCGGGCACGAACCGCTCGGCGGTCAGGCCGGGCCGGTTCAGGTAGCCGTCGGCCAGGCCGGGCCCGCCGATCAGCAGCTCGCCGGTCTCGCCCGCCGGCACCGGACGCAGGTCGGCGTCGACCACGTACGCCCGGTGGTTGGGCAGCGGCCGGCCGATCGGCATCGGGTCGGTGTCGGCCGGGGTGAGGTCGCAGGTGACCGCCAGCACCGTGGTCTCGGTGGGGCCGTAGCCGTTGAGGAACCGCCGGCCCGGCGCCCAGCGGGCGACCAGCTCGGCCGGGACCGCCTCGCCGCCGCAGAGCAGCACCCGCCATGACGGGAACCCGGCCGGGTCCAGCAGCGACAGCACGGTCGGGGTGATGAAGCCCCAGGTGACCTCGTGCGCGGCGACGAACCGGGCCAGCCGGACCGGGTCGGCCCGGTCGTCGGCGCCGAGCAGCTGCACCGCGCCGCCGAGCGTGAGCGGCACGAACAGGTCCATGGTGGCCGCGTCGAAGCCGAGCGAGGCGATGCCGAGGCTGCGGATCGAGGCGTCGGCGCCGGTCAGCGCGCTCACGCCGGTGACGAACTCGACGGCGTTGCGGTGGGTGGTCAGCACGCCCTTCGGGCGGCCGGTGGAGCCGGAGGTGAACAGCACGTACGCCGGGTCGCCGGGGCGGGCCGGGCAGGGCGCGAGCGGGGCCGGGCCGGGCAGGCCGAGCGCCGTCACGCCGGGCTCGTCGCCGAACTCGGCCGCCGCCGCGTCGCCGACGACGACCCGGACGCCCGCGTCGCGGACGATGCCGCGCAGCCGGGCCCGGGGGCCGCCCGGCTCCAGCGGCACGTACGCGGCGCCGGCGAGCAGCACGCCGACCACCGTCGTCACCAGGTCGGGGGTACGCGCGCCGCACACGCCGACCCGGTCGCCCCGGCCGACGCCGTGCTCACGCAGCGCGGCGGCCACCCCGGCGGCCCGGTCGACGAGCTGCCGGTAGGTGAGCCGGGTGTCCCACTGGCGCACCGCCACCGCGTCCGGGGTGCGGGCCGCCTGCGCGGTGATCAGGTCGGCGAGGGTGGCGTCCGGCCAGGGCAGGTCGGTGCCGTGGACGGCGCTGACGGTCAGGGTGTCGGTCACCGGAGTGCTCCAAGGTGCTCGGCCGGGTCGGTGATCTGGAGGCGCAGTTCGCTGACGTAGCCGCGGCCCTGGGCGTCGGGCACCCAGGCCTCGGCGGGGGCGGGCAGCAGTTCGGAGACCACCACCGGCACGTCCGGGCCGGTCCGCAGCGCGGCGTCGACCATGGCGCACAGCGACTGCGCGTACAGCGGCCCGGTCAGGTCCACGTAGCAGGGTTTGATCTCGGTGCCGACCTTGACGAAGACCCGCTCGGGCAGGCCGGTCTCGGCGCGCCAGCGGCGTACCGCCAGGTAGCGGGAGGTCTCGTCGGGGTGGCCGCCCAGCCCGCACGCCCCGGCCGTGGTGCGCCAGGTGCGCCGTGCCACCACCAGCCGGTCGATGGTGATCCGGGGCGTGTACGCCGCGGCGCCGAGCAGCTTGAACGCGTCGAGCAGCAGCGAGCCGAGCAGCGTGGCGAAGACCTCCATCAGCGGCCAGCGGGCGCCGTCGGGGAAGACCGCGGTGAGCGTGTCGCCGGTGCGTTCGACCAGCACGGCGGTGGCCGGGACCAGGCGGTCCACGTCGGCGCCGTGCGCGGTGTCGATGCCGAGCTGGCGGTCCGCCGGGCCGGTCAGCGCGTACGTGGTGCGGGTGGTGCGGCGGGGGAAGCTGTCCGGCCACAGCACCCGCAGCCGGACCGGGCCCAGGTCGGCGTCGAGGTCGGCGCGCAGCGCCGCCGGGTCGGGGTGGAACGGGCTGAGCACCGCGCTGTCGAACGCGACCGACGCCGGGTGCAGCTCGCCGAGCACGAGCAGGAAGTCGCCGCGTTCGACGGCCTCCGGCGAGGCGGCGCACAGCTGCACGTCCGGGTTGTGCAGCCGGGCCGACGGCCAGCCGGGTCGGGTCGCCGGGAACAGTTCCCGGACCCGGTCGGTCAGGTCCGCGGCGCGCAGCCGCAGCTCCGGCTGCCCCTCGGGCAGGTCGGCCAGGCCGAACAGCTCGGCCCAGCGTGCGGTGAGCGTGGCGCCGGCCCGGCCGATCGGGCCGTCCGGGGAGACGAGCGTGCCCTGGGCCAGCAGCCACAGGTCGGCCAGCCGCACCGGGCCGTCGGCGGCCAGTTCCTCGTGCAGTTCGGTGAAGACCTCACCGCAGCGGGCGGCCACCTCGCCGGTGAACCAGCGGGCGGTACGCAGCACTACGGCGAGGGGCTCGGCGAGCGCGTCGATGACCGCCGACCCGATGCGGAACTCCAGGTCGCGGGCGGTCTCCTCGTAGCAGACGGTGCGGGCGGCGTACATCTGCCCGCTGTGCCGGGTGGCCGGGCGGCCGGTGACGGCGGTGAACTCGGCGTTGAGCGCGGCGAGCGCGGCGCCGAGCCGGTCCGGGTCGCCGGCCGACGCGGCCACCTCGTTGCGGGCGGCGCGCAGCCGGCCGAACTCGGCCGCTGTGGCGGCGCGGACCGGCTCGTCGCCGATCGCGGCGATCCGCGCTTCGAGCACCAGCTCGGCGTCGGGCGCGATCGGCAGGTTCGCGCCCCAGCTGAGCTGGCCGCGCTCGACCCACCGGTCCAGCAGCAGGTAGACGTCGTCGGCGCTGTGCACCTCGCCGGCGTCGCACAGCCGCTGCGCCAGCTCCACCGCGGGGGTACGCCCGTCGCAGGCGCCGAGCACCAGCGCCTCGACCGGGGTCAGCGCGATCGGCGGGTGCAGCGGCCAGCGCAGCTCCCGGCCGGCGACGGTCAGGTGCGGTTGCAGGGCCGGCGCCCACCAGCGGCGCACCGCCAGGTCGTCGGCGAGCCGGTCGGCGTACGCGATGAGCGCCCACGCCTCGAAGTACACCCGCCGCCGGTGCACCAGCGCGGCACCGGGCACGGTGTGCACGCCGGGCCGGGTGGTGTCGAACGTGCCCCAGCAGACCGGGCCGAAGAAGCCGATGGTCTCGGCCTTGCCGCAGTAGCGCTGCCAGTAGCGCAGCAGGCTCAGCTCGCGCTTGCGGCGGCGCACGTTGCGGACCTGCGGGTCGGTGCGCAGCAGCCCGTCCAGCGCGATCAGCATGTCCGGGTTCTGCCAGGTCACCGCCTCGCGCAGCAGCGGGTCGGCGGCCAGTTCGCCGGCCACCGCGGAGGACTCGGCGAACGCCTCGCGCAGCGTCTTGTCGAACACCTCGGCGCCGGTGTCGCCGGCGAGCAGCGCGTCCGCGACGGCGGCGCAGTCCGGTGCGGCGAACCGGTCCAGCCCGGCGGCCGGGAAACCGGCGGTCCGCAGGACCACGTCACGCCACACCGACCAGCCGGTGTCGCCCAGGGGCACCAGATGGCTCACCGGTGGTCCTCCCGCCGGGCGTCGGTGATGTGCAGGCGCAGCTCGCTGAAGTAGCGGCGGCCCTGTCCGTCGGGCACCCACGCCTGCTCCGGGGCGGGCAGCATCTCGCTGACGGTGAACGAGACGTCGTCGCCGCCGTCGACCCGGGCGGCGCGCGCCATCGCGCAGAGCGTGGTGGCGAACGCCGGCGCGGACAGGTCGACGAAGCAGGGCTTGGTCTCGGTGCCGAACTTGACGTACACCTGTTCGGGCAGGCCGAGGCGGCGGCGCCAGTCCCGGACGGCGAGGAAGCGCTCGCGCTCCCCGTTCGGGACGGCCAGGCCGCTGTCGCCCACTGTGGTCCGCCACGTCTGCCGGGCCAGCACCAGCCGGTCCACGGTGATCCGGGGCGTGTACGGCGCGGCGGCGACCAGCTTGAAGCCGTCCACGGCGTGCGCGCTGAACGGCTCGGCGAAGATCTCGGTGAGCGGCCAGCGCTGCCCGTCCGAGGCGGTCGCCACCAGTTCGCCGTCGATGTCGTCGACGACCAGGTCCACTGTGGGCAGCACGCGGGCCGGGTCGGCGCCGGGCGCGTCGAGGAACGCCAGGTGCCGGTCGGTCGGGCCGGTCAGCGACTCGGCGGTACGGCTGGTCCGGCGCGGCCAGTCGGCCGGGAACAGCAGCCGGACGCGCCGCTGCCCGAGGTCCGCCGCCAGCGCGTCGCGCAGCCGCTCCACGTCCGGGTGCGACGGGGTGAACACGGCGCAGTCGAACGACGACCAGGCGGCGTGCAGCTCACCGAGCACCACGGTGTAGTCGCCGCGCCGCAGGGCGTCCGCGTCGGTGGCGCAGATCTGCAGGTCGGGGCTGTGGATGGCGGCGTTGGACCACTCCGGGCCGGTGCCGGGGAACACCGCGTCGATCCGGTCGGCGAGGTCGGCCGCGCGCAGCCGTACGTCGGTGCTGCCGGCGGGCAGCGTGTCCAGGCCGAACAGCCCGGACCAGCGGGCGGCGAACTCCGCCGCCACCGCGTCGACGGGCCGCTCGCCGTCGCCCCAGAACATGCCCTGGGCCAGGAACCACAGGTCGGCCAGCGGCACCGGGCCGCCGGATTCGGCGCGCAGTTCCTCGTACAGGCCGCGCAGCACGTCGAGGTAGGCGCGGGCGAGCGCGTTGGCCAGCCAGCGGGCGGCGCGCAGCAGCACGTCCAGCGGGGCGGCCAGCTCGGCCAGCAGCGGCGCGCCGAAGACCACGTCCAGGTCCCGGGCGCTGTCCTCGTAGCAGACCGTGCGCCCGGCGTACATCTGTCCGGCCCGGCGTACCGCGGGCACGCCGGTCAGCTCGGTGAACGTGGCGTCGAGCGCGTCCAGCGCGGCGCGCAGCCGCTCCGCGTCCCCGGCCGCCGCGGCCACCTCGTCGCGCGCGGCGCGCAGCCGGTCGAACCCGGCGCGGGCGGCGGCGCGGGCCGGCTCGTCACCGATCGCCTCGATCCGGTCGGCCAGCACCCGTTCGGCGTCCGGGCTCACCGGCAGGGCCGCGTCCCAGGTGATCAGTTCGCGCTCCACCAGGCGGTCGAGCAGCGCGTAGCCGTCCTCGGGGCGGCGCAGCCCGATCGCCGGGTCGGCGACCAGGTCGGCGGCGGGACGCTGCCCGTCGGCCGCGCGCAGCAGCTCGGCCTCGACCGGGGTCAGCGTCAGCGGCGGACGTCCGGGTCGCAGCACGGCCCGGTCCCGGACCGCCAGGTGCGGCCGGAGCATCGGTGGCCACCAGCGGCGGACCGCCAGGTCCGCGCCGATCCGGTCGGCGTACGCGGTCAGCGCCCACGACTCGAACCACACCCAGCGTCGGCGGGTCAACGGGTCGCCGGGGTTGACCCGGGCAACTTCCGGCTGTGCCGGATCGACTGTGACCCAGCAGCTGGGCCCGAAGAAGCCGACCGTCTCGTTCTTGCCGCAGTAGCGCTGCCAGTACTTCAGCAGCGCCCGTTCCCGGTCGCGGCGGCGTACGTTGCGGGCCGCGTCGGCGCCGCCGCGCACCAGCCCGTCGAACGCGACGAGCGCGCCCCGGTTCTGCCAGGTGACCGCCTCGCGAAGCAGCGGATCGGCGGCCAGCGCGGTGAACCGCTGCGCGCCGGAGCGCAGCGCCTCCTCGAACTCCTTGTCGAACCGGTCCGCGCCCGCGCCGGTGGCGAGCAGCTCGTCGGCGGCGGTGGCGGCCCGGGGCGCGCTGAACAGCTCCAGCCCGTCGGCCGGGAACCCGGTGGTACGCAGCACCGCGTCGCGCCACACCGACCAGCCGGTGTCGCCGAGGGGGACCCGGTGCGCGGCGCCGGCGGTCCCGCGGCCGGCGGCGCGCACCGGGTCCGGACCCGCGTCCGGCGTGCCGGCGCGGGGGTCCGAGAGCGCGGCGGTCAGGTCGGCGCGGATCAGCGCGGCCAGCTCGGGCAGCCGGTCGTGCAGGAAGAAGTGCCCGCCGTCCAGCTCGTGCAGGGTGAACCCGGCCGCGGTGTGCTCGGCCCAGGCCGCGTTCTGGTCCCGGGTGACCGCCCGGTCGGTGCGGCCGGCGAACGCGACGATCGGCACCGGCAGCGGTTCGCCGGGCACGTGGCGGTAGTCGTCGACCCGGCCGAAGTCGGCGCGCAGCAGCGGCAGCAGCAGTTCCACCAGCTCCGGGTGGTCGAGCAGTTCGGCGGGGAGGCCGCCGCCCTCGCCGAGGCGGCGCAGCAGCTCGTCGTCGCTCGCCCGGGACAGCCCGTCGAACGGGCCGGGGGTGCGTACGTGCGGGGCGCGGGCACCGCCGACGTAGAGCCGCAGCGGCAGCGGGCGGCCGGTGCGGCGCAGCTCGCGGACCACGTCGAAGCCGAGCCGTCCGCCCATCGAGTGGCCGTAGATCGCGTACGGGCGGTCGGCCCGGGAGGCGATGGCGTCGGCCACCTCGGCGACGCTGAAGCGCGGGTCCTCGGTGATCCGGTTCTCCCGGCCGGGCAGTTGCACCGGCGTCACGTCGACGCTCTCGCCGAACTCGGACGCCCAGCGCCGGAACGCGCTGGCGCCCGCACCGGCGTAGGGCAGGCAGAACAATCGCACCGGGGCCTCGGGTCGGCTTCCGGCGGAGACGAACCAGTTCACCGCGGACCTTTCTGCACGGGGTCGATCCAGTGCCGGCGGCGCTGGAACGGGTAGGTGGGCAGTCCGGTGCGACGCACCGTGCCGTCGGGGTGCAGCTCGTGCCAGTCGACGTCACGCCCGGCGACCCAGTCGGCGGCCGTCTCGCGCAGCGGACCGCCGTCGCCGGCGATCCGGGCGTCGGTGTCCAGCAACACGTCCAGGGCGGACAGTGCGGCCGGCAGGTCGGCGGCGACCACCGCCGCCCGGTGCGCGAACGCCCGCCGGCCCAGCGCCAGCGTGGCGGCCACGTCGGACAGTGCCGGGGCGGCGCCGGCCAGGTGGGTCCGCAGGCGGGTCAGCGCGGCCCGCAGCGCCGCCGGGGTACGCGCGGAGATCGGCAGCAGCCACGGCCCCTCGCCGGGCGGGTCGGCCGGCTCGGCCGGTGGCGGCTGTTCCACCACCACGTGCGCGTTGGTGCCGCCGAGGCCGAACGCGCTGACCCCCGCGACCCGGCGCGCGCCGTCCGGCCAGTCCCGCGCCTTGGTGGGCACGTAGAACGGTCCGGCCGTCAGGTCGATCTCCGGGTGCGGGCGGGTGAAGTGCAGGTTCGGCGGGATCACCCCGTGCCGGACGGCGAGCACCGTCTTGATCAGCCCGGCGATGCCGGCGGCGGCGTCGAGGTGACCGATGTTCGTCTTGACCGAGCCGAGCGCCGTGGACTCGGCGGGCGCGGCGCCCGCGTACACCTCGTGCAGCGCCGCGACCTCGATGGCGTCACCGAGCGGCGTGCCGCTGCCGTGGCCCTCGACGAAGCGGACCTCGCCCGGCGCGACCTCGGCGGTGGCGAGCGCGCCCGCGACGGCGGCGGCCTGCCCGGCCGGGCCGGGCACCGCGAAGCCGGCCCGGTCCGGGCCGTCGTTGGTGACCGCCCAGCCGGGCAGGATCGCGTAGATGCGGTCGCCGTCGGCCTGCGCGTCGGCGAGCCGGCGCAGGGCGACCACGCCGGCGCCGGAGCCGAAGCCGGAGCCGGCGGCGGCCTCGTCGAAGGCGCGGCACCGGCCGTCGGGCGAGACGAGCCCGCCCGCCCGGTGCCGGGGCCACATCACGGTGGAGCCGCCGGCCAGGGCCAGGTCGCACTGGTAGTCGGCGAGGCTCTGCGCGGCCACGCACACCGCGACGAGCGAGCTGGAGCAGGCGGACTGCACGGCCATCGCCGGGCCGGTCAGGCCGAGCCGGTAGGCCACCTGCCCGGGCAGGTGGTCGGTGAGCTGGCGGCCGACGAGCCGGGCCTCCCAGTCGTCCGGGTCGACGTCGCCCACCACCGCCGGGTTGTCCATCAGGTGGAACAGGAAGTAGCGGTTGACCGAGGTGGAGGCGTAGACGCCGACCAGCCCGGGGAAGCGGGCCGGGTCGTGCCCGGCGTCCTCCAGCGCCTCCCAGGCGGTCTCCAGGAACAGCCGGTGCTGCGGGTCGGTACGGGCGGCCTCGTCGGCGCCGAAGCCGAAGAACTCGGCGTCGAAGTCGGCCACCCCGTCGAGCCGGCCGGTGGCGCGCACGTGCCGGGGGTCGGCGAGCAGGCCGGGCCCGACGCCGAGCGCGGCCAGTTCCTCGTCGGTGTGGTCGTGCACCGAGTCGACCCCGGTGCACAGGTTCCACCAGTACGTGGCCACGTCGGGCGCGCCGGGGAACCGGCCGGCGAGGCCGACCACGGCGATCTCGTCGCCGGTGTACTCGCGGGCGGCGCGTACCGGCGCGGCGGGCGCGGGCAGCACCGGGGCGCGGACCGCCTCGGGCGGGGCGTCGAGCAGCGCCGCCTGGGTGGCGACGGTCGGGTGGTCGAACAGGCGCAGCATCGGCAGGCGGACGCCGAACCGCTCGGCGAGGCGCTGCTGAACCTGGCCCAGCAGCAGCGACTGCCCGCCCACGTCGAAGAAGCTGTCGGTGCGGCCGACCGCGTCGCGGCCGAGCACCGCGCACCAGATGTCGTGCACGGCGCGCTCGGTCTCGGTGGCCGGCGCCGCGTCGGCGGGCACCTCGGTCACCGGGTCGGGCAGCGCCCGCTCGTCGACCTTGCCGGTGACGGTGAGCGGGAACTCGTCGACCACCACCACCGCGCGGGGCACCGCGTAGTCGGGCAGCTCCGCGGTCAGGGCGGCGCGCAGCGCCGCCGGGTCGGGGCGGGCGCCGGCCGGGCGGGCGTACGCGAGCAGTTCGCCGTCGCGCACGATGGCGCGGACGCCGGCGACGCCGGGCTGGGCGGACAGCACCGCTTCGATCTCGGTCAGCTCGACGCGGTGCCCGCGTACCTTGACCTGACGGTCGAGCCGGCCGAGGCAGACCAGTTCCCCGCCGGGCAGCAGCCGGCCGAGGTCACCGGTGCGGTACGACGGCACCCCGTCGACGTCGACGCCGAACCGGTCGCTGTCCTGGTTGAGGTAGCCGGGGGCGAGGTGCCGGCTGTGGACGACGATCTCGCCGGTGTCCGGGGCGAGGTCGAGCCGGTAGCCGGGGAACGCGGTGCCGACCGGCAGCGGCCCGTGGGCGCCCGGGTCCACCTCGGACAGCGGCAGCAGATGCCGGGCGGCGAACGTCATCTCGGTGGCGCCGTAGCCGTTGACCAGCACACACTCGGGGGCGAACCGGTCCCGGCCGCGGGCCGCGTCGGTCCAGGTGGCCTGTTCGCCGCCGAGCAGCACCGCCCGCACCGTGGCCAGCCGGCGCGCGCCGAGCGTGTCGAGCAGGAAGCGGTAGACGGTGGGCGTGCAGTGCAGCACCGTGGCGCGGTGCCGGTCGAGCTGCTCGACGGCGTACGCGAGTCCCTGGCGGCGCAGGTCGACCGGGACGACGGCGGCGCCGGTGAGCAGCGCCGGGTAGAGGTCGGGGATGGCGGCGTCGAAGCTGAACGACGCGAGCAGGCTGAGCCGGTCGTCCGGTCCGACGCCGAGTGCGGCGATCTGGTTGTCGACGACGTGGGCCAGGTTGCGGTGGGTCTGCCCGACCGCCTTGGGCACGCCGGTGGAGCCGGAGGTGAACAGCACGTACGCCAGCGCGTCCGGCTCGGCCGGAACCGGGCGCAGCGGGGCCGGCGGCACCTCGTCCAGCGGCACGACCGGACGCTCGCCGGCCAGCGCCGAGGCCAGGTCGCGGTGCTCGGCGGCGCACGCGACGGCGGTGACGCCGGCGGCGTCGACCATGTGGCGCAGCCGGGCGACGGGGAAGCCCGGGTCCAGTGGCACGTACGCGCACCCGGCGGCCAGGGCGCCGAGCAGCGCCGCGACGGTCGGTGCGCCGTGCGCGGTGAGCAGCGCGATCCGGTCTCCGGGACGCAGGCCCGCGGCGGCGAACACGGCCATGTGCCCGCCGGCCGCCCCGGCCAGCTCGGTGTAGGTGACCTCGTGGGTCTCACCGAGAAGTGCCGGACGTCCGCCGTGTACTGCCGTGATCGCGCCGAAACGATTGATAATCATCGGCTCCGCCATGTCAGGAAGCGGGATACGCTCCACAGAGGACAGGCACGCAGCAATCGACGAATGTGATCATTGATCCCCCCCAGGACTTCACATTGGAAGCAGAATATTGCTCAATCACCGCGCCGGAAGAGCATCGATGCGGCTTGAGCCGAAGGGAGGAAGACGTCCTGGAACCTCGGACGGAGGAATCCGTCCGATCATCCCTCTAGCGCGTAGACGTTTTACAGCGTACGCGAACGCCGACGAGTTATTTTACGGTGAAAATACTTTCTGGCAGTCGAATCTTCGTCGGAGCGGCCCCGGTGCCGCAGCTCAACCCGGATCGCGGGGAGCCTGCTCAGACATCGTAGGGTGGCCGCGGGATCGGGTCCACCATCGCGTCGAAGCCCTTCGGAAGCTGCGCGACGAGGTCCTGGAACTCCCCCACCGTCACCGTGTCGCGCAGCGTGGCGAGCACCGCCACCGCGCCCACCTCGGCGACCGCCGGATCCACCGCCGCACGCTCGGCCACCCGGTACAGGAAGTCCACCGCGCCGCCGGTCACGGCGATCCCACCCGGCTCCAGATAGCCGCCGACGTCGTCCGGCAACTGCGCCGCCAGGTCGGCCGTCTCGTCCGCGGTGACCCGCTCGGCGAGGGTCTGCAACACCGCCCGGGAGATGGTCGCGGCCTCGTCGGACGGCAACTCGGACCGCCGCGCCACCGCCTCGACGAACAGGGGGAACCGCATCCCACCCCTCCCCTCGCCGCCGGCGGGCACCACGCCCGCACCGGTCGGCCCCGGCGGGTACCCGCCTCCACCCCGGCCAAACGCCCCCGACCCGCGGCCGGTCACCACGAGTGGCTGCCGCACCACGAACCGGGAGTAACATCCGGCCCATGGCCCCCGTCACCACCCACCCCGGCGCCTGCCCGCTGGACTGCCCCGACACCTGCGTCTGGCAGCTCACCGTCTCCGACGGCGTCGCGGTCGGGCTGCGCGGCGACCGTGACCACCCGTTCACCAGGGGCGCGCTCTGCGGCAAGGTGAACCGCTACCTGGACGCGGTGAACGGGCCGGACCGGCTCACCACGCCCTGGGTCCGCACCGGCCCGAAGGGCGCGGGACGGGTCGCGTACCGGCCGGCGAGCTGGGACGAGGCAGTCGAGCGGGTGGCCGCCGGACTGCGCGCGAGCATCGAACTCCACGGCCCGGAGTCGGTGCTGCCCTACTACTTCGCCGGCACGATGGGCCTGGTCCAGGGCTGGACCATGGGGCCCCGGCTCTTCGCCCACCTGGGCGCGTCCCGGCTGGACACCACCATCTGCACGGCGGCGGCGCGGGCGGCGCTGCGCTCACTGTACGGCGCCTCGGTCGGCTTCGAACCGGAGTCGATCGTCGAGGCGGAGCTGATCGTCCTCTGGGGCGCCAACCCGCTGGTGACCAACCTGCACCTGTGGCCGTTCGTGCAGCAGGCCCGCGAGCGCGGCGCGTACGTGGTGACGATCGACCCGCTGCGCACCGACACGGCGGCCCGCAGCGACGAGCACGTCGCGCCGCTACCCGGCACCGACGCGGCGCTCGCGCTCGGGCTGATGCGCCACGTCCGCGACGCCGGGGCGGCCGACGAGGCGTGGCTGGCCGCGCACACCACCGGCTGGCCGGAACTGGCCGCCCGGCTCGACGACTGGCCGGTGGAGCGGGCCGCCGCCGAGTGCGGCCTGCCGCCCGAGGTGGTACGCCGCCTCGGCGAGCGGATCGCCACCACCCGGCCCACCGCGATCCGCGTCGGGCTGGGCCTGCAACGGCACCACGGCGCCGGGCAGGCGATCCGCGCCATCTGCGCGTTGCCGCTGGTCACCGGCGACTTCCGGTACCCCGGCGGCGGGGCGCTGGTGACCACCAGCGGCCACCACCGCATCGACAACGGTCCGGTGATCCGGCCCGCCGGCATGCCGGCCCCACCGGCCCGGACGCTGAACATGAGCCGGCTGGCCACCGTGCTCACCGGGGAGGCCGACCCGCCGGTCACCTCGCTCGTGGTGTTCAACGCCAACCCGGCGGCGACCGCGCCGGACCAGGCCCGGCTGCTGGCCGGGCTGGGCCGCGCCGACCTGTTCACAGTGGTGCTGGAGCAGCGCTGGACCGACACCTGCGACTACGCCGACGTGGTGCTCCCGGCGACCATGCAGCCCGAGCACCTGGACCTGCAGACGTCCTACGGGCACCACTACACGACGTTGAACCTGCCGGTCACCCGCGCGCCGGGCGAGGCGCTGCCGAACACCGAGATCTTCCGGCGGATCGCCGCCGCGCTGGGCGTGGACCATCCGGCGTTCTCGGACAGCGACGAGGACCTGGCCCGGCAGTTGCTGGCCGGCGCGCCGATCACGTTCGAGGAACTGCGCGAACGCACGTACGCCCGGCTCACCGGCGTGCCGGTCGGGTCCGCGCCGTACGCCGCTGGCGGGTTCCCCACGCCGGACGGCCGGGCCCGGCTGCACGACCCGGCGCTCGCCGCGCTCGGGGTGGACCCGCTGCCCGGGTACACGCCACCGGCCGAGGCGGCCGACCCGGAACTGGCCCGCCGGTTCCCGCTGACGCTGCTCACCCCGGCCAACCGCTACCTGATGAACTCCACGTTCGCCTCGCTGCCCTGGCACACCCGCCGGGCCGGGCCGCCGCGGCTGCACCTGCACCCGGCCGACGCGGCGGCGCGCGGGCTCGCCGACGGCGACGCGGTGCGCGTGCACAACGACCGGGGCGCGTTCCTCGCCGCGGTCGCGGTGGACGAGGCGACCCGGCCGGGGTGCGCGTTCACGTACAAGGCGTACTGGGCGCGGCGCAGCCCGGGGCGTTCCACCGTCAACGCGGTCACCGGCGTCCGCGACACCGACCTGGGCGAGGCGCCGACGTTCCACGACTGCCGGGTGGCGGTCGAGCCGGTGCCGGCCGCCCTGCTGACCGCCGAGCCGCCCCTGGACGAGGTCGCCGAGCCGGTAGCGGCTGGGTGATTCGGGACCTCCGGCCCCCTGACCTGGTCATTGCGCCCCTGCTCCTCCCCCGTCGCCGCGGCCTAGCGTCGGGGGCGGACACAGGGAGGTTCGCCATGCGTACGTGGCAGGTGCAGGACGTGATGACCAGGGACGTGGCGTCGGTACGGGAGGGCACGGCGTACCGGGAGATCGTCGACGTGCTGACCGACCGGCACGTCACGGCGGCGCCGGTGGTGGACGAGACCCGGCGGGTGCTCGGCGTGGTGTCCGAGGCGGACCTGATGTACAAGGTGGAGCTGCTGGGGCAGCCCCGGGAGCGGCGGATCCTGCCCGACCGGCACCGCCGCGAGGCGCAGGCGAAGGCCGGTGCGACGCTCGCCGCCGACCTGATGACCGCTCCGCCGGTCACGATCACGCCGGACGCCACGATCGTGGAGGCGGCCCGGCTGATGGACACGCGCGGCGTGAAGCGGCTGCCGGTGGTCGACGACCTCGGCCGCCTGGTCGGCATCGTCACCCGCGGTGACCTGCTCAAGGTGCACCTGCGCCCGGACGCCGGCATCCGGCGCGACGTGGTCGAGGAGGTGCTGTGGCGCAGCCTCGGCGTCCGCGACGGAGTGGTCGACGTGACGGTGCAGCGGGGTGTGGTGACGCTGACCGGGCAGGTGGAGCGACGCTCCACGGCGCAGCTCGCGGTGCGGCTGGCCCGGCAGGTCAGCGGCGTGGTCGAGGTGGTCGACGCGCTCGGCTACGCGATCGACGACGCCCCGATGGCGGCCCTGCGCGTCGGCGTCGCCTGAGCCTGGCCGGCCCGCGTCGGTCCACCCGGCGCCCACCGGGGTCACTCCTGGGCGAGCGCGTCCAGCACCAGCGCGGCGGTCCAGCTGAACGCCGGTGAACCCAGTCCGGCGCCGGTGTCCGGGTGGAAGTACTCGTGGCAGCCGGCCCGGTCGACCAGGTCGAGCAGCGACTCGCGCAGCCCGGCGGCCAGGTCGGCCCGTCGGTGGGTACGCAGACCCTGCCAGAGCAGCCAGCCGGTGTTGATCCAGCTCGGCCCGCGCCAGTAGCGCAGCGGCTCGAAGTCCGGGGCGGTGCGGTCGTACGTGGGCAGCGGCCGGTCCATCCGGGCGGCCAGCCCGAAACGCGGCGAGCACGCCTCGGCCAGCACCGCCGACACCTGCGCGGCGGGCAGCTCGGGCAGCGCCAGCGGCATCAGCCCGAGCACGGTACGGGCCGGCACGAGCCGGTCGGCGCGCACGTCGCGGGGACGGAACGTGCCGGTGACCGGGTCCCAGAGCCGGGTGACGATCGCCTCGGTGATCCGGGCCCCCCGGTCCCGGTGCGGCCCCGGGTCGGCGCCGATCACCGAGGCGATGCGCGCGAGGGCGTACTCGGAGACGCCGAGCGCGGCGTTCACCAGCGGGCACTCCACCAGGAACGGGTGCCGCCCGAGCAGCCCCTCGTCCCGGTAGCGGCCGGCCCGGTACGACTCCACCAGCGCGACGTAGCGCGCGTAGTCCAGGTCGGTGGGGCGCTGCGCCGCGTCGGCGTGCGCGGTGTCGTGCCGGCGGTACGCGCGCATCACCGCCTCGTCGGCGGGCACCGCGGCCAGCGGCGCGTCCCAGGCGGGGCTGTTGTCCAGTCCGGACTCCCACGGGTGCACGATCGCGGCCAGCCCGCCGCCGCCCGCGTCGCGCCGCCCGGTCAGGTAGCGCTGCTGCGCGACGAGCCTCGGGTAGAGCCGGCGCAGCGCGGCCACCGACGCCTCGGAGGAGGCGCGGCGGTGCACCAGCCAGGCGGCCGGGGCGTGCACCGGCGGCTGGACGATGCCGGAGGTGGCGCGGGCCGGGGCGCCGTCGGCGCGGGCCGAGTCCCAGAACTGGGGCCCGGGGAAGTACGGCCCGGCACGGGAGGCGGGGTTGAACACGATGTGCGGCACCCGCCCGTCGATCCACTGCGCGGCGAACAGCGTCCGCAGCTCCCGCCAGGCCCGGTCGGGGCGGACGTGTGCCAGGCCGATCGCGATGAACGCCGAGTCCCAGCTCCACTGGTGCGGGTAGAGCGTGCGGGAGGGCACCGTGTGGTCGTGTTCCCAGTTGGCGTCCAGGGTGGCCAGCGCGAGGCGGCGCAGCCGGGCGTGACGGTCGGCGTCGGCGCGTACCCCGGTGGTCAGCGTCATGCGGCGGCCCGCCGGGGACGGGCCTGGGCCAGCGCGGTGGCGGCCTGGCGCAGCGCGGCGACCGGCTCGCCGCGCAGCCGGCACTCCAGCGCGAGCCAGCCGGTGTAGCCGATCGCGTCCAGCGTGGCCAGCAGCGCCGCCCAGTCGAGGTGCCCCGCGCCGGGCTGGTGCCGGTTGGAGTCGCTGACCTGCACGTGCCCGAGGTACGGCGCGGCGGCGCGCAGCGCGGCGTTCGGGTCGTCCTCCTCGATGTTCATGTGGTACGTGTCGGCGGCCACCCGCAGCGCCGGTGACCCGACCGCGCGGCACAGCTCGACGGCCTGGTCGAGTCGGTTGACCATGTGGTCCTCGTACCGGTTGAGCGGTTCCAGGAACACGGTGACCCCTTCGGCGCGGGCGTGCCCGGCCAGCTCGCCCAGGGCGTCGACGAGCACCCGCCGGTCGTCGTCGGCCGAGCGTGGTGGTTCGAACGGGGGCAGCCGGCGGGAGAACATGCCCCACGCGGCCGGCGTCATCGCGCCGACGCCGCCCAGCTCGGCGATCACCGAGAGCTGCGAGCGCAGGTTGTCCACCGCGTCGCGGGAGCGGCCCGGGTCGAAGTCGCCGACGAAGTGGTCCATCTCGACGCAGACGGTCGGCATGACCACGCCGGCGGCGCGGGCGCGGCGCAGCTCCGGCAGCCGCCCGGCCAGCGCGAGGTCACCCCGGCCGCGCAGCTCGATGCCCTGGTAGCCGAGGGAGACGGCGAGGGCGTACTTCCCGATCAGGTCGGCGCCGGGGAGCAACTGCTCCTGGCAGGCGAGCGGAATGTCCATCAGAACCTCAGCACCACTTGGAGGACGTCACCGTCACCGCGGTCGAGCAACGCCAGGGCGTCGGCCACCGCGCCCGCGTCGACGACGTGGCTCACCAGCGGCAGCGGGTCGACGCTGCCCTCGGCCACCAGGTCCATGAACGTGTCCGCGATCCGGGTCCCGGACCACCGGCCGGCCGTGCCGGGCGCCGGGTCCGGCCCGGAGACCTGGGCGGCCACCAGCTGGATCCGGTTGTGGTGGAACTCCTCGCCGAGTTCCAGCCCGTGGGCGTACCCCTGGTAGAAGCCGGCCGCGACGACGCGGCCGGCGTGGGCGGTGGCCCGGATCGCCTCGTGCAGCGCCGGGTACGACCCGGACAGCTCCAGGCACACGTCGGCGCCCCGGCCGCCGGTGTCGGCGCGCAGCGCGGCGGCGGGCGACTCGGCGGCGGCGTCGACCGTCCGGCGGGCGCCGAGCCCGGTGGCGTGCGCGAGCCGCCCGGGCATCCGGTCGACGGCGACCACGCGGGCGCCGGAGAGCACCGCGAGGCGCGTGCCGAGCAGCCCGATCACGCCCTGCCCGAAGACGCCCACCCAGTCGCCCAGGTGCAGGTCACCGGCGAGCACCGCGGTCAGCGCGATGGCGCCGGGGCGGGCGAAGACGGCGGCGAGCGGGTCGATGCCGGGCGGCAGCGGATGCGCCGCCGCCGCGGGCAGCACCGCTTCGGCGCGGTGCCCCCAGATGCCCCAGACGAGCTGGCCCGGCCGCCGCCCGGCGACGTCGGGGGCGACCTCGACGATCTCGCCGACCTCCTCGTAACCGAAACCCACCACCGGGTACGCGGACCCGGCCTGGCGGGGCACGAACATGCGGGCGCCGGCGTCCCAGTCCTTGCGCAGTCGCGGGTTGCTGCCCCGGTAGAGCGTCAGCTCGGTGCCGGCGGAGATGCCCGAGTAGTGGGTGCGGACGCGGACCTGGCCCGGACCGAGCCGGTCCGCGGGGCAGGGCTCCAGGCGTACGTGCCGGGGCCCGGCCAGAGAGACAACCCAGTTGCTCATGGCGTCGCTCCGAAGAAAGTGCCGACCTCGATTCTAACCCAAAAAATGGGCATATGTGATTACATAGACGAATCGATGGGTATTAGCGGCAGGCCGTACTCTTTCGAGAGGAGTGCCACCGATGTCATCACCCTCCACACGGCGGCTCGCAATCAGCCTGATCCTGGCACTGGCCGGGACCGGCGTGGCCGCATGCAGCGACGACGGGCAGAAATCCGACAGTTCCCGGATCACCGTCTGGAGCCTGGAAGACGTGGCGGACCGGGTCGCCGCCGCCAAGGCGATCATCGCCGACTACACCGCGAAGACCGGCGTCAAGGTCAACCTGGTCACCGTCAACGAGGACCAGTTCCCGTCCCTGATCGCCTCCAGCGCCGCCGCCGGCGACCTGCCCGACGTGGTCGGCTCGGTCTCGCTCGCCGGGGTGCGCACGCTGTCCGCCAACGAGCTGGTGGACGCCGACGCCAACGGCGCCGTCGTCGAGCGGCTCGGCCGGGACACGTTCACCCCGCGCGCGCTGGAACTCACCAGCGACGGCGGCACGCAGCTCGCCGTACCGAGCGATGGGTGGGGCCAGCTGCTCGTCTACCGCAAGGACCTGTTCGACGCCGCCGGCCTGCCGGCGCCCGACACGTACGAGAGGATCGCCGCCGCCGCGGCGAAGCTGAACACCGGCGGCGTCGCCGGCATCACCGCGGCGACCGCCCCCGGTGACGTGTTCACCCAGCAGACGTTCGAGCACCTGGCGCTGGCGAACAACTGCCGGCTCACCGACGACTCCGGCAAGGTCGTTCTCGACTCCCCCGAGTGCGTCGAGGCGTTCCGCTTCTACGGCGACCTGATGCGCAACAACTCGGTGAAGGGCGCCCAGGACGTCGACACCACCCGGGCCACCTACTTCGCCGGCAAGGCGGCCATGCTGATCTGGTCGCCGTTCATCCTCGACGAGCTGGCCGGGCTGCGCGCCGACGCCCGTCCCACCTGCCCGCAGTGCCAGTCCGACCCGGCGTGGCTGGCCAAGAACAGCGGGTTCGTCACCGCGATCAAGGGCCCGAACGGCACCGAGCCCGCCCAGTACGGCGAGGTCAGCTCCTGGTCGGTACTCGACGGCGCGGCCGACCCGGCGAAGTCGTTCGTGGAGTACATGCTCTCCGACGGCTACCCGCGCTGGTTCGGCATGTCCCCCGAGGGGCGCTTCCCGGTGCGCACCGGCACGCCGGAGGACAAGCAGAAGTTCCGCACCGCCTGGAACACCAGCCCGGCCGGCGTGGACACCAAGAAGCCACTGTCCGAGGTCTACGGCGGGGACGTGCTCGCCACGCTGCGGCGCAGCCCCGACACGTTCCAGCGCTGGGGCCTGACCGAGAACCAGGGCAAGCTCGTCGGCGCCATCCTGGGTGAACTACCAGTGCCCAAGGCGCTCGCCGACGTCGTCGGCGGCAAGTCCGACGCCCGCGCCGCCGCCGAACGCGCCCGCAAGGACGTCGAGGCGATAGCCAAGGGCGTCAATTGACCACCACCGCGCCGGAGGCCGGCCGCTCCCCCGCCCCGGAGCGGTCCCGCCGACCCGGCCGGCGCCCGCTGACGCTGCGCCGCCGCGAGTCCCGCGCCGGGCTCGCGCTGGTCGCCCCGACCCTGCTCGTCGTGCTCGCGGTGATCGGCATACCCATCGTCTGGACGGTGGTGCTGGCCTTCCAGCGGGTACGCCTGGCGACGCTGCGCAAGACCGGCCTGTTCGGCGAGCTGACGCTGGACAACATCGACCGGGTGCTGCACACCCCCGGGTTCGCCGACACGCTCTGGACCACAGTGCTCTACAGCGTCGGCGGCACCGCCGGCTCGATAGTGGTGGGCCTGGTGGCGGCGCTGGCCGTACGCGGGCCGTTCCGGGGCCGCACGCTGGTACGCGCGTCGATGCTGCTGCCGTACGTGGCGCCGGTGGTCGCCATGACGTTCGTCTGGCAGGTGATGCTGGACCCGCAGCTCGGCATCGTCAACGACTGGGGCAAGCGCTTCCTCGGCTGGGATCAGCCGGTGCCGTTCCTGTCGCAGGAGTCCACCGCGCTGTGGACGGTGATCGCGTTCGAGGCGTGGCGCTACTTCCCGTTCGCGTTCCTGTTCCTGCTCGCGCGGCTCCAGGCGGTGCCCGGTGAGCTGGAGGAGGCCGCCCGGGTCGACGGCGCCACACCCACGCAGCGGTTCCGGCACATCCTGCTGCCGCAGCTCATGCCGGTGATCGCGCTGATCGGCGTGCTCCGTTTCATCATGACGTTCAACAAGTTCGACGACGTCTACCTGCTCACCGGCGGCTCGGCCGGCACCGAGGTGGTGAGCGTCCGCGTCTACCAGTTCCTCACCGCCCGCACCGACATCGGCGCGGCCGCCGCCCAGGCCGTCGTGCTCGCCGTGGTGCTGCTCGTGTTCGTGGCGATCTACCTGCGCTTCTTCGGCGCGCGACGGGAGGCGTGATGGACCGGGACCGGATCGAGACGGTCAGCCTGCGCTGGCTGCGCCGGCTGGTGATCGCCGGGTTCCTGGTGGTCACGCTGCTGCCGTTCTGGTACATGCTGGTGCTGTCGGTACGCCCGATCGAACGCCTGCTGCTCGACCCCGGCTCGCTGTGGGTGCCGTTCGGCGAGCTGACCGTCGCCACGTACGCGGAGGTGCTGAAGTCCGTCTCCGACGGCGGCCAGGGCTTCCTCACGTTCATCCGCAACAGCGGCCTGGTGGCGCTCGCCGCCACCGCGCTCACCCTGGTGATCGCCATTCCCGGCGCGTACGCGGTGTCCCGCCTGCGGTTCTTCGGCCGACGCCAGGTCAGCGCGCTGTTCCTGGCGGTCTACCTGTTCCCGTCGATAGTCATCGCGATCCCGCTGTTCGTGGTCTTCACCCGGGCCGGGCTGCGCGGGTCGCTGACCGGCCTGGTGCTCGTCTACATCTCGCAGACCCTGCCGGTGTCGGTCTACATGCTGAAGAACTACTTCGAGACCATCCCGGTCAGCCTCGAGGAGTCGGCGGCGATCGACGGCGCCGGCCGGCTCGGCATCATCCGCCGGGTCAGCCTGCCGCTCGCCGCGCCGTCGGTGATGGCCGTCGCGCTGTACGACTTCATGATCGCCTGGAACGAGTACCTGTTCGCGCTGCTGTTCCTGGTCGATCGACCCGACCGGTGGACCGTGTCGCTGGGGCTGTCGCTGCTCGCCGACGGCGTGGAGGTGCCCAAGACCGTGCTGATGGCCGGCTCGGTCATCCTCACGCTGCCGATCGTGGTGCTGTTCTTCGCCGGGGAGCGAATGCTCACCGAGGGACTCACCAGCGGGGCCGAGAAGGGCTGAGCGTCCGTGCCAGGATGATCGGGTGCGAGCATCACGGGAGGACCGACCGGCCGGCACCCGACTGGCCCGGCTGCTCACCGAGGCGCTCGCCCCGACCGTCCTGGTCACCGCGCTGCCGCTGATCGCCGCCGCCCGGGTCAGCCGCTCGGCGGGCCAGTTCCTGCTCTGGGGCGGCATCGCGCTCACGTTCTGCGCCGTCATCCCGATCGGCGTGCTCGTCCACGGCGTACGCCGGGGGCGGCTCACCGACCGGCACGTCGGCGACCGCACCCAGCGGGCCCGGCCGCTGTCGATCGGGCTGGCCTCGGTCGCGGCCGGGTTGCTGCTGCTGGCGGCGGTCCGCGCGCCCGCCGAACTGTTCGCCGTGATCGTGGTGGTCTTCGTGGTCGGCGCGGCGTGCGCGCTGGTGAACCACTGGTGGAAGCTGAGCATCCACGCGGCGGTCGCCGCCGCCACCGTCGCCGTGCTGGTGCCGCTGGCCGGGCCGGCGGCGAACCTCGGCTGGGCGCTCGTCGCGGCGGTCGGCTGGTCCCGGGTACGGCTGGTCGACCACACCTGGCCGCAGGTGCTGGCCGGCGTCGCGCTCGGCGGACCGCTGGCCGCCGGCACGTTCCTGGCGCTCGCCTGACCCGCCGCCACAAGATCAGCTACGGTGGCCTCATGGGCAAGCCGACCCGCTGGGTGACCGACACGAAGCCCGGCCACTCGCAGTGGTACGTGGACCGCTTCCGCCAGCTCGCCGCCGAGGGCGCCGACCTGTCCGGTGAGGCGCGGCTGCTCGACGCGCTCGTACCGCCGGGCGCGCGCGTGCTGGACGCCGGCTGCGGCACCGGCCGGGTCGCCGCCGCGCTCGCCGCACGCGGGCACGACGCCGTCGGCGTGGACGCCGACCCGACACTCGTCGAGGCGGCCCGCGCCGACCACCCCGGCCCCCGCTTCCTGGTCGCCGACCTGGCCGAGCTGGACCTGGCCGCGCAGGGTGAGGCCGAGCCGTTCGACGCCGCCGTGCTCGCCGGCAACGTGATGGTCTTCGTCGCCCCCGGCACCGAACGCGACGTGCTGGCCCGCGTCGCCGCCCACGTGCGCCCGGACGGCCTGGTGGTGGTCGGTTTCGCCACCGACCGCGGCTACCCGGTCGGCGACCTGGACGCCGACGCGGTGGCCGCCGGGCTGCGCCCCGAGCACCGTTTCGCCACCTGGGACCTGCGCCCCTGGCGCGACGACGCCGACTTCGCGGTGAGCGTGCTGCGCCGCCCCGCCGACTGACCCTTCTCCTGCCGACCAGGGCTCAGGCGGGTGCGGCGACGGTGCGGGCGGCCTCCGGGTCGAGCGGGCTGCCCGCCGGCAGGAGGTCCACCAGGCCCGCCGGCAGCCGCGCCGGACGCACCCCGGCGTAGCCGAGCATGCCCGGCACGTCCGCGCCGGTCAGCGCGTACCGCCGCCCCAGGTCGGTGACCACGCAGACCGTGCCGCCGGTCGCGCCCGGCGCGGACACCGCCTCCACCAGCGCGCCGCGCCCCGGCTCCACCACCACCTCGTCGGCGAGCCCGGCCCGGCCGCCGGGCGTCCGCGTGGCGGCGGCGAGGTCCGGCGCGGTGACGCCGACGCGGATCTCGCGTACGCCGGCGTCGTCCCCGGCCAGCGCGCAGATCGCACCGTTCTCGGCGGCGGCCAGCCGGGGCGGTACGGCGGGCGGCGCGGTCGGCCCGCCGGGCACCAGACCGGGCAGCTTCGGCAGCGCGGCGAACCGGCCGAGCGTGATCGGTTCGGGCTCCCCCTGGCCGGTGCGGGCCAGCAGCAGCGCCGCCTGCAACTCGGTGATGCCGGCCAGCCCGCCGCGCTGCGCCACCGCGTACTGCCGCCCGCCACCGGAGTTGCGCACCAGGTACACGTCACCCACGCTCGCGCCGGTGACCCGCTCGGACGGCTCACCGAGGTCACCGACCGGTGGCGGGACCAGGTCGGCACCGGCCGGCAGCGTGTTGAGCAGCGCCGCCGCGACCGGCACCGCCCGTTCCCGCGTGGCGGCCAGCGCGGCGAGCACCCGGTCGGTGTCGCGCAGCAGGTAGCGCCGGTCGTGCCAGAGCAGGTGCAGGCCGCCGTCCGGGTGCCGTGCCAGCAGCCCCTGGTCGCCGAGCGCCCGGCCGCCGGTGGCCTGCCGCCCGATCAGCAGCACCGACCGGGCCGCGCCGCGCCCGGTCTCGCCCTCATCCGTGGAGCAGAGCGTCCACGCGTCGCGGACGAGCCGGTTCGGCGCGGGCAGCGAGTCCGGCGCGTCGGCGATGCCCAGCGGCAGACCGCGCGGCACCCCCTCGATGGCACGGCGGCCGACCAGCACCGTCTTCGGCTGCTCCGCCCCGATGATCAGCAGCGCGGAGGCGTAGTTCAACACCGGGTGCAGCTTCTCGTCGCGGTAGACGAACCGTGCGCCCGACTCCTTCTCCACGATCACCGCGCCGGTCTCGCGCCACGAGTCACCGCCGCCGGTGAACAGGCCGTAGAGGGCGACGCCGCCGAGCGCGATCGCGGCGACCAGGACGCTGGCCAGACCGGCGCCGGCCAGCCGGCGGAACGGGGACTGCGGCGGGTCCGTCTCCCGCATGACGAGCGCGGCGACCGCCCGCTGGACGGTGAACTGGTACGAGTGCAGCTGGTCCTGCCGCGACGCCATCGTGTCCCTTCCCGCCGGGATGGTCGGCGCACAGGATAAGCGCTCCGTCGATGCCCCGGCGACCCTGCGTGTCCCTCACCGGCCCGGACCCCACCACCTCCCCGAGCTGGAGTCGATCAAGGCGGCCAGGACCACCCCACCCGGAATGGATACCCCCGGGGGTGTGTTACACATGCAGAACCCGGATCAACGGAGGTACTGATGGCCAGCGTGGCGTTGACCACCACCGACTTCGCGGAGACCGTCAACCGGGACGGCATCGTCCTGGTCGACTTCTGGGCCGCCTGGTGCGGTCCCTGCCGGGCGTTCGCGCCGGTCTACGAGAAGGCCAGCGAGCAGCACCCGGATATCGTCTTCGGCAAGGTCGACACCGAGGCGGAGCCCACCCTCGCGACGGCCGCCCAGATCCGGTCGATCCCGACGCTCATGGCGTTCCGGGACGGCGTGCTGGTGTTCGCCCAGCCGGGCGCTCTGCCGACGGCGGGGCTGGAGGAGTTGATCCGGGCCGTGCGTGACCTCGACATGAACGAGGTCCGGGCCCAGGCCGGCGTCTGATCGGGGTGGCGACAGTGGTACCCCCTGGGGTATGTTAGAACGCAGGAGGTGGGACGTGAATCTTCGACCCGAGATGACCGGCGAGGCGCTGACCCGGCTGAAGCGTGCCCGGGGGCAGCTCAACGCCGTCATCGAGATGATGGAGAACGGCGAGGACTGCCGCGCCGCGTTGACCCAGCTCGCCGCGGTCTCCAAGGCCATCGACCGGGCCGGCTTCAAGATCATCGCTTCCGGCATGCGCTACTGCGACGCCGCCCGCCAGGCCGGCGAGGAGCCGGAGATGACCGAGGAGGAGCTGGAGAAGCTCTTCCTGTCCCTGGCCTGACGGCGCCCGACCGACCGACTGAGTCCCGCCCGCCCGACCGGCTGAGCCCCACCCGCGCCGTGTGACCACGGCGCGGGTGGGTAAACCACTGCCCGGAGAACCCGGGCCGCAGACTGTCCCACACATACCCCCCGGGGTATATAGGCAATGAGAGGAACGACATGACTCTCGACGTGTCCGTCATCGCGACCTCCTCGCTCGGCGACCGCAGCTACCTGGCCTCTGACGGCCGGGTGGCGATCGTGGTCGACCCGCAGCGCGACATCGACCGCATCCTCTACCTGGCCGGCGCCAAGGGCGTACGGATCACCCACGTGGTGGAGACGCACATCCACAACGACTACGTCTCCGGCGGCCTGGAGCTGGCCCGGATCACCGGCGCGCAGTACCTCGTGGCCGCCGCCGACACCGTCGAGTTCGACCGCACGCCGGTCTCCGACGGCGACACCGTGCCGGTCTCGGACACCATGCGGCTGCGGGTGCTCGGCACCCCGGGCCACACGTTCCACCACCTGTCGTACGTGCTCGACGAGCGCGACGGCGACTGGACGCCGGCCGGCGTGTTCACCGGCGGCTCGCTGCTGTTCGGCACCACCGGCCGCACCGACCTGCTGGGCCAGCAGTACGCGCACGAGCTGGCGCACCACCAGCACGCCTCCGCGCGCAAGCTGGCCGACCTGCTGCCCGACGGCGCGCAGGTGTGGCCCACGCACGGCTTCGGCAGCTTCTGCTCGGCCAGCCAGGCCGACGCCCCCGAGTCGACGATCGGCCGGGAGAAGCAGGCCAACCCGGTGCTGCGGCTGGCCGCCGACCAGTTCGTCACCGAGACGCTGGCCGGGCTGGACGCCTACCCGGCGTACTACGCCCACATGGGCGTGGCGAACGCCGCCGGTCCCGCCCCGGTGGACCTCACTCCGGTGGCCCGCGCCGACGCCGACGAGCTGCGCCGCCGCATCGCCGCCGGCGAGTGGGTGGTCGACCTGCGCCACCGCAAGGCGTACGCGGCCTCGCACCTGGCCGGCACGGTCAGCCTCGGCCTGGACGGCCCGATGTCGACATGGCTCGGCTGGCTGATCGACTGGGGCGTGCCGATCACGTTCCTGGCGCAGACCCCGGAGCAGGTCGCCGACGCCCAGCGGGAGCTGGTCCGCATCGGCATCGACCGCCCGGCCGCCCAGGCCACCGGCGAGCCCGAGCAGTGGACCGGCGACCCGTCGCAGCTGCGCGAGATGGCCGTGGCCGACTTCGACGCGCTGGCCGCCGCGCAGGCCGGGAAGACGCCGGCCGGGCTGCCCGAGCCGCAGGTCGTCCTCGACGTGCGGATGACAGGCGAGTGGAAGGCCGGGCACATCGACGGCGCGGTGCACGTGCCGCTGCCGGACGTGCCGAAGCGGCTCGCCGACATCCCCGCCGGGACCGTCTGGGTGCACTGCGGCTCCGGCTACCGGGCCACCGCCGCCGCGTCCCTGCTCGCCAACGCCGGCCGCGACGTGGTGCTGATCGACGACTCGTACGGCCGGGCCGAGGCGGCCGGCGTACGCATGGCGCCCAGCGCCTGACCTCTCCCCGAGCGCCCGGCCGGCGTGCCCCTGCGCCGGCCGGCGTTCGACCCTGCCCGAAAACACCCGCTGAAGGAGACAGAGCATGACCACGACCACCCCCACCACCATCGACGCGGCGACGCTGCGCGAACTGATCGCCGCCGGCCGTACGCCCCGGATGCTCGACGTGCGCACGCCCGGTGAGTTCGAGGCGGCGCACATCCCCGGCGCGTACAACGTGCCGCTGGACCTGCTCCGGGAGCACCGCGCGGAGCTGCGCAGCCACCTGGACCAGGACGTGGTGCTGATCTGCCGCTCCGGCGTCCGGGCCGGCCAGGCCGGTCAGGCGCTCGGCACCGTCGGCCTGCCCAACGTCAAGGTGCTCGACGGCGGCATGCTGGCCTGGCAGGCCACGAACGCGCCGGTCAACCAGGGCCGGGCCCGCTGGGACCTGGAGCGCCAGGTACGTCTCGTCGCCGGCTCGATCGTGCTCGCCGCGATCGTCGCGTCGGTGTTCGTGCCGGGCCTGAAGTGGGTCGCCGCGTTCATCGGCGCGGGCCTCACGTTCGCCGCGCTCACAAACACCTGCGCCATGGGCATGCTGCTGAGCAAGCTGCCGTACAACCGGGGCGCGAGCTGCGACCTGGACACGATCGTGGGGCAGCTGCGCGACGGGAGCCGCAGGTGACCACCCTCGCGCTGACGCTGGCCGGCGCGGTGCTGATCGGCGTGACGCTGGGTCTGCTCGGCGGCGGCGGTTCGATCCTCGCCGTGCCGCTGCTGGTCTACGTCGCCGACCTGCCCGCGAAGGAGGCCATCGCCACCTCGCTGCTCGTCGTCGGCGTGACCAGCGCGGTGGGCGTGCTGCCGCACGCCCGCGCGAACCGGGTCCGCTGGCGCACCGGGCTCATCTTCGGCGTGGCCGGCATGACCGGCGCGTACGCGGGCGGCCGGCTGGCCGAGTTCGTGCCGGCGAGCGTCCTGCTCACCGGGTTCGCGCTGATGATGCTGGCCACCGCGGTCGCGATGCTCCGGGGCCGCCGGTCCACCGAGGGCCGGTCGAAGCCGCACGAGCTGCCGATGCTGCGGGTGGTCGGGGACGGCGTGGTCGTCGGTCTGGTCACCGGCCTGGTCGGCGCGGGCGGCGGCTTCCTGGTCGTACCGGCTCTGGCCCTGCTGGGCGGGTTGCCGATGCCGGTGGCGGTCGGCACCTCGCTGGTCGTCATCGCGTTGAAGTCGTTCGCCGGCCTGGCCGGCTACCTGTCCAGCGTGCAGATCCACTGGGGGCTGGCCGGCGCGGTCACCGCCGCCGCGGTCGTCGGCAGCCTGCTCGGTGGCCGGCTCGCCGGGCGGATCCCGGCCGACGTGCTGCGCCGCGGCTTCGGCTGGTTCGTCGTGGTGATGGGCGTGTTCGTGCTCGCCCAGCAGCTGCCGCTGATCTGGGGACTCACCGTGGGAGCGCTTGCCGCGGCCGGTACGGTCACCATGGCGGTGTGGGCCCGCCGAGGAAGGGGACACAGTGGACAGCAGCACCTGGGACAGCCGGTACGCCGACACGCCCGGGCTGGTGTGGAGCGCTGAGCCCAACCGTTTCGTGGTCGAGTCGGTCGCCGGGCTGACTCCCGGGTCGGCGCTGGACATCGCGGCCGGCGAGGGACGCAACGCGGTCTGGCTGGCCGGTCAGGGCTGGCGGGTGAACGCGGTGGACTTCTCCACCGTGGCCGTCGAGCGGGGGCGGCAGATGGCCGCCGCGCGGGGCGTGACAGTCGACTGGCGGGTAGCGGACGTGACCGCGTACCGGCCGGTGCCGAACAGTTACGACCTGGTGCTGATCAGCTACCTGCACCTGCCCGCCGCCGAGTTCGCCGGCGTGCTCGCCGCGGCGAAGTCCGCGCTGCGCCCCGGCGGCACGCTCGTGGTGGTCGGGCACGACCTGGCCAACCTCACCGGTGGCACCGGCGGCCCGCAGGACCCCGCCGTGCTGCTCACGCCCGAGGCGGTGGTCGACGGGCTGGCCGGGCTGCGGGTCCAGCGCGCCGAGACCACCCGCCGGCCGGTCCCGACGAGCGACGGCGGCGCCGTGGACGCGCTGGACACGGTCGTGGTGGCCACCCGCCCCGCCGACTGAGCGCCACGCGCCGTGGTTTCGCCGGGCCGGGCCGGCACCGGCCGGTAGCATCCGGGGACGGATCGGCGGAGAGGACACCGGGTGGGCGCGCGCTTCGAGGAACTGGCCTGGCGGGAGACGCCGATCGGCGAGATCAGCCTGCGGCGGCGGCGCGACCCGGCGCTGGGCGCCGAGGTGTACGAGGTGAAGCTCGATGACGAGTACCTCATGTCCAGCGCCTTCCCGGTGGCGGAGATCGAGCTGGCCCGGCTCGGACTGGCCGCGCTGACCGGCACGGAGCTGGACGTGGTGGTCGGCGGGCTCGGCCTCGGCTACACGGCACGGACCGCGCTGGAGGATCCCCGGGTGCGTTCGCTGCTGGTGGTCGAGGCGATCGAGGACGTGATCGACTGGCACCGCCGGGACCTGCTGCCGTTCACCGCCGGCCTGGCCACCGATCCGCGTACCCGGTTCGTCCGGGCGGATTTCTTCGCCGCGGTCGCCGACGGCGGTTTCGACCCGGACGAGCCGGGCCGCCGCTTCCACGCGGTGCTGCTGGACGTGGACCACTCCCCCCGTCAGGTGCTGCACCCGAGCCACGCCGCGTTCTACACGGTCGACGGGCTGCGCCGGCTGGCCGCGCTGCTGCACCCGGACGGGGTCTTCGCGCTCTGGTCGAACGACCCGCCGGACCCGGAGTTCCAGCGCACTCTCACCGCTGTGTTCCCGACCTCGGTGGCGCACGTCGTCCGGTTCCCGAACCCGTTGCAGGGCCGGGAGGCGGCGAACACCGTGTACGTGGCCCGGCACTGATCCACCGGGCCACGCATGGCCGTAGGGCCAGCGGGAAAGCGGGCGGCCGACCGTACGACGGGAGGCTGGGACATGCGTGCGTTGCTCTGGGTGGTCGGCGTGGTCGCCGGTGTGATCATCCTGCTCGGGCTGCTGCTGGAGGCGGTCCGCTGGCTCGTCATCATCGGCGTGATCGCGCTCGCCGCGGTGATCATCGTCGGCATCGTGAAGGGCCGGCGGGTGGTGCACCAGCATTCGACACGCCGGCACTGACCTGCGCAGGTGTGACCTACCCGGCAACCTACGTTAGCGTAGGTTACCGCCCGGTCACGTTAGGCTGGGGTCGTCATCCGCGCGACGAGGAGTAACGGCGATGGACGCGACCGCCCAGCGACCCTGGACCCGTAGCTACGCGCCGGGGGTACCGGCCGAGATCGCCGAGCCGGACGGCTCGCTCGTCGACCTGCTCACCGAGGCGGCCCGGCGGTTCGGGCCCCGGGTCGCGCTCGACTTCTACGGCGCCACCACCACGTTCACCGAACTGGCCGACCAGGTGTCCCGCGCCGCCGAGTCGCTGCGCCGCCTCGGCGTCGGCCCGGGCGACCGGGTGGCGCTGGTGCTGCCGAACTGCCCGCAGCATGTGGTCGCCTTCTACGCCGTGCTGCGGCTCGGCGCGGTCGTGGTCGAGCACAACCCGCTCTACACCGCCGACGAGCTGGACCGGCAGCTCACCGACCACGGCGCAGGCGTCGCGATCGTGTGGGACAAGGTCGCGCCGCTGGTGGCGGGACGCGGCGCCGTGCGTACCGTGGTGGCGGTCGACCTGACCGCGGCGCTGCCGCGGCTCAAGCGGTGGGCGCTGCGGGCGCCGCTGCCGAAGGTCCGCGCCGCCCGCGCCGCGATGACCGCCCCCGCGCCGGGCGCCCTGGCCTGGTCGGACCTGGTCGCCGCGGCCGGGCCGCTGCCCGCCGGGCATCCCGCGCCGGAGGCCGGCGACGTGGCGTTGCTCCAGTACACCGGCGGCACCACCGGCGAGCCCAAGGGCGCGGTGCTGACCCACCGCAACCTGCGCGCCAACGCCGCGCAGGGCCGGGCCTGGGTTCCCGGCCTGCGCGACGGCGAGGAGACCGTGTACGCGGTGCTGCCGCTGTTCCACGCATACGGGCTGACGCTCTGCCTCACCTTCGCCGTCAGCATCGGGGCCACCCTGGTGCTGTTCCCCCGCTTCGACGCCGACCAGGTGCTCGACGCGGTCCGCCGCCGCCCGCCGACGTTCCTGCCCGCGGTGCCGCCGGTCTACGCGAAGCTCGCCACCGCCGCCCGCGAACGCGCCGTCGACCTCACCTCCATCCGGTACGCGATCTCCGGCGCGATGTCGCTGCCACCGGCCACCGTGGAGCTGTGGGAGCAGGTGACCGGCGGCCTGCTGGTCGAGGGGTACGGGATGACCGAGACGTCCCCGATCACCGTCGGCAACCCGGTCGCGCCGACCCGCCGGCCCGGCACCGTCGGCGTGCCGTTCCCCTCCACCGACGTGCGCATCGTCGACCCGGAGGACCCGAGCCGCGACCGCGCCCCGGGCGAGGCCGGTGAGCTGCTGGTCCGCGGCCCGCAGGTGTTCTCCGGCTACTGGCACCGGCCGGAGGAGACGGCGAAGGTGCTGCTGCCCGGCGGCTGGATGCGCACCGGCGACATCGTCACCATGGACGCCGACGGCTTCGTCACGGTGGTCGACCGGATCAAGGAGCTGATCATCACCGGCGGCTTCAACGTCTACCCGTCCGAGGTGGAGGAGGCGTTGCGCCGCGTCCCCGGCGTACGCGAGGCCGCCGCCGTGGGAATGCCCACCGACGACGGCGAGGAGGTCGTCGCCGCGGTGGTGGTCGACCCGGCGGTGGCCGCCACCCCGGAGGCGATCCGGACCTCGTGCCGCACCCACCTGGCCGGCTACAAGGTGCCGCGCCGGGTCGTGGTCGTTGACGAGCTGCCGTACTCCCAGATCGGCAAGATCCTGCGCCGCGAGGTCCGCGAACGGCTGCTCGCCGCCCGCTGACCCGTCGGACCGCGGACGGCGAGTGGAACGCCATGGGTGTCAAACGGGGCCGGAGACACCCACCGCGTTCCACCGACGGCCGGACGTGTCGGTGCCGGCGCCTACGCTGTGGCGATGGTCGACAGACGTCAGGTGCTGGCCTTCCGCGTGCGCGCCCAGCAGCTCGACCGGGCGCAGGGCTCGCTCGCCGACACCGCCGTGCTCGACATCGGCGTGCAGGACACCGGCCCCGACGGCGGCCGCTGGGCGCTGGCGACGCGCGGGGTCGACGTGACCTCGCTGACCGGTGACGACGTGGTCATGCTCTGGACCGTACGCGGCGCCCCACACCTCTACCGCCGCGCCGACGTGGGCGCGGTGGCCGTCGCGGTCGAGCCGTTCTCCGACGCCGACGCGGGCAAGCGCATCTACGACGCGACAAAACCGTTGAAGGCCGCCGGCATCGGCATCGTCGCCGCGCTCGACGAGGTGGCCGCCCGGATGCGGGAGATCGTCCGCACGCCGACGGTCAAGGGCGAGGTCTCCGGGCGGCTCGCCGAGGTGATGCCCGAGCCCTACCTGCGGCACTGCCGGCCGTGCGACGCGATCCACCTATACGAGATGCCGTTCCGGCTCGCCGCCGTACGCGCCGGGCTGGAGCTGCGGCTCGACACGTCGCCGCCGGTCCTGGAACGCATCCGTGGGTTCCGTCCGGCTGCCGCGCCCGGCGACCGGTTCGAGCTCATCCGCGCCTACCTGCGGCTGCTCGGCCCGGCCACCCCGAAGCATGTCGCCGACTACCTCGACGCCCCGGTCAAGGAGGTCAAGGCCCGCTGGCCGGGCGACGCGGTCGAGGTGAGCGTCGACGGTGAGACGCGCTGGCTGCTCGCCGCCGACGAGGCGGCGCTGACGTCGGCCGAGGTGAGCACGACCCGCCTGCTCGGCCCGTTCGACCTGTTCCTCCAGGCGAAGGACCGGGCGACGCTCGTGCCGGACGCGGCCCGCGCCAAGGAGTTGTGGCCGGTGCTGGGCCGCCCCGGCGCCGTGCTGGCCGACGGGGAGCTGGCCGGCACCTGGCGGCCCCGCAAGTCCGGCCGGTCGTTCACCGTCGCCGTCCAGCCGTGGCGCAGGCTCACCGGCAGCACCCGCGACGCGGTGGTCGCGGAGGCCGAGCGCCTCGCCGCGTACCGGGGCGTGCCGCTCGCGGGTGTCGACTTCGCCGCGTGATGGCATCATGATCCCGTGATCGTCTGGCTCAACGGCGCGTTCGGTGTCGGCAAGACGACCACCGCGCGGCTGCTCACGGAGTCGCTTCCGGACGCGCGGCTGTTCGACCCGGAGTTCCTCGGCTCGATGCTCACCGCGTTCGTCACCCCGCCGACCGGCGACTTCCAGGACCTGCCCCTGTGGCGTCACCTCGTCGTGCAGACGGTCACCGGCCTGGACCGGCACCACCCGGGCATCTGGATCGTGCCGATGAGCCTGCTCGTCCCGGCGTACCGCGCGGAGATCCTCGGCGGCATCCGCGCCGCGGGCGTCGACGTCCGCGAGGTCGTGCTCACGCTCCCCGAGGACCGGTTGCGGGCCCGGATCGACGCCGACCAGGTCGAGTCCGGCGCGCGCGGCTGGCGGCACGACCACGTCGCCCGGGCGCTGGACACGTTCGCGTCGGTGACCGACGCCCACCTGATCGACGCCACCGTCCCGCCCGAGCAGGTGGCCGACGCCGTCGCCGCGCACGTCACGGGCGCAGCCTGATCGTGGGAGGATGCTCGGCATGCCGGATCGCGCGTTGAGCTTCGGAGCGGCGGCGCAGGCGTACGAGCGGTTCCGGCCCGGCTACCCCGAGGAGCTTGCCGACCTGGTGCTGGCGTACGCGGACCGGCCGGTCCGGAGCGCCCTGGAGATCGGCGCCGGGACCGGCAAGGCCACCCGGCTGTTCGCGCGGCGCGGCATCGCGGTCACCGCCACCGACCCGGATTCCGCGATGCTCGCCGAACTGCGCTGGCACGTCCCGGCCGGGGTGCGGGTCCGGCAGGCCGCGTTCGAGCAGTTGCGCGCCGGCGAGCACCACGACCTGGTGTACGCGGCGGCGGCGCTGCACTGGACCGACCCGGCGGGCCGGTGGGAGCGGGTCGCTGGGCTGCTCGTGCCCGGTGGCGTGTTCGCCTCGTTCGGCGGGCCGCTGCGGCTGGCCGACCCGGCCCTGCGCGACGCGGTGGCCGCGGCCCGAGCCGAGTTCATCGCCGACGACGAGATCCCGTCGCCGGACGGGACGCCGCCGGAGGCCGGCATGCAGTGGCCCGGCACCGAGCTGCGCGCCTCCGAGTGGTTCACCGACGTGCGGCAGGAGGTGATCGAGCGGCGGATCCCGATGAGCGCCGACGACTACGTCGGTCTCCTGTCGACCGTCTCGGCCTATCTCGAACTGCCGCCACCCGTACGTGAGCAGGTGTTCCACCGCGTACGCGAGGTGCTGCCCGGCGCGGTCGAGGTCACCGCCGACATCACGGTCCACCTGGCCCGGCGGACGTCGCAGCCCTGATCAACCGGCACCGGGTGATCCCTTGACGGCACCCCTGGCGCGAGTCGGCCCGCCACGGGGCCCCTTCGCCGCCGTCGGCACGCGGAGGCGTCCTGGCACCGCGCCGGACGACAACCCGAAGATCTACGCGGACGAGGGAACTTCCTGACACACCTGACCGACTACTCGATCGGGACACGGCAGCCGGGCAGCCCACGGCTCGACGGGCACGAGCCACCCCGAACCAAAAGCCGATATTTTCGATCGGAGTAGTCGATGTCCGTCACCGAACTGTCCGGCGATCCCGCGCCGGACACCTCCACCGCCGCGCCGGCCGCTCGGCCGGGCCGCCAGCCCACGCCGTTCGCCGCGCTGCTGACCCGGCTTCATTTCTACGCCGGCATCCTGGTTGCCCCGTTCCTGCTGGTCGCCGCCCTGACCGGCCTGGCGTACACCATCACCCCGCAGCTGGACCAGGCCCTCTACGGCGACCGGCTGACCGTGGCCACCGTCGGTGACCAGCCGAAGACCCTCGCCCAACAGGTCACCGCCGCGCGGGCGGCGCACCCCGACGGCACCATCGCCGCCGTGGTGCCCGGCACCGGCGACCGGACCACCCAGGTGGTGTTCTCGCTCGAGGAACTCGGCGACAAGCAGCACACCGTCTATGTCGACCCGTACACCGGCGAGGTGACCGGGCGGCTCACCACCTGGTTCGGCTCCACCCCCGCCACCACCTGGCTCGACGACCTGCACCGCAACCTGCATCTCGGCGAGGTCGGGCGGCACTACTCCGAGATCGCCGCCAGCTGGTTGTGGGTTCTCGTTCTCGGCGGGGTAGTCCTGTGGTGGCGCCGCCGCAGCGCCACCCGCGCCCGGACGACACACCTGCTCGTACCGGACCTGACCGCCCGCAAGGGAGTTCGCCGTACCCGGGGCTGGCACGCCACCACCGGTGTCTGGCTCGCGGTCGGCCTGCTGTTCCTCTCCGCCACCGGCCTGACCTGGTCCCGGTACGCCGGCGCGAACTTCAGCACCGGCCTGGACACCCTGCGCGCCGGCACTCCGGAACTCTCCACCACCGTCGACGGCGTGGCCCCGCCCGCGGGCGGCGGTGAGCATCAGCACGGTGGCGCGGCGACCGGCACGGCGGACAATCCGGCGTCCTACGACAATGTGCTGGCCTCCGCGCGCAGCGCCGGACTCTCGGGACCGGTGGAGATCAGCCCCGCCGCGGAGCCCGGCCTGGCCTGGACCGTCGCCCAGGTCGACAACGCCTGGCCGGTCGCGAAGGATCGAATCGCCGTCGAGCCCACCACCGGCGCGGTCACCGCCCGCAGCGACTTCGCCGACTGGCCGCTGCTCGCGCAGCTCAGCAGCCTCGGCATCCAAGCCCACATGGGAATCCTGTTCGGGCCGATCAACCAGATCCTGCTCGCGGCGCTCGCTCTCGGTCTGCTCTGCGTCATCGTCTGGGGCTACCGCATGTGGTGGCAGCGCCGCCCCACCCGCGCCGGCCGTCGCGCCCCGCTCGGCTCACCGCCCGCCCGAGGTGGCCTCCGCGGGCTCCCGTGGTGGGCGCTGCTGCTCGGCGTACCGGTCACCCTGGCACTCGGCTGGGCACTGCCCTGGTTCGGCGTCACCCTGCTCGGCTTCCTCGTCGTCGATCTCGTCCTCGGCCTGCTCGCGCGTCGGCGCCGCCGGCCCCTACCCGTCTCACCCGCGCCGGCCGGCAGCTGACCCCGGCGGCTATCCGGCCGTCACCGCCTCGGAGAGACCGGACAGCCGCCGTGAACCCTCAGTCGCGGATCCGCACGGCGCCTCGCCCCTCCTGATCAGCATGTCGTCGGGAGGGGCCGGACGGATCACGGCGAGGCGGGATCAGGACACCAGGTAGGCAGTCAGCCGGTCGGCGAGCGGGCCCGGGCGGCTGAGCGCTACCGCGTGGCCGCCGTCGATCTCGTCCGGCACCACGCCGAGCCGGTCGGCGGCCACCCGGCGCTGGAAGTCGGCGGGAAAGAACCGGTCGTCGCGGCCGATGAGCACCCTCGTCGGCACGGCCGGCCAGGCGGCGAGCGGCCACGGCTCGTCCCACTCCGCGCTGACCTGCTCCCGGCCGTGCGCGGGCGCCTCGGCGACGATCCCGGCCGGCACGCCGTTGTAGAACTGCTGTTCCTCGCTGAGCCCGTCCGGCTCGCGGTAGCCGGTGTTGCCCCACCAGTCCCCCGGCTTCTCGCCGGGCCGCGGAATCATCGGGGTGAGCAGGACCAGGAGGCGCACCGGCAACCGGTCGGCGACCAGCGGTGCGGTGAACGCGCCGTACGAGTGCCCGACCACCACGAGGTCGTCCCGGTTGCCGACGGCGTCGATCACCGCCTGGCGGAAGTCGGTGAACCCCGCCGACCGGTCACCGATCGGCAGCTCCGGCACCACCGCGTCGTGACCCCGGGCGGCCAGCTCGGGAACCAGCAGGTGCCAGTCCCACGCGCTGCCCCCGCCGCCGTGGATGAGCACGAACGTCGTCATGCCCGGACCCTCCCACACCGGTACGACAAGCCGTGACTGTCAGTGCGGATACGCCCGGGGCACACGGGCGGCCCGCAGCTCGTCGCGGAACGCCTCGATGCGGGTGATGACCTGGCGCCGCCCGATCGTGTTCTCGATCCGGTCGAGGTAGAGACAGCGGGCGGCGAGCCGGGGCAGGTCGACCGAGAAGTAGATCGCCATCAGGGGGTTGACGAACAGGTCGCCGTCGCCGGTGCGCCGACTGAACCGTACGTCTCCGAACGCGCCGCCGGTGGCGGCGGCGATCTGCCCCTGGACGATGCTCGGCCGGTGCGGGGTGGCGGCCTGGGCCTGCGCGACCGCCTCTCGGTAGAGCACCACCTCACGGCTGGAGCCGGGAATGGACAGCGCGCCGAGGTAGCCGCCCTCCCGGTCGAGGGCGGCCAGGTTCTCCAGCACCTCGACGTGGTTGACGCCGTCGTGCGCGTCGATGCCGAAACCGAGGCTGCTCACCAACCGGATCGGCACATCCAGCCCGGCCACGGCGGCCAGGCTGGTGATGTCCTCCACCGGGGTGCCCAGGCCGCTCTCGTCGCCGCGCAACAGGATGTCGGTGCCGCCGTCGACGAGCACGATCGCGTCGACGTCGAGCCGGTCGACCAGGTGCCGGTACGCCTCGCGCAGCGTCTGCACGCCCAGCGGCGGGAAGGCGTACACGGTCGACGGCAGGTCCCGGCCCGCCAGCCAGCGGGCCAGGTGCCCCTCCGGGAAGTACCAGTCGGGGCTGAGGGTGTCCGGCCGGATCGCCGCGACGTGCTCGTTCACCCACACCTGCCGGTCGAGCAGTTCCAGCTCCGAGAAGGAGAGGCTGGCCAGGTGCACCCGCTTGCCGGCCTGCCACAGGGCCAGGGCCAGCGGCAGGCCGGCGTAGACGTCGAAGCCGCCACCGGCGCCGGCGATCAGGACGTCGTTCGCCGGAGCCAGTGCGGCGAACAACGGCGGAACGGCCAACGTGTACGCGGCGGTGTCGGTCACCAGATGATGATCTCCGCTCGCGTTCGGGCTCGCTGCCCCGTGGCCGGCCGGTCGAGGGCCGGGACCCGCTCGTTCAGGCCGGGCGGCCGAACGTGACCGCCTCCCGGACCAGCTCCGGCGCGTTCTCCACCAGTTGCGCGTCCGGCCGCGCGCCGAGCGCGTCGTTCACTGTGGAGAAGGCGAGCCGGAACGCGATCAGCGTGGTGGCCTCGAAGATCTCCCGGTCGTTCAGGCCGGCGTCGCGCAGGCGTTGGGTGTCGGCCTCGGTGGTGGCGTTCGGGTCCGTCACGACCCGGCGGGACCAGTCGGCCAGCGCCGTCTCCCGCTCGGACAGGGCCGCCTCGTCGCCGCGCAGCACCGCGGCGGCGGTCTCCTCGTCGCTCATCCCGGCCAGCCGGACGCCCCAGGCCAGCGAGCAGTACGAGTCGCCCCGCGCGGCGGCGGTGGCGGCGACCAGCACCGCCACCTCACGCGCGGACAGCGTGGACGCGGACAGCAGTTCGGCGCGCGTGTTCTGGAACGACATCAGCACGTCGGGTCGCCAGCACCAGACGCGGGTGAGGTTGTTGACGTAGCCGTCGGAGGAGAGGTCGTCCTCGTACGCGGCTTTCGCCGCCGGGCTCTGCGGCGGTTCGGGGAGGAAGGCGGCGCTCATGCGGGCAGTCTGCGCCACCCGGGCGCCCCCCACTGGCTGATCAACGACAGTACGATCCGCTGATGATCCGGGCGGTCTTCTTCGACGTGGGCGGGACGATCCTCGACGAGACGCGCGAGTTCGCGACGTGGGCGGACTGGCTGGGCGTGCCCCGGCACACGTTCTCCGCGGTCTTCGGCGCGGTGATCGCCCGAGGGCTGGACTACCAGGAGGTGTTCCGGGCGTTCCGGCCGGACTTCGACCTCACCGCCGAACTCGCCCGCCGGGTCGCAGCCGGTGACCCGGAGTCCTTCGGCGAGGAGGATCTGTACCCGGACGCGCGGGCGTGCCTGACCGCCCTGAAGGACCAGGGTCTGCGCGTCGGCCTGGCCGGCAACCAGCCGGAGCACGCCGAGGCGACGCTGCGGACGCTGGACCTGCCGGTGGACGTGATCGGCACGTCGGCGGCCTGGGGCGTGGCGAAGCCCGCGCCGGAGTTCTTCGACCGGGTGGTCCGCGAGAGCGGCGGCGACGCGGCGGCGATCCTGTACGTCGGTGACCGGCCGGACAACGACGCCGCGCCCGCGATGGCCGCCGGTATGTCGGCGTGCCTGATCCGGCGCGGACCGTGGGGGCACATCCTCGACATGCCGGACGTGGCCGACCGGTGCCTGTTCCGCATCGACTCGCTGCACGAGCTGCCGGACCTGGTGGCGCGGCACAATGCGGCGGGCGGCTAGGCCGGGGCGTCACCGGTCACGGAGACCCGCGTCCGATGGTGGCGCGGCGACTCGATCTCGTCGACCACCGCCACCGCCAGATCGGCGTACGACAGGGGCGCCGACGCCGGGGCGCGCTCGCCGCCGAGGCGGTACCGGCCGGTGCGGGTACCGGCCACGTCCAGCGCGGCGGGTGGGGTGAGCACCAGCCAGTCGACTGTGGTGTCCGCCGCGCGGAGCCGGTCCAGGCCGGCGGCGTGGCTGAGCGCGAACGGCCGCAGCTCGGCGGGCAGCACGGCCGGGTCGTCGTAGAGGGGCCGGCCGTGCGCGTCGATCAGGGTGGCGAACAGGCCGATCGCCACGAGCCGGGGCACGTCCGCGCGGGCCAGGCCGTGCAGCAGCGCGTCGGCTGCCCGGACGAAGAAGTCCGGATCGAGGCCGGCGGCGGCGAGCGCGTCCGGCCCGGAGGCCGGGCTGACCGCGTGGACGACGGCGTCGTGCCCGTACCCGATGGAGGTGACCGTCTCCGGGTCGGTGACGTCACCGCGTACCGCGGAGGTGAGGTCGGGATGGCGGGCGGGGTCACGGACGACGGCGGTGACGCGGTGGCCGCGGCGGTGGGCCTCGGCGGTGACGGCGCGGCCGGCCCGGCCGCCCGCGCCGAAGACGGCGATGCTGGTCATGGCGCGACGGTAGGACGCGGGGTGCCGGTTACCGCAACGGTACCGGGTTACGCTCGGGCGGTGACGCCGCTCGATCCGGACATGTTCCACCCCGCCTGTCCGTCGCGGATGATGCCGTTGCAGATCGGCGACAAGTGGACCGCGATGGTGGTGCTGTGCCTGGAGCACGGGCCGCGCCGGTTCACCGAGTTGCGGGCGCCGCTGCGCACGATCACGCCGAAGGTGCTGGCCGAGACGTTGCGGGCGATGGAACGCGACGGGCTGGTCACGCGGACCGCCTACGACGAGAACCCGCCGCGCGTGGAGTACGCGCTGACGCCGCTGGGGCGAAGCCTGCTGACGCTGGTCGCGGCCGCCCGGTCGTGGAGCGAGGCGCACCTGGACGAGTTGCTGGCGGCCCGCCGGTCGCACGATTCGCGGACGTCGTGACGGCGCCGGCCGGCACCGGGCGTGGCGGACTGCGGAGGTTCGTTGCGAACGTGATGACGAACGTGCTCGCGAACCTCATCGCGGCGGCGATCATCTACGTGCTCGCCGCGGCCGCCGGGCTGCTCCCCCGCGACCCGGCGCTGATCCTCGCGGCGTTGTTGCTCGTCGGCCTCGCCGCTGCCATGATCCTGATCTTCCTGATCAGTACGAACGCCTTCGCCGACAAGGAGGACATCCTCGGCGGGTGGATGGCGATCTCCCTCGGTGCGCCGATCCTGACCGCGGCCGTGGCGTACGCGTTCCGTGAGGGCGATCCGGCGGCGGGGGTCGCGGGCGGGCTGATGGGCGCGGGGCTCACCGGCGCAGGCGTGGCTTTGCTGGTGGCCGGACGGCGGCTGCGGCGGGCGGCCGATCCGTCGCCCGACGGCGAGCAGCAGGCGGCTGAGCCGCACGCCCGGCCTTAGCGTCGTACCCGTGGCATAGCCTTCCGGCCATGGGAACCGCCGAGCTGGACGAGCTGATCGTGCCCGACGCGGAGGCGCTGCGCGCGTGGTTGTCCGCCCACCACGACACGTCGCCCGGCGTCTGGCTCGCCCTGACCCGCAAGGGTGGCACGCTCACCACACTGACCTGGCAGCAGGCGGTCGACGAGGCGTTGTGCTTCGGCTGGATCGACGGGCAGGCCCGCAAGCGTGACCACGAGAGCTCCTGGATCCGGTTCACCCCGCGCCGGGCCCGCAGCTCCTGGTCGCAGCGCAACGTCGCGCACGTGGCCCGGCTGGAGGAGCAGGGGCGGATGACACCCGCCGGCCGCGCGGCGGTGGAGGCCGCGAAGGCGGACGGCCGGTGGGCGGCGGCGTACGCGCCTCCGTCGGAGGCCGAGCTGCCGGCCGACCTGCTCGCCGCCGTCGCCGCCGAGCCCGCCGCCCAAGCCATGCTCGACGTCCTCACCAGCGCCAACAGGTTCGCGCTCATCCACCGGCTGAACGCGGTCAAGCGCGCGGAGACCCGGGAACGCAAGATCGGTGAGTTCGTCGCCATGCTGGCCCGCCACGAGACGTTCCACCCGCAGAAGGCGAAGCCGCCGGCCACTCCGTGACGCGTCCCGGCTCACGAGTGGTCCCGGACGAACGCGCGCAGGAGCGCGGCGCACTCGGCCGCGTGAGTCTCCAGCAGCAGGTGGCCGCCGTCGAAGAGGTGCGCGTCCATCCGGTCCAGCGCATGATGCTACGCGAGCACCTGTCCACGTCGAAGTAGGCGTCGTGCCGGTCCCACAGCACGAGCGCCGGGGATTGGTGGGCGCTGTGGTACTCGGCGACCGGCGGGTCTGACCGGGCGTACGCTCGAACGAGCCGACGGTGGGAGGTCGCCCGCGATGATCCCGTTGCTGATCCTGCTCGGGCTTCTCCTCGGACGCTGGTGGCGGTTGTCGCTCGTCGCCGCCGCGCTGGGCTGGCCGGTCCTGCTGGTCGCGACCGGCGTGACGGACGTCGGCGCGGGGCTGCTCGGCGCGGCCGTGCTCGCCGCCGCGAACACCGGTGCCGGCGTGCTGCTCCATCAGGGGGCCCGCCTGGCGATCCGCAGGCTTCGGGCGTCCTGAGCCGGGCCCCGGCGCTACACGGCGCCGCCGGTGTTGCGGATCATCCGCCGGAGCACCTTGAGGGTGGTGACGTAGTCGGCGTCGTCGACGCCGTCGTGGATGCGGGCCCGGATCCCCGGCGCGTGCTGCTTGAGGCGGAGCCGGGCGTCCTCCCCCGCCTCGGTGATCCGTAGCCGGCCGTCCGCGTCGCGGGTCAGCCAGCCGCGTTCCCGGAGCACCTCCGCCTCGGCGTCCAGGTCGTCCTCGGCCCGTAGATACGAGCGCATCGCGTGTCGCAGTTCGGGGACGGTCAGTCCGCCGCCGCCGGGCAGGAGGTCGTTCGGGGACAGGTTGCGCAGCAGCCAGAACTGGGGCTGGGTGAAGCCGTGCGTGGCGTGCTGGGCGCGGGTGAAGGCGATGAGCGACTCGTACGCGACGCCCGTCCAGTAGGCGGCCGGCTGGCCAGCGAGTTCGGCGTCGGACAGGTGCTGTGTGGTCATGATGCTCTACCTCCGGCGGTGGTCGGGTGAGCACGACGCTAGGACCTCAACCACGCTTCAGATCAAGCCGCGAGGGACATCGCGTTCCGGTCGGGCCGGGCATGATGAGGCGCATGCGGGTAGCGATGGCGACCGACGCGGGACATCCCGGCCGTACCAATGAGGATTTCGCCGGCGCCGTCCCCTGCGGCCTGGTCCTGGTCGACGGCGCCGGCGGCATCGCGGGCGCGGACGAGGTCTGCCGTCACGGCATCGCCTGGTACGCGACGCGGCTCGGCGGTGCGCTGCTCGGCGCGCTGGCGCAGGAGCGGAGCCTGCGCGACGTGCTGGCCGAGGGCATCGAGCGGGTCACCGACCAGCACCGCGACACCTGCGACGTCGCCCACCCGATCAGCCCGTTCGCCGCGGTGGCGATGCTGCGGTTCTCCGGCGGGACCGTCGAGCACCTGGTCCTCGGTGACGCGGTCGCGCTGGTCGGCCGGGCGGCCGGTGATCCCGTCGTCGCCCACGATCCGCGTGAGGTGGTGATCGCCCGCGCCTTCGAGGAGCGGCTGAAGGACGTGCCGGAGGGCGGCGACGAGTACCGGCGGCTGCTGATGGAGCTGCGGTCCCGCCGCAACAGCCCCGGCGGCTTCTGGGTCGCCAAGGACGATCCGGCGGTGGTGGCCGAGGCGGTCACCGGCGAGTGCCCGGCCCACGACGTGACCGGCGCGGCGCTGCTCAGCAACGGCGCGAGCCGTCTCGTGGACACGTTCGGCCTGACCGACTGGCCGGGGCTGTTGCGCCTGCTGGAGACCGCCGGCCCGGCCGAGGTCATCGCCCGGGTTCGGGCGGCGGAGGCAACCGGGGGCGTCGCCACCGACGACGCGACGATCATCTGCCGCGCCTGACCGGCACGACAATCCGGCTGTGCTCGTGTTGACTGCGGCGATGGACCGTCAACGGCTCAGCAGCATCGCGCACTCGCACCACCCGATCGCGGCGCCGCTCTCCGGCGTCAACGTCAACCGGCTGCTGCGCCGGGCCGGTCGCCGGCCGGCGGCCCGGATCCTCGACCTGGGCTGCGGCGAGGCCGCGTGGGCGTTGCAGGCCCTCGCCCATTATCCGGACGGGCACGCCGACGGCGTGGACCTCAACCCGTACGCGCTGGAACGCGCCACGGAGGCCGCCGCCGTGCGCGGCCTCGCCGACCGGCTCACGCTGCACGAGCGCGACGCCCGGTCGTACGTGCCGGACGGCGACTACGACCTGGTGCTCTGCGTCGGGTCGACGCACGCGTTCGGCGGGTTCGGCGAGACGCTGGAACTGGCCGGCCGGCACGTGAACGCCGACGGCGTCCTGATGGTGGGTGAGGGGTTCTGGCAGGTGCCGCCGACGCCGCAGGCGCTGGCGGCGCTGGGCGCGAAACCCGACGACCACACCGACCTCGCCGGTCTGGTCGCGGCCGCCGAGCAGGCCGGCTGGACCCCGGTGTACGCGCACGTCAGCGACGCCGCCGAGTGGGACGACTACGAGTGGTCGTGGACCGGTTCGCTGACCGAGTGGGCACTGGACAACCCGGGTCACCCGGATGCCGCCGGCGCGCTCGCCACCGCCCGGGAGCACCGGGACCAGTGGCTGCGCGGATACCGCGGCGTGCTGGGGTTCGTGACGCTGGTGCTGCGCCGGATCTGACCGGCTACCGGCGCGGGTCCGGCCCGGGACAGGCGGGCGGGGCACTATCGTTCGGGCGTGCAGATCCGTTTCGCCGTACCGGCCGACCCCGCCTATCCGGCCCGCGTGGCCGCCGCGCTCGCCGCCGCCCGGCTGCGCCGCTTCGGCTACATCGGCGCGGCCCTCGCCGCGATCGGGGTGATCGGCTGGATCGCCTCGCAGGCGTCGGAGCGGGGTGGCCGTTTCGCGTCGCTGTGGACCGCGTTGATCGTGGCTGGCGTGCTGTCGATGCTGTACGCGCCGTGGGTGCGGTGGCGGGCCCGACGCCGCTCCGGCGGCTACGCGGTCGAGGGCGGCTACGACATCGACGACCGCAACATCATGATGCGCAGCGGTTCGGAGTCCGGCGGCATCGCCTGGGACGGCGTCGAGCGGGTCACCGAGACCCCGGATTTCTGGATCGTGTACGTGGGACGGATGCCGGCCACGGTGATCCCCCGGTGGCTGATGTCCGCCGAGGACGCCGGGACGCTGCGCGCCTTCATGGCCGGACGCGGACTGCTCGGCGACCGTTGACGAGGTTCTGATCGGCTGTACGTGTTGCGTCGCCGGCCTGTCCGGCGGTCGCGTCAACCTGCCGCACCGGCGGTCCAGCAGCGGTCAGCTCGCCGGGCATCGTGTGCCCGGGGCGGGCACGGTCAGGTCGACGAGGTACCGGTCCACCACCGCGGTCGTGCAGTCGGTGCGCTGGTAGGTGCCGTGGCCCCAGCCCTCGTAGGTGACCAGGCGTCCGTGCCGGCCGAGTTGCCGGGCGACGTTCACGGCCCAGGCGTAGCCGGTCCGGGGATCGTGCCGGGCGTTGAGCAGCAGCAGCGGCGTGCGGGTGCGCACGTTCAGCTCGTGCGGCGGGTTGCGGACCGGGGACGGCCAGCCCAGGCACGTCTGCACGGCCAGCAGGCCGGCGCCGTACCGGACGTCCGGGGCGACGGCCCGGGCGTCCCGGACCACGCCGGCGTACGCGGCGTAGTCGCGTACCTGCGCCGGCCAGTCCGCGCAGAACGCCGCGACGGAGACCGGGAGATTCACTTCCGGTGGCGGCGTACCGGCGGCCATGTCCCGCACGATCACCGCGAGTTGCGGCCAACGCGGACCGGCGAGCAGGCCGAGCGCCACAGCGGTGACGTCGAAGGCGGTACGGGGGGCGTACTCGCCCCGGTCCGCGCGGGCCAGCGCCTGCGCCCAGACCGCCCGCACGTCGCGTGCGTGGAGCACGCACTCCGGCGACCTGTCGCACCAGGACACGAACTCGTCGAACGAGTCCTGCAACGCGGCGGCCTGCGTCCGCACGAAGGAGCGCACGTCGAGGCTGTGGTCGAACACGCCCTCCAGCACGACAGCCCGCACGCGGCCGGGGTACCGCTCGGCGTACTGCTGGCCCAGCAGCGTGCCGTACGAGCTGCCGTGGAAGGACATCTGCCGCTCTCCCAGCGCCCGCCGCAACGCGTCGAGGTCACGGACGGTGCTGAGCGTGTCGGCATGGTCGAACACCGGGCTGGTCGGACGGCACCTGCGCCACAGCGCCTGGTTGTAGGCCACCGCGGCGTCGAAGTCGGCCTGACCGGTCAGCGGGACGGCCGGCTTGCGCAGCGCCGGATCCGGGGCGCAGACCGACGCGGCGGTGCGGGCGACCGTACGTGGGTCGAAACTGACCAGATCGAACCGGTCCTGCAACTCGTCGCTGAACCGGTCGCCCTTGCGGATCCGTTCCACCCCCGAGTCGCCGGGGCCTCCCGGCCCGAACACCAGCGTGCCCACCCGCTCCGGCGTTCGCGCCAGCCGGCGTGCCACTGCGAGATCGAACGTCGGGCCGTTCGGCCGGGCCCAGTCCACCGGCACCCGCAGCCGGGCGCACCGCACGCGTTCATCCGGCGGGACGTCCGGCAGGTCGTCGGCGCACTCGCTCCACACGAGCCGCTGCGGCGGAAGCCCGGCGCGCGCCGCGCCGGGCAGTCCCGCCAGGACGGTGAGCGCGGCCAGAGCGACGGCCACGGTACGTCGGAACACGGCACCTCCCGGTGTCTTGGATGCCTGTCGATTCTTCAGCGGCGTCCCACCCGAGTCCCATACGGAAACGCCCCGATATGCCCGTCGGGTCTTTCCCCCATTCCGTCCCTGACGGGCCGAAGGACGGGCAGGCGAGCCGTACCGTGGCGGTCTAGCATCGGGCGATGACGTCGTCCCTGGACCGCCTGCCGAAGATCAGCGCGCCGGCCACCCGGGCGCTGACCGCGGCCGGCTACACCACGCTGCGCCGGCTTGCCGGTGTGCCGCGCACGGAGCTGGCCCGCCTGCACGGCATGGGGCCGAAGGCGCTGGGCGCCATCGAGGCCGCCCTCGCCGAACACGACCTGCGGCTGAGCTGACGAGGCGATCGCGATGCCGCTCGGCAGACTCCACCACCTGATCGTCGACTGCCCGGATCCGATGACCGAGGCCCGCTTCTGGAGCGCGGTCCTGGGCGACCCGATCACGTACGCGGACGACGACTTCGCCGTGGTGTCGGCCGGTACGGCGGCGTCCGGGCTGGCGTTCCAGCGCGTCGCCGACCTGGTTGCGCCGACGTGGCCGGATCCGGCGGTGCCGCAGCAGATGCACCTCGACGTGATGGTCGACGACCAGGAGGCGGTGGGTACGGCGGTGCTCGCGCTGGGCGCGCGGCGGCTGGCGGGCGACCACGTGTACGCCGACCCGGCCGGTCACCCGTTCTGTCTGATCCCGCGCCCGACCTGGGCGCCGCCGGTCGGCGGGCCCGCGTGACCGACGACCGACGCGTACGCCGGGTCCGCCCCTACCACTGGGGTGCCGTCTACCTCAGCGACGCCCTCTGCGAGACCGACTTCGACATCGACTTCCATGCCGGGGACGCGCCGGTGTTCGCCACGACTCACCACGTCGCGGTCGTGGTCGCCTCCGCCGCCGTGGCGGACGAGGGAGAGGCAGATGTCACCCTCGACATCCGGGTGACGTCGCAGCGCGTCACGGGGCACCCGTACGAGGTGACACTGGACGTCCCGTCCGGGCGGCTCTACGTCGGCGACGCCGACGACAACGACGAGATCGAGTTGGCGCCGGGCCGCTGGCTGCTGCAGTTCGCCGTGGACGACGCGACGGAGGCCCGGCACGTCGAGCTGGTGGTGTCACCGCTCTGACCGGTCACGGCCTCTCCTGGTAGGAGATGAACTCCAGCAGGCTTCCGTCCGGGTCGCGGAAGTAGACACTCGTCCCGGCGCCACCGGCGCCGACCCGCCGGACCGGTCCGGTCTCCACCTCGACGTCGTGCCGCCGCAGGTGCGCCACCGCCTCCTCGATCAGCCCGGCCCAGACGAAACAGATGTCGCTGTTGCCCGGACGGACGGGAATCCGGGCCACGTTGCCGCCGAGGTCGAGACCCGGCCCGTGCACGCTCAACCGGTGGGGGCCGATCCGGAAGTCGACGCGGTCGCCGCCGACGCCGATCACCTCGGCGCCGACGACGTCGCGATAGAAGTCGGTGGCGGCCCGCCAGTCGGACACGGCGATGACGACGTGGTCCAGTCCGGTCACGTGCGCCATGCGATCACCCTACGGACCGGACGGCGTCCCCTCCCCCGGATCCGCCGAGACCGCCACCGGCGGGCCCGCCTTCAGGTGCCGGGCGAAGAACTGGTTCGCGGCGTCCCCCTCGAACCACGGCACGCCGGTGTGCCCGCCCATGTTGGCGTGCAGCGTCTTCTCCGACGAGCCGAAGGCGTCGAACAGGTCCAGCGCCATCCGCCGGTCGTTGCCCTCGTCGTCCCACTGCAACAGGACGTGCAGCGGAATGGTGACCCGCCGGGCCTCCTCGATGATGGCGCGCGGCACGAAGCTTCCGGCGAACAGGAGCGCGGCCACGATGCGCGGTTCGACCACCGCCAGCCGTACGCCGATCGAGATCACCCCGCCGGCGTACCCGACCGGGCCGCCGACCTCGGGCAGCGCGAGGAGTGCGTCCAGCGCGGCCCGGCACTCCGGTACCGCCTCCTCCACCAGCGGCAGGACGAGCCGGTCGACCACCTCGTCGGCGACCCGCTCGCCGGCTGCCAGTGCCCGGCGCAGATCGGCGCGGGCCTGCTCGGCGGCGGCGGACGCGGGCCGGTCGCCACCGCCGGGCAGTTCGATGGTGGCGGCGGCGAAGCCCTGTTCGACGCAGCCCTGCGCCCGGGCCGCCAGGCGGGGATACATCCGGCGCAGTCCGCCGGGGTGGCCGAGCAGGATCAGCGGGGCCGGCGCCGACGTGGAGGCGGGCGTCCACAGGATGCCCGGGATCTCGCCGAGGGTGAACTCGCGTTCGCGGACGCCGTCGGCGAGGCGCTGTTCGGAGGTGAAGCGCATGGTCGTGCCTTTCGGGAGTGCGACGGCGCTCCCGGACGACCTATCGCCCGGCCGTGACCCCCGAGGGGAGCACCCATGTCGATACTGCGGTCACGGGTACCACCTCCCTCGTTCTCCGGCACGGCCACCGGCAAGGTAACAGCGCTCGCCGGGCGGGGCCAACCGGTTTATCGCGGTGTGATCCCGGACCGTCAGCCGCGCTCGAAGCCGGCGAAGACGACCGCCAGCGTCCGGGCTTGCAGGTGCTCGTCCCATCCGCCGTGCAGCGCGCCCTGGCACATGCCGGTGAGCAGCGCCATCACCTCGGGTAGCCGTACCGAGTCGGCGACGGTTCCGTCGGCCTGGGCCTGTTGCAGCAGCCTGCCCATCGCCTCCTCCAGGTGACCTACCGCATCCGGGAGCCGGATGTCCACGCCGGATCCGGCGAGCAGTTCGACTGCCGTCTTCTTCGCGGCGGCCTGGGCCACCGTGTGTCTGAAGAAACCGAAGAGGTCGTGTCGTCCCGCCTCCTCGGTGAGCTGTGCGAGCAGTCGCTTCATGAGCGCGGCGAGCAGGTCCTCCTTGGTGGGGAAATGACGGAAGACCGTGCCGATGGCAACGCCGGCCCGGCGGGCCACCTCCTCGGTGGAGGCGCGGGCGCCGAACTCGGCGAAGACCGCCTCGGCGGCGTCCAGGATGCGTGCCCGGTTGCGTTGCGCGTCGGCGCGCAGGGGCGGACCCTCTACCAAAGTGAGTCTCCACTCATTATTCTCGGAGCCACAAGTCGAGTCATGACTCATTATCGCGGAGGCCGACGTGACACCACAGCAGATCTTCGAGAGCATGCGCGCCAGGTGGCTGGCGAACCTGCCCACCTTCGAGGCCGATTCGCTGGCCGACGACGTGGTGATCGAGACGCCCTTCGCCGCGCCCGGCCACCCGACCCGCACCGAGGGGAAGCAGTCCGTTCTCGAGTACACGCGAGCGGGCCGGGCGTCGTTCCCGGTGCGGTTCGACGACTGCCGCGGCGTGGTCGTACACGAGACCGCCGATCCCGAGGTGATCGTGGTCGAGTACGAGCTCGTCGGCACGCACACGGTGACCGGGGTGACCGCGTCCGCGCCGTTCATCGGGGTGTTGCGGACCCGGGACGGCAAGCTGGCCCACTGGCGCGAATATCAGCACACACTCGCCATCGCCGGGGCCGCCGGCCCGGCATGAGCCGGCATCAGCGCCGCGGCTCAGGTGGTCGGTGTCGGCGACGGGGCGAACGGCCACGGCTGCGGCCCGAACAGCGCCGTGCACGCGGACAGGAGCCCGCGCTGCGCCTCGGCCATACGGGCGTCGACCGGGCCGGTGTCCTCGTTCGGGTCGTTGCGGACGAACATGTCCCCGGATTCCTTCGCCGCCACCGCCAGCCGTTCGCCGGCGTCCCGGACGCCCGGGTCGGCCGCCTTGCGGGCACGCATGGCGATCGGCGAGTTCGAGGTGAAGCGGACGTCCTGCTGCTCGACCACCCGGGCCACCATGTTGCACGCACCGGCCGCGACCTTGTCCGCGGGCGCGGTCGAGCCGGCCTGAGGAGCGGCCGAGGCCGACGCGGACGACGACGGGGTGGCGGACGTCGACGGCGTGGGTTCCGCGGGCGCACACGCGGAGACGACGAACAGCAGGGAGAGCGCGGCGAGTTCACGTTTCACCGCACGAGGCTAGCGATCATGGTAGGCATGGCCTCCGTCCGGGTGCCCCGCCCACCGTCGCCGCGTCGACATCGGACCGGTCAGCGGCCCGCCGCGCGGAGCATCGCCTCCGTCTCGGGGTCGGGCATGACCTCCCGGACCTCCTGGGCGCAGCGGCACGAGACGGCGATCTTGGCGGCCCACTTCAGCGCCTCGTCGCGTGAGGCCACGTCGAGGACCACGAACCCGCCGATGACCTCCTTGGTCTCCGGGAACGGCCCGTCGGTGACCACCCCGTCCGTGCCCACGATGCTCGCCTGCTGACGTTCGAGCCCGGTGCCGTACACGAACACGCCAGCGTTCACGGCCTCCTGGATGACCGCGTGCGCGTCCTTGCCCACCTGGGGGATCTCCTCCGCGGGGATGTGGTCCATCGCGCCGTCGTTGAACGAGATCAGGTACCGCGGCATGCCATGACTCCCTTGTCCGGGCGGCCGGTCCGGCCGCCTCTCACCCGTCCTACGAACGAGCCGACCCGGATCCGACGTTATACGCCGCTCGACGTTATGCGCCGCTCGGATTCAGTGCGCTTCGAGAACGAAGAAGATGAAGCAGAGGAAGGCCGTACGGCCGTCGAGTTCCGGGGGCAGCAGCTCGCGCGGCGTGTCGGGCGAGAACGGCGGTTCGCTGATCACCGAGAGCCGGAAACCCGCGTCGGTGAACGCCGCCGTCATCGCGTGCAGCGGCCGGTGCCAGTAGGTGAGCGTGGCGCGCTGCCCGTCGAAGTCGTACTCCTCTGACCAGCTCGCGACGGCGAAGTAGTCGGCGTCCGGGAACGCCACCTCGTACCCGATCGGATGGTTCACCGACACCAGGAGCCGGCCGCCGGGACGCAGCACACGGCGCAGCTCGGCCAACGGCGCGGTCCAGTCCTCCAAGTAGTGCAGCACCAGCGACACGATCACGTCGTCGAACGCGCCGTCGGCGAGCGGCAGCGGCGCGCCCAGGTCGGCCACCAGCAGCGTCGCGTCCCCGCCGAGCCGCTCGCGGGCCAGCTCGACCATCGCCGGGCTGCCGTCGAAGCCGGTCACGACGGCCCCGCGCGCGGCGAGCGCCTCGGACAGCGGGGCGGTGCCACAGCCCGCGTCGAGGATCCGCCGGCCCCGCACGTCCCCGGCGAGTTCCAGCATCGCGGGCCGCTCGTAGTAGGCGTTGAACAGGCTGGACTCGTTCTCCGCGGCGTACCGCTCGGCGAAGCCGTCGTAGTGGTCCGGCCTCACCGGGCCGCCTCAGCGGGTGGAATGGGCACGGCGGTGCCGGTCACCGCGATCCCCGCGCCGTCCCCTGCGGGGATGCCGACGGTGAGCAGGCTCGGGCGGCCCATGTCCTCGCCCTGCCGCACGGTGACCGTGGCGGGCGGCCGCACCAGGCCCATCTCGCGCAGGTAACCGCCGAACGCGGCGGCCGCCGCGCCGGTCGCCGCGTCCTCGACCACGCCGCCGGGCGGGAACGGATTGCGCGCGTGGAACACCAGCGGGGACTCGCGGTGCACCAGGTCGATCGTGGTCCAGTCCCGCTCGGCCATGAGCGCGCTCAGCGCCGCCATGTCGTAGTCCAGGTCCGCCAGGCGCCGCCGGGTCGCGGCGGCCACGATCGGATGCCAGGCCCCGGCGTACGCGACACGCGGCGGCAGCGTCGCGTCGAGATCGTCCGGCGACCAGCGCAACGCGGCGAGCAGCGCCGCGAGGTCGCCCGCGGCAAGGGGTACGGTGCGCGGTGCGACGCTGGTGAGCGTGGCGGTGGTGGTGCCGTCGGCCTGCGCGCTCGTGGCGACCTCGACCAGTCCGGCGCGGGTGTCCAGGTGCAGCGCGCCGGGGCCGTGCCGCTCGGCGAACGCGACCGCGGACGCGATGGTCGCGTGGCCGCAGAACGGCACCTCCGCCTTCGGGCTGAAGTAGCGCACCGTGAACCGCCCGCCCTCGCCGGGCAGGAGGAACGCCGTCTCGGAGTAGCCGACCTGCGCCGCCACCTGCTGCATCTCCGCGTCATCCACCCCGGTGGCGTCGAGCACGACACCGGCCGGGTTGCCGCCGGCCGGGTCGGCGGTGAACGCCGCGTATCGGAGAACGTCCATGATCATGAGCCTAGCGCCGGTGGTCCGGCTCGTGGGCCCCCGTGACGAGCCACGCGGAACTACTCTCCGGGCATGCCCAGCTTCGAGATCACCCCCATCGGCACGGTCCGCAACGACCGGACGGACATCCAGCACAGCGACAACTGGGGCGCCGTCCGCAGCACGATCGTCGTCGACGAGCGCTTCGGCGAGGCGTGCCTGCAGGGCCTGGAGGAGTTCTCGCACGTGGAGGTCGTGTTCGTCTTCGACCGGTTCCCGGACGGCGGCGACCACCGCGAGCCCCGTCCCTACCGGGGCCGGGCCGACCTGCCGCCGATGGGCGTGTTCGCCGGCCGTGGTCCCCGTCGGCCGAACCGGATCGGCGTGACGTGCTGCCGCATCGAGTCGGTCCACGGCCGGGAACTGACGGTGGTGGGCCTCGACGCGGTGTCCGGCACGCCGGTCATCGACCTGAAGCCGGTGCTGGTGGAGTTCGTCCCCACGGACGTCCGGCAGCCGGAGTGGGTCAGCAGCATGATGTCCGACTACTTCCGGCCGTAGCGTCGGCGCGGCGCCTCACCGCAGCAGCCTCTCCGTGAGGTCCATCAACCGCTCGGCGTCATGAGGGTCGAGGGTCGGGAAACCGGGCGGAAGTTGCTTCCCCCGGTCGACGGCGGTCACCGGCGCGGTCGGCGGCGCGTCCAGGAACCGGTGAATCGGCGCCACCGCGTCCGCGACGGACCGGGCGGCGACCGCCGCCGCCACCGCGAGCAGCCCCCGTACCACGAGCGGGAGCGCGCTACGGTCACCGCTCCTGGTGAACCCGGGATGGTAGAGCACGTATCGGGCGCGGCTGCCGGACCGCTGGGCGAAGCCCACGCCGAGCAGGTCGTTGGCCCGCCCGGCCTGCAACTGGGCGGCGACGGCCGAGTAGCCCTCCCTCATCTGCGGATCGGCCCAGCGCACCTCGCCTCTCGTGACCCCGACACCGGCGACGTTCACGATCACCGGCCGGGTCGCCCGGTCCAGGGCCGGCCGCAGACCGAAACTGAGCAGGTAGCGGCTGACGTAGTAGAGCGCGAACGTACGCTCCAGTCCCTCCACCGTCTCGATGCGACGCGGCGTCACCGCATTGGCGAACAGCGTCAACGCGTCCACGACCTGGTGCTCGCCGAGGATGTGCTCGATGACCTGCCGCGTCTCGGCCGTGCTGGACAGGTCGACCGGAAGGAAGGCGATCAGGCCGCCGGCCATCGCTTCGCCACGTGCACGGTTGCGGCCGAGCACCAGGACGCGGTCGCCACGTTCGGCCCGCCCCAGGGCGAACGCACGCCCCATTCCGTTCGTGCCGCCACTGACCACCACGACGCCCACGTCGCCCCCTTATCGTGTGCTCATCGACCTGCCCCATCCTGGGCAGCAGGCCGGCGGAGGCGAAAGAAGGCACTTTCATGTCCACAGGTGACACCGATGTGAGTGCCTCGCTGCTCGATCATCGGCTGCCGGTGCCGGTTCCGGCCGGCGAGTACGACCGCTGTCCGGTCACCGACCTGCTGCGGCGGGTGAGCGACAAGTGGACGCTGTTGCTGATCACCCTGCTCGGCCGGCATCCGCACCGGTTCAACGAGTTGCACCGCGCCGTGGAGGGCATCAGCCCGCGCATGCTCAGCCGGACACTGCGTGCGCTGGAAAGCGACGGCCTGGTCGAGCGTGAGGTGTTTCCGACGGTGCCGCCGGGCGTCGAGTACCGGCTGACGCCACTCGGTGTCAGCCTTCTGGAGCCGCTTTCCGCGCTGGCCGACTGGGCGGTCGCTCACCACGCCGAGATCGTCGCGGTTCGTCAGCGACCCGCCTGATACACCCCGCGCTCATCCGGCCGCCGATCTGGAATGCTGCGTCCATGCCGTCCTTCCCGCCCACCTTCTCCGCCGAAGTCGTCGCGCAGCCGATCCAGGCCCAGTTCGAGGCGTTTCTCGACGAACACCGCGACGCGCTCGACCGCTGCCTGGACGGACTGACCGAGGAACAGGCGCGCCGATCGTTGGTGGCCTCCCGCACCACGCTGCTGGGTCTGGTGAAGCACGCCACCTTCGTCGAGAAGGTCTGGTTCGACGAAGCCGTCACGGGTCGGTCTCGCGCCGAGATCGGCATCCCGGAGCGGTCGGAGGACTCGTTCCTCCTCGACGACGGCGACACGATCGCCGGGGTCCGGCAGGCCTACCGCGACGCCCGGGACGCGTCACGCCGGGCGACCTCCACGCGAGGTCTGGACGACATGCTCACCGGGCACCGACGGGGGCCGCTTCCGCTGCGCTGGGTGTATCTCCACGTCCTGCGCGAGCTCGCCCAGCACTGCGGGCACGCGGACATCCTCCGGGAGCAGATCCTCGACGGATAGCGTGCGGGGTCACGCGCCGGGTTCACCGGTGAGCGAGCCGGGGGCACGCATCCGCCACGCGTCGGTGACCAGTTCCGTCAGACGCTCGACGCCGACGCGCGCCAGCCGCAGCATGACCAGGGGCAACCCGTCGTACGCGGGGGTGGTGAAGAAGAGGTCGGGCTCGCCGAGGAGCAGGGCCTGTTTCTCCGCCTCGTCGCCCACGTACAGCACGGCGATGTCGGTGCGGATGCGCCGCGGCTTCCCGGGCGTACGTTCGGGATAGGACCAGACGAACCCCTTGCCGGCGACCCGGAAGTCGAAGCCGTCACTGTCGATCTCGACTACGTCGGGCAGCGACAACGCCACCCGACGCACGTCGTCCGCGTCAACCATGACGGTCACCCCGGGACCCCGCCTTCCGCACCGGCACAGCCTAGCCACCGCGCCGCCCCGCAGCAGTCAGGTCCGGGCTGCGGCGCCTTGCCGCCGGGTGCGATGGTCGTGGCGGACATCGAACCGTCTCGGCTGCGGGGGTGGAGCGACGTGAGTACCGACATCTGGGGTGGGGTGGAGATCCGGCCGCACGGTACGGGTTCGCCGTGGGAGCTGACCGACATCAGCCTGCGGGAGGTCTCCACCATTTACGACGCCTTCGGCCTGCTGTTCGGTGTGCGCAACTTCGCCGGGTTCGAGCCGGTCGCGCCCGGCCGTGGCCTGCCGGACGACGTCAGCGCGAACCTGCGCGCTCGCCACCTCACCGACCGCCATCACGACCCCACGTGGGTGTCGTGGGCGGAGGTGGCACGCATCGACTGGAACGCGCGATCCCCTCGGGTCGACGACCGGATCCACGTGTACGACCTGACCGCCGAAGGACCGCGCTACCGGAGCAAGGCCACCCGGCACGGGCGAGCCTGGCGCGAGGTAGCCGGCGAGCACGCGGATCACCGGGGCAGCAGTTACCCGGAGGGCACCGAATGGCGCTCGGGAAACGTGATGTGGCGGGTGGAGCGCCTGTCCAACAGCGATGTGCTGCATCGTGACCCGGCGCTGCGCGCGGTGCTGGAAGGCATGCGCGAGCTGGCCGAACGGCACGGCGAGCACAACGTACGACTGGTCGTGTGGTTCGACAGCTGACGCCTACCCGTACAGGCGCACGCGGTGGTCGACGTCGCGGTCCGGCTGCCCGAAGGATGCCACCGCGCCGTGTCCGACGTGCACCAGCCACTCCTCGTAGTACCAGCTCGGATCGCACCCGCAGCCGGTGAACCGGAAGTTGGCCCGGTAGCGGCCGACCTGCCCGGGGGCGAGCGTGAACAGCCGTGCCGACGCCGACGGGCGCGGAAACGCCGCCGACCCGGGCAGCCGGTCCACGACGATGCACGCCTGGTCACGCCCGAGCCAGAGCCCGGCCTCGCGGGCCAGCGCGACGCCTCCGGCGCGTACCCCGTCCCGGTGCTCGTAGCCGGCTGCCCGGTCGGCTAGCACGTCGTGGACGACCACCTCGCCCTCCGGCAGTGCCCGGGGCAGCGGCATCGCCCGGACCAGTCCACGGCGGGCGTTCGCCGCGGGCGCGCCGCGAGCGTCGGCGGTCCACCGGACGCGGACCCGCTGGATGAGGATCACCGCCCAGGTGTACCCGCGCTGCCCGGCGCGCGCCAGCGGAAAAGGGAGAACTCTCCCCCGCCGCAGCCGTCCTTCCGGTCATCACCCTGGCCGTTCCCGATGGTCAGATGGTGAATCCGCCGTCGACGTTCACAGTCGCGCCGGTGACGTAACGCCCGTCCGGGCCGGCGAGGAACGCCACCGCGGCGGCCACGTCGGCCGGCTGCGCGTAGTGGCCGAGGGCGGTGAACCCGTTGATCGTGTCCGCGTTCGGGCCGTCGGCCGGGTTCAGCTCGGTGTCCGTGGCGCCGGGGTTCACCAGGTTCACGGTGATCGCTCGACCGCCGAGTTCGCGCCCGAGCGCCTTGGTCAGACCGATCAGGGCGGTCTTGCTCATCGCGTAGAGCGAGAAGCCCGGGAAGACCGCCCGCTCGGCCGTGTTGCTGCCGATGTTGACGATCCGCCCGCCCGCCGACATGTGGCGCACCGCGGCCTGCGAGGCGACGAACGGTGCCCGGACGTTCACCGCGACTGTCTGCTCGAACTCGTCGAGACTCAGCTGCTCCAGTTGCCCGAGCAGGAACGCGCCCGCGTTGTTGACCAGGATGTCCAACCGGCCCAGTTCCCCGGCCGCCCGGTCCACCGCCGCGCCGATGCCACGGCCACCACCGGTGACGAGAGCTACCTTGCCGTCGAGTGCGTTGTTCACGGGAGGAAGCCTGGTCGACGTCGGGCCGTCTGTCCGGCGGGGATCGGACGCCGCGTTCGCGCTCGGTCAGCGGCGCACCCGGTACCGCAGGTGAAGCACCCGCTCGCCCGGGAGCACGACGTCCGGATCCTCCAGCAGGTGCTGCGCGTCGACCGACCCGAAGAAGCGCTTGCCGGACCCGAACACGACGGGTACGACGTCCATGCGTACCTCGTCGACCAGGCCCGCGGCGAGCGCCTGGCCGCCGACGTCACCGGCGGCGACCTCGACGATGCGGTCCCCCGCAAGTTCCTGCGCCTTGGCCACTGCTGCCTCGACGCCGTCGACGAAATGGAACGGCGCGCCGGGGTTCCAACCCTCGGGCGGCGGCCGGTGCGTCACGACGACCACGTGGGCGATGCCGCTCGGCGGCGTCCCGTCCCAGCCGTCGGTCAGGTCGAACACGTGCCGCCCGACGACAGTCACCCCGATCTGATCCCAGTACGGCCGGACGTAGTCGTGGGACGTCTGCGACACCCGCAACGCGCCGCTGTCGTCCAGCGGAACGTCACCGCTCGTCAGCCAGTCGAACAGCGGCCCGGGCTGGTCGTTGTCGTCCGCGACGAAGCCGTCCACCGACACCGAGCTGTACAGGACCACAGTGCCCACGCCGGTTCTCCTCTTCCTTGGGTGGCCCCCCCAAGTTAGCGGGGCGTGAGCCGCCGTTCTTGTAGGAAATCAATCGGCCGGCAGTGACCAGCCGTCGATCACGTGGCCGGGGTGTTCGCGCAGGAACCGCCGCCGGACCTCGACGTACCGGGTGGGTGTGAGGCCGGTGAAGGCCCGGAACTCGTGGCCTAAGTGGGCCTGGTCGAAGTAGCCCGCGTCGCTTGCCAGCTCGCCCCAGTCGACCGGCCGGGTGGGGTCGATCGCGAACACGGCGGCGGCGAAGCGGTAGGTGCGGGCCAGCCGCTTCGGTGTGACGCCGACGAGTTCCTTGAACCGCTGCGTCAGATGGGTGCTGCTCACGCCGGCTGCCGTCCTCAGGTCGCCGATCGGCACCGCGCCGCTGGTCGCCGCGATGACGCCGCTCGTGTGCCGGACCAGCCCCAGCCCGGTGGTCTCGGACAGCCGTCGCCTCAGCTCCTCCTCCAGCAGCGCCAGCATCTTGTGCGGCCCGTCGGCCGTGGCCAGCCGGTCGCGCAGGTCGGCGACGGCGGGCCGGCCCCAGACCTGCTCCAGCGTCACCGGCCGGTCGCGCAGCTCGGCCGCGGGCACCGGCAGGAACGGCGCCAGGCCCCACGGCTTGACGTGTACGCCGACGGACCGGGTCGGGCGCGGGTAGCCGAACTCGAACGCGCGGGTGGGCGTGGTGATCACGCAGCCGTCGGCGTACCCGGTGGTCTCGATGTCGGTGCCGCCGCGGACGCGGAACGGCGCGCCGAGGTTGACGATGAGCAGCGCCGCCGGCATCGGCGGCAGCGTCAGCCGGGGGTACGGGGGCGCGCCCTCCAGGTAGTAGAGGTCGTCGATCAGCTCGTCCAGCGGCGGTCGCGGCACTCTGGACACGTACTCCACGCCCACAGCATCGCGGACGCCCCGCCGTCGTCACCGACGCCCCGCCGGGGCCGATTCTGCTGACCGCGAATAGGTCGTCACGATGCCTTGCCCACCGGCCATGCTGGCTCGATGGACTCGCCGCTGCTCACGGACCTCTACGCGGCCTTCAACAGGCGTGACATCCCCACGCTGCTGGCCGCCATGACGCCGGACGTCTCGTGGCCCAACGGCTGGGAGGGAGGCGTCCTCAGCGGCCGGGACCAGGTGAGTGCCTACTGGCGGCGGCAGTGGGACCAGCTCGAACCCGTCGTCACACCGATGGCGTTCCGCACGGAGCCGGACGGCCGGATCGCCGTCACCGTTCATCAGGTGGTGCACGACAAAGCCGGAACGAAGCTCGCCGACCACACCGTCACACACGTCTACCGCCTCGACGACGGCCTGGTCGCGGCGATGGAGATCCGCGAGTGACGCGACGTGCGGCGATGAGTTTCGATACGGCGCCCGGTCTGTACTCCCGTGCACCCAACCGCTGCCACCGGAGGTAGGCGTGAAGCTTCTTCTCACATCCGCGGGCGTTCAGAACCCGAGCATTCACGATGCGCTGGTCGGCCTGCTGGGCAAGCCGGTCGCCGAGTCCAACGCGCTCTGCATCCCCACGGCCGCCTACCCGATGGGCGGGCCGGCCTCGGCCTGGCGCTTCATCACCGGCCAGACGCCGCTACCGATGACCGGCCTCGGTTGGAAGTCGCTGGGCGTCCTGGAGCTGACCGCGCTACCGAGCATCGGCCAGGAGCGGTGGGTCCCTTGGGTCCGCGAGACGGACGTCATCCTGGTGCACGGCGGCGACGCGACGTACCTGTGCCACTGGATGCGGCAGTCCGGGCTGGCGGACCTGCTGCCGTCGCTGCCTGACACCGTCTGGGTGGGGTTGAGCGCGGGGAGCATGGTGCTGACCCCGCGTGTCGGGACGGACTTCGTCGAGTGGCAGTCCGCGCCTGACGACCGCACGCTGGGGATCGTCGACTTCTCGATCTTCCCGCACCTGGGCCTCGAACCGGACAACACCATGGCGAACGCCGAGAAGTGGGCGGCCGAGGTCGCCGGTCCGGCGTACGCGATAGACGACCAGACGGCGATCACAGTGGTCGACGGCACGGTCGAGGTCGTCTCCGAGGGGCAGTGGAGGCGGTTCCCCGCCGAGCGGTAGCTACCCGAGCAGCGCCGCCGCCGCAGCCAGCGTGGCCAGCGACAGCGTCGTGGTCACCACCACCGCCCGGTTGGCCACCGCCTCACCGACGCCGTACTCCTGCGCGAAGATGAACGTGTTCTGCGCCGTCGGCAGGCCCGCGCACACCACCACGGCGAGCAACTGCGGCGCGGACAGGTGCAGGGCCAGGCCGGCCGCGTACGCGATGACAGGTTGTGCGACAAGCTTGAGCGCGCTGATCGCGGCCAGCTCTCCGGGCCCGGTCGGTTCCGCCCGCGACGGCGCCGCGGGGTGCAGCGACGCGCCGAGCGCGACCAGGGCGGCGGGCGCCGCGGCGCCCGCAAGCAGCGTCAGCGAGGCGGCGGCCGCCGCCGGCAGACGCAGACCGGCCGCGGAGCACGCGACACCGAGCAGCGACGCCAGGATCACCGGATTGCGTACGGGCAGCGAGGCGACCCGGCGCACCCGGACCCGCCCGGCCGGGTCGCTGCGCCGGTCCAGCACGACCACGATCACGGGTGCCACCACCAGCACCTGCAGCAGCACCACCACCGCCAGGAACGACACGTCGCCGAGAACCTGCGTCGCGATCGGGATGCCGAGGTTCGCCGAGTTCACGTACCCGGCGGCCATGCCCCAGATCGGCCGCTCGCCGGGCTCACGACCGAACAGCCGGCTCGCGCCGGCCCACCCGAACCCGACCACGGCGACGGTGCTCACCCCGAAGGCGAGCAACGAGCGGCCCGCGAACCCGGACAGCGGCATCCGGGCCAGTGCCAGGAACAGGGCGGCCGGCATCGCGAGCTGGAACACGAACCGGCCGAGCACCGACGCCGCCGACTCGCCCAGCAGGCCCCAGCGACAGGACGCGTAACCGACAGCGGTGAGGATCCAGATCGGTACGAACGCCGACACCAGGCTCATGCGGGCGTCACCGGAGGGCGGGCGTTCGGTAAGCCACGCGGTCAGCCTCGCATCCCGTCCGGAACGAGCAAACGGGGTGCGGCACCGTAGAGGGCGACGAGGACGCGGTCCCGCAGGATCTCGTACTGCCTGCGGCACCGGACGGGTGGGCCCGGCGGGCGTTGCTGAACCTGACCGCCGACAACGACTTCCGACGGCTGGAACTGGTCGGCTGTCAGGTCCACCTCGCGGCCGTCGGCCAGCCGGTTCCAGTAGTGGTGGCCGACCTTGGTGTCTCCGGCGTGGACCTCGCCGAGGATCAGCTCTCCGCCGAGCAGGTCCTGAATGATCAGCGCGGTCACCCCGCACTGCCCACGGGCTGGGTTGCCGGCGTGCCAATCCTCCAGGTCGTGCGGATCGCAGGTGTCCGCTCCCCAGCCGGCACGCAGCACCGGCCGCAGCGTCTCCAGGTCGATCGCGAGCGGGACTGATCTTTGGTCGTGCTCCTCATACGTCACTCGGGAAGGGTCGGCCCTCGACCGGGTCGAGAGTCAAGAGATCCGACCCGTTCGACCCGGAAGGCGGCCTGATCACTTCGGACAGGTCGATGGCATCCGCGATGCCCTGGACGACCTTCAGCTCGCCTCGAAACAGCCGCTCACGCACGGATGCTGGCTGCTCGGTGAGCATGTCCGGCACACGTCCGTCGTTCGGTACGAACACCATCGTCCCGGAGTACTCACGGCAGCTCGATCATCACGCCGAGCCGACACAGCGCTCGTAAAGACGTCAGACGGTGCGTAGCAGCGGTACCTGTAGGAGTAGATCCACCGGCACATGCATCGGCGTTCCCAGCACGAGCCCCCCTTCCCCGGGCTGCCAAGCGGGCCGCCATACGGATCTGCCGCGAGTTGCGTGCCGTGGCCGGCCACTGCCGGACCCCCGGCATCACCGGCGTGCCTGGGATGCGAGCGCGATGGGCGGGGCACTCCTCGGCCAAGGCGCGGACCTGGTCGGCTTCCAACTCGAACGCTTCGCGGCTGCCGGTGAGCACCAACGTGTCGGCAGCAATGTCCCACCGCAGATGATCGCGGAACTCTCGATACCGGACTCGCCGGTGATCGGCGGTCAACCGCGCCGGCCACGCCTGAGCGGGTAGCACGACGGTGTGTGGCCAGCCGGTCCCCAACCGGGAACGGACCTGCTTCCACCGCGACGGCGGGAACGCGAGGCGGTGATGCAGCAACACCAGGTCGAGCGGGCGCCCCCAACTGTGATGGTGGGGACGTGTCGCGCGACGAAGGGGAAGATAGACCATCGTGTGCGGCGACCGGGCAGCCAGTCCCCACGCCAGAGCGGACAGCGTCGCTGTTTCCTTGTCGAGGCAGAACTGGGCTCCAAGAGGGCCCTCGTACAGACCGGCGAACCCCGGCGGTCGTGCCGGCCGCATGACCCGGTACCGATGGCGCCCGAGGTGAACGGTGCTGACCATCACCGGCCATTCGTGTCCGCCCAACCGTCGACCCACTCCAGCAACACCCTTCGACCCTCGTCGTATCGCTGTCCGGTGAGCATTGTCGCCAGGCCCGGCACGACACGGCGACAGAGTTACCTGACGGCGGGGAGCCCGGCTCAAGACCGAGGGTGTACTCGTGCCACCGACGTGCCGCACCAACCGTCCGAATACTTTCGCGCCCGAGCCGCCGGACGTAGACGGAAGCTGTTTCGAGGGTCAGCGCCAGTAGGGTCAGCGGGTGAGCAGATCGTCCGGACGTGCCGGGACCTTTCGCACGCTGTACCACGGGCAGGCCAAGGCCGACACCTCACGAGGTTACGGCCTGTTCCTGATTCGTCGATCGGGATCGTGGGCGCAGCACTGGGCATCGATCAATGCCGGACGGCAGCCCGTCCCACCGCCGCCGCCGGTAGACCTCGCGAAGGAGACGGTCGTCATTCTCTCGGTCGGGGACCGTCCTGTGCTCGGCTATGACGTCACGATCGAGGACGTGACAGTGCGAGAGACGACTCTGGTGGTGACCGGCGTCGAGAGGCGTCCCGTGGGCGACGTGACGCTGGACATGGCGTGTTCACCGGTGCACATCGTGGCGGCACGATTCGGACCCGAGGCCTTCGAGGACATGCTGCTGAACCTCCGTATCGTGCCTGCGGAGTGACGTGAGCCGGTGATGTGGGGGCTGTACCGCGCCGCCTGCCGCTTCCCCGCCTGTCTCACCCGTCCGGGTCTGTCGACGAGCGGATGGGACCACGGTGGGCGGCACCGGGCTGACCTCGCCGGGATGACGGCGTCACTTCCAGGTGATCGTGGCCTTTGCCCGCCAGAGATCCAAGACGGCCGCGTCCCCGCGTAGTTCGAGGCGCTCAGTCCCACTCCGGTTCCACAGCAGGAGGTAGAGCTCGGACGCAGGTCCCACGACGGTCAACTGGGCCGGCATCTCACCGGCTACCAGGCGGCGCCCGGCCGGCTCGATGGAGAGCGTCCATCCCGCGTCGATATCAGTCGGCACAAGAGCCATGCTGACGGGTGGATCGGCCACCAGAAGCCCACCGGGCCGCCCGAAGAAGCCATTGAGCAGTTCGTCGATGCCGTCAGCGGCGAAGGAGGGGGCCCAGGAGGGAACCGTTGAGACAGCCGACTCGGCATCGGCACGGTGTACCGCGGTTTCGTGAGCCTGGCGACGTGCCCAGAACGCCAACGGCGAGGGCGCGGGCAGAAACGTCCAGCATTCAACGCTCTCGTCGGCCGCTGCCAGCGTGTCCACGAGTGCGCGGTGGCCCTCCCGAAACCAGTCCAGCAGCTCGTCGTCCTCGACTGCGGCGAAGAACTCCGCCTCTTCGCGAGTGGAGTAAGGCTGACGGCGCCCCGTGATGACGTGGCCCGTGGCCCAGCGATGGACACCACTGACATGGCGCAGCAGATCACGGACCTGCCAGCCAGGGCAGGTCGGCACGGGTGCGTCCAGACCCGCCCGGTCCGCCGCCTCTGCCAGTCGGGCGCCTTCCTCATCCAGCGCGGCAATGTGCTCGGCGATACGCATGACGGGAGCTTCCCACGCACCACCGACCCTCTACCAGGCGGAAAGGGCCGGCGCACCCTCGTACTCCGCAAGCAGCTCCCGCCGCCGCGTCGCGCAAGGCCACGGCGCGACGTCTAGGCCCTGTCTCCCGGATCTTGGAGGGTGGGGTCGAAGGTGAGGTTGAGTAGTTCCAGGCCGGTGACGGGCTTGAAGCCGATCTCGGTGTAGAGCGCCAGGGCGGGGATGTTGTCGGTCTCGGTTTGGAGCGACACGCGATGCGCGCCGGCGGCAAGGGCGTTGCGGATGACGTGCTGGAGCAGGGCCTTCGCGATGCCGCTACGGCGATGGTGCGGGGCCACGTAGAGGTCGCGGATCGACCACGAGGTGCCCAGCCTGAGCGATGCCGGCGTGACCGTGACCGTGATGAAGCCGCGGACGTGATCAGCTCGGATGGCGGCAGCGGCGGAGATCCGGTGTTGTGCGATCTGGTCCTGCAGCCAGGAGCGGGTTGTCTCCGGGGCCGACGGTTGGCCGTAGTGCACCCGGTAGTCGTCGAACAGAGCAGCTACCTGATCGAACGCCGGATGGGCGGGGCTCATCGGCACGACCGTCGTCATGCCGTCAGTGTGGCCGATGGTCCAGCCTTCGAGAGGGCCACCACTATCGGCCGACCCAGGTGGCGACGCACGCTTCATTGCCCTCGATGTCCGCCAAGACCCACCACTTCGGTGCGTGCGCATCGGAGACCAGCCGGCCACCCGCAGCCAACGCGGCGGCGATTCGGGCCTCGGCCTGATCATGTGGGACGGCGACATCGAGGTGCATGCGGTTGCGTTGTGGGCGCCCGGCGTCCATCGGCTGCAGCCCGAAGCCCGGACCCCGACGCGCCGGGTCGGCCAGATAGTCGTCGTCGATCTGGCGGTAACCCAGCAGCGCCCGCCAGAACGGCAGCACGTCCGCGCCGACCAGCGCGTCGAGAGTGACGTTGACGAGCTGCACGGCGGTCGGGTCGGCGGGGATGTCCAGATCCCTGGCGGCAGCCGAGATCCGCCGGGCCAGCGCGACGTCGCGCGACAACAGGGACACCGTGACGCCGACATGACGCAGATCGACGTTGACGTACTGCTGCTCCGCGCCACCGGCGAGCCGGCCGATCTCATCGACGAACGCTATGCCCTTGGTTAGCGAGCCGGTGCGGAAATACGCCGAGACCACGTGGTAGAGGCAGCGCCAGTCCTCGACACCGTCGGCCGCGTGGAACTCCCCGGCCGTGATCTGCACCGTCATGCGGGCGAACCTAGCATCGGCTGCGTGACGCAGCGCACCGTCGCGCTCGCACGCACAGGCCGGCAGCGCACTCCTGTGCCGCAGATCGGGCGGGCGCTCGGTCCCTCGGCACCGCCAGCTGAGCAGGTCATGAAAGTCGCCTGCTGATCACCCTGCCGGTGTCCAGGTGCGGAGCGCATCCCCACCCGATCTCGACCGGTCGAGCGCCTAGGATGGTCCCGGTGACCTTCCCCGAACGGCGACCCGCCGACGTCCCGACCGACGAAGAGCGGGTCGACGAGGCCCTGCGGTTGCTGACCGGCCCGCCGGTCGCGCTCGACGTCGCCGTCAAGCGGCTCGCCCGTGGTGGCGGCGTCTACGCCTGGTGGGCTGCTCCTTCGGTCCTCCCCGACCTCCCCGGACCGCCGAACGACACCGATCCGTCATGGCGGATGCTCTATCTGGGCCGGGCCACCAGCCTGCGGGGCCGGATCCTGCGCAACCATCTACGACGGTCGGGCAGCTCGACGCTGCGCCGCACGTTGGCCGGTCTTCTCGTGTCCGAGGGCTTCCGGACCACTTGGACCGACCGCGTCGTCCTCATCCCCGAGGACGAGAAACGGCTGACCGCGTGGATGCACGAGCACCTGCGCCTGACCTGGGCGGAGGATGCCGAGCCAACGGTCATCGAGGCCGAACTCGTCCGGCGTCTGCACCCGCCGCTCAACGTCCACGGCGTCGACCCCGAGCACATCCAGGCCGCAGTGGTCGCCGCCAAGAACTCGTACAACGCCAGCAGCGGCCCGGAGCAGCCCTAGCTTCACGCCGTCAGCGATGCCTCCAGATCACGACGGGTGAGGGCGGCGCGGAGGTGCAGCCCCTCGGCCGCCAGGTTCTCCCGGCCACCCTGCTCGCGGTCGATGGCGCAGACCACCGTCTCGACCTGGGCACCGACGGACCGTAGTTGTCCGCACGAGGTCAGGAGCGCGCCTCCGGTGGTCACGACGTCCTCGACCACCACGACCCGCAGACCGCTCACGCGACCGCCCTCGGCCAGTTTCGCGGTCCCGTACTCCTTGGCCTGCTTGCGCACGAAGACCGTGGGCAGCCCGGTCAGCTGCGACATCACCGTGGCGATCGGGATGCCGCCCATCTCCATCCCGGCCAACACGTCGCACTCCGGAAGCAGAGCCACCATCGCCTCGGCGACCTCGCGCAGCAGCTCCGGCTTCCCCTCGAACAGGTACTTGTCGAAGTACTCGTCGCTGACCTGCCCAGATCGGAGATGGAACCGGCCGGTGAGGTGGCAGGTGTCGTAGACGCGGCGCGCGAGCGGGTGAGTCACCGGCCCAGTCTCGCACCCGTCAACCGATCCGGCGGATGCGTACCCTCGGACGCTCGTTGCGCAGGTGCCCCAGCTTGTGCTGGCGGACCTGCTCCTCCCACACCTCCTGGTCGTACTCCGGATCCGGCGCCGTCCACCGGTGCGACCCGTCGCTGTAGTGGAACTTCTCGTCGCCGGCCCGCAGCACGCTCACCGTAGCCACCCCAGGAACCGCCGGTGCAACGTCCCGGCCGGCGCCCAGCTCAGATCCGCCGTCGCCCGCACGAGCTGCGCCCCCAGGTACACCGCCAGCGACACCGGCGCGCCCTCGTACTCCGCAAGCAGCTCCCGCCGCCGCGTCGCGCACGGCCACGGCGCACCGCACCCGCCGCACGTCCAGACCGGCAGCACCGGCCCGTGGGTGCTCACCCGCGCACCCCCAGGAAGCGGGCGACGCTCGCGCGCGCCTGCCGGCTGGTCGCCCACGCGACCTGCCAGCAGGGGTACGGAGTCAGCCGCGCCCACCACAGCCGACAACCCACGCACATGCCGTCCAGACCCCGTACATGCACTGCCAGGATCGCCTGTTCCGCAGTCCTCACTGGTCCTCCTGCGGCGGCCAGTGACCGCGATTGATCGGTACGCGGTGGCGGTTCCGGCACGGCAGGTCCGCACCACAGCGGCACACCCACCGCCACTTCCGCCACGACCAGGCCGGGCGATGCCGGCGTACGAGCGTCGACGCGACCGCGAGGAGGTAGCCCTCGTACGGCAGGCGCGGCTTGGCGGGTGCGACGTCGGCATCCCGATGCGGCGCTTGCGCCGCTGCCGACTCACCGGGCGCTGTCTGCGCGTGATCCGATTCAGCCAGCCCGAGGACTCTCCGCTTCGCCGCCTCCCATTCGGCTTCCTGCGTCTCCTGGCCCGTGGGGCGCCAACGGTTCCGACCGCCCATCACCACCTCCGTCCGCTCCGGCGCGACGGATCGCCTCACAAGGGAGTGCGGCGTCGCGCCCGGCAGGATGAGGCGTTTCCTCACCCGAAAACGGACACTAGGGCCGCATGGTGATGGAGAAATTACCGCTGGTTATGCCGCCAGGCTGATGCCCAGACGCCCGGCCAGCAGACGCAGCTCGTTCGGCACGGCCCGCCGCTTGGCCCGCTGCGCCATCGCGACGACCGCGTCCTGAGCGAGCGGGTTGAGCGAGAACGGCACCGGCGCTGCCTGCTCCGCACGCACGAACGCCGCGATCGCCTCGTTGTCCCGGCGACCGGAATCGGCCAGTGCCCGCCCGAGGTCGAGCCAGTACGACATCTGCCGGATCGACGCCGCCAGCACCTGCGGCCGTACCGTGCGGGACAGCTCGATCACCCGGCCGGGCTCGCCGGACTCGGCCGCGATGGACATCTCCCACAGCGTCACGTTCGTCGGCCCGAACCCGCAGCCGTTGAACCCCATCCCGTCAGCCGGGTCACCCAGGGTCGCCGCTTCCCGGGCGGCCTCGGCCAGATGGTCGCGGGCGGCGTCGAGACGCCCGCTGACTGTCGAGGCCAGCGCCGCGGAAAGGTGCAACTGGCCGAGCATCTGCCGGACCCGTTCGTCGGACGCAGCGGACTGAAGCTCCGCGAGGGACCGGTCAGCCGCCCGCGCGGCCAGTGGGGCCGACTCGATCGGCAGGCTCTGCGCGTACGCGAAACGGGTCGCGCCCAGCCACGCTGCCTCCTCCACGTCCTCGGCCGCCGTCACCGCCACCCGTGCCGCGTTCAACGCCAGGTGGCGGTACCCGAGGTGCCGCAGGCAGGCCGACGCCTGGTACGCCACCTGCGCCAGCGCGGGGCCGCCCGCCGCGGCCGCCTCCAGCAGCAGGCCGGGCAACATCTGGGCCATGGCCGGGAAGTTCGAGCGGTGGCGAAGCTGCTCACTGCGCGCGATGCCCGCCGCCAGTTCTTCCCGGCTGCGCGTCGACGGCCGCCGCTCACCGTCCTCGATCTCGATCAGCGCCGACCAGATCGCCGGCACGCACTCCGCCGCGCGCTCGCGTGCCGGGTCACCCGTCTCGGTGCCCTGACCGAGCAGATCCGCGACCGTGACCTGCAACGCGGCGGCGACAGCGACAAGGGTGGAACGCCTGTCGATCGTCTTACGGCCGGACTCGACCTGGGAGATGTAGGACTGGCTGACTCCGGCGAGCCCGGCGAGGACGGCCTGGCTCATCCCGCCACGACGCATCCGCCAGTAGCGAATCCGGGCACCGATCGTGTCGGCCTTGCTGGCCATGTCTCGCCTGCCTCCCAGGACGAGGGCTGGGACTTCGGCACCGGCCGGTGAGCCGGCATGCCCGTGCGCCAGTGTACGTGGATCGCTGCTCTCGCATTGACGTCGAGGGGTTCCTACCTGCCGCTCCCCCACGCTCTGTGGTCGACTGGTTGGGCTGACCGGAGGTGCCGCCGACATGCCAATGCCGCCTGCCTACTTGGCTATCGCCGCCGACCTACGTGCCGCGATCCTGTCCGGAGAACTTCCCGCTGGAGCCAAGTTGCCGTCCGAATCCGGCCTGATGCGCCAGTACGACGTGAGCCGGACCGTCGCCAAGTGGGCCATCGCCGTGCTGAAGGGCGAGGGCATCGTGGAGGGTCGCGCCGGATCTGGCGTATACGTCCGGGGCACCACCCGGCTGGTTCGTCACGCCCGGGGCCGCGACGTTCGCTCCGACGACGGGCCGACTTCCCCGTTCGCGCGCGACGCGGCCGGCGCCGGGCAGCAGGGCACCTGGGAGCACGACAGCCGACATGAGCGGGCCGATGAGCGAATTGCCGCCCGGCTCGGCATCGAGCCGGGCGCACCGGTGATGCGGACGTCGTACCGCTTCCTCGCCGACGGCGAACCGATACAACTCTCCGTGTCGTACGAGCCACTTGCCCTCACCGAGGGCACTCCGATCGAGTGGCCCGAGGTCGGAGAGATCAAGGGCGTCGTTGCACGCATGGACACCATCGGCGTACGGATCGACGAGGTTGTGGAGCGTGTCAGCCTTCGCTCGGCGACCGCCGACGAGGTCGAGGCGCTCAACCTGCCGGCCCGCACGTTCGTGCACACCATCGAGCGGACCTACACCGCGGGCGGTACGCCGGTGGAGACGGCCCACATCGTGCTACCAGGCGGCCGGTATGACCTCGTCTACCGTCTCCCCATCGACTGACGACTGGCGAGGGGGATGCGGTGTCGACGAGCTCAGCGGGTGAGAGGGCACTTCCAGTGGACAACGATCCTCATGCAGGAGCCATGAGCTTCATCTTCGAGGCCGGCGTGCTCAAGCGCGCCGCCCGGACCGGTTGGTGGTTCGCCGGTGTGAAGCACCCCGAGTCGATCGCCGAGCACTCGTTCCGCACGGCGCTCATCGGCATGATGCTCGCAGCCATGGAGGGCGCCGACCCGGCTCGCGTCTCGATGTTGTGCATCCTGCACGACACGCAGGAAACCCGGATCACCGACATCCCCCACGTCGCCAAGCGCTACCTCACCGCTGCGCCCAATACCGCCGTCACCGCCGACCAGGTCGCCGACTGCCCGCCCGCCGTAGCCGATCTGATCAACGCTGCCATCGCCGAGTACGAGGCCGGCGAAACCCTGGAAGCGGTCGTGGCCCGGGACGCTGACAAGTTGGAGTGCCTCGTCCAAGCGGTCGAGTACCGGCATCAGGGAGTCGCGGACGTTCAACGCTGGATCGACAGCTCGCAGGCGGCACTCAAGACACCGTCCGCCCAGCGCCTAGCTGACGCCGCTCTCAACGGCGCCCCCATGATGTGGCTCCACCACCCAGGGCCATGATGTGGCACGTCGAACATGATCTCGCGACCGACCCCGAAACCTGGGACAACCGGCCTATAACTCCCCTACACACGGAAGGCTGACGATGCCCAAGAAGAGGACAATTACGGTTGAGCTAAATGGGAACGCTACAGACGAAGAGTATGCCGAACTTGCGAATGCCCTTTGGGCTGTGGCACGAATGAGCCCAAGATTTGTGGGTGTACATCAAGATGGCATGACCGACGTGGACTACCTGAACGGGTGGTGGATCGAGAATTCGAGCATTCGCTGGCCGAAATAGTGAAAATGGCGAATCCCCACTAAGAAACAGCCTTCAAGAACGTGATACCCCCGCCGCTTCGGGCAAGGGCACGGGTATGCACCCTTATCCAAAGAAGCTTCATTTGAAAATGGGCTCGAAGATCGAAAGAGGACTCGCCGTATCCTCATTAGGTCAGCAGTGCACCGCCCAGGATCAAGTGGCGCGTGCAACTGCACCCAGCGCGGTCCTAGCGTCACGAAGCGCCTCGCTCGTGATCCGATAGCCATCGGGCTGCTGGAATGAGAGAAGCCGATCTATCAGTCGAAGCCCTCTTGCACTCAAGTTGCCCGCTGCGGTCAGCCGCAGGTCAGCCAAGGTTGCCCGACCAATCTCCGCACCTGCGGCTAGCTGCAATAAAGTCACACCGAGCTGGTACAGATCTACCTCATGTGTCCAATTTCCAAGGACGAAACCAGGAGGCAGATAATGGGCAGTAGCCGACACCGTCTCGACGGGAGAGCCAGCCCGCACCGATATGTTGAAATCAATCAGGACGGGGCCCTTGCTCTTACTTAGTATAACGTTGTCCGGCTTAATGTCTCGATGAACTACTCCGTGCTGTGCTTCGAAGATCGCCTGCGCGACGTCACCGTCCAACTCGTCATGCCGCTTACGGATTTCATCGACTGCGGCCGGGCGTGGGTGCATACGCTCTAGCGCCTCCAACAAAGCCACAGCCCATTTCAGAAGCATATGCTCATCCGGCCTAGTCGAAGCCTCGCAGAAATTTCGCAGCGTCGGCCCCTCTATATACTCCATGACTAGATACGGATCCCCCGACGGGATGTCTCCTGCATCTAGGATGCGAACGATATTGGGGTGATTCAGAGACTGTAAAATATCGAGCTCTCGCTGAACACTGCTGAGCTTGCCGTTGCGCACCACCTTGAGGGCAACGAATTTCCCACCATCATCTCGGGCCTTATAAACGGTTGCGAAGCCACCCGGCGCGCCAACAGCGTGAGCAACAGTGTAATCACCGACCTTATCCCCCGACTTCAGAAGGTGGCCGTATGGAAGCGCAGAACTCGGGCGGACTGGCTCCGAAAGCTGCCGTTGCAGGTAAGTCTGCAGAAGCCTAATGCATAAACTGGGCGTGGTATGGGGATCGCGACAAATCCCATACCCAACAAGGTGGCCCACGTCAGCAGGAGCGAGTCGCGCCCACTCTGCGAACTCCTGAACCTTGCCCTCCGCAAGGAGCGTCAGCAGAAAATACTCGTCTTTGTACTCGTCTTTTAGCGTCGAAACAAGCTGCGCAAGCAGAGGAGAACTCTCGATTAGGAGGTCTTGGGAGAGGCTGCGGACGTCGCGCTCCAATATCTTTATGATCTGATGGCGGCTCAGGTTCTTATTGTGAGCAGCCGAGCCAAGTGCCCGCAGAAGGGCGGGGTGCCCGCCGGTCTGCGCATAGCTCGCAGATAATGCAGGAGTTTCCCATGCAAGGCCTACTCGCCCACCGATTGTCGTCAGAAGATCGTACGCTTCTTCGATCCCTAGCGGCTTCAAATACTCGCGGGTGAAGTAGTTATAAACGGGATTGTCCTCGGGACCAACCTTCGCATCTTCGACACATTTAGGGTTAGTGCCTGAGATCGTGAAGGAAAGTCGCCCAGGGTACTGCTGATCAAGCCCTCTCAAGATTCGCCATATCTGAACGAAGGACTTCTGGGAAGACTCGCTCGCCCCCTGCGGGAGGATACGCTCAATTTCGTCGAGGAAAATCGCTACCCTACGCCGCCGGCTTGAGAGCAACAACCGTAGGTCATGATCGAAGAGCTCATAGACCGACGATGCATCATCAATATCAGAGAATAAGCCGTATTGGCCGAAGAGGCGGAATCCTCGGACGTCGCGGACATGACGATGAGAATCGTAAATCGCTTGCCCAATCGACCACAGCACATAATCAGAGTCCGGGCGGATTGCTGCCGCCCGCTGAAGGTCGATCTGAGCAACGAAGCAACGTCCGTCTTCACGTACCAGCTGGGCTAATCGATTTACCAGCGAGGTCTTGCCAATTTTGCGAAGGCCGAATATCCCCTGATGCCCACCGCCTGAGGTTATTTCTTGCCGCAACCGCTCGAGCAGCCGCCGACGGCCGAAGAAATCCTGGGTCTTGGTCACCGCACCAGGCAGGTCATAGAGGTCACGGGCATATGCCTGGGCCTGCAGCAACGCGCGAAAGTCCTGGTCGCCGTGTGGCTTGCACTTTCGAATCCTGTCAAGACTGAAGCCAACAAAGAGGGTCCCGCTGTCGTCGCTTATCTCCTTTACCTTGTCACCTGTCCGCCGGTCATCAGTTATGATGATGCTGACCGAACGACTGAGCCTTACACCATGCGCTTTAATGATGTCGGTTGCATTGTCCACTTCGCTGGCCTGCAGCAGATCATACTCTGCGACGAGCACAAGCACTTCTCTAGTCTCGCCGAGGGTCGCTTGCAGCTGATCCGACAGCTTCGCAAAATATCCCCAGACTCGGGGATTGGTAGTCTCCTTGACATATTCAATGGAAAGACCGCCAGCAGTAAGGGCCGCCGCGACGTCGCGCTTGTTGCGATTTCCGCCTAGGAACGCCTCTAAGGTTCGCTGATTGATCGACATCTCCCAGCTTTCTTGCCGTTGCGGGCGTCTTGTCGAACTGGTCAACTAGGCTAGCAACCGTAGCGATCAAACTGCGTGGGCAGTGTCAGATGTCAGACAAATGCTTGCGCAAATTTCGCTCTGCGCCGTACCGGCATCTGGAATCGCCGCTTGGGACGTGAGATGCGCTTTAATCCGGCGCGAATAGCCGTATCCTCAGAACCAGCTCTCGCGCATGTCCAGCGTCGTCCGGTCCAACCCCTCCAGCAGGTCGAACTGCGCCCCCACCTTCGGCAGCTCCCATCTGTAGAAGTACCGCGCCGCCTGCCTCTTCCCCGCCAGGAACTCCCCCTCGGCCCCGTCCGGTGACCCCAGCGCCTCCACCGCGAGCACCTGCTCCAGCCACATCCACGCGATCACCACGTGTCCGACCGCCTCCAGGTACACCGAGGCGTTCGCCAGCGCCAGCTCCGGATCGCCCGGTGCCCACAACCGCCGCGTCACCACGGCGATCCGGTCGACCGCGGCGGCGAGCTGTCCGGCCAGCTCGGAGGCGAACCCCTCGGCCTTCCACGCCCGGCTGATCGTGCCGCGGATCGTCTCCAGCAGGAGTTCCAGCGCGGCGCCGTCGCGCATGGTGACCTTGCGGCCGAGCAGGTCGAGGGCCTGGATGCCGTGGGTGCCCTCGTGGATGGCGTTGAGCCGGTTGTCGCGCCAGTGCTGCTCGACGTCGTAGTCGCGGGTGTAGCCGTACCCGCCGTGCACCTGGATGGCCAGGTCGTTGGCGGCCAGGCACCACTGCGCCGGCCAGCTCTTGGTGATCGGGGTGAGCAGGTCCAGCAGCAGTTGCGCCCGTTCGCGGTCGGCCTCGGCGGGCGCGGTCTTCTGCTCGTCGAGCAGCCGTCCGCAGTAGAGCACCAGCGCGAGCGCGCCCTCGACGTAGCTCTTCTGGGCCAGCAGCATCCGGCGTACGTCGGGGTGGGCGACGATGGGCACCTGCGGCGTGGTCGGGTCCTTGTCGGCGACCGGCCGTCCCTGCGGGCGCTGCCGGGCGTACGCGACGGACTTCAGGTACGCGGTGTAGCCGAGCGCCGTGGCGCCGGCCCCGATGCCGATGCGCGCCTCGTTCATCATGTGGAACATGACCGCGAGCCCCTGGTGCGGTTGTCCCACCAGGTAGCCGACCGCCCCGGCCCGCCCGTACGGCCGGTGCACGCCCTCGCCGAAGTTGAGCAGCGTGTTGGTGGTGCCCCGGTAGCCGAGCTTGTGGTTGAGGCCGACCAGCACCACGTCGTTGCGCGGCCCGAGGTTGCCGTCGTCGTCGAGCAGCACCTTCGGCACGATGAACAGCGACAGGCCCTTCACGCCGGCCGGCGCGCCGGGGATGCGGGCCAGCACCAGGTGGACGATGTTCTCGGCCAGCTCGTGGTCGCCGCCGGAGATCCACATCTTGGTGCCGACGATCCGGTACGTGCCGTCGCCCTGCGGCTCGGCCCGCGTGGTGAGGTCGGTCAGGGAACTGCCGGCCTGCGGTTCGGACAGGCACATGGTGCCGAAGAACCGGCCCTCGACCATGGGGCGTACCCAGGTGTCGATCTGCTCGGCGCTGCCGTGGGCGAGCAGCAGGTTGGCGTTGCCGAGGGTGAGCATCGGGTACGCCGACGTGCCCACGTTGGCGGCCTGGAACCAGGCGAACGCGGCGGCGGCCACCGTGTGCGGCAGTTGCAGGCCGCCGACCGACTCGTCCATGGTGGCGGCGAGCAGCCCGGTCTCGGCGAACGCCTCCAGCGCGGCCTTGACCTGCGGGATCGTCCGTACGCGCTGCCCGTCGAACGTGGGCTCGCTGGTGTCGGCGGCCCGGTTGTGCGGGGCGAAGCGCTCGGCGGCCACCTGGGCGGCGAGGTCCAGCACCGCGTCGACGGTCTCCCTGGTGTGCTCGGCGTAGCGGGGTCGCTCGGTCAGCCGGGTCACGTCCAGCCAGTCGTGCAGCAGGAACGTGAGGTCGCGGCGGGACAGCAGCAGATCGGACGAGGACAACGTGGACTCCTTCCGGTCAGCCGCGGCGCAACCCGGCGACGGCCTCCCGCACGTCATCCTGACCGATCGGAGCCGGCGGCGCACCCTCCGCCGCTTCCCGGAGCGCCTTGGCGAGTTGCACCCGGCGCAGCGCCTCGCGAAGGTCCGCGCCGGTCAGCCCGGCCGTGTCGGCGGCGAGAGCGGCCGGGTCGAGGTCGTCGGCGAACATCCGAAATCCCGGCCGCTCGTGCTTGTCGATCAGCTCGCGGATCATCTTGGTGAGGATCTCCGCGCGTCCGGTCTCGTCCGGCGCCGGAATGGCGATCTTCAGGTCGAAGCGGCCGGAGCGGATCAGCGAGGCGTCGACGCGGTGCGGAAAGTTGGTGGTGGCCACCACGATGACGTCGGGGTTCTCCTCGAACAGCGTGTTCATCTCCTGCTTGAAGATGCCCGCGACGGCGTTGACGGCCTGGCTGGCCGCGTCGCCGCCGGCGCCGGCGTAGCTGATGATCGAGTCGAACTCGTCGAACAGCATCACGGTGGGCCGCCGGTAGCGGCGCGCCTCCCGGAAGATGCGCTTGATGTTGCGTTCCGAACCGCCGAGGTACTTGTCCAGGATCTCCGGGGTACGGATCTCCACGAAGTCCGCGCCGACCTCGTTGGCGAGGGCCCGGGCCAGCATGGTCTTGCCGGTGCCGGGCGGCCCGTACATCAGGATGCCCTGCGGCCGGCGCGCGCCCCAGCGGGCCATCGCCGCCGGGTGCCGGAACGACACCGCCACCTCGCGGAACTGCGCGACCACGTCGGGCAGGCCGCCGACCTGGTCGAGGGTCACCGCCGCGCTGCGCGGCCCGGCCACCGCGACCGGTCGCCGCCCCACGACGTACGTCCGTCCGCGCAGCACGGTCGGCTCGTCGCTGTGGCCGGACAACTCGCGTACGGCCTGGAGCAGCAGGCCGACCATCGCCGTCAGGTGCGCCGGACCCACGTCGGCGCTTGGTACGTCGGCGTGGATGCGTACCGTGCCGTTGTCCTGGTCGACGCGGGGCCGCAGCCCGGCTTCCCGGGCCACGCGCAGCACCTCCCGGCCGGCCTCGTCGCCGGGCGGCGCGGCGAGCGTGGCGACCGGTCGCGGCCAGATCCGCCGTCCGGCCTCCGCGGCCATCCGGCCCACCGCGGCGGCCGGGCCGTCGCCGCCGCGGGCGGCCAGCCGCTCGGCGAGCAGCACGCCGACCGGCCCGGCCAGACCGAGAGCGAGCAGGCCCGCCGGCGTGCTCTCCACCCGCAGGTACGCCTCGAAGCGGTGCGCCGGCTGCCCGTGCGCGGTGTCGGCGCGCACGGTGCAGAGCACCTCCCGCACCGGGGCCGGGAAGTCGCCGTCGACCAGCAGCTCCACCGGCCCGTCGACGGCGGCGGCGAGCAGCCCCGCCGCGTCGGCGATGCGCACCTCGGCGCCGAGCAGCGGCACCGTCTCCTCGTCCGGCCGTACCTCGGTCATCGGCAGCCCTCTCCTCACGGCGGCGTCCGCTTCCCTCGCGTGGCGTCCGCCTCCGAGTCTGGCACCGGCCCGGCCGGGCGGCCACCGCTGAGCCGGCTGCTGCTCCCCGGCTGGTGCCCGCCCGGCCCGCTCCCCCGGCCGCTGCTCAGCTCGTCTCGGCGAGCAGGCCGTCGACCAGGTCGCGGGGCAGCCCGTGGGTGTCGTGCAGCCAGTGGTAGTCGCGCTCGGTCAGCGGGCCGCGCTCCCGTACCCGGTCCACGAGCGGCCGTCCGCGTCGCAGCAGCCCGCGGAAGCGACGTTCCTCGTCCACCAGCGTCGCGTGCAGCGAGCCGACGTCGACCGGCTGACGGAAGCGGCGCAGCGTGTCCGCGTACAGCTCGGGCGGCAGCCCGTCGAGGCTGCGCGCCGGGTCGTCGCGCCACAGCACGGTGAGCGCGCGGCGCAGCAGCCGCCGCAGCACGTACCCGCGGCCGGTGTTGCCGGGGCGTACCCCGTCACCGAGCACGACCACCGCGGACCGCAGGTGGTCGGCGACCACGCGCAGGTCCTCGTCGCGCAGGTCCCACCGGTCCCCTACCGCGTCCACCCACCGGCGCAGCCCGTCGCCGGTGAACACGGACCGGTCGCCGCGCAGCACCATCTCCAGCCGTTCCAGGCCCATGCCGGTGTCGATGCTGGAGTGCGGCAGCGGCGTGAGCCGCCCGTCGGGGTGCCGGTGGTAGCGCATCTGCACGTGGTTCCACACCTCCACCCACCGCGCGTCGCTGCTGGGCGTGCCGGTGGGCGGGCCGTCGCCGGTCCACACGAAGATCTCCGAGTCCGGTCCGCAGGGGCCGGTCGCGCCGTTGGACCACCAGTTGTCCTCGCCCAGCGCCTCCACCGGCACACCGAGCCCGGTCCAGGTGTCCCGCGCGGTGTCGTCCGGCCCTTCACCGTTGCCGCCGCCGAAGACCGTGGCGTGCAGCCTCTCCACCGGGATGCCGAACCCGTCGGTGAGCAGGTCGAAGCCCCACCGCAGGCTGGTCGCGATGTCGTAGTCGCCGAGCGACCAGGAGCCGAGCATCTGGAACACGGTCAGGTGGGTGTCGTCGCCCACCTCGTCCAGGTCCGTGGTGCGCAGGCACCGCTGCACGTTCGCCAGTCGCCGCCCGCCCGGGTGCGGGCGTCCCAGCAGGTACGGCGTGAGCGGGTGCATGCCGGACGTGGTGAACAGCACCGGGTCGCCGGGCGGCGGAACGAGTGAGCTCTCCGGCGCGCGCTGATGGTCGTGCCGGTGGTAGTGGTCGAGGAACGTCCGGGTGATGTCGTCGGGTGTCATGGCGGGTGCCTTCCGGGTACGGGTGACCGGACGGCCCGCCGCGCGCGTTGGCGTCGACACGACGACGCCGGCGGACCGTTTCCGGTCGCCGGCGTGGGTGTGGGGCAGGTCAGGCGGCGGCAACCGGCGAGCGGGAAGCTCGCGCGGCCGCGGCGGTAAGGCTGCGCCTGCTCTGCATACCTCGACGCTAGCCCGGCCGCCCCTGTCCCGCCCACCCCTTTTCCCGCGCCCCGCCCTCGCCCTCGCCCTGATCAACACCACTCCCCCGAAATGGCGGGGTCGGCGCCCCTCGGATGCCGCCACTTCGCCGAGCTGGAGTTGACCATGCCGCCCCCGGGGTGCGGGTGGAACGCCATGGGTGTCAAAACGGGCCGGAGACACCCGTGGTGTTCCACCCGGGCGAGGCGGGAAGCGGGAGGTGGGTGGCGGGCGGTGGGCGTCAGCGGATGGGGGTGAGCAGGCGGCGGTAGAGGGCGTCGAGGCGTTCGGCCTGCGCCTCCCACGTCCACCCCGGGAGCGGGGAGTCCTCACCCTCGTACGCGGCGCGGTAACGGGCCGGATCCGCGAGCACCGCCCGCACGGCATGGGCCAGGTCGGCGGCGTCGCGGGCGCGGAACACCTCGCCCTGCCCGGTGGCCCGGACCGTCTCGGCCATGGTGCGGACGTCGCTGACCACGATCGGCAGCCGCGCGTGCGCGTACTCGAAGAACTTGGTGATCAGCGCGATCTCGTGGTTGGGCCAGTGGTGCAGCGGGATCAGCCCGATGTCGGCGGTGGCGAGGAACGCGACGAGCTGGCGGTGCGGCACGTACGGCAGCACGTGCACCCGGTCCCCCACCCCGTGCCGGGCCGCGCGGGCGACGACCTGGCGGACGTAGGCGGCGGCCGGGTCGGCGACGACAAGCGCCAGGTGTGCGCCGGGCAGCAGCGGCAACGCCTCGACCACCGTGTCCACGCCGCGCTGCACGGCCATCGCCCCGCTGTAGACCAGCAGCGGCGTGTCCGGTGGCAGACCGCAGCGCTTCCGCAGATCGGGAGCGGATGTCTCCGTGGTGGCGGCGATCGGGGCGTTGAGGATCACGGTCGGGCGTTCGGGCAGGGCGTGGTCGCGTACCAGCAGGTCGGCGAGCGTGTCGGAGACGGTGACGACCGCGTCGGCGTGACCGACGTACTCGCGGACGTAACCGAGGTGGGCGGGCAGCCAGCGGGCGTTGTCCCGACGCGGCCGCGCGCCCGGCAGCCACTCGTGCGCGTCCCAGACCAGCTTGACGTCACGTCCGGCGGCGCGGGCGCGGTCCACGGCGCGGGCGGCGACGCCGAGCATCCGGAAGTCGTGCGCGTGGATCAGGTCGGGGCGCAGGTCGTCGACGACCGGTCCGGCGACCCGTTCGTAGTCCCAGAGGCCCGGCTCCAGCCGCCGCCAGGCCCCGTCGCGCAGCCGGGCCCGCCAGAAACGGACCTCGGCGTGCTCGACGGGCCGGCGGGCCAGCCGCGCCGCGCGCAACGGCAGTCCGCCCCGGGCCACCAGCCGAGCCCGCAGCCCGGACACACCGCGCAGACCGGACACGCCACGCAGCCCGGAGCCGTCGCACGAACCAGCGTCACGGCCCGAGGCGGCAACGGCGGCGAGCGGCAGGACGCGTACCTCGGCGTCGCCGAGCCGCCAGCGGCGTTCGGCGTCGACGTGGGCGCAGCCGATCAGCGTGACGTGCCAGCCGGCGTCGGCGGCCGAGCGGGCCGCCTTCTGCACCCGCGAGTCACCCTCGACCGCGTTGTCGACGAGCATGACCACGCGCCGCATCGGCGTTCCACCCCTTCACCCGTACGCCCGGACGGGCGCGAGTGTACGGGGACGCGGGGCTGTCAGGACGGCCGCGAAGACCGCTCTGAGCTGGTCGGATTCCGACTGTGCAGCGGCTGGTCAGGTACCGGCCGGTGGAAGTTCACCGGCCGTGCACCGAACGGTCGCGGTCAGGCCGTGCCGGAGGAGACCAGCGGGGCCGGGGCGACCGGCTGCCGGCTGTCGTTGCGGTTGGGCAGCGACAGGCGGATGACCTTCCACCACGCGGAGGCGACCTGCTTGGGCAGCGGGCCGGTGGTGTAGTGCAGGCCGTACCTGTCGAACAGCGCGCGTACCTGCGGCGCGATCTCCTGGTAGCGGTTGCTGGGCAGGTCGGGGAAGAGGTGGTGCTCGATCTGGTACGACAGGTTGCCGGTCATGATGTGCAGCAGCCGGCTGCCGCTGATGTTGGCCGAGCCGAGCATCTGGCGCAGGTACCACTCGCCGCGCGTCTCGCCCTCGATGGAGGTCTTCTCGAACGTCTCCACGCCGTTCGGGAAGTGCCCGCACATGATCACCGAGTGGCTCCACACGTTGCGGAGCAGGTTCGCGGTGAACGTGGCGGCGAGCGTGGTCAGGAACGAGGGGCCGGACAGCAGCGGGTGCACCACGTAGTCCTTGAGCACCTGGCGGCGGATCTTGCGGCCGACGGCGCGGGCCTTGGCGCGGAACTTCGGGTCCTTGAGCTTGCGCTGCTTGAGGTGGTCGCCGAGTTCCATGTCGTACGCGGCGATGCCGTACTCGAAGAACATGGCGTTGATCAGGTTCCACAGCGGCTGGCCGAGGTGCATCGGGTGCCACGGCTGGTCCTCGTCGACGCGCATGATGCCGTAGCCGAGGTCGTTGTCCTTGCCGACGACGTTGGTGTAGCGGTGGTGCAGCTCGTTGTGCGACTGCTTCCACTGGTCGGCCGGGGAGACGTGGTCCCACTCCCAGGTGGTGGAGTGGATCTTCGGGTCGCGCATCCAGTCCCACTGGCCGTGCAGGACGTTGTGCCCGATCTCCATGTTCTCCAGGATCTTGGCGACCGTGAGGCCGGCCGTGCCGACGATCCAGGCCGGCGGGAACAGCGAGAACAACAGCACCGCGCGACTGCTCATCTCCAGTGTCCGCTGGGTCTTGACCACCTTGCGGATGTAGCGGGCGTCCCGCTCCCCCCGGTCGGCGAGGACCCGGTCCCGGATCGCGTCCAACTCCTTGCCGATGATCTCGATGTCCTCGGCGCTCAGGTGGGCGATCGGGTTGACGGCCTTCTTCTGGATGACGGTCACGTGGGTGGCTCCTGTCAGAGATCGATGTCGCAGGTACCGGCGGCGGCCGACACGCACGTCTGGACGAGCACGCCGTCCCCCGGTACGGCAGTGGTGACGTCGCCGTTGCGCAGGTCACGGACGGCGCCCTGGCGCAGCGGTACGACGCAGCCGAAGCAGATGCCCATCCGGCACCCGGAAGGCATCAGCACTCCGGCGTTCTCCCCCGCGTCGAGCAGGGTGGTGGCGCCGTCGGACTCGACGGTCACCCCTGCTCCGGTGAAGGTCACCGTGCCTCCCTCGCCCGGCGTGATCACCGTCGGGCGGAACCGCTCGGTGTGCAACCGTTCGACGAGGCCGTTCGAGGACCAGTACCCCTCGACCGCGTCGAGCATGCCGATCGGGCCGCAGGCCCACGCCTCGCGGTCGAGGTGGTCGGGCACCAGGGCGGCGAGTTCGGCGACGTCGAGCAGGCCGTCGGTGTCGGTGTGCCGCTCGACCAGCCGCAGCGCGCCGCGGTCGGCGAGCCCGCGCAGTTCCGTACCGAAGATGACGTCGTCGCGGGTGGGCGCGGAGTGCACGAGCACCACGTCGGCCCGGTCGGCCAGCCCGGAGCGCAGCATCCCCATGACCGGGGTGATGCCGCTGCCGGCGGTGAGGAACAGGACCCGCTCGGGCGTCGCGCTCGGGAGCACGAAGTCGCCCTGTGCCTGGTCGAGGTGGATCAGCGTGCCGGGCCGGAGCCGGCGGACGAGGTGGTTGCTGACCTTGCCGTCGGGGATGGCCTTCACGGTGACGCTGATCCGGCCGTCGGGGGCGTCCGGCGCGGAGGTGACCGAGTACGCGCGCCACTGGCGCACGCCGTCGACGTCGACGCCGAGGCGGATGTACTGCCCGGGCAGGTGGCCCTGCCAGGCGCGGCCGGGCTGGATCACCAGCGTGGCCGCGTCCCGGGTCTCCGGGCGGACGGCGACGATCCGGCCGCGCAGCGGGGCGCCGGCGCGCAGCGGCGCGATCAGGTCGAGATAGTCGTCGGGCAGCACCGGCGTGGTGACCGTTCCGGCCAGCCGCAGCAGCCTGTCCCGGAAGGTGACCTTCTGAGGGCGGCGGGAGGCAGTTGTGGTCATATGACCAGCGTGACCGCCCGATCGCATAACATCTTGACCGGCAAAGGTGAAAAGGTCGCGGGTTTTTGTTCGGAGGGAACAACATGACGTTGGAGGCCGGCACTGGGCAGCGCGCCGCGCACCTCAACCTCGAGGCCGGCATGGCCGCGACGCTGCGCGGCCGGCTGCCGATGGTCGCCGAACGGACCGTCTCCGCGATCACCGCCGAGGTGCCGGACTACTCCGGCGCACTCACCGGCGCCATGCGGGCGAAGATCGAAAACGCGGTACGCATCGCGCTCGGCACGTTCCTCCAGCTCATCGAGGGTACCCAGGCGTTCGACCCGAGCACTCCCCTGGCCCCGGCGCTGGAGGCCGCGTACGCGCTGGGCAGCGGTGAGGCCCGCTCGGGGCGCAGCATGGACGCGCTGCTGGCCGCGTACCGGGTGGGCGCCCGGGTGGCCTGGCGTGAGGTGTCCACCACGACGGTGCGCAGCGGGCTCGCCGCCGAGACGGTGGCCGAGTTCGCCGAGTTGATGTTCGCGTACATCGACGAGCTGTCCGCGGCGAGCGTGGCCGGGCACGCCGACGAGCTGGCCAGCGCCGGCCGGATGCGCCGCCGCAGCCTGGAACGGCTCACCCAGCAGCTGCTGGCCGGTGAGCCGGAGGAGTCGCTGCGGCGCAGCGCGGAGCGCGCCGACTGGCCGCCGCCGCAGACGCTGACGGTGGTGCTGCTGCCCCGCCGGCACCTGCGCGCCGTGCTGGCGCTGCTCAGCCCGCACACGCTGGAGAGCGGCGAGGACCTGCCCGGCATGAACCCGGTCGAGGAGCTGGCCGTACTGCTGGTGCCGGACATGCACGGCGGCCGGCGCCGCCAGCTCACCCGGCTGCTGCACGGGCACCGGGCGGTGCTCGGCCCGGCCCGCCCCTGGCACCGGGTCGCCGCGTCGTACCAGCGGGCCACCCGGGCGCTCGCGCTCGGCCTCGGCGAGCCGGACGCCGGACCTGTCGACACCGAGCGTCACCTGGCCACGCTGCTGCTCAGCATGGACCCGGAGGCCCTGGCCGACCTGCGCGCGCAGGCCCTCGCGCCGCTGGCCGCGCTACCCCCGGCCACCGCGCACCGGCTGGCCGAGACGCTGCGGTCGTGGCTGCTGCACCAGGGACGCCGCGACGACGTGGCCGCCGACCTGTTCGTGCATCCGCAGACCGTCCGCTACCGGATGGGCAAGCTCCGCGAGCTGTTCGGCGACCGGCTGCTCGACCCCGCCGCCGTCCTCGACCTCACGATCGCGCTGGCCGTACCCCCGGAGCCGGACGCCGCCTGACGCCGCGCCGGGGCGCACGGCCCGGTGCGGCCGGGACCTCCGGCCCTGTCCGCCCGCGACGGCGGCGGGCAGGGTCGGAAGGGGACGAGCAACCAGGAGGGCCGCCATGAACAGCACACCGACCCGCACCGGCCAGGACCCGAGGGTACGGGTGCTGGAGGCGGCCGCCCGGCAGTCCCTGCACGCCCCGTCGGTGTTCAACACCCAGCCCTGGCGCTGGCGGATCACCGCGGACGCGCTGGAGCTGCGCGGCGACCCGGATCGGCAGCTCACGCACACCGACCCGGACGGCCGGTTGCTGATGCTGAGCTGCGGCGCCGCCCTGCACCACGCGCGCGTGTCGCTGGCGGCGTTCGGCTGGGCGGCGGTGGTCGAGCGGCTGCCCGACCCGTCCGACCCGTCGTTGCTGGCCCGGATCCGCACGACCGGCCCGATCGACCTGGACGTGCCGGCGGGCCGGCTCGTCGACGCGATCCCGCGCCGTCGCACCGACCGGCGGGCGTACGGCGACCGGCCGGTGCCGGAGGCGGTGCTGGCCCGGCTCGGGGACGCCGTCGAAGCCGAGGGCGCCCACCTGCACGTGGTCCGGCCGGACCAGATGCCGATGCTCGCCGTGTCCACCGGCCGCGCCGCCGAGGCGGAGCTGGCCGACCCCGCGTACCGGGAGGAGCTGAACCGGTGGACCAACCGGCCGGCGGGCAGCGGCGACGGAGTGCCCGCAGCCACCGCCGTGCGGCCCTCCCCACGGCGGGTGCCGCTGCGCGACTACGCGCCCGGCGGGGCGGCCGGCCTCAGCGCGGGCACGGACTTCGACCGCGGCGCGGCGTACCTGATCCTGTTCGGCGAGGGCGACGAGCCCGCCGCCTGGCTGCGCGGCGGCGAGGCGCTGTCGGCGCTGCTGCTCACCGCCACCGCCGAAGGGCTGGCCAGCGCGCCGCTCAGCGACGCCGTCGAGCTGGCCTGGCCGCGCCGGATGATGCGTGACCTGCTCGCCGGCATCGGCAGCCCGTACCTGATCGTGCGCGTCGGCTGGGGCCCGGAGGCCGAGCTGCCGCCGGCGCCGCGCCGCGCGCCGGCCGACGTCATCGAGGTGGTGGACTGACTCCGGCGGCCGGCGCGGTCCTGCTTCGTCGTAGCCTCGACGTGTGTGGGATCTGGACCCGGCCGCCGCGTTCGTGGTCTTCGGCGACCAGGACTCCGGGTGCGTCTCCTACGGCGTGGAGGCGGCGGGCCGGCGCTGGTTCGTCAAGCGGGCCGCGACGCCTGCGGCGCGTGAGTCGCTGACCCGCGCCCTGGGCCTGCACGCCGCGGTCCGGCACCCCGCGCTCGTGCGGCCCGAGCTGGTACGCGACGGCGCCGACGGCCCGACCGTCGTGTACCCGTGGCGCAACGGCGTCGTGCTCAACCACGCCACCGTCCACGGCAGCGACCGGGCCGGGCTGGCCCGCTTCCAGCGGCTCCCGCTCGCCGAGGTACGCGCGGCGCTGGACGCGATCCTCGACGCGCACGTGGCGGTGAGCGCGGCCGGGTACGTGGCTGTCGACCTTTACGACGGCTGCTTCCTCTACGATTTCGACGCCCGCCGGATGTGGCTGATCGACCTGGACGAGTACCGGCCGGGGGCGTTCGTGCTCGACTCCGACCGGCTGCCCGGGTCCCGCCGCTACCTGTCGCCGGAGGAGCTGACCCGGGGCGCGACCATCGACGAGCGCACCACCGTGCACGCGCTCGGCCGTACGCTGCACCACCTGCTCGACGGCCCGTCCGGCTGGCGCGGCACCACCGCGGAACGCGCGGTCGTCGACCGGGCCACGCGCGCCGACCCGGACGCGCGGCACGCCACCGTGGCCGCCCTGGTGCGCGACTGGCGGGCTGCCTGACCCTTATCCGGCTGCCGCTTCACCGCCTTCAGCGCCCCGCGTCCGGACCGAGGGCGTGACTTTCCGTCACCTCGACCCCATCCAGCACCTCGTCACAGTGAGTGAGAGGCGGTTTCCTCGGCGAATGCACCACCCTTCCGGGCGCACCACACCTGAGCAGGAAAAATATTCGATCAGTCGTCGGCGAGGCTGTTGCCTCTTCGGCGACTTTGCTCTGCAGCCTCATACGCAGCGGTAGCCGTGAGTCACCGCCGCGTCGATGACTGCAGAGCAAAGTGGCCCGAGGTGAACCATGCGGGCGCAGCTTCGGCGCTACTCTCCGTGACGGCGACGGCTAGCGCGGCGGGACGACCAAGGGCCGACGCGGCGGGACGATCAGGGGTTGGCGTCGGACATCGGCACGCCGGCCACGACGGCGTGCGCGAGCCTCAGTCGACCGCACGGTTCGGACCGCCACCGGCCGGACCTATGACCGCAGGGCGGCCGTCGGGCGGAAACCCGCTCCCGGGGCCCGTCCGGCGCATAGCGTGGGGCGAGGTGGCCTGCCCGGGGCGCCGGTGAGCGGAGGGAGAACGCGGTGACTGAGCCGGAGGAGGAGCAGGAGAAGACCCGCAAGACCGATCGGGTGCTGTTCTCGCCCGACGGCGACCCGCACCACACGCTGGCCGAGGCGCCCCAGCCGGACGAGCACCTCCCGCCCACCGTCACCCGCGACGGCCACACGGACGTGCTCGACGACGAGCAGTGAGCGCACGAACCCGCCCGGCCGACCGGGCGGGTTCCAGCCGCCCCGGAGGGCGGCCACGGAAGCAGCCTCAGACCGGCGGGATGCCGGAGCGGCCGATGTCGGACAGGTCGTCGCCGATCTCGGTCCGGGTGCCGGCCACCGGCCCGGCGGTCGCCCCCGTCCGGTCCTCGATGCAGGCTTCACCCAGCCCGTGCATCAGCTCACCCACCGCGGCCAGCGCCGCGCCCTTGTCCGGGCAGGGCTGCCCGGTGGCGAGCACCCGCCCGTCGCCGCCGACCACGGTGAACCCCACGGTGCCGTCGGCTTCGCTCTCGATGACGAACTTCACCATGCTCCTCTCGCCGCCCCGGGCCGGGCGGCCCTTCAGCTCACGCCGTGCGACTGCAGCCACAACTCCAGCAGGCCCAGTTGCCACAGCTTGTTGCTGCCGGCGGCGGCCTGCGCCCGGTCCGGCTCGGCCAGCAGCTCGTCGACGTACTCCCGGCGGAACAACCCGCGCCGGCGTGCCTCGGGCGCGCTGAGCGCCTCGACCACCAACTCTCGCACGGGCCCGTCGACGTTGCGCAGCGCCGGCACCGGGAAGTAGCCCTTGGGCCGGTCGATGACCTCGGCCGGCAGCACTTCCCGGGCCACCTCCTTGAGCACGCCCTTGCCGCCCTGGGCCAGCTTGTGCTCGGGCGGGCAGGCCGCGGCGAGCGCCACCAGGTCCTGGTCGAGGAAGGGCGTGCGCACCTCCAGTCCCCAGGCCATGCTCATGCTGTCGACGCGTTTGACCGGGTCGTCGGGCAGCATCAGGTGCGTGTCCAGGCGCAGCACCGCGTCCACGGCGGTCTGCGCGCCGGGCGCGGCCAGGTCCGCGGCGACCAGCTCGCCGCTGGCGTCGCGCTCACAGGTGTACGCGGGGTCGACCACCCGGTTCAGCTCGGCGTGATCGCGGTCGAAGAACGCGGCGGTGAACTCGGCCGCGGCGTTCTCCCGCGCCGCGTCGGCGAGCCGGTGGTGGTAGCCGTAGCCGGCGAACACCTCGTCGGCGCCCTGGCCCGACTGCGCCACCTTCACGTGCCGGGCGACCTGCTCGGAGAGCAGGTGGAACGCCACCACGTCGTGGCTGCCCATCGGTTCGGTCATGGCCGCCACGGTGGCGCGTACGGCCGGGCCGAGATCGCCGTCGGAGAGCTGGATGCGGTGGTGGTCGGTGCCGAACGCGCGGGCGACCAGGTCGGAGTAGTGGAACTCGTCGCCGGCCTCGTCGCCGCGGCTGTCGAACCCGATGCTGAACGTCTGGAGGTGGTGCTGCCCGGCACCGTCGAGCAGCGCGACGATCATGCTGGAGTCGAGGCCGCCGGAGAGCAGCACCCCGACCGGCACGTCGGCGACCAGCCGGCGGCGTACGGCCGTGCGCAGCGCGTCCCCGACGGCGGCCCGCCAGTCGGCGGCGTCCATGCCGTCGTGGGCCCGGTCGCGCCGGTACTCGGGCCGCCAGTAGACGCGCTCGCGGCTGTGCCCGTCGGCGTCGATCACCCGCACGGTGGCCGGGGGCAGCTTGCGGATCCCGCGCAGGATGGTGCGGGGGGCCGGCACGATCGAGTGCCAGGACAGGTAGTGGTGCAGCGCGACCCGGTCGATGCCGGTGTCGACGTCGCCTCCGGCCAGCAGCGCCGGCAGCGTGGAGGCGAACCGGAGCCGGCCCGGGGACTCGGCGAGGTACAGCGGTTTGATGCCGAGCCGGTCGCGGGCCAGCACGAGGCGACGGCGACGCCGGTCCACCAGCGCCACGGCGAACATGCCGACCAGGTGGTCGACGAACCGCTCCCCCCACTGCGCGTACGCCACCAGGATCACCTCGGTGTCGCTGGTGCTGTGGAACGTGTGCCCGGCGGCGCGCAGTTCGTCGCGCAGCTGCGGGTAGTTGTAGACGCAGCCGTTGAACACGAGCGCCAGGCCGAGGTCGTCGCGGACCATCGGCTGCGCGCCGGCCTCGGACAGGTCGATGACTGTCAGCCGGCGGTGCCCCAGCGCGATCCAGCCGTCGTCCCACGCGCCCTCACCGTCCGGGCCGCGTGAGCGCATCGCCGCTGTCATCCGGTTCACCGCGTCGGTGTCGGGGGTGACCCCGTCGAACCTGGCCTCACCGCTGATCCCGCACATCTCAGCGCCCACCGGTCAGTCGCGGAGCACCCACCATGCCAACCTCCCGCCGCGTCGTCTCCCCCGGGCGGTCCGCCGGGTACCGCGACTACCCGGCCTGTGGCGTAGGAAACCCGGATGGGCGGTTGGCGAGCCGGGCACGGCGCGCCGTCGTACGGTGGCGGTACGGGCCATGTCCCCGGGCGGTCCGGCCACGGGACGTGGCCAGGATCAACGACGCCTGCCAGGAGGACGTGTGTTCGCCAATTCCGAGGAACTCCTGCGATACCTCACCGACGAGGACGTGAAGTTCGTCGACGTACGTTTCTGTGACCTGCCCGGCGTGATGCAGCACTTCAACCTGCCGGTCGAGTCGTTCGACGACAGCGTGTTCAGCGACGGGCTCGCCTTCGACGGCTCGTCGATCCGCGGCTTCCAGTCGATCCACGAATCGGACATGCTGCTGCTGCCGGACGTGGCGACCGCGTTCGTGGACCCGTTCCGCGCGCAGAAGACCGTCGCGTTGAACTTCTTCGTCCACGACCCGTTCACCAGGGAGGCGTACTCCCGGGATCCGCGCAACGTGGCGAAGAAGGCCGAGGCGTATCTGGCGGCGAGCGGCATCGCCGACACCGCGTACTTCGGCGCGGAGGCGGAGTTCTACATCTTCGACTCCATCCGCCACGAGACCTCCGCCCACCAGTCGTTCTACTACATCGACTCGATCGAGGGCGCCTGGAACACCGGCCGGATCGAGGAGGGCGGCAACCGCGGCTACAAGACCGCCTACAAGGGCGGCTACTTCCCGGTGCCCCCGGTCGACCACTACGCCGACCTGCGCGACAGCATGGTCCGCCGGATGGTCGATGCCGGGTTCACTGTGGAACGGTCGCACCACGAGGTCGGCACGGGTGGCCAGTCCGAGATCAATTACAGGTTCTCGACGCTGCTGCACTCGGCCGACCAGCTCCAGCTCTTCAAGTACCTGATCAAGAACGAGGCGTGGGCGCACGGCAAGACCGCCACGTTCATGCCCAAGCCGCTGTTCGGCGACAACGGCTCCGGCATGCACACCCACCAGAGCCTCTGGCGCGGCGGCGAACCCCTCTTCTACGACGAGACCGGCTACGCCGGCCTGTCCGACACCGCCCGCTGGTACATCGGCGGCCTCCTGCACCACGCCCCCTCGCTGCTCGCCTTCACCAACCCCACCATCAACTCCTACCGCCGCCTCGTCCCCGGCTTCGAGGCCCCGGTCAACCTGGTCTACTCCCAGCGCAACCGCTCCGCCTGCACCCGCATCCCGGTCACCGGCAGCAACCCCAAGGCCAAGCGCGTCGAGTTCCGGGTCCCCGACCCGTCGGCGAACGTCTACCTCGCCTTCTCCGCGATGCTCATGGCCGGCCTCGACGGCATCAAGAGCAAGATCGAGCCGCCGGCGCCGATCGACAAGGACCTCTACGACCTCCCGCCGGAGGAGTGGGGCGACGTCAAGCAGGTCCCGGGCTCCCTGACCGAGGCCCTGGCGGCGCTGGAGGCCGACCACGACTACCTGCTCGACGGCGGGGTCTTCACCGACGACCTGATCTCGACCTGGGTCGACTGGAAGACCACGAACGAGGTGGACCCGGTACGCCTGCGGCCCACGCCGCACGAGTTCGCGATGTACTACGACTGCTGAGACCGAACACGGCGCTGACCTGGATCAACAGAATCACTGCTGATCTCGGGTACAGGCTGGTAGACCTCACGGACGGCGGTCATGCTCGGCTCATAGCCGACATGGCCGCTGCTTCGAGGCGCTGACGGCGTTGTCCGGTCAGTCGAAGGCGTTGCCGGTGATGACCCAGGCGATGCCCTGCGCAGGGTCTTCCATCGCCAGGTGCAGGTACCAGATCTCGTCGTCGGGCTCCTGCCAGACGACGCAGTGCAGACGTTTGACAAGCGCGCTGACGCTGCCCGGACCTGCGGCAGGGGTCACGTCAGCCATGGCGGCGAGTGCCTTCCAGAGAGCTGTCCGTCCCAGCGCCTGTCCGGTCCGACGCGCGTAAGGCCCTTCGCCGGTGGCCAGGTGCACCAAGCTGGGGTAGACATCGGCGAAGCGAACCTGTGATCCCTCGCGGCCCCGCAGGCCCTGCCACCGTTGACCCCTGGGCATCCTGGCACGGTCGGTGGCCACCATCGAGGCCGCTTCCCATGCGGTGCCGTGGAACGCGTACGCCTGCGTGGCCGGTGACAGGCCGTCGAGGAGTGCCACCGCGGTGTGCGGTGCCGGCCGTACAGTGGTCACAGGTAGCGGCTTCGGGTCGGCCAACTGGCTTGGACAGGCCCAGATGGTGCATCCCGAGCTGCCGGACCGGTCGTACTCGGGGATGTCCAAGGTGCTGTACCAGTTGGCGGCTTCCCACGGCTGAAGGCACAGCGGGGCATCGAGCAGCTGTGGATCGAGGTCGGCGGCCGCCCGGAGATCCTCGCCGTGCAGCACGCGAGTGTGGGCTGTCAGATGCCGCGTGCGTGGGTCGGCCAGATGTGGGGTCAGTTCTCGCCACGTGTGGTTTTGGGCTACCACCTCCCACAGGGGCCCCGGGACGCCCTTGTCGTCGTCGGGAAACAGTTCGGCTGCGGCGGCGGCGATCCCGGCCGGCGCTTCCAATGCCACGACGTGGGCCGTCTCCCGCCGCTGGTCGACCGGCCCCGCCTCGACTGTGGCAGCGAACCTCAGCAGGTCGTGCCAGCGTCCGGCGTCGGCAAGCAGGTCGAGGTCGCCGTATGAGACACCAGGTGAGGTCACCTCGTCATTCTGCCGCTCTGCGTGCCGCCACCCGTGGGGGCGGTGGTCGGCGGAAAACGGCCTCGGGCCGGCCTCCGCCCTCGTACCGTCGAGACATGATCCCGCCTCACGACGAGCTGCCGACCGTTCCGTGCCGGTGGAGCCGTCGGTGAGGCCGCGGCCCACCACCACCGCCACCACCCCGACACCGGAGATCCCCACCGTCCTGACCCTCGGGGTGGAAGAGGAGTTCCTGCTGCTGGACCCGGTCACCGGCGAGAGCATGCCGGTCGCCGACCGGGTCCGCGAGGCGCTCTCCGGGACCGCACGCGAGCAGAGCCGGCAGGAGTTCCGGCACAGCATGGTGGAGATGGTGACCCCGGTCAGCCCCGACCTCGGCCGGCTCCGCGAGCACCTGGTCACGCTGCGGCGAGCGGCCGCCGAGGCGGCCGAGGCGGCCGAGGCGCGACTGGTGGCGGTCGGCGCCACGCCGGTCTGCGAGGTCCACCGCACGGTGCCCGACGAGCAGCGCTACCACGACATGTCCCGCCGGTTCGGCCCGGTGGCGCACGACCCCGCGGTCTGCGGCTGCCACGTGCACGTCGGCGTACCCGACCGGGAACTGGCCGTGCAGGTCTGCAACCACCTGCGCCCGTGGCTGCCGGTGGTGCAGGCGCTCACCACCAACTCACCGCTGCACGACGGGCGGGACACCGGGCACGCCAGCTGGCGCTCGATGCAGCTGGAACGGTGGCCGAGCATCGGGCCGACGCCGCACTTCCACTCCGCCGCCGACTACGACGCCACGGTCCGGGACCTGATCACCGCCGGCATCATGCTCGACGCGGCGATGGTCTACTGGTACGCCCGGCCGTCGGCGGCGTACCCCACAGTGGAGATCCGCGTCGGCGACGTCTGCCCCACGGTCGACGACACCGTCCTGATCGCCGGGCTGGTCCGGGCGCTGGTCGCCACCGCGATCGACGACATCCGCGACGGCGTGCCGGCCCAGCGCATCCGCGACTGCCTCGTCGCCGCCGCACACTGGCGGGCAGCGCACGACGGCGTGGACGGCGACCTGGTCGATCTGCGCACCGGGCGGCCCCGGCCCGCCTGGGACCTCGTCGACGACATGCTCGACATCGTCACGCCCGCGCTGACCCGCCACGGCGACCTGGACCTGGTCCGGCGCCAGACGGACCGGGTACGCCGCGAGGGCACCGGCGCCACCCGGCAACGTCAGGTCATGGCCGACACCGGCGGCGACGTCCGCGTGGTGCTCGCGCACCTGGCCGCGCAGACCGTCGCGGCCTGAGATGAGCGGCCCGGCCGACGACACGCCGGATCGGGCCCGCGCCCGGTCAGCGCAGCCCGGCGAACAGGTCGTCCTCCGGCGTCGGCGCGCCGGTGGTGTCCCGCACCCGCACGAACGTCTCCATGCCCATCAGCTCGGTGAACCGCTCCTGCCCGAGGCGCAGGAAGAAGATGTTCTCCGCCTGGCTGGCGTGCGCGGCGAGCGACGCGAACTTCTGCCCGCCGTAGCCGCTGGTGTTGACCCAGGTGGTGATCTCGTCGTCCGGCAGGCCCAGCGCCGGCGTCTCGTCGGTCGCCTCCGGCTCGGGGAACTCCACCCCGATCTCGCGCATGACGGTGCCGAACTGCTGGAACGCGCTGCGCGGCACGGTGGTCCAGTAGACCTTGGCCGGGATGCCGGTCTGCTCGACGGCGGCCATGGTGATGCGGTGGGCCTGGATGTGGTCCGGGTGGCCGTAGAAGCCGTTCTCGTCGTAGGTGACGACGACGTCGGGACGGTAGCGCCGGATCAGCTCGGCCAGCCGGCCGGCCGCCTCGGCCACCGGCGTGTTCCAGAACGCGCCGGGCGCGTCGTTCGTGGCCCAGCCCATCATCCCGGAGTCGCCGTAGTCGAGCGTCTCCAGGTGGGTCACCTTGAGCGCCTCGCAGCTCGCGGCCAGCTCGGCGCGGCGCATCTCGACCACGGCCTTCGGGTCGTGCCCGGGGTCGCCCGGCTTGGTTCCGCCGGGGCCGTCGCCGCACCCCCCGTCGGTGCAGGTAACGAGCACAGTGGTCACGCCCTCGGCCGCGTAGCGCGCCAGGATGCCGCCGGTGCTCGTCGCCTCGTCGTCGGGGTGCGCGTGCACCGCCATCAGGGTCAGGGATCGATCGGTCACCCCGTCACCATACGAGCATCGGCCGACGAACTAGCATTGCCCGGTCCGCAGACGGCGACGGAAGCGAGGCGCGATGGGTTGGCTCCAGCGGTTGCTCGGTGGCGGACGGGTCGAACTGGACCCGACACGTCAGCAGGAGCTGCTGCGGGACGTGCGGCAGTCCTACGGGGCGCACGCCCGCCTCCGGTTCCCGGAGCAGGCCGACGCGATCACCCGGCTGCTGTCCGATGACGACGGTCTCGTGGTGGCCGCCGGGATCGTCTGCGAGGCCGCCGACCAGGCGCACGCCGACCTGCTGGGCCAGGCGCACGAGGTGTTCCGGCGTACCGGCCGGCGGCTGCTGGTGCACCGCCGCAACTACCGGCCCCTGTGGAAGGAGGCCGGGCCCGCGCTGCGCTGGCCGCTCGGCGCGCTGCCCAGCGGGCTGCACCCGTACGCGCAGGTGGCCGGCGCCGTGGCGGCGGTCGGCGGGCGGGCCGACCGGCTGGACAAGGTGACCGATCCGCAGCCGTTCGTGACGCGCCTGTTCGAGGTGCTCGACCTGACCACGGCCGGCTGGGAGTTCGGCCGGGTGCGTGTGGACACCGACAGCGCGTCGCTGGTGGAGCGGCTGATGGGCACCGGCGCGCGGGTGCTCGCGACGATGGACGACCCGCCCCGGCTGCCGCCGGCGGTGCGGGAGATGATGCGCCGCAACCACCGCATCGCCGTGTACGACCCGGCCGGTCCCCGGGTGGTCGGCGAGTTCAACCTGGGCGCGCGGCTGCGCGAGACGCTGCTGGCCTGACCGTCGGCACGCCCCGCCCCGGCCGGGTTGCCGCGGCGGGGCGCGTCAGCGGTCAGGTGGTCGTGCAGGTGAGGTTCGTCGGCGGGTTGTTGGTGCCGCCGGCCGTGCCGATGAAGCCGAACGTGGTGGAGCCGCCGGCCGGCACCGAGCCGTTGTAGTCGACGTTGCGCACCGTGACGTTCGCGCCGCTCTGGGTGTGCGTGCCACTCCAGATCTGGTTGATCACCTGACCGTTCGGGAACGTCCAGGACACCGTCCAGCCGCGGATCGCGGTGGCGCCGGCGGTCACCGTGACCTCGGCCTGGAAGCCGCCCGACCAGGAGCCGGTGATCGCGTACGTGGCACGCGCGCCGGACGGCGCCGGGGAACTGGTGGTCGGGGTCGGTGACGGCGTGGACGTCGGCGTCGTTGTCACGGTCGGCGAGGGGGTCACGCCGGGCCGGGCCGCCCGGTACGTGTGGCCGGCGCGGACGGTGAGCGCGACGACGTCGGACTCCGGCCGGGTGGTGGCCGGTGTGCTGCCGTCGGTGACGTCGGTGAGGGTGAAGCTGCCGGTGAACAGCCGGGACCGCAGTCGCAGCGTACCGTCGCGGTCGGCGCGGACGCTGATCTCGTCGGCCTGGCTGTTGCTCCAGGTCAGCGCCACCGTGTAGCCACCCCGGCCGCGCAGCCCCGCGACCTGCCCGGCGGGCCAGGCGCTGGGGAGCGCGGGCAGCAGGTGCAGCTCCCCGGTGTGGCTGTGCAGCAGCATCTCGGCGATGCCGGAGGTGGCGCCGAAGTTGCCGTCGATCTGGAACGGCGGGTGCAGGTCGAACATGTTCGGCGCGAGCCGGTCGGTGCGGACCAGGTCGCGCAGGAGCTTGTGGGCGCGGGCGCCGTCCTCCAGCCGGGCCCAGAAATTGATCTTCCAGGCGAGGGACCAGCCGGTCCCGTCGTCGCCGCGCAGCTCCAGCGTCTTGCGGGCGGCCTCGTACAGCGCCGGGGTGCCCCGCCTGGTGATCTGGTTGCCGGGATGCAGCCCGTACAGGTGGGAGACGTGCCGGTGGGTGCGCTCGGTCTCGACCCAGTCGGCGAGCCACTCCTGCACGTTGCCCCGCGAACCGACGCGGCTCGGTGGCAGCCGGTCCTTGGCCGTACGCACCTGGGACCGGAACGTGGTGTCGACGCCGAGCACCTCGCTCGCCCGGGCCGCGGCGTCGAACAGGTCGCGCAGGATCTGGTTGTCCATCGTGGGTCCGGCGCAGACGCTGGCGTTGGCGTGGTGCGCCAGCTCCGGCGAGTTCGACGGGTTCGTCACCAGGTAGCCGAGCGTCGGATGGGCGACCAGGGTGTCGAGGAAGAACTGGGCGGCGCCCTTGAGCGCCGGGTAGTTGGCCTGGAGGAAGCCGAGGTCGCCGGTGAACAGGTAGTGGTCCCAGATGAGCGTGCTCAGCCAGGCCCCGCCGGTCTGCCACATGCCCCAGAACGCGCCGTCCACCACCGACGCGCCCCGCCAGGCGTCGGTGTTGTGGTGGGTGACCCAGCCACCGGCGCCGTACTGTGCCTGGGCGACCCGCGCGCCGGTGACGGTGAGGTCCTTGACCATGTCGAAGACCGGCAGGAAGCACTCGGACAGGTTCGTGATGTCGGCCGGCCAGTAGTTCATCGGCAGGTTGGCGTTGACCGTGTACTTCGAGTCCCAGGACGGCGTGAGAGAGTCGTTCCAGATGCCCTGCAGGTTCGCCGGCTGGGTGCCCGGCCGCGACGAGGAGATCAGCAGGTACCGCCCGAACTGGAACAGCAGCGCGGCGAACTGCGGGTCGTTCGTGCTCGCGTGCTGCGCGATCCGTACGTCGGTGGGCTGGTCGGCGGCGGCGGTGCGGCCCAGGTCGATCGTGACCCGGTCGAACAGCGCCTGGTAGTCGGCGCGGTGGCGGGTGCGGAGCTGGTCGACGTCGACGCTCCTGGCGGCGTTCAGCCGGTTGCGGGCGATGCCCTGGTAGTCGCCGTTGACGGTGCGGTAGTTGACGTAGCTGGTGCCGATCGAGATCAGGACCGTCACGCTGGTCGCGCCGGACACCCGCAGCGTGCCGCCGGAGCTGCTCACCGTGCCGCCGGTGACGGCGGCGTTGGCCAGCGCGAGGAACCGCACCGAGCCGTTGACCCCCTCCATCGAGCCGGAGATGCCGTCGAGCGCGACTGTCGCGCCGTCCGGGCTGGACACGGTGGTCCGCTGCGGGCTGTCGAACGCGGCGGAGAACGTGATCGCGTTCGCCCGGTCGGCGGTCAGCCGGAGCACTATCACCTGGTCGGGCGCGCTGGCGAAGACCTCCCGCTGGTACCGGACACCGTTCAGCACGTACGTGGTGGTGACGGTGGCGGTGGTGAGGTCCAGCGTCCGGTTGTACTGCGTCGCCCCGCTCGCCGACCCGAAGGAGAGCCGCAGGTCGCCGACGGTCTGGTAGGCGAGCTGACCGCCGGGGCTGCCCATCATGGTCTGGTTGATCAAATCCTGGGCCGAGGTCCACTGGTCGGCGAAGACGCGACGCCGGATCTCGGCCAGGTTGGCCGCGCCCCGGGTGTTCGCCGAGTCGTACGGGCCGCCGGCCCAGACGGTGTCCTCGTTGAGCTGGAGCCGTTCGGTGTCCACGTTGCCGAACACCATCGCGCCGAGCCGCCCGTTGCCGATCGGCAGGGCGCGCAGCCAGTCGGTGCCGGCCGGTTCGTCGTACCAGAGCGCCAGGTCGTTCGCGGCGAGCACCTGCGCCGGCGCCGCCGAGCCGGCGCGGGCGGCGGCGCTCCAGGCGGCCGGCACCAGCGCGGCGCCGGTGCCGGCCGCTGCGGCCTTGATGACGTTGCGTCGTGTCACTTCAGACATGCTTTTCTCCCAACCGCGCGGATCAGAGGCGGGTCCGGGTGCGCGGCTGCTCTGTTATCGCTAACAGATTGCGCCTCGCACACCCGGACGCCGCGTTCCTACCACTCCGCGCCCAGGGCTCCCGACCGGGCGACACGTCGGCCAACATGGACTCTCATGGATGAAGTGACATCGCGTCAAGGGGTGTTACCGCTAACAGACGCGATCCGTGGCGCACTCGCCGGGCCGAGCGGGGCGCGGGCGCGGCCGGCCGCCCCACCCGGGCCACGTGCACGATCCGCTCCGGCGCCACGTCCAGCAGCGTGCCGAGCGCGCCACGGGTGGCGGCGACGTCGACGAGCTGACTGAGCGGGTGCGCGGCCAGCCCGGCCGTGTGCAGCGTCAGCCACATCCGCATCAGCACGCGTCCGAACTCGACCTGCCCGGCCGCGTCCAGACCGGGCGGCGCGATCAGCGCCAGCACCCCGCCGCCCTGCGCCAGCGGATCACCGCCCGCGGCGGCGAGCAGCCGGGGCAGCCCCAGCGGGCGCAACGCCGGGTACGCCGCGAGCGCCGCCCGCAGTCCGGTGGCCGCCGCCCGGCCCAGCCCGAGGCAGCTGTCACTGAGCCCGTCGCTCCGGTAGCGCGGGCACGCCCGGTCCAGGCGCAGCCAGCGGCGCAGCTCGGCGACCACCGACGGGTCGGCGTACACGTGCCGGTCGGCCGTGCGCAGCAGCGCGCGCAGCCGCCCGGCCGCCGGCACCACGCGGGCCGCGCCACCGGCCCGGCGGGCGACCGCGTCCACGGCCGCGACCACGTCGGCGTCCGGGCCGCCGGTGAACCGGCCCCGGTGGGTACGCCGGTCCCACACGTCGGCGGCGCGAAACGGCGTCCGGTACGGCTGCCGGGCCGGACGCAGCCGCCCCACCCGCCGGTCCGACTCGTCGTGGTCGGCGGCCCAGTCCAGCCGCAGCCCCGCGTCGGCGGCGACGATCAGGCAGGTCTCCACGAACGCGCCGAGCGACAGCCGCAGGTCCCGCCCGGTCGGGTCGCCGGCGGGCAGCGTGTCGGCCGGGTCCCAGCCGACGGTGATCGCCCAGCGCTCGTAGCGCAGCCGCCACGGCTGGGTGTTGTGCGCGCTCGGCGCCCGCCAGCACAGCGGCTCCAGCGCGCGGAACGCGGCGAGGTCCATGCTCACCGCTCCCTGGCGTAGAACGTGTAGCCGTGCAGCGGGCGTCCGCCGAGGCGCCGGTACTGGGCGGCCGACGCCGGGTTGTCCCGCCCGACGTACGTGCTGCGCAGCGCCGTGTATCCGCCCTCGTGCAGGTTGCGGTGCAGGTGCTCCGACAGCAGCCGCTGGTAGCCGCGCCCCTGGAACCGCGGCACCACACCCTTGACGATCAGCACCGCCTCCCGGCGGTACCGGCGGCGGGTGGCCAGCAGCCGCAGTTGGTTGACCGGGTTCAGGTCGCCGCGCACAGCGACCAGGAAGTCGCTGATGTCCGGTACGCAGAGCACGAACGCCACCGGGTGCCCGTCGCGGGTCAGGTAGAGCAGCAGCGAGTCATCCAGCAGGTACGCCAGCCCGTCGGTCTGCCGCCGCAGCTGCGCCGCCGAGATCGGCGTGTAGTAGCCGAGCTGGGCGAAGGAGTCGTTGAGCATCCCGCGCAGCAGGCCCAGCTGTTCGTCGAGCCGCCGGCTGTTCCCCCGGTGCAGGTCCAGCCGGGAGCCGTCGGGCTGGACGCCCAGCGCGGGCGGCGGCCCGGACGGCGACGGCACCGGGCAGATCCAGGTGTCGGAGACGAACCGCCCGGTGAACCCGTTCTCCTCGTAGGCGTCCGGGTAGTACGGCGGGTTCCACGCGCTGTCCACGAAACCCCGGTCGGCGTACCCGGAGGTGATCACGCCACCGGCCTGGTTGGGCAGCAGCGCCACCGGCCCGAACAGCAGGTCCCGGCCGGGTGTGGCGTACGTGGCGATCGCGTCGAACAGCGGCCGGGCGGCGTGCGGCGTGAACTCGGTGAGCCCGAACAACTGGCACCGGCGGCCGAGCTTGGCGTCGAGGTCGGCGTCGGTGTGCAGCGTGGTCCGCCCGACCACCGCGCCGGTGGCGTCGCGCAGCACGTACATCGGCACGCCGTCGCGCCACCAGCGGCGGATCTGCTGCCGGGGCGTCGGCACGTAGCGGGACTCGTCCGCGTACAGCCGGTCGGTGAGCGCGAGGAAGTCGCGCAGGCCGCGCCGGCCGGTCACGCGCTCGAACCGGTGGCCGGTCACCGGCGCACCGCCGGTCCGGTCGTCTCCGCGCCCAGCGGCGTGAACCGCTCGATGTGGCCCATCGCGCCGTCCTCGGCCCGCCACGCGCCGTTTGAGTAGCCGTCCGGGGAGGCGGTGTAGAGGCGGATGAACCCGGCCGTGGCGTTGCGGTTGCCGTCGGTCAGCCACATCATCAGCTTGCGGTGGTGCCGGGTCCGGGCGAAGCGCAGCAGCGCGTCGCGGTCGGTGAAGAACGCGATGGTGCCGAGCGTCAGCGGGAACTGCCAGTAGACGGTGTGCCAGCAGTAGCCGGACATCCGGCGCATGTCGCGCACCATCCGGATCCAGTCGGGGGCCAGGCGCAGCAGCACCAGCGGGTTCGCGTACCGGGTGCCGCCGATGAACATGGCGCCGGCGCGGGCCTGGGCCGGGGCGCGGGAGAAGTCACGGGTACGCATCGCTCACCTCACCAGGTAGACGTTCTTGATCTTCTGCATGGCGGCGAACGGGCCGCCGCCCGGCTCGTGCAGCTGGACCCGGAGGTCACCGGCGGTCGGGTCCTCCACCAGGGACTGCGCGAAGTCCCGCGACACCGAGGTCAGGTGCGCGCGTACCCCGTCGCGGCAGGCGTCGGCGAGCGCCGCGCGGGCCGCGGCGTCCAGCGGGCGGCGCAGCTCCACGTGGATCACCGGCCGGGTCTCCAGCGCCGCGTCCTCGTGCAGCGTGAGACAGAACCTGTTGATCTCGGCGGCGTACGGGTTGCCGGTGTAGAGGCCGTACTCGACGTCCTGCGGGTAGAGGTTCGCGCCCAGGTAGGACACGGTGGAGTCGCTGCGGCCGAACAACAGCAGCAACGGCAGCGTCATCCGTTCCTCGGCCACCGCGGTACGGAACTCGGCGCGGCGCACCGGGTCGGCGTGGGCCAGCTCGACGATCCGCCGGTACGGCACCAGCAGCGCCTCGTCGCCGACGTTGTAGCGCAGCCGGGGCTGGAGCACGTGCGGGCCGGTGACAGTGCAGAGCAGTTCCCGCCGCTCGTTGGTCTCCAGGTAGGTGGCGAACGGGTTGTACTGGAACACCATCGGCAGCCGCTGCTCGCCGCGGCCCAGCAGTTCCGCGCGCAGTCCCGCGTCGGTGCGCAGCCGCCGCCGCAACCAGACCGTGAACCGGGTCTCCGCGCCGATGCCGATGGTCAGGTCCGACGCCCCGTACGCCGACCGCACCCGCACGAACCGCTGCTCCAGGTAGTCGCGCAACGCCTCGGTCATCCCCTCGCCGCCGCAACTGGCGAAGATCCGGTACCGCGACCACGGAAAGTCCTCGGCGTCGAGCCGGTCCCGCAGGTGCTTGAGGAACGGCGGGTACGCGGTCACGAGGTAGTCGTGGCCGGGGCCGAACTCGCGCAGCGTGTCGACGATCTTCCCCAGGTCGGGGCCGGTGTTCTTCACCGTCGCGATCCGGGCCATCGCCGCGCCGGTCGTGGTGCCGGTCGCCCAGGCGCCCATCGAGTACGCGTTGATGACGAACGGTCGGCGCATCGGGAACGCCAGCCCGGTGTACCCGGCGATGTCGCGGTGCACCGCCCGCAGCTCCCGCTCGCCGCGCGGCCAGTTGAACGGCCGCCCGGACGAGCCGGCCGACTCGTCGACCACCACGCCCCGCTCCGGCATCCGCCCGTCCCGGCACCGCGCCGAGGCGTCGTACGCCATGACGTACCCACGTTTGTCGGTCTCCGGGAAGTCCCGCAGCCGGCGGCGCAGCCCGCCCGGGCGGGCCCGCAGGAACGCCTGGTACGCGGGCACCCGCCGGGCGGCGCGGACGCAGGTGGACCGCGCGTTCGCGGCGGCGAGCCGGTCGAGGACCGGGTGGTGGCGCCGGGCCAGCCACCTCCAGCCGGCGGGGTGGTGGGCGATGAGCCGGGCCAGCGCGGCGACCGCGCGGCCGGCGGGGGCCAGCGCGGCCTCGGCGGGCAGCGGCGTGTCGACGGTACGCAAGGCGGCGTGTCGGTGCAGCGTCTCGGCCATGACAAGGATCCTGTCGACGCCGCCGCGCCCGCACATGAGCGACGGGACGGTACTGCGCTGAGTACCCGTACCCAGTCGCGAAAGCTGCCCGGGTCGGCCACGCTCAGTCACCATGGCGACACTCGCCTGGTGCGTCGTGCCTGGTCCGGTGACACTTCGCCCATGACACACGGCAAGCGTGAGCGCACGAACGAGCGCTTCGAGAAGGTGGCCGAGGAGACCTCGGAGACCGTGACCCACGCGGCCACGGTCCTGGAGGAGGAACTCGCGGCGGGGCTGGCCGGCGCCCGGCGACTCGAGGAGAAGCTGACCGAGAGCCGCCGGGTCGACCCGGAGGCGTTCGACGAACTCGTCGCGCGGGTCCGCACCGACGGGCACGCCCTGATCGACACCGTGGTCGGGCAGCTGAAGATGGCCGACGACCAGCGCGGTGAGGTGATCCGGCGGTACACGTCGGACGCGCACGACGCGCTGGACACCGTACTCAATCTGGCGCGGCTGGCCCCCGAGGTCGCAAACGGGCTCGCGGACCGGCTGGCGTCGCCGGCCCCGAAGCGGCCGACGGACCGGTAGCCGCGCGATGGCGCCGACCGCCGGGGTGGCCGGCGGGCACGTGGAACGGATGCTGGAGCGCTATCGCGGGCTGGCCCTCGGCGCACTGCTCGACGACGTGCCCGACGGCGGCCCACGCTACCTCTACGACCTGGTCGCGGAGTATCCGCGCCGGTGGGGCAAGGGGCTGCGCGCCGCGCTGTGCCTGGCCACGTGCCGGGCGTTCGGCGGCGGCGACGCGGTGGGCCTCAACGCCGCGGTGACAGTGGAGCTGTTCCACAACGCCTTCCTCATCCACGACGACATCCAGGACGAAAGCGAGCAGCGGCGCGGCGGGCGGACGCTGCACGCCGAGTACGGCGTGGGCGTGGCGCTGAACGTCGGCAACATGACGAACCTGCTGGCGTTGCGGCGGCTGGCCGCGAACCGGGCGGCGCTCGGCTCCGGGATCGCGTGGCGGCTGTTCACCGAGACCGAGCTGATGATGCGCCACTCGCTGGAGGGGCAGGCGATCGAGATCGGCTGGATCCGCGACAACGTGTGCGACCTGGACGCGGACGACTACTACCGGATGTGCCTGAAGAAGACGTCCTGGTACACGTGCATCTACCCGTGCCGCGCCGGCGTCCTCGTGGCGACCGGCCGGGAGAACGCGGTCGACGTGCTGGATCGGTACGGCTGGTATCTGGGCGCGGCGTTCCAGATCCAGGACGACGCGCTGAACCTGACCGGCGACTACGCCCGGTACGGCAAGGAGATCGCCGGTGACCTGTGGGAGGGCAAGCGCACGCTGATCCTGATCGACTTCATGCGGCGGTGCACACCGGAGGAACGTGAACGGCTCGTGCGGTTGCTGAGCCGTACCCGCGCGCAGCGCACCGACGCCGAGGTGCGCTGGCTGCACGGGCGGCTACTCGCGTACGACTGTGTGGAGTCGGCGCGGCGCAGCGCCCGGGATCTCGCGCTCGCGGCCCGGCGTGAGGGTGAGCGGGCGCTGGGCGCCGCCGCCGACACCGAGGACGGCCGTTTCCTGCTGGAGCTGACCGACTACGTGGTGGAACGGGCCCGTTAGCCGCCCAGGATCCCGCGCAGCCAGGTGAGCTGTTCGCGCTGGTGTGCCGCCTCGCCGCCCTCGTGGTCGTTGAACTCGTACACCCGCACGTCCTTGTCGCCGCCGTAGCGGTGGTAGGCGGCGAAGCAGGTCGACGGCGGACAGACCTGATCACGCAGGGCGATGGAGAACAGCGCCGGCGCGGTGGCGCGCGGCGCAAGCACTGCGGCGTCCAGGTAGGACAGCGTGCGGAATACCTGGTCGGCGCGGTCGCGGTGCAGCGCGAGGTACTCGACGACCTCGGCGTACGGGCTGTCCGGGCCGGCGACGCGCACGCTCCGGCGGATGTCGCACAGGAACGGCACGTCCGGCATGACGGCGGCGACGTCCGGGCACAACGCGCCGACGGCCAGGGCGAGGCCGCCGCCCTGGCTGAAGCCGGTCACCGCCACCCGACGCGGGTCGACGGCCGGGTGCCGCCGGGCGGCCTCGGCGAAACGGACCGCGTCAGTGATGAGCCGCCGGTAGTAGTGCTCGGCCGGGTCGGCGACGCCCCGGGTGAGGAAGCCGGGCACGGTGCCGGCCGGGTAGGGGTGCGGGTCGGGCGTGCCGCCGGTGGCGGCGCTCCAGCCCTGGCCCCGGCTGTCCATGATCAGGTGCGCGAAACCGGCCGCCGCCCAGAACAGCTTCTCGTGCGGCAGGCCGCGGCCCCGGCCGTAGCCGAGGTACTCGACCACGCAGGGCAGCGGCCCGTCGGCACCGGCGGGCAGGTGCAGCCATCCGCGTACCGGCTCACCGGCGAAACCGGGGATCGTGACCGCGTACGTCCGGATCTGGGTCAGCCCGGTGTCGACCGGCTCGTAGACCGCCGCCGCCGGGTCGCCGCCGCCGTCGAGCGTGCGCGCCCAGAATCCGTCCAGGTCCGCCGGCACGTCCAGCTCCGGCCGGTACGCGAGGCAGCCGGCCAGGTCGAGGTCGGTCAGCGGCACGACGCGGCCTCCCGTACGGCGGACGCGAACCAGCCGGTGATGGTGCTCGGGTGGGTGATGGCGGTGCCGACCACCACCGTCCATGCGCCCGCTCGCAGCGCCTGCGCGGCCTGCTCCGGGGTGTGGATGCGTCCCTCGGCGACCACCGGGACGTCGACCGCGGCGGCGAGCCGGGCGACCAGGTCCAGGTCCGGCCCGTCGCCCTTTGTGGTGTACGCGGTGTACCCGGAGAGCGTGGTGCCGACCAGGTCGGCGCCGGCAGCGGCGGCGGCGATGCCCTCGTCGAACGTGGAGCAGTCGGCCATCACCAGCGCGCCGGTGCGCTCGTGCACGGCGGCGATCGTCTCGGCGAGCGTACGGCCGTCGGGGCGGGGCCGGGACGTGCCGTCGAGCGCGACGACGTGCGCCCCGGCGTCGGCGACGGCGAGCGCGTGTTCGAGCGTCGGGGTGATGAAGACGTCGTCGTCGCCGTCCTTCCAGAGCCCGATCAGCGGCAGGTCCACCGCCGCGCGGATGGCCGCGATGTCCGCCAGTCCCTGCGCGCGGATGCCGGCGGCGCCGCCGCGGGCGGTGGCGAGCGCGACCCGGCGCATGGTGTCCGGGTCGCGCATGGGCTCACCCGGGTACGCCTGGCAGGAGACCACCAGGCGGTGGCGGAGCTGGTCGACGAGGGAGTTCATGAGACCTTCCAGGCGAGCGAGGCGGCGCCGAGCAGCGGCGCGTCGGGGCCGAGAGTGGAGGCGAGGACCGGCACACCGGCCAGGGCGGGCAGCGTCTCGGCGGGCACCGCGTCACGCAGCGCCCGCCACCACGGCTCGCCGAGGCCGGTGACGCCGCCGCCGATCACCACGGCGGCGGGGTCGAGCACATTGACCAGGCCGCCGACGGCGGACCCGACGGCCGTGCCGCCGAGCCGGACGACGTCGCGGGCCGTCTCGTCGCCGTCCGCCGCGAGCGCGGCGACGGCCCGCAGGTCGGCCACCGGACGGCCGGTACGCCGGACGTACTCGGCGGTGAGCGCGGGCCCGGCGGCGATCGCCTCCAGGTGCCCGCGCCCGCCGCAGGTGCAGGGCAGCGTTCCGGCGTACGCCGACGGCTGGTGCCCGGCGTGCCCGGCCGCGCTGTGCGCACCGGCGAGCACTGTGTCGCCGAGGACGAACGACGCCCCGACGCCGGTGCCCACGGCGACGTAGAGCACCGTGTCGTACCCGGCCGCGACGCCGTGACGCGCCTCGCCCAGCGCGTGGGCGTGCACGTCGTTGACCACGGTGACCGGCACACCGAGACGCCGAGCCAGGTCGCCGCGCAGGTCCGTGCCGGCCCATCCGGTCAGCACGTCGGTGGCGGACAGCACCAGGCCGGAGCCGCTGTCGATGACGCCGGCGCTGCCGACGCCGAGCGCCCGTACGACGCCCGGCGCGTCCGCCCGCAGCTTCTCGACCAGGCCGGCGGCGGTGTCGAGCACCGCGGCGGCGCCGGAGCGGCCAGGCGTCGGCGCGGTGTGCCGGCCGACGACCTCGCCGGAGGCGGTGACCAGCGCGGCTGTGGTCTTGGTGCCGCCGATGTCGAGCGCGGCGACCAGACCGGTCGTGCTCACCTCGGGCATGGTCAGAGCAGCCCGGCCAGTTCCAACTGGGTACGCACGCGGCCCGTCTCGGCGTCGTCCAGCGGCCGCAGCGGCAGCGACACCGCGTTGCCGGCGATGACGCCGAGCAGGGACAGCGCGGTCTTGAACGCGCCGACGCCCCGGGTGGCGCCCGCCGAGGTGGCCGGGTCGGCCGCGTCGACGATGCGGAACAGCCGGGTCAGGCGGTCCTGTTCCCGGCGGGCCGCGGCCCAGTCGCCGGCCACGCAGGCGCGGTGCAGTCGCACGTATCCAGCCGGGTCCACGTTGCCCAGTCCGGGCACCGAGCCGGAGCCACCGGCGAGCATCATCGCGTCGACCACGACCTCGTGGCCGGTGAGCAGGCTGAAGTCGCGCTCCGGCGCGTGCTCGGCGATGGCGAGCGCCAGCTGGCGGAACGCGACGTCGTCGCCGCTGGAGTCCTTGACGCCGGCCAGCACGCCCTCGGCGGCGAGGCGGGTCAGCAGGTCGACGGAGAGCTTGCTGTGCACGCAGACCGGGATGTCGTACGCCAGCAGCGGAAGCTCGACCGCCGCGGCGACGGCGCGGAAGTGCCGCTCGATCTCGTGCGGGCCGACGATGGCGTAGAACGGGGCGGTCACGACGAGGCCGTCCGCGCCCAGCCGGGTGGACGCCTCGGCCCGCTCCACGACCCGGCGGGTGGTGGGTTCGATGCAGCCGGCGAGGACCGGCACGGCGCCGCCGGCGGTCTTGACGATGGTCTCCAGCGCGAGGTCCCGCTGCCGGTCGGTGAGGAAGACCGTCTCGCCGGAGCTGCCGAGGGCGAAGATGCCGTCGACGCCGGCGTCGAGCAGCCATTCGACCAGCCGTTCCAGGGAGTGGACGTCGACCTCGCCCTCTTCGGTCAGGGGGGTGACGGCCGGCGGCACGACTCCGGCGAACCGCGGGGCTGGGGTGGTCACAGGTTCTCCTCGACAGACTCAGTTGTGGTGCGGCCGGTCGCCGAGGTGGCGAGCGCGACCAGTTCGGTGTTGGCGGTGCCGGCGGGCACCGGGTGGTGGCAGCGGAACTCGTGGCCCGCGCCCTCGGCGGGGCGCGGCGCGGGCATGTCCACGGCGCAGCCGTCGGTGGCGGCCCAGCAGCGGGTCCGGAACGGGCAGCCGCTCGGCGGCCGGGTCGCCGACGGGACCGGGCCGACCAGCGGAATGGGCTCGATCGGTGAGAGCAGGCCCGGCGTGGCCGAGAACAACGCCCGGGTGTACGGGTGCCGGCCGCCCTCGGGCAGCAGGTCGGCGGGGGTCTGCTCGACGATGCGGCCCAGGTACATGGTGACGACCCGGTCGCTGACCCGCTTGACGGTCTGGATGTCGTGCGACACCAGCACCATGGCCAGGCCGAGCCGGTCCTTGAGGTCCAGCAGCAGGTTGAGGATCTGCGCGCGGACCGACACGTCGAGCGCGCTGGTCGGCTCGTCGGCGATGACCAGCCCCGGTTCCAGGGCCAGCGCGCGGGCGATGGACACCCGCTGGCGCTGGCCGCCGGAGAGCTGGCTGGGCAGCACGTCGGCGACCGAGCGGGGCAGGCCGACCAGGGCCATCAGCTCGGTCACCCGCTGCTCGCGCTGCTGCCGGGTGCCCCGGCGGTGCACGTCGAGCGGGTCGCGCAGGATGTCGCGTACCGGCATCCGGCGGTTCAGTGAGGTGGCCGGGTCCTGGAAGATCATGCCGACGCCGGCGCCGATGTGCTCGCGCCGCTCGGTGGCGGTCATCGACCACACGTCCTTGCCGGCGAAGGACACCGTGCCGGCGGTCGGCCGTTGCAGGCCGACGAGCACCTTGGCGAGGGTGGACTTGCCGCAGCCGGACTCGCCGACGATGCCGACCGTCTCGCCGGCCCGGATGACCAGGTCGGCGCCGGTGAGCGCGTAGACCTTCTCCCGGCTGAACATGCCGCCGCCGCGCGCGGCGTGCACCACGTGCACGTCGCTCAGCTCGGCGATCGGCCGGTGCTCGGCGGTGGCGCTCATCGGGCCGGCTCCTTCTCGCTGACGGTGACGGCGGGGTGGTGGCAGGCGTACCCGTGGCCGTCCGTGCCCGCCATGGTGGGCGCGGTGTCCCGGCAGATCTCGGTCGCCATCGGGCAGCGGTCGGAGAACCGGCAACCCTTCGGGAAGTCGGCCGGTGAGGGCACCACGCCGCGGATCTGGGTGAGCCGTTCCGCGCCGGTCTCCAGGGACAGGACGGAACCGAGCAGCCCGCGGGCGTAGTGGTGGGCGGGCGCCTCCATCACGTCGGCGGTCACGCCGGTCTCCACGATCTGCCCGCCGTACATCACCACGACCCGGTCGCAGACGTCGCTGACCAGGGCGAGGTCGTGGCTGACCAGGATGAGGGCGAAGCCGAGCCGCTCGCGCAGCTCCAGCAGCAGCGCCATCACCTGGGCCTGCACGGTGACGTCGAGCGCTGTGGTCGGCTCGTCCGCGATGATCAGCTTCGGGTCGCGGGACAGCGCCATGGCGATCACCACGCGCTGCCGCTGCCCGCCGGACAGCTCGTGCGGGTACGCGGCGAGCGTGCGCCGCGGGTCCAGCCCGACCAGCCGCATCAGTTCCTCGGCCGAGCGGGTGCCGCCGCGGCGGATCATCTGGGCGAGTTGGGCGCCGACGCGCAGCGCCGGGTTCAGCGCCGACAGCGCGTCCTGGTAGACCATGGCGATCTCGCGGCCCATCAGGGCGCGGCGGCCCTTGGCGTTGAGTTTCAGCAGGTCCGTGTCCTGGAAGCGGATCTCGCCGCGTACCCGGGCGCCCTGCGGCAGCAGACCCATGACGGCGAGGACGCTCAGCGACTTGCCGGAGCCGGACTCCCCCACCAGGCCGACGACCTCGCCGGGGCGTACGTCGAAGGTGAGCCCGTCGACGATGTCGACGCCGCGGTGGCGGCCCTCGAAGCCGATGGACAGGTCGCTGACCTGAAGGACCGGCTTGCCCTGCGGCAGCGGGCGGGCGCGCTCACGCAGCCGCTGCGCCGCCTCGGCCAGGCCGGGCAGCTCGACCACCTCGCCGGTGCCGGGCTGCGCCTGCTCCAGCGCGTCACCGCTGGTGGTGGACGTGGCGCGGCGCGCGGCCGGGGCGGCCCAGGCGTCGGACATGCCCTCGGAGAGCACGTTGAGCGCCAGCACGGTGAGCAGGATCAGCAGGCCGGGGAAGAACGTGGCCCACCAGCCGCCGATCTGCACCATCTCCTTGCCGAAGGCGATGACCGAGCCCCACGAGGAGGCCGCCTCCTGCGGGGCGAGGCCGCCGCCGATGAAGGACAGGGACGCCTCGAAGACGATCGCGTCGGCCACCATGACGGTGACGAAGACGAGGATCGGGGCGGCGCAGTTGCGCAGGACGTGCCGCCAGAGGATGTGCGGGCGGCGGGCGCCGATGATGCGCTCGGCGGCCACGTAGTCCTCGCCGTACTGGGACAGCACGTTGGCGCGGACGATGCGCGCGACCGACGGGGTGAACACGAACCCGATCGCGATGACGAGGACCAGCAGGCTGTTCTTGCCGAACGAGATGATCAGCAGCGCGGAGAGCACGATCGTGGGGAAGGCCATGACCACGTCGAGGCAGCGCATGATGATCTCGTCGACGACGGTGCGGCTGCTGCCGGCGAGCGCGCCGAGGATCGCGCCGAGCACCAGCGCGATGCCGGCCGCGCCGAAACCGACGATCAGGGAGCGCCGGGTGCCGGCGACCAGCCGGGAGAAGACGTCGCGGCCGAGTTTGTCCAGGCCGAACCAGAAGTCGCCGTTCGGGCCGGTCAGCGCCGGTCCGAGGCCGGTCTGGGTGGGGTCGTGGCGCAGCAGCAGCGGGGCGAGCACGCCGACCACGACGATGAGCGCGACGAAGCCGAGCGCGAACCGGGCCGCGAGACCGAGCCGGGCGAAGGCCATGCCGGGGCGGGACAGCCGCGTGGTGAGGGACCGGCGCATCAGTGGCCTCCGCGCAGTCGGGGGTTGGCGAAGAGGTAGAGGATGTCGACGACCAGGTTCACCAGGACGAAGCACAGCGCGATGGTGAGCACGGTGCCCTGGGCGAGCGCGGTGTCGTTCTGCTGGACGGCGCTCATGATCTGGGTGCCCATGCCGGGCAGCGAGAAGATGGCCTCGATGACGACGGTGCCGCCGATGAGGTAGCCGATCCGCAGGCCGAGCGCGGTGAGCGGGTTGACCAGCGCGTTGCGCAGCACGTTGCGGCCGATCACCACGCGCGGTGGCAGTCCGGCGCCGACGGCGGTGCGGACGTAGTCCTTGTCGAGTTCCTCGACCATCGACGTGCGGACGATGCGGGCCAGCGAGCAGCCGACCGGTACGGCCAGCGCCAGCGCGGGCAGCGCGAGGGACTGCAGCCAGAGGCCGACCGAGTCGGCGGGGTTGACGTATCCACCGGTCGGGAAGATCGGGCGGCGGACCGAGAACTCCTGGATGAACAGCAGGGCCAGCCAGAACGAAGGCGTGGCGATGCCGGCCATGGAGACGATCCGGATGACCTGGTCGGGCCAGCGGTCCCGGTACAGGGCGGCCGGGATGCCGAGGGCCAGCGCGATGACCAGCGCGCCGACGACGCCGAGCGCGGTGAGCTGGATGGTCAGCGGCAACGCCATGGCGATCTTCTCGGCGACCGGGACCGACGGCGGGAACGTCATGCCGAGGTCGCCGCGGACGAGGTCGCCGAGGAAGTGCAGGTAGCGCAGCGGCAGCGGGTCGTTCAGCCCGTTCGCGGCGCGGAACGCCTCGACCTGCGCCGGCGTGGCCTGGTCGCCGAGGACGGACAGCGCCGGGTCGATCGGGGAGAACTGCATGATCACGAAGACGAAGAGCGTGATGCCCAGCACCAGGGGGATCAGCGTCAGGAATCGTCGTGCGACCAGGTTCAGGACGGTCAGCATGGATTCTCTTTCTCGTGGCGGGGCGCCGGGGCGTCCCGTCCGGCCGCACGGGTCACGTGCGGCCGGACGGGACGGAGGCGGGGGCGGAGCCCCGAGTGGGCTCAGCCGGTCCGGCCGGTGCCCAGGAAGTACAGGCCGGTGGTCGAGGCGCCCGAGAAGCCGTCGAGCTTGGCCGGGTCGTACGCGGTGACGACCTTGGTGTGCAGGATCGGGTAGAGCGGGGCGTCGTCCGCCACCATGTCCAGGGCCTGCTTCCACAGCGCCTTGCGGGCCGCCTCGTCGGAGGTCTGCGCGGCCTTGTCCAGCAGGTCGCCCATGGCCTTGCGGTTGGCGTCGCTCCAGCGGTAACGCTGGCCCGGCCAGGTCTCGCCGAAGTAGTACCAGCGCATCAGCAGGTCGGTGTCGACGCCGAAGACGCTCGGGTCACCGGTGGCCATGAGCACCCGGAATGTGTCCTTGGGGACGATGTCGCCGTAGATGGCCGAGGACGGCACGGTGTTGAGCGTGGCGTTGACGCCGATCTTCTTCCACTGCTCGATGACCAGGGGGGCGACGTCCTTGACCACCGAGTTGTCGGTGGTGTCGAGCCGGAACGACAGGTTGGTGACGCCGGCCTCCTGGAGCAGGGCCTTGGCCTTGTCCGGGTTGTAGTCGTAGACGGTGGCGGCCTTCTGGTACGCCTTGTTGCCCTCGTCGAGGTAGCTGGTCGCCGGGCTGCCGTAGCCGTTGAGCGCGGTCTTGATGACCGCGTCCTTGTCGATGGCGTAGTGCAGGGCCTGGCGGACGCGCTTGTCGCTGAACGGCGCGGCGGCGTTGTTGAACATGAGGAAGACCTGGTTGAAGGCCTGCTTCACGTCGATCGTGTACTTGTCCTTGAGCGAGTCGACGTTCAGGTACGGCACGGCCTCGATGGCCTGCACGCGGCCGCCCTGCAGGTCCGACACCCGGGCCGACGCCTCGGTGGTGGTGTTCCACGTCATCGTCTCGACCTTGGCCGGGCGCGGGCCGTTGTAGGTCTCGTTCTTGCTCAGCTTGATGCCGGATTCCTTGGACGCGCTGTCCACCTTGAACGGGCCGGACCCGATCGGCGCGGTGTCGAACGCCTTGGCCGCTGCCGCGTCACCGGTCTTGGCCTTGGGCACGACCTTGATGACCGAGATCCGCTCGCTGAACAGGGCGAACGGGTACTTCAGCTTGAACTCGACGGTGGCCGCGTCCTTGGCGGTGACGCTGTCGAGGAACGAGACGAAGCCCTGCATCAGCGGCGGCGCCTTCGGGTCCGCCGGCTTCAGCACGCGGGTGAACGACCAGGCGACGTCCTCGGCGGTGACGGGGGTGCCGTCGGAGAACTTCGCGCCGTCGCGCAGCGTCACGGTGTACGTGAGGCCGTCGGCGCCGGGCGTCGGGTCGCTCTTGGCCAGCGCGTTGTAGGGTTCCCGCGTGATCGGGTCGAGGTCCACGAGACCCTCGAAGACGTGCTGGTTGACGGCGGTCGCCACGGCGGAGGAGGCGTTGCCCGGGTCGAAACCGCTGGAGAGCGTGAACGCCAGGGTGGCCTCGATCGACGTGCCCGCCTTCCCGCCGCTGACCGCGTTGGTCGAGGCGGGACCGCCGCTGCAGGCCACCAGCCCGAGGGCGAGGGTCGCTCCGAGGGAGGCGACGGCCAGGGGGCGGACGCGGCGGCGCGGCACGCGCCAGCTCCGCGACTTACCGGTGGTGCTCACGTAGATGCCTCCATAGGCTCTTCATGCGCTCGCGTCGCCGCTCGCGCCGGGGATGTGAGGTGTAAGGTGTATGACGTCTGACGTCTGATGCCGGTAGGGTGAGGGTGTCAGATTCGGGAACGAAGGGCAAGGGGCAGATGACGACCATTGACGCCAGTCCGCTACGCGGCGCCGAGCGGCCGAGCCCTCGCCGGCAGGAGGTCGCCACCAGGATTAAGGAGTACATCCTGCGCAACCGCCTCAAGCCGGGCAATCTCCTGCCCACCGAGACGGAGCTGTGCGAGGCGGTCGGCGCCAGCCGCTCCAGCGTCCGCGAGGCCGTCAAGATCCTCTCCGCGCTCGACATCGTCGAGGTGCGCCACGGCCACGGCACGTTCGTCGGCCGGATGTCCCTCAACGCCCTGGTGGAGAGCCTGACGTTCCGAGGGCTGCTCAGCGGCGAGGACGACCACCACGTACTGGCCCAGGTCGTCGACATCCGGCAGACGCTGGAGCAGGGGCTGGCGGCCACCGTCATCGACGCCCTGGACGAGGAGCACCGGTCGGAGCTTTCCGCGCTCGCCGACGAGATGCGCAGCCGGGCGGCACAGGGCGAGGACTTCCTCGACGTCGACCGGGCCTTCCACCTGAAGCTGATGGAGCCGCTCGGCAACGACCTGCTGGTCCAGCTGACCGAGGCGTTCTGGCAGGTGCAGGCCATCGTCGCGCCGACCCTGCGCACCGAGCCGGAGGACCGGGTCATCACCGCCCAGCGGCACCAGGCCATCGTGGCCGCCCTCACCGCCGGGGACGCGGCGGCGCTGCGCTCGGCCATCGCCGAGCACTACGCGCCCATCCGGGCGAGCATCGCCCGCGCCGCCCAGGCCTGACCCGGCGACCGGACACCGGCAGGCCGGCCGCGGACCGGCCGGCCTGCGCGCGCCCTTTGTGCACGGTCCACATCGTCCGATTCCTTGACGGGTCCCATCGATCGGCTTAGCGTACGTACCCAACATCGGACGTCCGACGTCAGATGCCATCGCTTCCGATCCCCCACCCGTCCGGAAGGAATCCCCCGTGCCCCCTGTCCGTGCGATACCACGCCGGGTGACCGCCGTCCTGGCCGTCCTCCTCGGCCTGCTCACGGTGCTCCCCGCCACCCCGGCCCACGCCGCCCCCGCCGGCGTGACCGCCACCGTCGGCGCCGACTGCACCGCCGGCCGGCTCCTGCTCGACCTCGACAACCGCAGCACCACGACCCAGACCTACACAGTCACCTGGCCGGGTCGCTCCGGCTCGCCGTGGACCCGCACGGTCGCCGCCGGTGGCACCGCCGAGCTGTACTGGACGCTGGCCCCCGGCACGCCGTACACGCTGCGCACGACGACCCCGACCGGCCTGGACGAGACCACCTCCGGCCTCTTCCACTGCGGCACCGGCATGTCCGCGCTCACCAGCTTCGACTGCACCAACGGCCGCCTCCAGCTCGCGCTGGAGAACCGCACCACGACCGCCCGGGACTTCACCGTCACCTGGCCCGGACGCACCGGCTCGCCGTGGACCCGCACCATCGCCGCCGGCGGCAACTACCTGCACTACTGGACCGTCGGCGCCGGCGCCCCGTACACGCTGCGGGTCACCGCCCCCGGCTTCGACACCACGCTGCGCGGCACCACCTCCTGCGACCTGGCCACCGGCAACCCGCAGATGACCAGCACCACGCTGCTCACCACGCAGACCGTGATCCGCGACCTCAACGGCCCGGGCGGCCGGTACGACGGCACCGTCGCCTCGGTCCGCATCCCCGGCCTGGCGGTCACCAACAACGGCACCGTCATCGCCGTCGCCGACGCCCGCGTGAACGGCTCGTACGACCTCGGCGGCGGCACCAACAACATCCAGATCGTGATGATCCGCAGCACCGACGGCGGCCGTACCTTCGAGCAGCCCCGGGTCATCCACGCCCCGCCCACCACCAGCGAGGGCGTCGGCGACCCCAGCCTGCTCGTGGACCGCGCCACCGGCGTCGTCTACTGCTTCTTCACCTACTCCCCCAGGCCCGGCATCAGCTTCTGGTCCGGCGGCTCCGGCCTGAACACCGCCGACGACCCGAACAGCATGCACCTGCGCTACATCACCAGCCGGGACAACGGCGCCACCTGGAGCGCGCCCGTCGAGCTGAACCCGGCCGTCAAGGACCCCACCTGGCGGCAGGTGTTCTTCTCCTCCGGTCACGGCATCCAGACCAGCACCGGCCGTCTGATCCAGCCGATCGCCTACCGGGACTCGGCCGGCACCAGCCACGCCGCGAACATCTACAGCGACGACAACGGCGCGACCTGGCGCCGTGGCGGATCCGCCGGCGGGAACATCAACGAGAGCAAGGCGATCGAGCGCGGCACCGGCGCGATCGTGCAGAACATGCGGCACAACTCGACCCGCAGCCGCTTCTACGCCACCTCCACCGACGGCGCCGCGACGTTCGGCGCGGCCACGGCCAGCACGCTGCTGACCGACCCGCTGTGCAACGCCGACGAGATGTCCTACCTGCGGCCGTCCGAGGTCGGCGCGAACCGGGCGCCGGTGCGGACCCGCACGGCCTTGTTCAGCAACAACGCGCACCCGAGCGCGCGCAACGACCTCACCGTACGGCTGTCCACCGACGACGGCGCGAGCTGGCCGGCGCGGGCACTGGTCAAGCCCGGCGGCGCCGGCTACTCGACGATGGCGGTGCTGGCCGACGGCACGGTCGGCAACCTGTACGAGGTGGGCGACACCGGCGGCATCTACTTCGCCCGGTTCAGCCTCGGCTGGGTGAAGGGCGCCTGAGAGCCGTGTCCCGCCCGGACAGCGGCGTCCGGGCGGGACACGGTCAGCGCTGCCAGCGCACCACGCCGCCGACCGCGGTCAGCGCCACTGTCAGGTCCCGCAGTCGCGCCGGCTCCACCCGGTACGGGTCGGTGGGCAGCGCGATGAAGTCGGCGAGCATGCCGGGGCGCAGCCGCCCCTTCAGGTGCTCCTCGTAGGAGGCGTACGCGCCGGCCCCGGTGAAGCAGCGCAGCGCCGTGTCCAGGTCGAGCCGCTCGTGCGGGTCGACGCCGCCGGGCGGGGTCCCGTCGGGCTGCTGCCGGGTCACCGCGGCGTGCACGCCGAAGAACGGGTCGGGGTCCTCCACCGGGGCGTCCGACCCGAACGCCACGACGGCCCCGGCGTCGAGCAGGCTGCGCCAGGCGTACGAGGCGAGGTCCCGGCCGGCGAGCATCCGGCTGGTCAGCGGAATGTCGCTGGTGCAGTGGGTGGGCTGCATCGAGGCGATCACGCCGGAGCGGGCGAGCAACGGCACGTCCTCGGGCAGCAGGTGCTGCGTGTGCTCGATCCGGTGCCGCAGCCGCGCCGCCGGGCCGGGCCCGGCCGAATCGCGCCAGCGCGCGTACGCCCGCAGCACCATCCGGTTCGCCGCGTCGCCGATGGCGTGCGCCGCCACCGCGATGCCGGCCCCGGCGGCGGTGGCCAGCAGCCGCTCGAACTCCTCGGCCGGGGTGACGGCGATGCCGTGGTTGCCGGGCTCGCCGTCGTACGGCTCGCTCATCAGGCAGGTGTGCGAGCCGAGCGCGCCGTCGGTGAAGATCTTCACCGGGCCGGTGCTCAGCCACCGGTCCCCGTCGCCGGTGGCCCAGCCGCTGTCGATCGCCTCGTCCAGCGCCGTGGCCGGGATCGTCTTGTGCACCCGCAGCGGCAGCTCGCCCCGGGCGTACAGCGTCTCGTAGGCGGCGCGGGCGTCCTGCCCGTCCAGGTCGTGGATGCCGGTCAGGCCGGCGGCGAGCAGCCGGGGCAGGTGGGCGCGCAACTGCGCGACCAGGTCACCGGCGTGCGGGGAGCGCACCACCGCGTACGCCGCGTCGGCCGCCGCCTCGCGCAGGACGCCGGTCGGCTCACCGTGCTCGTCGCGTGCGATCTGCCCGCCGGGCGGGTCGGGGGTGGCGGCGTCGATGCCGAGGCGGGCCAGCGCGGCGCTGTTCACCCAGATGGTGTGGCCGTCGACGCTGGGCAGCGCGGCCGGGCGGTCCGGGCAGACCCGGTCCAGGTCGGTGCGGGTCGGCTGCGCCGGCCGGGTCCACCTGTTGCTGTCCCACCCGCCACCGAACAGCCAGGCGTCCGGCGGCAGCGTGGCGGCGTGCCGCGCGATCCGGGTCAGCGCCTCGTCCAGGCTCGCCGTGCCGCGCAGGTCCACCTGGTCCAGCCCTCGTACGTAGGACGCGGCGTGGATGTGACTGTCGATCAGCCCGGGCAGCACGGCCATCCCGCCGAGGTCGATCCGGCGTGCGCCGCCGCCGGCCCGGTCCCGGCACTCGGCGAGGTCGCCGACGGCGACGATCCGCTCGCCGCGAACCAGCATCGCCTCGGCGCGCGGGCGGGCCGGGTCGAGCGTGTGGATGCGGGCGTTCTCGTAGACCGTGCCGCTCATGGGCTCCCTGCCTCGACGCTGGGGCGGAGTCTCAGGACGTGCGGGCCGGCGACGTGTCCTGCGGCTCGCCGGCCCGGTCCGCCCGGATCCGGTCGATGTCGCCGGCCAACTCGTCGGTGATCAGCAGGTCCCGCCGGATGTCGTCGTGCGGATACGCGGTCCGCCCGACCATGTGCGCGGCGACCGGGGCGGTGGCGAGCTGGAACAGGCCCACCAGGACCAGCGTGGTGATGTCCACCCCGGTACGCAGCCGCAACGCGCAGCCGAGCAGCACCAGCAGCAGCCCGAGCACCTGCGGCTTGGCCGCCGCGTGCATCCGCGACAGCACGTCCGGGAAGCGGATCAGCGCGATGCCGGCGGCCAGGCAGAGCAGGGCGCCCGCGACCAGGCAGACGCCGGCGACGGTGTCCAGGATCGTGTCGAGCGTCATTTCGGGTTTCTCCGAGCCGCGAAGCGGGCGACGCTCACCGAGCCGACGAACCCGACCAGGGCGAGGACCACGAGCACCGGCAGCGCGGTGGCGTCCCGGCTGTACGCGGCCTCGGTGGCGATGGCCGCGACCGCGACGGCGAGCAGCACGTCGGTGGCGACGGCCCGGTCGAGGATCGACGGCCCACGGATGATGCGGACGAGGGTGAGCCCACCGGCCGCGACGAGCAGCGCGGTGACGATCACGGCGACGACGGTCACGTCGGTGCTCCTTCCAGCTCGACCGACCCGGACGGGCCGGTGGGTGCGGATCGACGGATCAGGTCCAGTTCCTCGGCCGAGCCGACGGCGGCGACGATGCGCCCCTCCAGTTCCAGCACGCTCTGCCGGAAGCGCTCCACCTCGTCGAGGCTGCGGATGCCGATGACGTGCACGTAGAGGGTGCCGGTACGCCGGTCGGCCTCCAGGATCAGGCTGCCCGGCACCAGCGACAGGGCTTCGGCGTTGAGGGTGAGGTTGAGGTCGGTGTTCACCCGCAGCGGCACCGCGATGATCGCCGAGTGCGGGTGTCTGGACCGGACGGCCAGCCAGGCGATCTGGACCGACGCGACCACCAGGTCGCGCAGGAAGCGGGCCAGGAATCTCAGCAGCGGCACCGGCCGGATCCGGCCGGCGAAGGTCACCGGGGGCAGCGGGAAGACCACGAGCAACACGGCGGCGACCACCAGTCCGCTTATCACGTTCGCCCAGCTGAAGGTGCCCCACAGCAGCACCCAGACGGTGACCAGGCCGGTCACGGCGATCGCGCGGTTGCGCCAGCGGTCACGGGGGGTCAGCGGCGCTTTCGGCTGACTGGTCACGGCGGTCCCTCCGGGAACACGGCCTCCACGTACGGGGCACGGCGCAGCAGGTCGTCGGCGGCGTCGGTGCTGATCTCGAACAGCGGCCCGGCCACCACTGTCAGCGCCAGACCGAGCACCACCAGGGCGGCGGTCGGCACCGTCATCAGCCGTGGCAGCACGGCCCCGGCCGGCGAGGCGCCCTCGTGCGGCTGCTCGGCGCCACCGGTGCGGGCCGCCCGGTCGGCGTCGCCGGGTTCCGGCATGTCCGGGTGCGGCGCCCGCCAGAACGCCAGGTTCCACACCCGGGCGATGGCGTAGAGGGTGAGCAGGCTGGTCAGCAGCCCGCCCGCGACGAGCGCCCAGGCCAGGAACCCGCCGTCGTCCACCCCGGCCTGCACGAGGCCGAGCTTGCCCAGGAACCCGGAGAACGGTGGGATGCCGGCCAGGTTGAGCGCCGGTACGAAGAACAGCAGCGCCAGCAGCGGTGACAGCCGGGCCAGCCCGCCGAGCCGGTCCAGCGCGGTGCTGCCGCCGCGTCGTTCGACCAGGCCGGCGGCGAGGAACAGCGTGGTCTGGATGGTGATGTGGTGCACCACGTAGAAGATCGCCGCGGACAGGCCGAGCGGGGTGGTCAGGCCGACCCCGAACAGCATGTAGCCGATGTGGCTGACCAGCGTGAACGACAGCAGTCGTTTGATGTCCGACTGGGCCACCGCGCCGAGGATGCCGACCACCATGGTCAACGCCGCTATCACCATGAGCAGGTCGGCGGTGCGTCCGCCGGGGAACAGCAGCGTCTCGGTGCGGATGATCGCGTACACGCCGACCTTGGTGAGCAGGCCGGCGAAGACGGCGGTCACCGGCGCGGGCGCGGTCGGGTAGCTGTCCGGCAACCACGCCGACAGCGGGAACACCGCCGCCTTGATCCCGAACGCGAGCAGCAGCATGCCCTGCAGGACCAGGCGCATGTCGTCGGGCAGCGCGTCCAGGCGGTCGGCGAGCTGGGCCAGGTTCAGCGTGCCGGTGGCGGAGTAGACCAGGCCGATCGCCACCAGGAAGATCAGCGACGAGAGCAGGCTGACCACGACGTACGTGGTGCCGGCCCGGATCCGCGTCTCGGTGCTGCCGAGCGTCAGCAGCACGTAGCTGGCGACCAGCAGGATCTCGAAGCCGACGTAGAGGTTGAACAGGTCGCCGGAGAGGAAGGCGTTGCACACGCCGGCGGTCAGCACGAGATAGGTCGGGTGGTAGACCGACAGCGGCGTCTCCTCGTTGCCGTCGGCCATGCCCTGCCCGATGGAGTAGACGAGCACGCACAGGGTGACCGAGGCGGACACCACGAGCATCAACGCGGCGAGCTGGTCGGCGACGAGCACGATGCCCATCGGCGCGACCCAGCCGCCCACCTCGACCACGAGCGGGCCGTCCAGCGACGACTGGACCAGGAGCAGTGCCGCCACGGCGACGGTGGCGGCGAGCACGACGATGCTGACCCAGCGCTGGGCGCGGGCCCGCCGGGCGAGCAGCAGCGTGAGGGCCGCGCCGAGCAGCGGCATCACCACCGGCAGCGGGACGAGCCAGGTCATCGGCCGCCCTCCGCCTCGGCCAGGACCCGAGCCTCGGGGCTGCCGTCCGCGGGGCCGCCGTCCGCGGTGTCGGCGTCGGCGGTGCCGGGGCCCTCGTCCCGGTCGGCCAGTTCCATGATGCGGCGGTCCTCGACGTCGTCCTGCACCTCGTCGTGGCCGTTGAGGTGCCAGCTGCGGTAGGCCAGGGCGAGCAGGAACGCGGTCATGCCGAGCGTGATCACGATCGCGGTCAGCACCATGGCCTGCGGCAGCGGGTCGGCCATGTCCTCCTGGGCGGAGGTGCCGACGATCGGCGGGCCGCCGGCCCGGCCGCCGGTGAGCAGCAGCAGGTTCGCGCCGTTGCCGAGCAGGATGACCCCCATCAGGACGCGGGTGAGGCTGCGTTCCAGCAGCAGTGTGACCCCGGTGGCGAACAGGACGCCGATCACCAGGATGTAGACCAGGTTGGGAATGTTCGGGCTCATACCAGCTCCTCTTCCCGTACGCCGGCCGGCTCGGTCTCCTGCTCGTCGTCCTCCTCCTGGCGGTCCATCTCGGCGCCCAGGCTGCGCAGGATGTCCAGCACCAGGCCGACCACGATGAGGTAGACGCCCACGTCGAAGAAGACGGACGTGACGAAGTGGACGTGGCCCAGCAGCGGCAGGTGGAAGTCGAGCGTCGCGCTCTGCAGGAACTCGCCGCCCAGCAGCATCGCGGCGACGCCGGTGCCGACCGCGACGAACAGTCCCGCGCCGAGCACGAAGCCGGCGTCCACCGGTGCGGCGCCGTTGAGTTCGGTACGCCCGCCCGCCAGATACCGCACCGCGAGCCCGAGACCGGCGACCAGCCCGGCGGCGAACCCGCCACCCGGCGCGTTGTGGCCGGAGAAGAGCAGGTAGATGGAGAACAGCAGGATGGCGTGGAAGAGCAGCCGGGTGACGACCTGGAGGATCACCGACTGCTGCCGGGACGTCGCGCCGCTGGTGAGCCAGCGCGGGCGCGACGACTGCTGCCGGCCGACGCCGGGGATGCCGCTGCGCAGGTCCAGGGCGCGGGTGCCGCGGAAGATCAGGCTGGCCACACCGGTGGCGGCCACCACCAGCACCGCGATCTCGCCCATCGTGTCCCAGGCCCGGATGTCGACGAGCGTCACGTTGACGACGTTCTTGCCGCCGCCGTAGGAGACCGCCTCGTCCGGGAAGCCGACCGAGATCGGCGTGGCGACCCGGCTGCCCGCCGCGACGTACGCCATGCCGGCGGTGACCACGCCGACGGCCACGCCGAGCGCCACGCGGAACTGCCGGGTGGCGCGGATCGGGCGGGCCGAGAACCGGCGCGGCAGGCGGCGCAGCACCAGCACGAACATCACGATCGTGACGGTCTCCACCAGGAACTGGGTGAGCGCCAGGTCCGGCGCCCCGTGCAGGATGAACAGCAGCGCCGTGCCGTAGCCGGTCACCCCGACCAGGATCATGGCGGTCAGCCGGCGGCGGGCGCGCGCGGCGACCAGCGCGGCGACCACGACGACCGCTCCCGCGACGGCCTGCAACGGGGTGTCCCAGAGCTGGAACCGCTGCGCCCAGGGCAGGCCGGCCAGCACCGCCCCGCCCGGCAGGATCACCAGCACCAGCAGGATGACGCCGAGGTAGAACGGCAGGGATCCGCGCTGGGTGGCGCCGGTGAGCTCCACCGCCGCGCGGTCGACCGCGCTCGCCAGCCGCTCGTAGCCGGTGGCGCCGTCGAAGGGCAGCCGCAGCAGGCGCGGGCGGCGGCGCTGCAGCAGCAGGAACAGCCCGACGCCGCCGGTGACGGCCAGCGCCGACAGGCCGAGCGCCGGCGTCAGGCCGTGCCACAGCGCGAGGTGGTAGCCGGGATCGGCGGTGGGGAACTGGTCGGCGTACGGGGCGAGCACCCGGTCCACCGCCGGAGCGGCGATCCCGACCACGAGGCCGGCGAGGGCGAGCACCGCCGCCGGGCCGAGGAAGGCCGGCTCGATCCGTTCGACAGGGGTGTCGGGCACGTCGGGCTTGGCGGCGAACGCGCCCCAGAGGAAACGCAACGTGTACGCGACGGTGAGCGCCGAACCGGCCACCACCCCGGCGAGCACCAGCAGTTCGACCGGCCCGCCGTGCAGGAACGCCTCCAGCGCTGCCTCTTTGGCCACGAAGCCGAACAGCGGCGGCAGCCCGGCCATGGAGGCGGCGGCGAGCCCGGCGACCGCCGCGAGCACCGGCGCACGGCGGCCCAGCCCACTCAGCTCGCGCAGGTCCCGGGTGCCGGTGACGTGGTCGACGACGCCGACGACGAGGAAGAGGGTGGCTTTGAACAGGGCGTGCGCCAGCAGCATCGCGGCGCCGGCCAGCGCGGTGTCGCGGGTGCCCGCCCCGAGGATCACCATGAGCAGGCCGAGCTGGCTGACCGTGCCGTACGCCAGCAGCAGCTTGAGGTCGACCTGCCGCAGCGCCGTCCAGCCGCCGAGGAACAGCGTGATCAGGCCGCCGCCGAGCAGGATGGCGCGCCACACGGTGGCCTGGCCGACCGCCGGGCCCATCAGCGCGGCCAGGAACACGCCCGCCTTGACCATGGCGGCGGCGTGCAGGTAGGCGCTGACCGGCGTGGGCGCGGCCATCGCGCGCGGCAGCCAGAAGCTGAACGGGAAGATCGCCGACTTGCTCGTCACGCCGAGCAGGACGAGCACCAGCGCGGCGGTGAGGTATCCGCCCTCCGGCAGGTTCCCGGCGATCTCGGACCACCGGTACGAGCCGGCGTGCTGGCCGAGCATGACGAACCCGGCGAGCATCGCCAGGCCGCCCAGCGTGGTCACGAGCAGCGCCTGCATCGCGGCGCGCCGGCTGGCCCGCTTGGTGGGGTCGCTGCCGATCAGCAGGTACGAGAAGACCGTGGTCAGTTCCCAGAACACGTACAGCAGCAGCAGGTCGTCGGAGACCACCAGGCCGAGCATCGCGCCGGCGAACGCGACGAACACCGCGGCGAACCGGCCGAGGCTCGGGTCGTCGGAGTGGAAGTAGCGCGCGCTGTAGACGAGCACGAGGGCGCCGACGCCGCCGACGAGCAGCACCAGCAGCCAGGACAGCGTGCCCATCCGCAGCGCCAGGTCGAGGCCGAGCTGCGGCACCCAGGTGACCGTCTCGACGACCGGCCGGCCCGCGCGGACCTCCTCGGTGCGGGTCAGTGCCCAGACTCCCGCCGCGGCGGGAACGGCGGCGAGGACGTAGAGAGCGCGTCGACCGAGTAGGCGTACCAGCACGGGGGCGATCACGGCTGCGAGCGCATGGACCGCCACCAGAACCAGCACACACACTCCTCAAGATCGACGCTCGGTACGTCAACCCTAACTGGCCAGGCGGCACGACGGTATGTCGAGAGAATCACGCGCTCGTGTCGTGTCGTCCGGGTCCCGCACAGGGTAAGGAGTGAGGTTGGGTCTCGGCCGGTACGGCGGGGGCCCCGATAGAGTGGTGGGCGTGCTGCCGATGCGAGCCGCCCTGGCGGGCACCACCGGGAACGCGGTGCTGATGGGCGTCGCCGAGGTCGGCACCCCGATCGGCTGGGTGCTGCTGCCCGGCCTGCTCGGCGTCTCGGCCCGGCCCCGGGTGGCGGCACTGGTGTCGGCGTGGGCGGGCGTGCTGGTGGTGGCGTCGGTCCTCGTACCGGTGATCCCCGGCCACCGCAGCGACCCGCAGGCGCTGCTCGCCTCCACGCTCAGCCTGACCGCTGTGCCCCTGCTGGCGTGGGCCCGCCGACGGACCCGGACCGCGTCGGTGACGCGCGCCGCCGGGCCCACGGACGTCGCGGTCTTCACCGTGCCGGCCGGCCCGGGAAGCGCCGCGCTGGCGGTCTGCGGCTCGCCCGGCGAGATCGGCGCCGCCGTCCCGCTGCGCGGCGGCGGGCTTCTCGCCCTGGTCGGCACCGTCACCGGCGCCGCGCTGGACACGCCCGCCGGGCGGCGGGCGATCGAGCAGACGTTCCGCCGGCACGCCCGGCCGGCAGCGTCGCCGCAGCGCCTCGCCGGGGTGCTCGACCAGGCGGTACGCGACCTCGCCCCGGCGGGTCACCTGCGCGCCACGATCGTGCGTGTGGACCGGTCCGGCGCGGTGGAGGCGGCGCGCTGCGGCTCGCCCGACCTGATCACCGTCGCCGCAGACCGGGCCGCCCTCGCCGGAGTGCCGGCCGGTCCGGCGCTCGGGTCCACTCGACCGGCCGGGTCCACTGCCCGGGCCGGGTCCACTGCCCGGGCCGGGTCCACTGCCCGGGCCGGGTCCGCGTCACCGGGCGGGGGCGCGACGCCGTCGCCGGTCACCGGCCGGCGGGTCGCCGTGGTCGCCGCCGCGTTCGCCGACGCGCACGGCGAGCGCTGGGTGCGCGTACTCGATCAGGTGGCGGCCGACGACGACCCGGCGGGGGCGGCGCGGCGCCTGACCCGCGGCCCCCGGGGTGGGCGGCGGACCGGTCCGGCGCTCGTGGTCGACCCGGGCCCGCCGTCGCGGGCATGACGCCGGGCGCGCCCGCTCCCGGACGGACCGCGCGGGCCGGTCGCGCCCGACGGCGCCGGACCCCCGGCCTACGCTGGGCGCAGTGGGCCGGCATCGGGTGCCGGCCCGGCACGGGGAGACCGCGATGACCGACAACGTCCGCCGGCCGGCGCCGGCCGCGGGCGGCGAGGACGAGCAGTGGCTGGCCGAGGTGGCCCGCGCGGCGAGCGCCGACGCCGGTGGCGTACCTGTGGAACTGCTCGGCGACTACCTGCGGCTGCTGACCGACGCGGCGGTGACCGGCCGCCGTCCGCGCCGCGCCGAACTCGACGCGGTGGGCGCCCTCGGCCGGCGCGCGGCCGAGCAGGGGGTGTCCGCCGGACGCGCGGTACGCCTCTACCTGTCCGCGGCGCGGCGGGTGTGGCGGCAGTTTCCGCACCTGGACCGCTCCGACGACAGCGAGGCGGTGCGCGCCGCCGCCGACGCCGTGCTGCAGGTGGTCGACACCGCCGTCGCCACGCTCGCCGAGGGCTACGCCGTGGCCCGGCGGGAACTGGTCCGACGGGAGGAGTCGCTGCGCCGGGAACTCGTCGACGACCTGCTGCGCGGCGACTCCGACCTCGGCGGGCTGGTGGAACGGGCCGAGCCGTTCGGGCTCGACCTCGCCCGCGTACACCAGGTGGCGCTCGCCGCGCCCGGTCGCCGCCTGCCGGACACGGAGGCGGCGATCAGCGCGCTGGAACGGGCCGTGTTCGACCGGCTGGGCGACCGGGACGTGCTGGTGGCCACGAAGGAGGGGCTGCTCGTGGTGATCGCCCCGGCCGACCCGGTGGCCACCGACCGGGGCCGCGGGCCGGCCGGCAACCTGGGCACGCTGATGCACGGCGAGCTGGACCGCCTGGTGCGGGGCCGGCCGTGGCAGGTGGCAGTGGGCCGCCCGCACCCCGGCGTGTACGGCATCGCCCGCTCCTACGAGGAGGCGCGGGAGGCGCTGACCACGGCGCGGCGGCTGCACTCCGAGACGTCCGTGATCGACGCGCACGACCTGCTCATCTACCGCGTGCTGCTGCGCGACCAGCCGGCCATGGTGGACCTCGTCCGGGCGGTGCTGACGCCGCTGGCCCAGGCGCGCGGCGGCGCCGAGCCGCTGCTGGACACGCTGAACGAGTACTTCGCCTGCGGCGAGGTGAGCACCGAGGCGGCCCGGCGGCTGCACGTCTCCGTCCGCACCGTCACCTACCGGCTGGCCCGCGTCCGGGCACTGAGCGGGTACGACCCCGCCGACGCACGGGACCGGTTCACGTTGCACGCCGCCGTCCTCGGCGCGCGGGCGCTGGACTGGCCGCGCAAGCCGCTGCCGGCGTGACGCTCAGGCCGCTGCCGGCGTGACGCTCAGGCCGCTGCCGGCGTGACGCTCAGGCGGGAACGGCCACCAGTTCCGGGAAGCCGAGCAGGTTCGCCAGGGCCGACGCCTCGTCGCGGGTGAGACTGAGAGCCACCATGCGATCCGGGTCGTCCGGGTCGTCGTGGACGATGTCGCGCCGGCCGCCGGTCTGGTAGTCGATCACTCCGATGCGGCGGCCCTCGTCGGTGGTCAGCGTGTGCCGGACCCCGATGCCGGGGAGGATCGTGCGTTCGATGATCACGGGAACCTCCTCACGTCAACCATAGCTCCGGGGGGTACCCGGACCGGTTGTCCAGTGACCGGCAATCATTCGGCCCTTTGTTGGCCGGTCGTGCGCAATGCCGAGCGCCGCATTCCGGGCGAAGCTGGAGTTCCGAGGCGGTACCCGAGTAGCGAGGAGGTGGTGACCATGACCCGCACGTCGATGGCTTCACCACCGGTGTTCGCCGGTTTCGTCGCGTCCCGGTCCGCGAGCGGCGACCCGCGGCGCGCCTGAGCCCCGGCCGCCGGCGCCGTCGAGCGAATCCGGCCCCGGCCCCCGGCCACGCCCCTCCCCCGCACCGTCCACCGCCCGGTTGGGCACCTGATCCGAAAGAGGTCGGTATGCCGCATCCCGTCACCGTCGTCCGTTCTCCGGCGCGTACCGGTCTGCTGATCGGCCGCTCCCACACCACCCGCCCGCCGGTGGGCGCCGACGCGGCGCCGATCGCCGTGGACCTCGGCAGCAGCCTGCTGCGGATATGGCTGGGTCCGGGCCGGACGCTGAGCGTCCCGCTCGGTCACGGCCTGCGCAGCCCGGTCGTGCGGCGCGGACGGATCGTGGACGGTCCGGCCTGCGTCACCGAGCTGCGACGCATCCTGCGTGACCACCGCGCGGCGGTACCGGTCGGCGCGCTCGTGGTCGCCTGCCGGCCGGTGCTGGCCGCGCCGGCCGAGCAGGAGGCGACGCGCCGCGTGCTCGCCGCCGTCCTCGCGCCGTCCCGGCTGCTGTTCCTCGACAGCGTCCGGGCGGGCGCCATCGGCGCCGGCGCCGCCGCCGGCACCCTGCTGCTCGCCGACATCGGCGCGCAGCTCACCGAGGTGGCGCTGCTGGAGGACGGCCGGGTCGTCGCCGCCCGCCGCGCCGAGGTCGGCACCCGCGACCTGAACCACGCGACGACCGCCGGCATGCTCGCCGACGCCGCCGCCCGGCTGGTCCGTGAGCTGCGGCAGGACCCGGCGCTGCGGCCCCTGGTCCGCACCGCCCTGGCCCGCGGCGCGATCGTCATCGGCGACGGCGCGACCCGGCCGGACGTGACCGCGCGCCTGGTCGCGAGGCTCGGCGCCGCCGTCCACCGCGCCGCCTCACCCCGGACCGCCGCCCTGACCGGCGCCGGCATGGCCGCTGTCTCGGCCCTGCGCCACCCGCACGACACCCAGCGCCGCCCGGAAAGGAGCGCCTGATCATGACGCACGCCCTGAACGACCGCACGGACACCCTGCGGGAACTGCTGGACCGGCAGTTCAACGAGTACACCGACCAGCTCACCGAGCTGACGCTGCACACGCGGCAGCCCGACCACGGCGGTCACGACCCGGACACCCTGCGCCGGCTGATCGAGGCCGCGCGCCAGGGCGTCGCGGACACCGCCCAGGCGCTCAAGCGCATGTCCGACGGCACGTACGGCGTCTGCGAGCGCTGTGGCCAGGACATCCCGACCGCCCGCCTGGAGATCCGCCCCGCGGCCCGCTTCTGCGTGCCGTGTCAGCAACGGCGCTGACGCCGCACGGGGCTGTCGGCGCGGACGCCGGCCGGTAGCGTCGTCCCCATGGACGTGGACGACGTCGCCGGCCGGCTCGGCGTGCCCGCCGAGGAGATCGACCGGGTGCGCCGGCTCGCCGGCGACCGGCCTTCCGCGCCGCTGCCCGCCCGGGCGGACGCGCCCGCGCTGCTGCGGCGGCTCGCGGTGCGCCCCGACGACGCCGCCGAGATCATGGCGGGCTGGCCGGACCCGGAGTCCCCACTGTGGACCCCGGAGCTGCGCTGGCTGCTCGACCGCTCGATCGCCCTGGTCCGGGCCGACCTCGGCGGCTTCGCCTGGCTGCCGCCGGGCCCGGCGCTGCCCCGCGACCGGGGGCCGGCCTGGCGGCACCTCTACGCCTACGCGTACCTGGCCCTGGTCGACGTCGTCCGGGCGTACCACGCCGACCACGGCGTGCCCGACGAGGTTTCCTGGGCGACGCTCGCCGACCTGGGCAACAACCTCGCCGTCGACCGGCGGATGCACGGTGAGGGCTGGCCGGTCATGCAGGCATGGCTGACGCTGCACGCGCGCGGCGGCCTCTACGAGCTGGGCCGCCTGCAGCACCAGCGCGGCGACACCGGCGCCCTCGACCTGCACATCCCCGACTCGGGGCCGCTGACCCCGGCGGCGGTCGACGCGTCGCTGGACCGGGCCCGGGCGTTCTTCCCGCGCCACTTCCCCGACGAGAGCTACACCGCCTTCTCCTGTGGCTCCTGGCTGCTCGACCCACAGCTGAGCGAATACCTACCGGAGGACTCCAACATCGTCCGGTTCCAGCGGCGGTTCACGCTGGAGCCCTACCAGCAGATGGACGGGCTGGACGGCGACGTCGAGGTGCTGCGCTTCGTCTTCCGCAGCCTGAACACGCCGCTGGACCGGCTGCACCGCCGCACCGTCCTCCAGCGCGCGGTCATCGACCACCTGCGGGCCGGCCGCCACTGGCAGTGGCGTCGCGGCCGTTTTCCGATGTAGTCACGTCCCGCGCCGGTCCGGCACCCGGCTGCCGCGCGCCAGCCAGTCGTCGAGGGCGGCCGGGTCGGTGAACAGCAGCACCGGCGGTCCGGCCGGGTCGGCCGCCCAGGCCCGCAGGCGCCGGCGCGCCCGGCCGAACCCGGTGACGTGCCACACCAGCACCGAGTCGAGGGACAGCACGCTTCCCCACGACTCCCGGTTGCCGTTGCAGATCTCCTCGCCGCTGGCCAGCCGCTGCCGCGTACGCCGCACCAGCCGCCGGAACGAGACCCCGCGCGGGTAGTCCAGGCCGATCACCAGGTCGGCGCGGCCGAGCACCACGTCCCGCCAGCCGTGGTAGGCGCCGTCGAGGATCCAGCGGTCCCGTCGGCAGATCTCCGCGATCCGCCGTCGCTGCTCGGCGACCGGCACCTCCACCCAGCCCGGCTCCCAGAGCAGATCGTCCACCGGATACCAGGGCAGGCGGTAGCGCTGCGCCAGCAGCGCGGCCAGCGTCGACTTGCCGGACCCGTGGATCCCCTCGACCAGGATGCGGGCCGGGACGGTCATGGCAGCAGCGTAGGCGCTGCCCGCACCCCGCGCGCCGGACGGTCCGTCAGTGCGCGACCGCGACCGCCGGATCCGCCTCCAGGCCGGCGAGCTGCGACGGCCGCACCACGACCAGCAGCACCGCCAGCGCCGCCACCATCCCGCCGGCCACCACCAGCGCCATCGCCACCGCGCCGGTGCCGAGCACGCCCACCAGCGGCGCCGCCACCGCGCCCACGCCGAACTGCACCGCGCCCAGCAGGGCGGACGCGGTGCCGGCCGCCTCGCCGTGGCGGGACAGGGCCAGCGCCGGGGCGTTCGGCATGGCCAGACCCGCCGCCGCCAGCACCAACCACAGCGACACCAGCAGCGCGGGCAGCCCGCCGAAGCCGGTCGCGGCGAACACCAGCAGCGCCAGCCCGGCCACCGTGCCCCCCGCCAGCGAGGCCACCAGGATCCACTGGGAGGAGTAGCGGCGCAGCAGCCGCACGTTGTACTGGGTCGCGCCGATCAGGCCCACCGCGCCCGCCCCGAACGCCAGCCCGAACTCCTGCTCGTTGAGGCCGTACCCGTCCTGGAGGACGAACGACGAGCCGGCCACGTACGCGAACAGCGCCGCCATGGCCAGGCCGGCCACCAGGACCAGGCCGACGAAGACGCGGTCGCGCAGCAGCCCGCCGTAGTTCATCACTGTCGCCACCACTCCGCCGCGCTGCCGGCGCGCGGGCGGCAGCGTCTCCGGCAGCGCGAGCGTGGCCAGCACGACGAGCAGCACCCCGAAGACGGCCAGGACCACGAACACGCCACGCCAGTCCGTCCACCGCAGCACACCACCGCCGAGCGTCGGGGCGAGGACCGGCGCCGCGCCCATCACCAGCAGCAGCCGGGACAGCATGGTGGCGAACGCCGACCCGCTGAACAGGTCACGCACCACCGCCATCGCGACCACTGCGGTCGCGGCGACGCCGAGGCCCTGCACGACCCGCAGGACGCCCAGGACGGCGACGTTCGGGGCGACCACGCACAGCGCCGACGCCACGATGTGCAGCAGCAGACCGGCGATCAGCGGACGGCGCCGCCCGACCGCGTCCGACAGCGGCCCGATCAGCAACTGGCCGACGGCGAGCCCGGCGAGCGTCCCGGTGAGCGTCAACTGCACCGCCGCCGACGTGGTCGCGAAGTCCGCCACGATCGCGGGCAGCGCGGGCAGGTACATGTCGATGGTCAGCGGACCCACGGCGATCAGCGAGCCGAGGACGAGCACGAGCCTCAGGCGCTGGCTGCGGCTCATCAGGTCACCCGGGGTGGGCGTCGGGGTGGCATCGGTCGTCTGGGGCGTCCCGGCCCGGTCGTGCGACCGGGCGCGGGAGGGTGCGGCACTCACACAGTGAGTCAAATGCGCCCCCCGTGATCACATTCCCGTCTCGGCGAGAGGTAACGCAGGTCACGCGCCTGCCCACCGGTGCGGCACGCCGCCGGGGCCGACGTCGCTGCCGGCGCCGGACGGGGACGAGGCGGCTGCGACGACCGCACGGCGGCCGATCCGGGGTGCCGGTCAGCGTTGCAGCACCTCGCCGAGCGCAGCCAGGTACGCCCCGGCCTGCGCCCCGTTCACGAGCCGGTGGTCGTACGCCAGCCCCAGGTCCGCCACCGCCCGCTCGCGTACCCCGCCGTCGCCGTCGAGCACGACCTCGCGGTGCACGTCCGGCACCGAGAGGGCGCAGGTGACGCCGGGCGGGATGATCGGCCGGGACACCGTGACGCCGGGTGTGTCGTTGAGCGCGACCAGGAAGTTCATGCCGGCCATGTCCTCCTCGCGGAGCCGTCCGCGCAGCGCCTTCATCCGCAGCGCGACCACGGCGTCAGCGAGGTCGCCGAGGTCCAGTCCGGCCGCGTCGCGGATCACCGGCAGGAACAGTCCGGTGCCGACGTCCACGGTGAGCCCGATCGACGGCGCTTCCGCGTCGACCACCAGCCCGTCGCCGGTGAGCCGGGCGTAGAGGGCACCGAACCGCTCGTGCAGCGCGGCCACGGCGGCGATGACGACCTCGGTCAGGCCGACCGTGGCGCCGGTCTGGCCGGCGGCGCGGCGGGCGTGTGCGAGCGCTGCCGTCACGTCGACGCGCACGGCGGTGAAGGCCACCGGGATCTCCCGGTGCGAGGTGGACACCACGTCGGCGATGCGGCGCTGCGCCGGTGGCAGCGGCCGTCCCGGCGTCGCCGTCCGCGTCCCCACGGCCTCCACCTGCTCCGGGTACGCCGCAGCGGGCGAGCCCAGCGGCTCTGGCGGGGCGGGCACGGCCGACTCGGGCAGGATCCGGCCGATGGGAGCGCCCGGGGCGCAGTCGGCGCCGGCTGCCACGTCCTGACGCAGCACGCCGGCCCGCGTCGCCGCGAGTTCCTCGATCGCCTTGGACGTCTCGACCGCCGCGACCGGCTCGCCGGCCTCCACCGTGGCGCCGTCCGCGACCAGCCATTCCAGCAGCACGTAGCTGTCGTCGTTGGGGTTGAGCCGCGGTACGTCCACCGGGACGCCCGCCTGCGCCGCCGTCGTCGGAGCGGAGGGCGGCGGATCGACGGGTGACGGATCGGTGCGCGGAACCGGAACCGCGCCGGGCACGCCCGGAGACACGCCGGCCGGAGTCGCCGGGGCGTCAGCCGGTCCGCCCCGGTCGCCGGTCGCCACCGGCGCGGCGGCCAGGCGCATGATCCGGTCCAGGATCGCGTCGGTGCCGAGCAGCACCGCCTGTTCCAGGTGCGGCGCGGACGGGATGACCCGGTCGGCGGAGCTGACCAGCTCGACCGGGCCGCGCAGCAGCGGCCACGCCTCGGCGTGCAGGCGGGCCGCGACCTCGCTCCCCCACGTGCCGCCCGCGGTGCTCTCCTCGGCGACGATCACGCCGTGCGCGCCGGCGAGCAGGTCGCGCAGGTTGTCCACGTCCACCGGGTAGAGCCGCGCCGGGACCAGCACCTCGACCGTACGTCCCCGCTCGGCGGCCCGCGTGGCGGCGGCGATCGCCCGGTTGGCGACCCCGCCCGGCGCGATGACGAGCGTCGGCGCGCCGGTGGCGTCCGGGTCGTGGACGCGGGCCCAGTTGCCGTCCGCGCCGCGCGACTCGAAGGCGAGGCGGTCGTCGACGCGGCCGTCCACGTACCGCCGCTGAGTGTAGAGGATCTTGTCCTCGAACAGCATCGCCGGTTCGTCGCGGCGCAGCGCGGCGGCCAGCACGTCGGCCGCGTCGTGCAGCGGGGACAGCTCGTACAGCGCGAGGTGCGGGATGCCGATGAAGTGCTTCTGCGGGCTCTGGCTGTGCGTCGCGCCGTAGCCGCGCCCGCCGCCGACCGGGCAGCGGATCACCACCCGCATCGGAGTGCGCTCGCCGTACATGGCGACGGACTTGGTGATCAGGTTGAGGATCGGGTCGAAGGCGAGACCGGCGAAGTCCCCGAACATGATCTCGACGATCACTGTGTCGCCGCACAGCGCCAGGCCACCCGCGACGCCGGTGATGCCGTTCTCGCTCAGCGGCGTCGACAGCACCCGGTCGGGGTAGGCGGTGGAGAGGCCCTGGGTCACCTTGAACGCCCCGCCGTACGGGTCGGCGACGTCCTCCCCCAGCAGCCAGGCCCGCTCGTCGGCGGCGAACAGCGCGTGCAGGGCACGGTTGAGGTTGCGGCTCACCCGTTCCGCGCGCGTCACGCCGCCGCTCCGCGCGCGAGCGGCCGAGCCAGCACCTCGGCCGAGACCTCCGCGACCCGCTGCCGGGCCCGCGCGTCGGCGGCCGCGAACCGCTCCGGGTACGCCTCGGCGTACCGCTGGAGCCAGTCGAGGCGGCGCAGCCGGTCGAGTTCGTCGGCGGGCCGGGTGTCGTCGCCCTTGCTGTGCGGGCCGAGCCGGACCGTGTGCTGCACGAGCACGTGCGGCGTCCGGGTGGCGCGGACCCGCTCGACGTGCGGCGCGGCGGCGGCGCGTACCTCGGTGAGGTCGAACGAGCCGGACTCGCTGACGGTGATGCCGAACCCGGCGACCCGGCCGGCGATGGTGCCGGCGAGCTGCGCGGTGGTCGGGGTGGACTGGGCGATCCGGTTGTGCTCGACCACGACGAGCAGCGGCACCCGCCACAGCGCGGCCATGTTCAGCGCCTCGTAGACAGCACCCTCGCCCCAGGTCCCGTCGCCGATGTACGCCACCACGATCGCGTCCTGCCCGGTGCGGTTGAGGTGCAGTCCCACGCCGACAGCGGCGGGCAGGCTCTCCCCCTGCACGCCGGTGGACAGGAACCGGTCCCGGCGCAGGTGCTGGCTGCCGCCGTACCCGTGGCACACCCCGCCGTCGCGGCCGAGTAGTTCCGCCAGCAGGCCCTCCGGGTCGCCGCAGTGCGCCAGGTAGTGCCCGTGTCCGCGGTGGTTGCTGAACACGAAGTCCCCGGTCAGCAGTGGGGCCAGCGCTACCGGGACGTACTCCTGGCCGAGGCAGGTGTGCGTGGTGCCGGCGAGGTGACCGTCGGCGTACAGGCGCAGCAGGTGCTCCTCGAAGCGGCGGATGAGCAGCCCCGCGTCGAGGTCGGCGTCGTCGAGCGGGGCCGGCGCGGCGCTCACTCCGGCACGCCCCGCTGGGCGAGCAGCGCGCGCAGGTCGCCCACCGACCGCACGGTCCGGATCTCCCGGGGCGTCAGCGAGATCCGGTACGCGTCCTCGACGGCCACGACGATCTGGAGGTGACGCAGGCTCACCCACGCGGCGGTGGTCGCGGGACCGGTCTGCGCGTCGACCTGGTCGACGGGCAGTTCCAGCACGTCGGCGACGAGCCGCACCAGCCGGCTGGACATGCTCATACCTCGATGATCGTACAGGCCCAGTGGGTGCCCCGGCCCAACGAGATCAACGCGACCCGGTCGCCCTCGTGCAGCTCACCGGCGTCGAGCAGGCGGCTCAGCCCGAACAGTTGGTCAGCCGCGCCGAGATGCCCGTACTCGGCCGCCAGTGCCCGGTTGGTCCGCTCCGGCGGCACCTTGTGGGCCTCGGCGAGCGACGTCATGGCGCGTTCGTTGTCGGCGACCAGGATCAGCCGCGCCAGGTCGGCGACGGTGACGCCGGCCCGCTCGCAGGCGCGTTCGGTGACCCGCACCATCCGCTCGTCGAGGTGGCGGGCGTACTGCGCGAACTGCTCGGGGTCGTAGTCGAAGAACTCCATCACGTGCCACACGTCGCGGGCGGCCGGCGGCTCGGCGCCGGGTGCGAACGGCGCCGCGGCGCCACCGCCGTCGAGCCGGTAGAACCCGGCGTAGCGGCCGTCGGTGGCGGCCTCGGTGACCTGCCAGCGCAGCCGGGGGTGCCCGCGCCGGGCCACTGTGGCCACCGCGCCGTCGGAGAACACCATCGGCTGGGTCTCCATCCGGTTCCAGTACGCCTCGCAGGTCCGGTTGGCCGCGATCACGAGCGCGGTGTCGTACTCCGGGTGGGTGGCGAACTTGCCGGCGACGGTGTCGAGGCTGAGCACGCCGGTGGTGCACGCCTGGGTGAGCAGCACCGCTTCGGCGCCGGCCGCGCCGAGCCGGTACGCCAGGTCGGCGGCGGCGTCCCAGTAGAGGTGTTCGGTGAGGTCGGTGACGGCGAGCACCAGCAGGTCCACCCGCGCGGCGGGCAGCGTGGCGGCGTCCAGGGCGCGGCGGGCGGCCCGCTCGGCGAGGTCGGTCAGGCCGACGTCCGGCGCGGCGCGGTGCACCCGCCGGTAGCCGTAGCCGAGGACGCGGTTGACGTCGTCGGTGTACTGCGCCACCACGTCGGCGACGGGCGCCGGGTCGCCGAGCGCCTCACCGAAGGACACCAGCCCGAAGCTCATGCTCGACCGTCCCGCCGCAGATCCGCCGCTGCTTACCATTCCCCCATGCCCCGAGAGCATCTCACGTCCCTGCCCGGAACCCCTTGGCACGTATGGCGTTCCGCGTTGCTCCGGTCGGCCGGTTTTCCGGCCGGCGGGATGAGCCGGTTCGCCGCTCCGGCGCTCGCGGAGGCGGCCGACCGGCACCTGCGCGGGGACGGCGACGCCGCGGAGTTCGCTGCGGCGTTCGACGCCGCCGCGGCCGACCTCGGGCAGACGGTCTACGGCATCGCCTGCGACGACGCCTTCCGTACTGCGCTGACCTGGCAGAACCCTGCGGTCCTGCTCGCCGTCGACGCGATCCGGCGCGACGGCCCGCACGCCCCGCGCAACCTGCGCCGGCGGCACCGGGAGGAGGTCGTCGCGAAGTACTGGCAGCGGTACTGCCTGAAGAACGACACGGTGGGCTTCTTCGGCCCGATCTGCTGGACCGAGCTGGGCGGCAGCGGTCCGATCGCGACGGTGCGTCCCGGCGCGGCGTTGACGCGTACCCGGAAGGTGTTCCTGGAGCGGTGGGGCCTGGACGCGCTCGCGGAGGCCTTCGCCCGCGTACCAGGCGTGCGGGACTGGCTGCCGGTGCGGCTGGCCCCGCACCTGAGCCTGCGCGACCGGGTGCTGCGGCGCCCGTACCATCCACCGCAGACGCTCCCGGCGGCGACCGCCGCGCTGCTCACGCTGGCGCGGCGCGGACCGCGCGTGGCCGACCTGGTCGCCGCGCTGCTCGCGGACCCGGCGAGCGGCTTCCGCCGGGCCGCTGACGTGCACGCGCAGCTCGACGACCTGGCCGGGCGCGGCGTGCTGCGGATCGGCTTCGACCTGCCGGTCGACCTCACCGCCGAGGACGCGTTGCGCGAGCAGCTCGCCGCGATCGGCGACGACACAGTCCGCGAGCGGGTGCTCGGCGACCTGGCCACGGTGAGCGACCTGCGCGACGCGGTGGCCGCCGCCGACGGCCCGGACGCGCTGGCCGCGGCGATGTCCGCGCTGGACCGGCGGTTCGTGGAACTGACCGGCCGGGAGGCGCGGCAGCAGCCCGGCGAGGTGTACGCCGGCCGCACGCTGTGCCACCTGGAGACGGTCCGCGACCTGGACGTCCGCTTCGGTGACGCGCTGCTGGCACGGCTCGCGCCGCTGGAACCGCTGCTGCTGTCGGCGCGGTGGCTGACCGCGGCGATCGGGCAGGCGTACGCCGACGCGCTGGCCGCCCTGTACCGCGACCTGGCGGCGGAGTCGGCCACCGCGGACGTGCCGGTGGCCGACCTGTGGTTCCTGGCGCAGGCGGTGGTGTTCGGGGCGGACCCGCCCGCCGCCGCCGTCACCGCCGAGTTCCTGGCCCGGTGGTCGACGGTGCTCGGCCTGGCCGACGCCGACACCGACGCCCGGGAGCTGCGGTTCGACGCCGCCGCGCTGACCGAGCGGGTCGCCGCCGCGTTCCCCGCCGACGCGCCCGGCTGGGCCGCCGCCCGCATCCACAGCCCGGACGTGCACGTGTGCGCGCCGGACGAGGCGGCGCTGCTGCGCGGCGACTTCACAGTCGTGCTCGGCGAGCTGCACGTGGCGCTGGCCGCGTTCGACACGCACTTCTTCGCGTACGGGCACCCGGACCCGCAGCGGCTGCGCGACGGGATGCGCGCCGACCTGCCCGGCGGCCGGGTCCGGCTGCTGCCGCCGGTGGACTGGCCCCGGCACACCGCCCGGATCGCGGAGTGGCTGCACGGGCCCGCCGACGCCCAGCTCGGGTTCGTCGACGCGCCCGGCGCCGACCCGGACCGCCTCGTGCCGATCACGACCCTGACCGTGCGGCCGGACGACGACGGCACTCTTTCCGCGCACGCCGACGACGGGCGGCGGTGGCCGCTGCTGGAGGTGTTCGCGCCGCTGTTCGACTACCAGGTGTTCGACACGTGGAAGCTGGCCGGCAACGCCGGGCGCACGCCGCGCGTCACCGTCGACGACCTGGTGCTGGTCCGCGAGACGTGGCGCACCACTGTGGGCGAGACCGGCCTGCACACGGTCAAGGGCGAGCGGGAACGCTACCTCGCGGTACGGCGCTGGCGGCTCGCGCTCGGCCTGCCCGAGCGGATCTTCGTGCGGGTCGACACCGAACTCAAACCCAGCTATGTGGACCTGACCAGCGGCGTCTATACCCGGCTGCTGTGCACGCTGCTGCGCGGCGCGCACGCCAAGGGCGGCGACGGCGTCGGGCTCACCGTCACCGAGCTGCTGCCCGGCCCGGACGACGCCTGGCTGACCGACGGGGCCGGCCGGGCGTACGCCTCGGAACTGCGGCTACAGATCGTCGACCCGGCGCAGGTGCGGTAGCCACTCGGTGGCGTCCGCCGGCGCGTCGGGGGTCTCGGTGTCGAACCGGCGCAGCCGGCGTACGCCGTAGGCGCCGAGCGCCACCACGGCCAGGGCCAGCCCGGACACCACGAACGCGAACCCGAGTCCCCGGCCGGGGCCGGTGCCGATCAGCGCGCCGACGCTGCCGGCCAGCGCGCCGCCGGGGGCGAACATCGGTTCCAGCAGCGACCCGCTCAGCGGCACCAGCACGGCGAAGCCCAGCGGCAGCGTCGCCCAGGTCAGCGTCTGGATGATCGCCAGCACCCGGCCGTGGAACCGCTGCGGCACCTTCACCTGGATGATCGACAGGTAGATGCCGTTGTGCAGGCCCAGGCCCAGCCCCACGCCGAAACTGCCGAGCGCCACCAGCAGCAGGCTCGGCCGGACGCCGCTGAGCACCAGGCTGACCGCCACGCCGAACGCGATGGCGATCAGCGCGGGCATCCGGCGCCGGGTCGGGCCGCCCCACACCGCGATGGCGAGTCCGCCGAGGACGGCGCCGAGCGCCTCGGCGAACGCCACGGTGCCGACCTGGCCCATCGTGCCGAACGCGAGCACCATCGGCGGCACCAGCAGCAGGCTCGCCAGGCACAGGTTGTAGAGCGAGAAGAAGCCCAGCATGGCCCGGAAGCCCGGCTCGGCCCACGTCATCCGCGCGCCGCCGATCAGCTCCGCCAGGAACGGCTCCTTGCGCCGCCGGCCGAGCAGGTCGGGGAACCGCACCGCGGCCAGCACACCGATCGCCACCACGTAGCTGACGATGTCGATGACCAGGACGCCGGCCAGGCCGATCGCGGCCAGCAGACCCGCAGCCAGCAGCGGCACCGCGAGCGAGCTGAGCCCGACCGCGAGCTGCGCGATGCCGTTGGCGTGCCCCAGATAGCGCTTCGGCACCACCTGTGGGATCGCGGCCAGGTAGGTGATGCGTTGGAACACCGACGCCGCGCCGAGCACGCACACGAGCGTGTAGACGGCCGCCAGCCCCAGCCGGTCGGTCCAGAGCAGCAGCGCCAGCAGCGCCTCCGCTGTCACCGCCGTCGCGCACGCGGCCAGCAGCACCCGGCGCCTGTCGAACCGGTCCGCGACCGCGCCGGCGACCGGCAGCGTCAGCAGCGCCGGTAGGTACGCGATCACCCCGGACAGGCCGAACCACAGCATCGACCCGGTCTCCAGGTAGACCCAGACTGGCACCGCCCACTGGGTCAGCGCCGACCCGGTCGACGAGATGAGCTGGCTGGCGGTGATCGCCAGGAACCGGCGTACGCCCGGTTGCACGCCGGTCTCGGCGGTGACCGGATCGGTGCTGGTGGCCGCCAGTGCCCAGCCGTCACCGGCGAGCTGTCGTGGCGCGGCGGACGGCTCGGCGAGCCGGGGATGGGTGCGGGTGAGCACCTCGGCGAGCGCCTCGGCCCGCTGCTTGACGAAGTAGTGCCCGGCCTCGTCCAGCACCACGAGCGCTGTCGACTCGCCGAGGAAGCTCCACTCGCGGTACCGCTCCTCGTAGTACTCGGTGAGCACGTCGTGGGTGCCGACGACGGAGATCACCGGTGCGGGCACCCGGACCGGTTCGCCGTCCAGCCACTCGGTGAACCGCTCCTGCGCCTCGGCGGCCTCCCGCCGTACGTGGTGCACGAACCGGTCGACCTGCGCCGGGTCCAGGTCGGCCAGTTCCGCGCCGATCGAGCGCAGGAACGTCTCGTACCGCCGGTCCGCGCCCCGGGAGTCGGCCCAGTCGACGAGCCGGCCGAGCATGTTGTCCGGGCGGGCGGTCGGGAACACGCCCCCGGCGTAGATCGCCTCGATGGGACGTCCGCGCTCGTGCAGCCGCCGGGCGATGCCGGTCAACAGCGCGCCGCCGACGCAGTGGCCGTACAGGACCAGCGGGCCGTCCACCCGCTCCTGGATCTCGGCCACGCACCGCTCGACCAGCTCGTCGAAGGGCAGCTCGGTGTCACGGACGCCGACGTCGTGGCCGGGGATCGCCACGGAGAACAGCGTGTGCCCGGCCGGCAGCGCGTCCGCGAGCGGCTGGTAGATGCTGGCGAGCCCGCCGCCGTAGGGCACGCACACGTACGAGCGCACCCGCTGGTCCGCCGGGACCGGCCGGGTCAGCTCGTACAGCAGCGGGCGCTGCCGCTCCCCGTCCGCCGGGGCGTCGATCAGCGCGGCCAGCCCCTGCACCGTCGGGTGCGCGAACACGTCCATCACGCCGACGTCGACCTGCCCGTACGCCTCGCGCAGCAGCGCCAGCATCCGGATCGCCAGCAGCGAGTGACCGCCCAGCTCGAAGAAGTCGTCGTCCAGGCCGACCTCGGGCACGCCGAGCACGTCGCGCCAGGTGGCGGCAACCGTCTGCTCGACCGGGGTCACCGGGGGACGGCGCTGCGCGGGGGCGACGCCGGACGAGGGTGCGGGCAGCGCGGCGGTGTCAAGTTTGCCGTTGGCGGACAGCGGCAGCGCGTCGAGCGTCACGAACGCCGACGGCACCATGTACTCGGGCAGCCGCCGTTTCAGCGCCGCCCGCAGCTCCGCCGGGTCCGGGGCCTCGCCCGTCAGGTACGCCACGAGACGCTGCTCGGCGGGCGTGGCGCCGCGCACGACGACGGCCGCGGAGCCGACGCCGGGCTGTTCGCGTAGCACCGCGGCGATCTCCCCCAGCTCGATCCGCAGGCCCCGCAGTTTCACCTGGTCGTCGATGCGGCCGAGGAACTCCAGCGTCCCGTCGGTACGCCAGCGGGCCAGGTCGCCGGTGGCGTACAGCCGGCCGCCGGGCTCGCCGAACGGGTCGGGGACGAACGCGCCCGCGGTGAGTCCGGGGCGGTTCAGGTAGCCGCGGGCCACCTGCACGCCGCCGAGGTGCAGCTGCCCGGCCACGCCGACCGGCACCGGGCGCATCGCCTCGTCGAGCACGTACGTGCGGACGTTGCGGATCGGCCCGCCGATCGGCACCCGGGTCACGCCGGTCAGCGCGTCGGGGGTGGCCGCCCAGGCGGTGACGTCGATCGCCGCCTCGGTCGGTCCGTACAGGTTGTGCAGCGCCGCCGACGGGATCGCGGCGACGGCGCGGCGGGCCAGGTCGGCGGGCAGTTCCTCGCCGCTGCACACGATCCGCCGCAGCGAGCCGCAGCGGGCCGGGCCGGCCGGGTCGGCCGTGGACAGGAACGCGTCGAGCATCGACGGCACGAAGTGGACGGTGGTGACCCGCTCCCGTTCGATCAGCTCCCGCAGGTACGCCGGGTCGCGGTGCCCGCCCGGCGCGGCGAGCACCAGCCGCGCGCCCACGAGCAGCGGCCAGAACACCTCCCACACCGACACGTCGAACCCGATCGGTGTCTTGTGCAGCACCGCGTCGTCCGGTCCGAGCGCGAAGGCGTCCTGCATCCAGTCCAGCCGGTTGACGATCGCGGCGTGCTCGTTGACCACGCCCTTCGGCCGTCCGGTGGAGCCCGACGTGTAGATCACGTACGCCGCGTTCCCCGGCCGGGCGGCAGTGCCGGCGGCGGTGGGCGGCCGGTCCGGCGCGGTCAGCGGCAGCACGGTGCCCGGGACGGTCAGCCCGTCCGGCAGCTCGTCGGCCAGCAGCACCCCGGCGCCGGCGTCGGCGAGCATGAAGGCCAGCCGCTGCGGCGGGTGGTCCGGGTCCAGCGGCAGGTACGCGGCGCCGGCCCGGTGGATGCCGAGCAGCCCGGCGATCAGGCGGCGGGAGCGGGGCTCGTGGATCGCGACCACCGACTCCGGTCCCACGCCGTGCGCGACCAGCCGCGACGCCACCTGCTCGGCGGCGTCGGACAACTGCGCGTACGTCATCCGGGTGTCGCCGTCGACCAGCGCGACCGCGTCCGGCGTGCGCCGGGCCTGGGCGTCGAACAGCTCCGCCAGCGTGGTCCGGCGCACCGGGGCGGCGGTGGCGTTCCAGCCGGTCACGACCGCCGCGTGCTCGGTGTCCGGCATGACCGGCAGCGCGCTCACCCGGGTCCGGGGCGCCGCCACGGCGGCGGCGAACAACAGCAGGTAGCGGTCCGCGAACGCCTCCATCGCGGCACGCTCGAACAGCGCGGTGCGGTACTCCAGCCGCAGTTCGTCCCCGGCGATCTCCAGCGACAGGTCGTCCATGGCGCCGCCGAACGCCTCGCCCCGGCCGGTCGGCAGGTGGTGGAACGTGAGCTGGTAGAGCGGCGGCACGCCCGGGTCGCGCCGTACCGCCAGCTCCTCGACGAGCTTCTGGAACGGCATGTCCTGGTGGTCCCAGGCGTCGAGCACGACCCGGCGGACCCGGCGGACGAGGGTCAGGAACGGTGGATCGCCAGACACGTCGACGCGCAGCACCAGCATGTTCATGAACATGCCGAGCAGCGGTTCCAGCTCGGCCCGGTCCCGGCCGGCCACCGGCATGCCGACCACCACGTCGTCGCTTCCGGACAGCCGGTGCAGCAGCGCCACGTAGGCGGCCAGCTGCACCATGAACGGGGTCGCGGCGGCCTGCTGGGACAGCTCGGGCAGCGCCGCCGTCACGTCGCCGGGCAGTGTGCGGCGGACGTCGGCGCCGTCGAACGTGAGCGTCGCCGGGCGCGGCCGGTCGGTGGTCAGCGCGTGCACTGCCGGCAGGCCGGTCAGCGCCTCCCGCCAGTGGTCGCGCAGCTCGTCCCAGCGGGGGCCGTCGAGGCGGTCGCGTTCCCAGGCCGCGTAGTCGGCGTACTGGATCGGCAGCTCGGGCAGGTCCGGCGCGCGGCCGGCGACGGCGGCGGCGCACAGCTCGGTCAGCTCGGCGCGCAGGTGGAGCAGGGACGTGCCGTCGAGGACGACGTGGTGCCCGGCGAACAGCAGCCACCAGGTGTCCGGGTCGAGCCGCAGCAGCCGGCCCCGCCACAGCGGGGCGGCGTCCATCGGCAGGTCGAGACCTGCGTACTCGGCGACGATCCGGGCGCGGGCGGCGTCCCGCTCCGGCTCGGGCAGCGCGGACAGGTCGGTGACCGGCAGCTCCACCGGGACCGTGGGGTGGATGTCCTGGTAGAGCCGCCCGTCGTGCAGGCGCAGCGTGGTGCGCATGGCCTCGTGCCGGTCGGTGACCGTCCGCAGCGCGGCGAGCGCCTGCTCGGGCCCGGCGCCCGCCGGCAGGGTGACCGCGTCGGTCATGGTGAACAGCGGCTGCCCGGGGCTGAGCTGGGCGGTGAACCAGACCCGCTCCTGGGCGTACGAGGCGGGAACGGTGTAGACGTCGTCCACAGGCGTGACGTCGTGGCGCGACTCGGTCATCCCGGCCGTCCCGGTCGGCGCAGACGCGGGATGGGCGCCTCGGCAGATGCGGAGGCGGACGGGGCGGCGCGCAGCGACTCGATCCGGGCGGCCATCGCCGCGACGGTGGGCGCGTCGAACAGCACCCGCATGGACAGCCGGGCGCCCACCGCCTGCCGGATCCGCAGCACCAGCTGCGCGGCCACGAGCGAGGTGCCGCCGAGCCGGAAGAAGTCGTCGTGCGGGCCGACCTCGGCCACGCCCAGCACGTCACGCCAGATCCGGGCGACGGTGTCCTGCAGGTCGCCGTCGGCGGCGGTCACCGTCGAGGCGGTGGCCGCCGTGGTCGCGGCGAGCCGCCGCTCGTGCCCGGCGACCGCCTCCACCGTGTAGGCGCCGATCGCCACCGAGCCGGTCCGCCCCTCGGCGAGGACCCGGCACGCCGCGCGCACCGCCGCGTCCGGGGCCAGCCCGTCGTGGTCGGGTACGCCCTCCTCCCGCCACGCGCCCCAGGCCACCGACAGCACCGGCGACCGCCAGCCGTGCGGGCTGCGCGCGTACGCGTCGAGGAACGCGTTGGCGGCCGTGTCGTCGGCGCGCCCCAGGCCACCGGCGAGCGCGGTCACCGAGGAGCTGAGCAGCACGAAGTCGAGCGGCATGTCGCCGAAGACCGCACGCAGCGCCAGCGCGCCGGTGACCTTCGGCAGCAGTTCGGCTGTCGCCTCGGCCGGCCGCGACCCGGTGGACAGTCCGGTGTCGGGCAGCCGTGCGGCGTGCACGATGCCGTCGAGTCCGCCGAGGTCGTCCTCGATGTCGGCGCGTACCGCCCGCAGCGCGTCCACGTCCGTCACGTCGGCGCGCACGTGGCGGACCTGCGCCCCGGCCCGTTCCAGCGCCTCGACCAGGTCCGGCCGGGCGGTCCGGCCGACCAGCACCAGCCGCGCGCCCGGGCGGGCCAGTTCGGCGGCGAACGCCCCGCCGATCCGGCCCAGTCCGCCGGTGATCAGGTAGCGCCCGCCGTCGCGCAGTGCCGGCCCGGTACGCCGGCGCGCCGGCGCGGCCGTGAACCCGCGTGTCCAGCGGCGCCCGCCCAGCCGCAGCGCGACCGCCTCGGCCCGCTCGGCGCCGAGCAGTTCGTCCGCCAGCGCGTCCGCGCCCGGGTCGGCCGGGTCGGCGTCGACCCAGTGGCAACGCAGTCCCTGACGTTCCAGCGGCACCGAGCGCACCACCCCGGCGACTGTGGCATGTTCCGGGCGCAGCAGGTCGGATCCGGTCACGTCGGCCGTCCCGGCGGTCACCACGTCCAGCGCCACGTCGGCGGCAGGCAGTGCCTCCAGCAGCGTCAGCAGCGCGAGGTACCCGTGTTCCTGGGCCGCCGCCACGGCATCGGCGTCCGGACCGGCCGGGTCGCCGTCGAGCGCCCACGCGTGCACGATCCGGGCGGCCCGGCCGTCGTCGGCGCACTCGTCGAGCAGGCGCTGGTGGTCGGCGACGCTGGCCGGGCGCAGCCGGTAGCCGTCCGGGCGGACCGCGAAGGCCGGTCCGGGACGTACCACCGTGACGTCCACGCCGCGCTCGCGCAGCCGGTCCGCGAGCGCCGTGCCGCGCTTTCCTGCGGCGAACAACAGCAGCGGGCCGGGCGCCTCGACGGGCGCGAGGTCGGGCAGTTGACCCCAGACCGGCACCTCGACCACGCCGTCGTCGTACCGCTCGTCGCTGGCCGGTCCGGCGGGCGCGGCCACCGGCTCCGGGTCGATCCAGTGCCGGGCGCGCTGGTACGGGTAGCCGGGCAGCGGCACCCGGCGCGGCGCGCCGGAGGCGGGCAGTCGCACCGGCACCCCGGCCGTCCACAGCCGGCCCGCCGCCTCGTACGCGGTCTGCCTGCCGGTCAGCCGCTCCCCCGGCGCGGGCAGCGTGCGCAGCGGCGCCCGGGCTCCCGCCGGCAGGCTCAGCCGGGCCAGACCGGCGAGCTGCCGGCCGGGGCCGCACTCCAGCAGCAGCCAGTCGTCGGCGGCGCCGGTCGCGGCGAGCGCGGCCACCGTGGCGCCGAACCGCACCGGCCGGCAGAGCTGGTCGGCCCAGTACGCCGGGTCGGTGATCTGCTCGTCGGTGAACGGCGCGGCGGTCGCGGCCGAGAACACCGGCAGGTCCGGCGCCCGGCGCGGCACCGCCGCCACGAGCGCCGCGAACTCGTCGCGCACCGCCGTCAGCAGCGGCACGTGCATCGCGTACGGCGACCGCAGCGGCGTGCAGCCGATGCCGCGTTCGCGCAGGAGGACCTCGGCGGCGGCGACCGGTTCCGGCGCGCCGCCCACCACGCAGGTGTGCGGGCCGTTGCTGATCGCCACCGCGACACCGTCGGGCAGCAGCGGCGCGATCTCGTCGGCGCCGCGCTGCACGGCGAGCATCCGGCCCTCCGGCGCGGCCTGCACGAGGCGGCCCCGGGCGGCGGCGAGCCGCAGCGCGTCCGGCAGGTCGAACACCCCGGCCACCGTGGCGGCGACCAGTTCGCCGACGGAGTGGCCGATCATCGCGGCGGGCGTGACGCCCCAGTGCCGCCACAGCGCCGCGAGCGCGTACTCGACGGCGAACAGCGCGGGCTGCGCCACCGCCGGTCCGGCCAGCCGCTCGTCCGCGCCCGGTCCGGCGTCGAAGATCATCTCGCCCGCGTCCCAGCCGAGGATCGCGGCGCACTCGTCCACGGCGGCGGCGAACACCGGCTCGGTAGCGGCCAGGTGCGCGCCCATGCCGGGGTGCTGCGCGCCCTGCCCGGGCAGGAGCAGGCCCACCCGGGGCGGCGTCGCGGCGTCCCCGGCGGCCCGGCGCTTCGGGTCGGTGAGCGCCGCCGCCGCCCGGGCCCGGTCGACAGCGACGACGGCGGCCCGGTGCCGGTACGCCGGCCGGCCCTCCCGCAACGTGTGGGCCACGTCGCGCAGCTCCACATCGGGCGCGCCGGTGAGCCGCTCGGCCAGCCGGGCACAAGCAGCGGCCAGCGCGTCGGGCGTCGCGGCGGACACCTGGAGCAGCTCGCCGCCGCCGTGATCCGGCTCCGGGGGTACGCGCGGCGGCGCTTCCTGGAGCACCAGGTGCGCGTTGGTGCCGCCGAGGCCGAGCGAGCTGACGCCGGCCCGCAGCGGTCGCTGGTCCTCGGGCTCCCACTTGGTCAGCGTGGACACCACGTAGAACGGGCTCGCCTCGATGTCGATGCCCGGGTGCGGCCGGTCGTGGTTGACGGTGGGCGGGATGAGCCGGTGCCGCATCGACAGCACGGTCTTGATCAGGCCGATCACGCCGCCGGCCGCGCTGAGGTGACCGATGTTGGCCTTCGTGGAGCCGACCCCGCACCAGCCGCGCTCGGCGGTGCGCCGCCCGTACGCCGTGCTCAGCGCCGCCAGCTCGATCGAGTCGCCGAGGACGGTGCCGGTGCCGTGCGCCTCGACGTACCCGACCGAACGCGGGGCGACGCCGGCCACCGCGAGCGCCTGCGTGACCACCTCCACCTGACCGGTGACGCTCGGCGCGGTGAAGCTCGCCTTGGCCGAGCCGTCGTTGTTCACCGCGTTGCCGATGACCAGCGCCCGGATGTCGTCGCCGTCGGCGAGCGCGTCGGAGAGCCGCTTGAGCACGACCACGCCGACGCCGCTGCCGTAGACGGTGCCGTCGGCGTCCGCGTCGAACGGGCGGCAGTGCCCGTCGGCGGAGGTGTAGCCCTCGTCGGCGACGTACCCGACGCCGTGCGGCAGTTCCACGCACACGCCGCCGGCCAGCGCCGTGTCGCACTCGCCGCTGCGCAGCGCCTCGGCAGCCAGGTGCACCGCGACGAGCGACGACGAGCAGGCGGTCTGCACCGTCATCGCCGGGCCGCGCAGGCCGAGCCGGAACGCGACGGTGCTGGCCAGGTAGTCCGGCTTGTTGCCGAGCGACACGCGCAGCTCACCGGCGTCCGCGAGCGCCCGCGGGTTCCGCCGGACGTTGAGCCACTGGTACAGGTCGGCGTTGCCGCCCGCGTACACGCCGATCTCGCCGTCGTAGCGGGCCGGGTCGCAGCCCGCGTCGGTGAGCGCCGCGTGCGCGTGCTCCAGGAACAGCCGCTGCTGCGGGTCGGTCAGCTCCGCGTCGCGGGGGCTCAGCCCGAACAGCTCCGCGTCGAACCGGTCCACGCCGTCGAGCACGGCGGCCACCGGCACGTACGCCGGGTCGTCGAGCTGCTCCGCCGCGACGCCCCGGGCCAGCAGCTCCGCTCGGGTGAACCGGGTGAGCGACTCGGCGCCGACGACCAGGTTGCGCCAGAACTCCTCCGCCGACGCCGCCCCCGGCACGCGCAGGCTGAGCCCGACGATCGCGATCGGCTCCACTGTCTCGTTCACGCCATGACCTCCGGCTCGGCCGAATCGCTGATGTGCAGGCGCAGTTCGCTGACGTAGCGGCGGCCCGCGCGGTCGGGCAGCCACGCCTGCCCGAGCGCGGGCAGCAGCTCCGACACGGTCACCGTCACGTCGTCGCCGCCGGACCGCCGGGCGGCGCGCAGCAGCAGGCAGAGCCGGTTGGCGTAGAGCGGGCTGGTCAGGTCCACGTAGGTGGGCTTGAGTTCGGTGGCCACCCGGACGAAGACCCGCTCCGGCAGGCCCAGCGCGGTCCGCCACCGGCGTACCGCGAGGTAGCGCCGCGCCTGGTCGACGGCGTCGGCCAGGCCGGTCGCCCCGACCGTGGTGCGCCAGGTCTCCCGCGCCAGCACCAGCCGGTCGACTGTCACCCGGGGGCTGTGCGGGCGGTCGGTCATCAGCTTGAACGCGTCGCCGGCGTGCACCGCGATCAGGTCGGAGAACACCTCGACCAGCGGCCAGCGCGTGCCGTCCGGGCCGGTCGCCACCAGCACGCCGTCCACCTCGGACACGATCGCCGCGTTCGCCGGCACGAGCCGGTCGCGCGGCGCGCCGGGCGCGTCGGCGAACGCGAGCCGGTGGTCGTCCGGCCCGTGCAGGGACGCGGACAACCGCCCGCCGACGCGGGGGAAGTCGACCGGGTAGAGCGGGCGCAGCCGTCCCGGGCCCAGGTCGGCCGCGTACGCGCGCCGCAGCCGGTCCACGTCGGGGTGGCAGTGGGTGAACAGCTCGGCGTTGAACGTGGCGTACGCGGCGTGCAACTCGCCGAGCACCGCCCCGAACTCGCCGGCGGCCAGCGCCTCGGGTGACTCGGCGAACAGTTGCAGGTCGGGGCTGTGCACCCGGCCCGCGCTCCAGCCGGGACGGCCGGCCGGGAACGCGTCGGCCACCAGGGGCGCCAGCTCGGCCGCGGCGAACTCCACCCGGGTCGTCCCGGCGGGCAGTCCGGCCAGTCCGAGCACCCGCTCCCAGCGGGCGGCGAACTCTGCCGCGACCCGGTCCACCGGCCGGTCACCGGGCCCGAACAGCGGCCCCTGCGCGACGAACCACAGGTCACCGAGCCGGACCGGCCCGTCGCCGCCGAGGTCGTCGTACAGGTCGCGCAGCGCGTCGCCGTACGCCGTGGCCAGTTCGGCGGTGAGCCAGCGCGCCGCCCGCAGCGGCAGGTCCAGCGCCGGGGCCAGGGAGTCGAGCAGGCCGCCGCCGACGGTGAGGTCCACGTCGCGTGCGGTCTCCTCGTGGCACAGCGCCCGCCCGGCGTAGTTCTGCCCGGCCCGGCGGCGCGGCGGCAACCCGGTGAGCGCGGTGAACTCGGCGTCCAGCGCGGACAGCGCGGCGGTGAGGGCGGCCGGGTCACCGGCGGCGTCGGCGACCCGGGTGCGGGCGGCGGCCAGCCGGTCCAGCCCGGCCAGCGCCCGCGCGCGGCACTCCCGGTCACCGATCGCGGCGATCCGCTCCCGCAGGTGCTCCTGCGCGGCGAAGCCCTGCGGCAGGTCGAAGTCCCAGCGCAGCAGCCCTCGCTCGACGAGCTGCGCGAGCAGCAGGAACCCCTCTGCGGCGCGGCGCACACCGGTCTGCCCGTCGCGCACCAGGTCGTCGACGACGTCCCGGGCCGGGCGGGTGCCGTCGCACCGGCACAGCGCGATCGACTCGCTCAGCGACACCGGTTCCGGGCGCTGGGCCGGCCGGTGCACGACCCGGTCCGCCAGGTGGACGTGCGGCGCCCGGACCGGGGCCAGCCACTGCCGGACCTGCGGGTCGGCGGCCAGCCGGTCCGCGTACGCGGCGAGCGCCCAGTGTTCGAGGTGGACGGCGCGGCGGCGGAGCAGTCCGGGGCCGGGCACGGCGGTGACGCCGGGCGCACCAGGTGCCACGGTGCCCCAGCACACCGGCCCGAAGAAGCCGATGGTCTCGCACTTGGCGACGTAGCGCTGCCAGTACCCGGCGACGACGTTCTCCCGGCCCCGGCGGCGCACGTTGCGGGGTGCGTCCGGGCCGTCGCGGAGCAGCCCGTCCAGCGCCACCAGCGCCTCCGGGTTCTGCCAGGCGACGGCCTCACGGAACAGCGGGTCGGCGGCGATCCCGCACAGCGCCGCCGACGACGCCCGGACGGCGGTGGCGTACGCGGCGCTGAAAGCCGTCTCGTCCAGCTCGCCGGACAGATGCCGGTCGGCCGCGTCGGCGCAGTCCGGCGCGGCGAACCGGTCCAGTCCGTCGGCGGGGAACCCGGCGCTGCGCAGCAGCACGTCCCGCCACACCGACCAGCCGGTGTCGCCGAGGGGGACCAGGTACGTCACCGCGGCTCCTCCTCCACCACCGGGCGGCGCTGGACCCGCTGGCGGCGTAGCGCGCCCCGGCGCGCCGCGCGTTCCACCGCCTCGTCCTCGGCGTCCTCGCCGGACGAGGGCGCACCGAGGCTGTCCAGGTGCGCGGCGAGCGCGCGGACGGTCGGGTGGTGGAACAGGTCCACGACCCGCAAATTCGTGCCGAGCAGCCGGTTGAGCTGCCGTTGCACGACCGCGACCGCGAGCGAGCCGCCGCCGACGTCGAAGAAGCTGTCCGTCGCGGCCACCTCCGGTACGCCGAGCACGTCGCACCAGACCGAGGCGATCCGCCGCTCGGTGGCGGTGGCCGGGCGGGCGGCGGGCACCCCGGCGCGGCCTCCGGCCCGGTTCACCCGGGCGGCCCGGGGCACGTCGTCGGCCGTTCCGGCCGGGACGGCGGTCCAGGCGGGCAGCTCGGCCACCGGCCGCTCCGGGTCGGCGACGCCGGCCCGCAGCAACCGCTCGACGTCGGCGAGCACGTCGGTGATCAGGGCCTCGCCGTAGACGTCCGGGTTGAAGACGATCTCCACGCGCAGCCGCCCGTCCCGGGTGATGCCGTAGAGCGTGAGGTCGAACGGTGAGCCGGGTGCGGGCACCGGCACCGGCTCGGCGGACAGTCCGGCCAGGTCCAGCCGGGGTTCGTCGAACGTGTACATGTTGAACAGCACCTGCACCAGCGGGCTGCGGTCGAGCAGGCCGCCCAGCCCGAGGCCGCCGACGATGCGTTCGACAGGCGCCTCCGGGTGGGCGAGCGCGGCGAGCAGTTCCTCCCAGGCGGCGCGGACGTGCGCGGCGAAGCCGGCCCCGGGCGTCCGGCGCAGCCGCAGCGGTGCGATCTCGATGAAGAAGCCGACCATCGCCTCGAAGTCGGCGGCCCGCCGGTCCACCGTGGGTGTGCCGACCACCAGGTCGGGCAGGCCGGTACGCCGGGCCAGCACCAGCGCGAACGCGGCGAGCACGGCGGCCGCCGGGGTCGCGCCGAGCCCGGCGGCGAGGTCGGTGAGCGCGGCAGTGGCGGCCCGGTCCAGCCGGGTACGCACCGTCGCGCTGGTGTACGTCTGTTCGGCCGGCCGGTCCCGTCCACCGGGGAGCCGCAGCACGACCGGCGCCCCGGTCAGGTGGTCCAGCCACCAGTCGAGGTCGGCGGCGGCGCGGCGCCGGGCACGGTCGGCGCGCCAGGCCACGTAGTCGCCGTACGTGGCGGGCAGCGGCGGCAGCGGCGGCCCGTCCCCGAGCACGGCCCGGTACGCGGCGGCCAGGTCGGCGTAGAACAGCGACTGCGACCAGCCGTCGAACACGGCGTGGTGGGCGTAGACGGCCAGCACGTGCTCGCCGTCGCCGGTGCGGATCAGCTCGGCCCGCCACAGCGTGTCGGTGCCCAGCGCGAACGGTGTGGCGGCGCTCGCCGCGAGGTGGCCGGCGAGATCGGTGCCCGGGGCGAGGTCGCGTACCGGCAGCGGCACCGGTGTGGACGGGTCGGCGACCGCGTACGGCACGCCGTCGCGCTCCGGGATGCGCCAGCGCAGGATCTGCTGCCGGTCCGCGACGGCGGTGAGCGCCGTGGCGAGCGCCGCCACGTCGAGCGGGCCGGTGATCCGTTCGGCGAACGCGACGTTGTACGCCGACGCGGCGGCCGGGAAGTAGCGGTCGAGGAACCACAGCCGCTGCTGCGCCGGGGACAGCGCCGGTGGCCGTCCCCGGACGACCGGGGCCGGGCCGGTTCCGGCGGCTGCGTCGGCGCGGGCGGCGATGCCGCGTGGCGTCCGCCCGACCAGCACGTCCTCGATGGCGAGGTCGCGGCCCAGCCGCTCGCGCAGGTCGGCGACCAGCCGCATCGCGGTGATGGAGTGCCCGCCCTGGTGGAAGAAGTCGTCGTCGCGGCCGACCGCGGGCACGTCCAGCAGCGCCGCCCACGCCTGCGCGACGAGGCGTTCGGTGTCGGTGGCGGGCGGCTCGCCGGACGGCACGGGGGCCGGTCCGGCCAGGTCGAGCGCGGCCAGCCGCTCGGTGTCGATCTTGCCGTTGATGGTGATCGGCAGCGCGGGCATGGTGTGCATCCGGGCCGGTACGGCGGCGGGCGGCAGCAGCCGGGCGCAGTAGTCACGCAGCTCGGCGGTGTCCAGGCCGGTCGCCACGTACGCGACGAGTTCCTGACCGCCGGCGCCGGCGCGGACCTGGACGCTGGCCAGGTCGACGTCCGGGTGGCGGCGCAGCACCGCCTCGACCTCGCCCAGTTCGATCCGCTGCCCGCGGATCTTCACCTGCCGGTCGGCCCGGCCGAGGAACTCCAGGCTCCCGTCCGGCAGCCACCGGGCCAGGTCACCGGTGCGGTAGAGCCGCTCCCCGGGCTTTCCGGAGAACGGGTCCGGGAGGAACCGTTCCGCCGTGCGGGCGGCGTCGAAGAGGTATCCGCGGCCGAGCCCGGGCCCACCGGCGAGCACCTCGCCGATCTCCCCCGGGCCGACCTCGCGCAGCTCGTCGTCGACCAGGTGGATGCGGTGGTTGGCGGCGGGCCGGCCGATCGGGATGGGCCGGGTCCAGTCGCCGCTGCCCTCGAACCAGGTCACCAGCACCGTCGCCTCGGTCGGGCCGTACACGCTGACGAAGCGGCGCCCGCCGGCGGTCCAGCGGCCGACCTGTTCCGGGCCGGTGGCCTCGCCGCCGGTGACGACCAGCCGCACGCCGGGCAGCCGGACCGGGTCCAGCAGCGGCAGGATCGGCGGCGGCAGCACCACCACGTCGACCGCCTGCTCGGCACAGATCCGGTAGAGCCGGGTCGGGTCGGCCCGCTCGGCGTCACCGGCGAGCACGACGGTGCCCCCGGCGGCGAGCGGGGCGAGCATGTCGACCACCGACGCGTCGAACCCGATCGAGGCGAACGCCAGGCACCGGGTCGCCGTGTCGAACCCGGAGAACTCCGCGATCGAGGTGACCTTCTCGGTCAGCGCCCGGTGCTCGATCACCGCGCCCTTCGGCTGCCCGGTCGACCCGGACGTGAACATCGCGTACGCGGTGGTGCCGAGCGTCGCCGGTGTCGGCTGCCAGGGCGCGGTGCCGGTGGGGACTTCCAGCACGGTGCGTCCGGTGAACGCCTCGGCGGCGGGCGTACCCACGACGACGCGCAGCCGGGCCTCGGCGGCCAGCTCGCGCAACCGTCCGGGCGGCAGCGCCGGGTCGAGCGGGACGTACCCGGCGCCGGCCGCCTGCACGCCGAGCAGCGCGACCACCAGGTCCAGGCGACGGTCCACGCAGACGCCGACGAGGTCGTCCGCGCCGATGCCGTGGGCGCGCAGCGACGCGGCCAGCGCGGCGGCCCGGCCGACCAGGTCGGCGTAGCTGAGCGTCAGGTCGCCCTGCACCACGGCCGGGGCGCCGGGACGCCGCCGGGCGTGCGCCGCGACCAGGTCGGGCAGGCACACCTGCGGGTAGGGCAGCTCGGGACCGACCTGCTGGTCGCGCTGATCGTCGCGGACGGTCATCGTCGTGCCTCGATCCAGTGCCGGGTCCGCCGGAACGGGTAGCCGGGCAGCGGCACCCGCCGGCCCGGCGGGACGGCCGGCTCGTCACCAGCGCGCCAGGCGCGGACTGCGGCGTCGTCGTCGGAGGCCGGGTCGCCCGCCGCGAGCGCGGTCAGCCGGCGCACCGCCTCCTCCGCGTCGGCGCAGGCGACCGCGTCCCGGTACGCCAGCCGCCGCCGTCCCACCGCGAGCGTGTGCGCCACGTCGGCCACCGCCAGGTCGCCGTCGGCCAGCCGGAGGGCCAGCCGCCGGGCCAGTTCCCGCAGCGCCGCCGGGCTGCCCGCGGACAGTCCCAGCACCACCGGGCCGGGTGCCCCGGCGTCCGGCGCGTCCGTCGCGGGCGCCGGCTCGACCAGCACGTGCGCATTGGTGCCGCCGAGACCGAACGAGCTGACGCCCGCGCGCCGCTCGTAGGCCCACGGCCGAGTCTGCGCGTCCACCTCGGCGCCCGCGGCGGCCAGGTCGACGTCGTCGTGCGCGCCGGTGAAGTGCGCGGTACCCGGCACCTGCCCGGTGCGGACCGCGTACACGGCCTTGATCAGGGAAATCACGCCCGCCGCGGCGTCCAGGTTGCCGAGGTTGCCCTTCACCGAGCCGAGCAGCAGCGGAGCGCGGGCGCCCCGGCGTACCCGGGCCAGCGCGTCCACCTCGATCGCGTCGCCGACCGGCGTGCCGGTGCCGTGCCCCTCCAGGTAACCGACGTCGACCGCGTCCCAGCCGACCGACGCCAGCGCCTCCGCCATCACCGCCGCCTGCCCGGACACGCCCGGCACGGTGAAGCCGGGCCGGTCGGCGCCGTCGTTGTTCACCGCCCACCCGGCGAGCACGGCGTACACGTGGTCGCCGTCGGCGCGGGCGTCGGCGAGCCGCTTCAGCACCACCGCCCCGGCGCCGTTGCCGAACACCTGCCCGGTGGCGGCGGCGTCGTACGGGCGGCACACCCCGTCGGTGGCCAGCAGCCCGCCCGGCCGCAGCCGGTAACCGGCCTGCCGCGTCGAGACCACCGCAGCGCCGCCCGCTATCGCCACGTCGCAGCGGTAGTCCAGCAGGCTCTGCCCGGCCTGGCACACCGCGACGAGCGAGGTCGAGCAGGCGGTCTGGACCGCCACGGCCGGGCCGGACAGCCCCAGCGCGAACGCGGTGCGCGTCGGCAGATAGTCGCAGCCGGAGCCGGTCAGCGCGTCGTCCCAGTCCTCGGCGAGCGTGCCGGCCGCCGGGGCCAGCGCGGGGTTGCCGAGCAGGTGGTGGTGCAGGTAGCGGCTGGGCGCGCATCCGGCGAACACGCCGATCTGGGCCGGGTCGCGGTCCGGGTCGATCGCGGCGTCCTCCAGGGCGTGCCAGGCGACCTCCAGGAACAGCCGGTGCTGCGGGTCGAGCAGCGCCGCCGCCGCGGCGGGATAGCCGAACAGGTCCGCGTCGAAGCCCTCCAGGTCGTCGAGCCGGCCGAACGCCGACACCCAGTCCGGTCCGCCCGGCGCGCCCTCCCCGGCCGGGACCCGGCGCACCGAGTCCACCCCGGACAGCAGGTTGCGCCACAGCGCCGGTGCGTCGTCCGCGCCGGGCACCCGGCAGGCCAGGCCCACCACCGCGATCCGGTCGTCCTCGCTCACGCCCGTCCCTCCCCGCCGCCGGCGGCCCGCGCGGCGGCACGGCGGGCCATCCGGCGTCCGACCGCGGTCAGCCGGCCGTCCTCCGGTACGCCCGCGGCGTCCCCGGCCGTCTCCAGGTACGCGGCCAGCGCCGCCACCGTCGGGAACTCCACCAGCCGGGCCAGCGGCACCCGGCGGCCGAGGTGTTCCTCCAGGTACCCCTGCACCAGGGCGAGCTGGAGCGAGTGCCCGCCCGCCTCGAAGAAGTTCACCAGGCGGCCCACAGTGGTCAGTCCGAGCACCGTGCACCAGCCCGCCGCGATGGTCTGCTCGACCGGCCCGGCCGGCGGTCCCCCGGCATCCGGGCGGTCGGCGGCCGGCTGCCCCGCGTGCGGCCCTCCGGCGGCCGGGTGGCCGGCGTCCGGGTCGGGCAGGGCGGCCTGGTCGAGCTTGCCGGTCGGGCCGATCGGCAGCTCCGGCACCGCCACCACCGCCCGGGGCACCATGAAGTCCGGCAGCACACCGGCCAGCCGTTCCCGCAGCGCTCCCGGCTCGACGACCGTACCGGCGGCGCCGACCACGTACGCGACGATCTCCTGCTCGCCCGCGCCGGACGCGCCGCGTCGCGCCACCACCGCCGCGTGGGCCACGCCGGGCAGCGCCGCCAGGCACGCCTCGATCTCGCCCACCTCCACCCGGTAGCCGCGGATCTTCACCATCCGGTCGCCGCGGCCCAGGTAGACGAGCGTGCCGTCGGGCAGCCGCCGCGCGATGTCACCGGTCCGGTACGCGCGCACCCCGTCGTGCTCGGTGAACCGGGCCGCGGTCAGCTCCGGCAGGCCCAGGTAGCCGAGCGCGACGTGCGGGGTCCGCACGACCACCTCGCCGGTGAGGCAGGCGGGGCGTCCGGCCGGGTCGGTCAGCACCACCTCGACGCCCGGCAGCGGGTGCCCGATCGGCACGACTGCGCGCCCCGGGTCGGCGTCCGGCGGCAGGTGGTGCTGCGCGGCGAAGCTGATCTCGGTGGTGCCGTACCCGTTGACGAACACCACGCCCGGCGCGAACGCCCGCCGGGCCAGCGTCACGTCGTGCCGGGTGACCTCCTCGCCGCCGAGGACGACAGCGCGGACCGACGGCAGCCGCCCGTGCTCGCCGAGGCTCGCCATCACGTACCGGAAGACGGTCGGGGTGGAGTGGTAGACGGTGACGCCCCGGCCGGCGAGCGCACCGGTGAGGTGGCCGAGGCCGTGCGTGCGGACGTCGACCGGGACGGCGGCGGCGCCGGACAGCAGCGCGCCGAACGTGTCGGTGACCGCCATGTCGTAGCCGAACGAGGTGAGCACGCTCGTGCGGTCGTCCGGCCGGACGGCGAAGTTGCGCACGTGGTTGCGGACGCCGAACAGCACGTTGCGGTGGCTCTGCACCACGCCCTTCGGCTTCCCGGTGGACCCCGAGGTGTAGAGCACGTACGCCGGGTCGTCCGGGCGCGCGGGCCCGGCCGGCACCGGCACGCCGGCGTCGCCCCGGCGCAACGACACGACCGGCAGCTCCAGCCCGGCGGCGGCAGCGAGCGTGGCGGCGCGCTCTTCGTGGCCGGGGTCCGCGACGATCGCCCGGACGCCTGCGTCGCGCAGCATCGCGGCCAGCCGGGCCGCCGGGTACGCCGGGTCCAGCGGCACGTACGGCGCCCCCGACGCCAGCGCCGCCAGGATGCCGGTGATCGTGGCGACGCCGTGGCGGCACAGCACCGCCACCGGCGCCGTGACGTCACCCGGCCCGGCCAGCGCTTCGGCGGTCGCGGCGACTGCCGCGCCGAGTTCCCGGTAGGTCACCGTCGCGTCGTCGGCGAGCACCGCCGGCCTGTCCGGGTACGCCCGCACCGCCGCGGCGAACGCGGCCGGGATGGTGTCGCCGCGGACCCGGCCGGCCTCGGTGCCGTCGCCACCGTGCAGCCGCCACAGGTCCGGCGCCGGACGCCGCTCGTAGCGGGCCGACGGCAGCAACCCCGCCGACGAGGCGTCCGGGTCCAGCGTGGACAGGACGTCGGCCAGGTCGGCGCGGAGGTCGTCGGCGTACGCGGCGGGCAGCCCGGAGACGGTGACGCCGACCAGGTCGGGGCTCACCTCGACGGTGGCGTCGACCGGGTGGTCCGGCGGCGCCGGGCACAGCGACCGGCACAACTCCCGGATCGGCGCGTCGGCGGTCAGGTCGAGCGTCACCGGGTCGTCGCCGTGCCGCAGCGTCACCGCGGGGGCTCCGGTGTACCGGCGTACCACCAGGGCGGTGGCGGTGAGGACGACGGCGGCCGGGTCGACGCCCGCGGCGCGCGCCCCGGCGGCGACCCGCGGCGGCAGGCCGAGCGGCTGCGGAAACGGGCTCACCGCTGGTCCAGGACGGCGGCGACCACGTCGGCGAGCGTGGACACCTCGGCGTCGGCCTCGGCGATCCGGAAGTCGTCGCAGTAGCTGCCGGTGCCGTGCACCACGATCTCGTACCCGGCCGGCACCAGGCCCCGGTCGACGGCGTTGCAGACGCCGGTCAGCGCCATCAGGATCGACCACTCCCGCAGCCGGGCCGGGTCCTCGGGCAGCGTCAGACCGGCGGCGGAGAGCCACTGCCGGGCGACCGGATAGCGCCGCACGCACTCGCGCCGCGACACCACGATGCCGTCGCCGCCGTGCCGTCCGATGAGCGCGTTCATGGCCGGGGAGGTCACCGGGCGATGGGTGTAGAACGTCGGGTCGAGCACCTCGGCCGGGTCGTCGGTGACGGCCGGGAAGCGCAGGTCGGCGTCCTGCGTCCAGACGCCCCGGCTCTCGTCGAGCGTGTACGCCGGGCAGTGGTCCCGCTCGAACGAGCCGTGGCGCAGGCTGAGCACCATGTCCGGCGTGCCGAGGTGCTGCACGAGCAGGAAACCGGGCCGGTCGGCCGGGTCGGCGTCGCCGGCCGCTTCCAGCACGTCGCGGCCCAGGTTGTAGCCGAGCAGGCCGAACGCGCTGGACACGGCGTGCGCGTGCCAGCGGGAACCGGCGGCGGGCGACACGTCGGCTTCGAAGGCGGCCCGGGCGGCGTCGGCGACCAGGTAGTTGCGCAGGTCGAGCGTGTACCAGAGGGTGATGCCGCGCTTGTCGTACGCGGTGGCCGCGTACTCGTCGACGAACGCCCGGCCGAGCGCCTTCACGCCCTCCGGGTCCGCGCCGGTGTACCGCAGCAGCGGGTTCAGCGCACGGGTCGCGGGATCGTCGGCGAGCGCGTCGTGGCGGAACTTGTGCCGGGTCGCCGCCGGCGCCAGCACCACGATGGACAGCTGCTCCGGGGTCACCAGCCCGGCCGCGTACGCGCGGGCCACCGAGTCGCGCAGCGCGACGCCCTTGTTGCCGGAGGTCGGGGTGACGATGCACAGCCGCTCGCCGGTACGCCGGATGTGCTCCACCGCGCGGGCGACGATCACCATCGAGGCGAACGTCTTCGTGGTCCGGGTGCCCGGGTTGGCGGTCAGGTCGAGCATCGTCAGGTCGTGCCCGCCGTAGTGGCCCAGCGGGGACCAGCTGACCGTGGCGGCGGCGTAGAACTCGCGTACCTGCGGGGTCAGCTCGGGCAGGTCGAAGCCGGGCGCGAAGCCGGGCGTGCCGGGCGCGTCGCCGGGGACCGCGCCGCATCGGCGCACCGCCGACGCGATGACGTCGTAGTAGTCGGTGATCATGTTGCGGGTGGCCGGGGTGGTCACGGTCATCGGGCTTCCTCCAACACACTCCGGGCCGGCGCCGGCGGCACCGTTCGCAGATGGTCACGCAGGGCGGTGAACCGGCAGGCGATCTCGGGCAGCTCGCTCGCGTGCCAGCCGCCGGCCAGGTCCGGCCGGTACGCCGCCAGTGCCGCCCGGGCGCGCTCCGGGTAGCGGACGTGGCCGCCGCCGACCTCGACGCCGTCGCGGCGTCCGGCGGCGGTGTTCCAGGCGACCGCCTGCGCCATGGGCAGCTCGGCCGGCAGCCGCAGCTCGGTCCGGCCGCCGGTGAGCCGGACCGGATAGCCGCCCGGCAGTCCCAGTGGCCCGGGCAGGCTCGCCGTCACCTCGTCGCCGGTGGCGAGCGCCGCCACCAGGGCGGCCCCGGCGTGCCCGGCGAGCGCGTTCAGCTCCGGCCGGGGCAGCGCGCGGTAGCCGGCGAGCAGCCCGGTGACGTCCGGGACGGGCCGGCCGTCCAGCCAGGCGCGTACCTCGGCGGTGTCCTCGTCGTCCGGGCCGGGCGCGGCGAGGTGGGCGTGGTGGCCGAGCACCGCCAGGCGGCGCTGGCCGGGACGGCCGAGCGCGGCGTCCAGGCACGCGGCGAGCGTCGCCACGTTGCCGATGCCGCAGCGCACCGGCAGGTCCCGCGCGGCGAGCAGCGGGTTGACCGCGTCCGGGAACGCGCCGTTGACGAGCGTCGCGCCGGGCGCGCCGCCGGCCAGGGCGGCGGCCAGCCGGGACACCAGCTCGGCCTGCAATGCCAGCGTCACGCCGAAGCCGGCCGCGGCGATCAGATCCGTCCAGGCCGACGGCGCCGCCGCCCGCTCGTACGGCGACTGCGCGGACGCGGCGCAGACCAGCACGTCGGGCCGGAGCCGGGCCATCGAGGCGGCGTCGGCGGCGTACCCCTCCCCCGGGTCGGCGCCGGGTTCGGCGGTGAACGGCCGGGCGGTGACGGCGACGGGGGTTCCGGCGACTGTGGCGCGCACCCGCGCGGCGCGGGCGAGCGCGAGTGCCGCGTCCGGGTCGCGGGCCAGGACCGTCACGCGCAGCGGCGCCGGGGTGGGCGTCGCGGCCAGGGCGTGGCACAGCGAGCGGGCCAGCCGGCCGGCGCCCACCACGACGACGTGCCGCGCGTCAGCGGACCGGGCTGACATCGCGTCCCGCCTCCGTGACCCGGTCGACCCAGTCGGCGAACGACCCGGCGCGCAGGCAGCTCGCCGGGGACACCTCCAGCCCGGCCATCTCCCGTACCCGCAGCGCAATCCGCAGCGCGGTCAGCGAGTGCCCGCCGAGCGCGACGAACGTGTCGTCGTCGTGCACCGCGTCGACGCCGAGCGTGGCCCGCCACGCCTCGCGCAGCCGGTCGGTGAGGGCGCCGTCGCCGGGTTCCGCAGCAGGCCCGGTAGGCCGGGGCGGTGGTGGTGGCAGCTCCAGCCGGGCGACCTTGCCGTTGGGCAGGCGGGGCAGCCGGTCGAGCAGGACGATCTGGTCCGGGCGCATCGCGGGCGGCAGCGCCGAGGCCAGGTAGCCCTGGAGCAGCCCGGTGGTCAGCAGGTGGTCGGCGGGCTCGTCCCGGGGCGTCGCCGCGGGCGGCGGGTCCTGCGGCCGTACGGCGTAGACGTAGCTGACGTCGGCGTCCGCGCCGACGTTCCAGTCGCCGATGTCGTTGACCTCGAACCCGGCCGCGCACAGCAGCTCGCGCACCAGCGGCGTGGTCACGCTGCTGCGCTCGACCTCCAGGCAGACCTGGCGGATGCGGGGCCAGTGCTCGGGGCGCAGCCCGCGCAGCACGCTCAGCTCGGCGCCCTCAGTGTTGATCTTCAGCAGGTCGACGCGGTCCAGCCCGAAGCGGTCCAGCAGGTCCGACAGCGTCACCGTCGGCACCACGTGCGCCACCGGGGCGAGGCGGCGGCGGGCGTCCGCGAGCAGCGCCGCCTGTTCGGTCTCGTCGGCGTCGCCGCCACCGTTGCGGTAGTGCGACCGGACCAGGTCGGAGGCGACGCCGGCCCGGTCGGCGCCGAGGCCGGACAGGTAGCTCAGCTCGGGGAACGAGGTCAGCTCGGCGGTGCCCGCCGCGTCGGTCACGGCGGCCTCGACGACCGACGCCGACCCGGCGTAGAGGCCGAGGTTGGCGCGCAGGTACGGCAGGGTGTCCGGGTTCGGTTCGACCGCCACCAGTCGCACGTCGCGCGCCTGCCGGGACGCCCAGAGCGAGAACAGCCCGATGTTGGCGCCGACGTCGACGACCACGGCGCCGTCGCCGACGCGGACGCCGAAGCGGGCGTACTCGGCCTGGTCGAAGATCTGCCGGTAGAGGAAGACCGCCTCGTCCGGCGACGCCGCGGTGACCGCCATGCCGTTCGGCAGCGGGAAGCGCGGCAGCCCGCCGACCGCCGGGGCCTGCCGGGGCTGCGGCACCACGTACCCGACCAGGCGGGGGCCGTCGTCGGTGTCCGGGACCGTCACCACCACCGCGTCGTGCACGGCCGGATGCTCGCGCAGCACGGCGGCCACCTCGCCCGGCTCCACCCGGACCCCCCGGATCTTGACCTGGTCGTCGGCCCGGCCGCGGAACTCCAGGAAGCCCTGCGGCGCGATCCGCACCAGGTCGCCGGTGCGGTAGAGCCGCGCGCCCGGCCGCGCCGGGTCGGCGCGGAAACGTTCCGCCGTCCGCTCGTCGTCGCGCAGGTAGCCCAGCCCGACCGCGACCCCGCCGATCCACAGCTCGCCGGTCCCGCCCTCGGGCACCGGGCGCAGATCGTCGTCGAGCACGTGGGCGGTGACGCCGTCGATGATCCGGCCGATCGGGGCGATGCTGCCCGCGTACGGCTCGGCGCAGTCCCAGTAGGACACGTTGATCGACGTCTCGCTCGGGCCGTACCCGTTGAACAGCCCGCACGGCAGCACCTCGCGCAACCGCCGGACCAGCCGCATGTCCAGCGCCTCGCCGCCGCACAGCACCCGCCGCAGCGTGAGGCAGCCGGCGAACTCCAGCTCGTCGAGCACGTGCCGCAACATGGTCGGTACGAAGTGCGCGGTGGTGACCGCCTCCCGCTGGATCAGCCGGACCAACCCGAGGCTGTCGAACTGCAGGCCCGGCCCGGCGACGACCACGGCGCCGCCCGCGATCAGCGGGGAGAGGATCTCGTGCACCGACGCGTCGAATCCGATCGACGCCTTGTGCAGCACCCGGTCGTCGGCGCCGAAGCCGAACCACTCGTGACCCCAGGCCAGCCGGTTGACCAGCCCGGCGTGGTGCAGCACCACGCCCTTCGGCCGGCCGGTGGAGCCGGAGGTGAACAGCACCAGCGCGGCGTGCTCACCCGGCGGCAGCCAGCCGGTGCGATCGGTCAGGTCGGCCATCGACCCGGCCCGCGCGGTACGCACGTCCCGCCACCCGGTCGACGCGGGCGCGGCGACGGCGGGCGGACGGTCGGCGTACAGGACGAGCCGGGGCGCGGCCGCCGCGAGCATCTGCTCGGCCCGGCCGGAGGGCAGCTCGGGGTCGACCGGCACCGCCACCGCGCCCACCGCGAGCGTCGCCAGCAGCGACGTCACATAGTCGGCGGACCGGTGCAGGTAGAGACCCACCAGGTCACCCGGCCGCACGCGGGCGCGGCGCAGCAGCTCGGCCGTCGCGCCGACCCGCTCCCACAGCGCGGTGTAGCTCAGCTCGCCGTCCGGGCCGACGATCGCGGGCCGGTCGCCGCCGGCGCCGGCGGGCCGGTGCACCAGGTCGATCAGGTAGCGCGGGCCGGTCAGGTGGCTCGGGCCGGTCACGGCGCTACCTGCGTCCTCGTCGCGACCGCGACGATCGCCATCCGGGGCACCTCGGCCACGAACTGCCCGTCGGCCCGGTAGACCAGCGGACGGGCCGGCAGGTCGTCGCGGCCGATCCCGGCCAGGTAACGGGTGTGGTCGAAGTGGCGGGTCAGCAGCTGCCACACCTCGTCGTCGGTGAGCGTCGCGAAGTAGTCGCGCACGCCGTACATGTCGCCGACGTAGTCGCGCATGCCCGCGGACGCGGACTCGGCGCTGTCGGCGCGCACGATCAGCGGGTCGTACAGGTCGAGGACGCGTACCGGCAGCCCGGCCGCGGTGAACAGGCCGGTCAGCTCGGCGCGGCTGAAGTGCCGGTAGTCGTGGCCGCCGGCGGCGTGCGGGTGCACCACTTCGCCGAAGAACCCGGCCATCGGGCTGGACTCGTCGAAGTCGTGCAGCACGATCCGGCCGCCAGGTCGGACCACCCGGGCCGCCTCCGCGACCGCCTGCGGCCGCCGGGCCGCCGGGATGTGGTGCGTGCCGTACGCCAGCAGCACCGCGTCCACGCCGGCGTCGCGCAGGAACAGGAAGTGCGCGGCCTGGCGGACGGCGGGCAGGCCGTGGGCGAGCGCCTTGTCGACCATGTGGCCGGACAGGTCGCCGGTGATGAATGCGAGTTTGGACTCGAAGCAGGCCGACTGGCTGCCCGCAGCGCGGGCCACCGTGCCGTCGCCGCCGAGCACGTCGAGGATCAGCGTGACCGGAGCGGCTGCGTCCGGCGTGGCGAGGTCCAGCAGCCGCCGCATACCGGTCCAGCGGACGAGCGTGTCCCGCTGAGCCCGGCGATAGGAATCGCCCCGGCCGGTGGAGTCGGTGTCGAACTCGCTGACCGTGCCGGCCAGTTCCGCGAGGGCCGCGTCCGCGCCGGGACGGCCGAAGTCGAGCAGCTCGCGCAGTTGCGGGTGGAGGGTCGCCACGGTGTGCAGGTAATCGCGTAGGACCAGGGACGGAAGGTACGGCCGGCTCATGAACACCTCGGCGCACGCGACAGTATGCCGCCTCGTCAGCGACGTCCCTTCGGCGAACGGATGGCGAACTTTAACACCGCTTCTCGGCCACTCACCAGGTCGAATACCGGACATTGTGGAAGGTCCGGCGCGGGTACGAGTCCTTACCTGCTCTTTGTCGCTTATTCCGCCACAGGGGTGTGACTGACGACGATGTGTCGCATTAGGTCGATGATTTCCGGCAGATGGTCGGTAAGGAAGAAATGCCCGCCGGGAAACACGTGCCATCGCGGCTCGGTGACACATTCCCGGGCCCACCCCGCGGCCCGTTCCGGGTCCACGTGCTCGTCCCCGTCGCCGAGCAGCACGTGCACCGGCACCTCCAGCGGCGGCCCCTGGCGATAGGCGTACCGCTCGGACAGCGCGAAGTCGGCCCGCACCCCGGGCAGGATCAGCTCCATCAGGTCGCGGTCGGCCAGCAGCGCGGCCGGCGTGGCCCCGAAGTCGCGCAGCGCGTCGATGAGACCGGCGTCGTCCAGGTCGTGGACGCGCCGCCGTACCAGCCGGGTCCCCGGCGCCTCCGCGCCGCCGACCAGCAACGCCAGCGGTGCGGGCACGCCCCGGCGGCGCAGCTCCCGGGTCACCTCGAACGCCACCAGCGCCCCCAGGCTGTGGCCGAACAGCAGGAACGGCCCGGACGCCCGCTCGGCGACGGCCGTCGCCAGCGCGTCCACCAGTTCCGCGAGGTCGTCCACCGGTGGCTCGTGCAGCCGGGCGCCCCGGCCCGGCATCAGCGCGACCTGCACCGACAGCTCCGGCGCGGCCAGTTCCCGCCACTGCGCAAAGGAGGCGGCGACGCCGCCGGCGTACGGGAAGACGAACACCTGGGCGTCGCCGGTCGAGGATCCGGCCGGCCCGAACCAGCGGCTCGCAGTCACCTGGGACATGGCCAGGAGCATAGGGCGCACGGCGCGGCGGACCGCCGCGCGGACGCCGGTCCGGCACGCCCGCGCCGGGCACCGGCCGGTGCTACGGTGGACCGGAGTGATCCAGTGGCGATCAGGCAGGCAGGGAGACCAGACATGGCGGGTGACGACGACATCTCCGGGTGAGACCGGACATGTGACCGACCACAGGCAGGCACCGTGGTCGCGTCGTCGTACCCCGAGACCGTGTCCCCCGCCGGGCGGCTGAGGTCCGCCCGCCCTCATCTTCGAGGTCGTCCTCCTGATGTCCGATTCCTTCGTCGTCTGCTCGAACCTGACCTTCTCCTGGCCCGACGACACTCCGGTCTTCCAGAACCTCTCCTTCACCCTCGGCGCGGGCCGGACCGGCCTGGTCGCGCCGAACGGCGCCGGCAAGAGCACGCTGCTCAAGCTGATCGCCGGTGAGCTGCGGCCCGCCGCCGGGTCGGTCACGGTGCACGGTGTGCCGGGCTACCTCCCGCAGAGCCTGCCGCTGTCCGGCGACCTGACAGTGGCGCAGGTGCTGGAGATCGCCCCGCTGATCGCGGCGCTGCACGCCATCGAGTCCGGCGACGCCGACGAGCGGCACTTCACCACCATCGGCAACGACTGGGACATCGAGGAGCGCACCCGCGCCCAGCTGGACCGGCTCGGCCTCGGCGACCTCGCGCTCGACCGGCGGCTGGACACCCTCAGCGGCGGGCAGGTCGTCTCGCTCGGCCTGGCGGCGCAACTGCTCAAACAGCCCGACGTGCTGCTGCTCGACGAGCCCACTAACAACCTCGACCTCGACGCCCGGCACCGGCTCTACGACGTGCTGGAGCAGTGGACCGGCTGCCTGCTGCTGGTCAGTCACGACCGGGCGCTGCTGGACCGGATGGACCGCATCGCCGAGCTGGACCGCGGCGAGGTGCGGTTCCACGGCGGGAACTTCACCGCGTACGAGGAGGCGGCGCGCGCCGCGCGGGAGGTGGCGGAGAAGAACATCCGCAACGCCGAGCAGGACCTCAAGCGGGAGAAGCGGGAGTTGCAGGAGGCCCGCGAGCGGGCGGCCCGCCGGGCCGGCAACGCCGCCCGCAACCTCAAGAACGCGGGGCTGCCGAGGATCGTCGCCGGCGGCATGAAACGGGACGCGCAGGTGGCCGCCGGCAAGGCGAACGAGATGCACTCCGGGCGGGTGGACGACGCCCGGGCCCGGCTCGACGAGGCCGAGCGGGCGCTGCGCAACGAGCAGAGGATCTCGGTGGAGCTGCCCGCCACCGAGGTGCCGGCCGGCCGCACGCTGCTCACCGCCGAAGGAGCGCAGATCCGGTACGGCGACCGGCAGCTGTTCGCCACCGGTGGCGTCGACCTGACGATCCGGGGACCGGAGCGGATCGCTCTGCTCGGCGGCAACGGCGCGGGCAAGTCCACGCTGCTGCGCCTGATCAACGGCGACCTGGAACCCGAGCAGGGCCGGATCAGCCGGGCCGACGGCCGCATCGCGTACCTGTCGCAGCGCCTCGACCTGCTGGACTCCGACCGTACGGTGGCGGAGAACCTGGCCGCGTTCGCGCCGCAGGCCCCGGACGCGCAGCGGATGAACCTGCTGGCCCGCTTCCTGTTCCGCGGCCCGCGGGCGCACCTGCCGGCCGGGGTGCTCTCCGGCGGCGAGCGGCTGCGGGCGACGCTGGCCTGCGTCCTGGGCGCCGAACCGGCCCCGCATCTCCTGCTGCTCGACGAGCCGACGAACAACCTCGACCTGCTCAGCGTCGCGCAGTTGGAGAGCGCGCTGAACGCGTACCGGGGGGCGCTGCTCGTGGTCAGCCACGACGAGCGGTTCCTCGCCGCGATCGGGGTCGACCGCTGGCTGCGGCTCGCCGACGGGCGCCTGACGCAGACCGGTCCCCCGGACGCCGCCTGACCGGGCGCGGCGGCTGTCAGGCGGGCGGGAGGCGGACGACGAACCGGCAGCCGCCGGTGACGTTGTGCGCGTGCACCCGCCCGCCGTGCGCCTCGACCAGGCCGCGCACGATCGCCAGGCCCAGCCCGCCACCGGCCGGCGCCGGCTGGTCCGCGCCGGCCGGTGTGCGGGCCCGGGTCCCCCGGAACGCCACGTCGAACACCCGGGGCAGGTCCGCCTCGGGGATGCCGCCGCAGGTGTCGGAGACGGCGAACCACACGTCGCCCTCGTCGTGGCCGGTGTCGACGCGCACCGTGCCGTCCGGCGGCGTGTACCGCACCGAGTTGACGAGCAGGTTCGTGACGACGCGGGCGAGTTCGGCCTCGCCGGCCCGGACCGTGGGCCAGCCGGTCTCCGGGGCGAGCACACGCACCCCCCGGTCGGCGGCCAGCGGCGCGGTGGCGGCGATCGCGTCGGAGACGACGTCGCCGAGCGGCACCGGGGACAGCGCGGGCCGCAGCGCGCCCGCGTTGATCCGGGACAGCTCGAACAGGTCGTCGACCAGGCGCGTCATCCGGTCGGTCTCGACCCGGACCCGGTGGTGGTACTCGGCCACCGTCACCGGATCGTCCACCACCCGGTCCTCCAGCGCCTCCGCCATCGCCCGCAGGCCGGCCAGCGGTGTCCGCAGGTCGTGGGAGACCCAGGCGACCAGTTCGCGGCGGCCGGCCTCCAACTGCCGTTCCCGCTGCCGGGCCTGGTCGGCCCAGACCGCCGCCCGCGCCAGCCGGCGGGCGAACGCCACACCGACGGCCAGGCTGACCGCCGCGGACGCCGCGACCGTCACGAGGACCACCTGCAGGTCGTGCGCGGACAGGAACATGGCCTGCGCGACAGCGGTGACGCCCGCCGTCACCGAGGCGATCGTGACCGCGAGCAGCACCGCGATGTGCGCGAGGATCGACCGGCGGCGCACCAGCCGCAGCGCGCCCACGCCGAGCGCGCCGACGACCGCGCCGGCCAGCAGGGCGTAGGACCCGATGACCAGCAGCTCGCTCACCGGGACCCCAGCGGCTCGTAGCGGTAGCCGACGCCCCACACGGTGACGATGCGGCACGGCTGCGCCGGACGGTCCTCGATCTTCTCCCGCAGCCGCCGGACGTGGACGGTGACAGTCGACTGGTCGCCGAAGCGCCAGCCCCACACCCGGTCCAGCAGTTCGGCCCGGGACCACGCGCGACCCGGGTTCGCCAGCAGGAACGCGAGCAGGTCGAACTCCCGCACGGTCAGCGCCAGCGGCTCCCCGCCTCGCTCGGCGACCCGCCGGCCGGCGTCGACGGTCAGGTCGCCGTCGCGCAGCACCCCGGCCGGTCCCCGGTCGTCGCGCGCCGTGCGCCGCAGCACCGACCGGATGCGCAGCACCAGTTCCCGGGGGGAGAACGGCTTCGTCACGTAGTCGTCCGCGCCGACCTCCAGCCCGGCGACCCGGTCGGCCTCGTCGCCGAGCGCGGTGAGCATGACGACGGGCAGCCCCGGCAGCCTCCGCCGCAGCCGCCGGCACACCTCGATGCCGTCGAGGCCCGGCATCATCAGGTCGAGGACCACCAGGTCGGGCGGCTGCTCCCCGGCCGCGACGAGCGCGTCCGCCCCGTCGAAGGACAGCCGGACCCGGTAGCCGTCCTGTTCGAGATAGCGGCGGACGACGTCGCTGACCGTCCGGTCGTCGTCGACGACGAGCACGTAGCGCTCCATGGGCCCGACGCTACCCATCGGCGTCCCGGCGCGGCGGCCCGCGGTCGGGCCGTAAGCGGACGGAAAGATCCTCCGGCCGGGAACGGCCCTACGGTTCACAGCATGGGCAGAAGACGTGTGGTGTTGTCGGTGCTCGCCGTCGTGGTGGTCGCCGGTCTCGGGGTGAGCCTGTACCTGTTCCAGCCGTGGCGGCTGGTGACCGACCGCGAGGTGCGCGAGGCGCTGCCCACGGTGACGGAGCCGCCGACGGCCGGCACGAGCGGTCCGCCGGTCACCGGCGGGCCGCCCGCCGACGTGGTCCTGGCCGCCGGTGACTTCGTCACCCACGAACACGACACGTCCGGCCGGGCGCAGCTCATCCGGCTCGCCGACGGCCGCCGCCAGTTGCTGCTGCGGGGCCTGAACACATCGGACGGTCCCGACCTGCGGGTCTGGCTCACCGACCGGAAGGTGCAGCAGGGCCGCGCGGGCTGGCAGGTGTTCGACGACGGCCGCTGGGTGGAACTGGGCCGCCTCAAGGGCAACATCGGCGACCAGGCGTACGACATCCCGGCGTCGGTGGACCTGGACGGGCTGCGCAGCGTGTCGATCTGGTGCAAGCGGTTCGCGGTGTCGTTCGGCGCGGCCCCGCTGGCCGTGGCGGGGACGGGATCGGCGCCGGCCTGATCGGCGCGTCAGCCGCGGCCCAGCAGGCGCAGCGTGTTGCCGCCGGCCACCAGGGCGCGCTCGTCCGGGTCGAGGCCCGCGCCGCGCAGCGCCGCCTCGACCCGCTCCCGGGTGGTCTCCCGTTCGGCGACCGGCCAGTCCCCGCCGACGACCACGTGGTCGACCCCGAGCAGGTCGGTGGCGAAGCGGATCGCCGACGGCGCGAAGCCCATGGTGTCGGCGTAAACGTGGGCGCGACGGTCGGGCGCGCTGAGCAACGCGCCCTCGTCGGTGGCGGCGGCGAGCGCCAGGCCGGCCACCCCGAGCATCGGGAAGACCACGTGCAGGCCGGGCAGCGCGGCCAGGGCGCCGCCGGTGAGCAGGGACAGCAGCGCGGCGGCGTTGATCGTGCCGCGGGCCAGCGACGTGCCGAGCCGGCCCAGGCCGGCGAACTCGGCGGTCAGCGTGGACCTGCTGATCGGATGCGCGAAGACCGGCACACCCAGCTCGGCCGCGGCGGACAGGGTGGGACGGGCGGCCGGGTCGCCGAGCAGCCGCCCGTCCGCGGCGGCGCAGTCGACGACGACGCCCGGCAGGCCCAGCTCGCGGACGGCCCGGACCACCTCCCCGGCGGCCGCGTCGCCGCCGAAGGCGTCGATCGTGGCGAGCCCGGCGAGGCGGCCCGGATTCGCGGCGACCACGGCCGCCAGGTGGTCGTTGAGCCGCCGCAAATCGTCCGGCCGCGTCCGTTCGCCGTGCGGAGTGACCATCGCCGGCGGGGCGCTCAGGACGCGCAGGTCAACGCCGTGCCGGCCGGACTCGGCGAGCAGGCCGTCGAGGTCGGCGACCCGCCGGGCCGTGTCGGCCCAGCGGGTCGCGAGCACGCCGGTGGCGTTGTGCGGCAGCACCGCGGGATAGTCCGGACAGGCGTGGTGGGTGTGGAAGTCGGCGATGAGCATCAGACGTCGAGGAACGTGTAGGTGAAGCCGCGCTCGGCCCGGCGCACGTACCCGGCCGCGGGGAACGGGAAGTGCGCCGGCACGAGCAGGTCACCAGAGTCGGCGGCCCGTTCCAGCAGCCGGCGGCGCTGGTCGGCGGAGTCGCCCGGCACCACGCAGTAGCGGATGCTCCACTCCGGCCGTTCCAGCTGGACGCCGTGGTGCAGCATGTCGCCGGCGAACAGCGCCCGCTGCCCGGCCGACTCGACGACCAGGTAGACGTTGCCGGGCGTGTGACCGAACGCGGGCACCAGGTGCACGTGCGGAGACAGGACGTGGTCGGCCTCGATCAGGTCGAGCACCCCGGCGTCGCGCAGCGGCAGGATGCTGTCGGCGATGTAGTCGCCGGTACGCTGCATGGCCCGCGCGCCGTCCGGGCCGGTCCACCAGTCGAACTCCTCCCGGACCACCAGGTACCGGGCGTTGGGGAAGGTCGGCTCCCAGCCGCCCCGGCCGTCCGCGCTGGTGGCGAAACCGACGTGGTCGACGTGCAGGTGGGTGAAGACGACGGTGTCGATGTCGCCGAGCGACACCCCGGCGCGGGCGAACTGTTCCAGGAACGGCCGGTCCGCCCGGTCGAACACGCCGCCGTTGCGCGGTTTGCCGTTGCCCCCGCCCGCGTCGACCAGGATCAGCCGGTCCGGCGTACGCAGCAGGTGGGCCTCCTGGTTGAGCAGGATCCGGCCGTCGTGGGTGAACGGCTCCCGGGTGTAGAACGCGCCGTCGGTCCACGACTCGGTCGCCAGCTGCGGGAAGAACTCGGCCGGGTCCACGAAGTAGTCGACCTCGCGGATCGGGAAGACCTCGACCTCACCGACTCGGAAGGACCACAGCGGACCCTCGCCCCCGCCGGTGTCGGTCCATCGGGCGTTGCTCATACCATCTCGCTCTCGGGGGTACGGCGGACCTGCGTCCACACTCGGGTGCGCAGCTCGCCGAAGCGGGCGGAGGAACGGGTGCCGATCTGTTCCCGGTCGGCGGGCAGGTCGACCGGGATGTCGGCCTGGACGCCGGAGACGCCGGCGCCGAGCACCACGACGCGCTGACTGAGGTAGACCGCCTCGTCGATGTCGTGGGTGACGAAGACGATGGTCATGCCGTAGCGCTTCCACAGCGTGGCCACCAGGTCCTCCAGGTCGGCGCGGGTCTGCGCGTCGACGGCGGAGAACGGCTCGTCCATCAGCAGCAGCCGGGGCCGGTAGGCGACCGCGCGGGCGATCGCGACGCGCTGCTGCATGCCGCCGGAGAGCTGCCAGGGGTACGCGTCGCCGGCCGCGCCGAGTCCGACCGCGTCGAGCGCGTCGGCGACGAGTTCCCGCCGCCGCGCCCGGCTCAGGTCCAGGTGCCGCAGCGGCAGCTCGACGTTCTGCCGGACCGTCTTCCAGGCGTACAGGCTGCGGCCGTACTCCTGGAAGACGACGCCGAGGCCGGGCGGCGGTTCGGTGACCGGACGGCCGCCGAACCGGACCTGCCCCACGGTGGCCGGCAGCAGCCCGGCGACGATCTTGAGCAGGGTGGTCTTGCCGCAGCCGGACGGGCCGACGAGCGCGACGAACTCGCCCTCGGACACGGTCAGGTCGATCGCGGTCAGCACCTCGACGGTGCGTTCCCGGGCCCGGTAGGTCTTGCCGATCCCGGTGATCTCGAGCAGGGAGGTCATGGTCGCTCCGTGAGTTGTCCGGTGTGGCCGCGATGCCAGCGCAACGCGCGCCGCTCGACGAGCTCGAAGAGTTTGGCGAGCCCGAACCCGAGCAGGCCGATCAGCAGCACCCCGCTCCACATCTGCGGGATGGCGAAGCTGCGCTGGAACTGCACCACTGTGAAGCCGAGCCCGTCGGTGCTCATCAGCATCTCGCTGACCACCATCAGGATGATCGACAGGCCGAGGGCCTGCCGGGCGCCGGCGAAGATCTGCGGGCTCGCGCCGCGCAGCGCCAGCAGGTGCCGGGTGCGGCGCGGCAGCCGGTACGCCGCGGCGGTCTCCAGCCCGACCTCGTCGGCGGCGCGGACGCCGTCGGCGGTGTTGAGCAGGATCGGCCAGACCGCGCCCGCAGTGATGACGACCAGCTTGGTCGTGTCGCCGATGCCGACCGCCACCAGCAGCACCGGGATCAGCACCGGGGCGGGCAGCACCCGGAAGTACGCCAGCAGCGGGCCGGTCAGCGCGCGGGGCACCGCCCACCGCCCGATCACGAAGCCGAGGACGACGCCCGCGGCGAGCGCGATCGTGTAGCCGGCGGCGAGGCGCCACAGACTGGGCACCACGTCGCGGACGAACGTGTCGGAGAACCACACGTCCCGGAACGCCTCGACGATCGTGCGCAGCGGCGGCAGGAACACGTTGGTGCTGCCGTCGCTGGCCACCCACCAGGCGGCCACGAGCGCCGCGGGCAGGCCGAGCGCGTAGCCGAGGGCCTTCATGCCAGGGCCTCCCGGCGGGTCGCCACGTGCCAGTGCAGCAGCCGCCGCTCGGCCAGCCGGGCGAGCTGGTCGAGGCCGATGCCGAGCCCGCCGGTGAGCAGCACCAGCGCGTACATGCCGGTGGACTCGCCGGACTCCTGGCTGCTCCAGATCATCTCGCCGAGTCCGGCGGCGCCCATGACCAGCCCGCCGGTCAGTGCGAGGGCCAGCGCGACCGAGACGATCAGGCGCAGCGCCGTGCCCAGGTACGGCAGCACCGTGGGCCAGGTGACGTGCACGATCCGGGCCAGCCGGCCGAGCCGGAAGGCACGGGCGGTCTCGACCGCCACCCGGTCCACGTCCCGCAGGCCGTAGAGCACCTGGAACACGACGATCCAGAAGCAGGACACGGCGACGAGCAGCACCGTGATCTGCCGGACGTCGAGCACGAGCACCAGCACGGGGATCAGCACGATCGACGGGACCGGCCGCAGGAAGTCGAGAGTGGAGGAGGTGGCCCGGCGCACCTGGGGCACCGAGCCGAGCGCGAACCCGGCCAGGATGCCGGCGGCCAGCGCGATGACCAGGCCGACCGCCACCGCCGCCAGCGTACGGCCGGTCGCCGTCCAGAACCGTTCCCCGGTGAGCAGGCGCAGCGCCTCCGGAACCACGGCGCTCAGCGGCGGCACGTAAGCCGGGTCGAAGAACAGGCGGGCGAGGATCTCGTAGGCCGTTGCAGCGCCCGCCAGGCCCAGGGCGCCGAGCCACCCCCTTCTCACTTGAGGATCAGTTCGTCGAGGTCGGGTGTGGTGGTGATGAGCCCGTCGCGCTGGGCGTAGCCGGCGAGCTTCTCGGCGGCCTGCCGGCTGACCTCGTCACGCAGGCCGGTCAGGGTGATCTTCGCGGCCACCTCCGGCTTGATCTCGGTGAACGTGGGGATCTTCGCGCGCACCTCGTCCTCGTGGTCGCGGGCGTACGCGTACGCCTCCCGCACCGCGTCCCGGAACGCGGTGACGGTCTTCGCGTTCTTCGAGGTGTAGGAGCCGGCCGCGTACCAGGCGGAGACCGTGAGGTCGGGCGCCAGGTCGGTGAAGCCCCAGCCGACCGGCACCGCGCCCTGCGCCTTGGCCGCCGACAGGAACGGCTCGACCACCCAGGCGCCGTCCACCCGGCCCGTGCTGACCGCGGCGGGCGCCTGCGGGAACGGGATCTCGACGAGCTTGACCTTCGTCGGGTCGCCGCCGTCGGCGCGGACCGCCTCGCGGGCCGCCGCGGCGGCGATGTTGGTGAGGACGTTGACCGAGACGGTCTTGCCTTCGAGCTGCTTGGCGCTGGTGATGCCGGAGTCGCCCTTGACCACCAGGGCGCCGTAGTCGGCGCCCTCCTTGCCGGTGGACGCGGACGCCGGCACCACTGCCTTGACGTCGAGGCCCTTGGACCGGGCCACGATCAGCGTGGTGAGGTCGCCGGTGGCGAAGTCGACCTTGCCGGCCAGCACGGCCGGCACGGAGGTCAGGTCGGAGGTCTCGGTGTCGACCTCGACCTTGAGGCCGTGCTTGGCGAAGATGCCGCGCTCCTGGGCCAGGTAGATGGGCGCGAGGTGGCCCAGCGGCGACGAGGCGAGCCGGACGGTGGTGAGGCCGTCGGCGCTCGCCTCGGCGGGCTCGTCGTTCCCGCCGCAAGCGGCGAGCGACGTGGTGAGCAGGACGGCGGCGAGGGCGCCGGCGATCCGGCGGCTTCGGGTGGTCATGCGGTCGGCTCCTCAAAGCGCAGGCGCAGGTCGAGGTCGTGGACGTGGTCGGGGAACGGCACCGGGCCGCCGAGCGGCTCGGCGCCGATGCTGGAGACGGCCGCCTCCTCGATCGCCACGACGAGGCTCGCGGCGTGCCGGGCGGAGTCGCCGGCGACGAGCAGGCCGTGGTTGCCGAGCAGGATCGCGTACGTGCGGGGGTGCGCCGCGAACGTCTCGGCGATCGACCGCACCGCCTCCTCGGTGCCGCGCGGCGCCCACGGCGCGACCGGGATGTCGACGGGCTGGCCGTGCACCAGCAGGGCCTCGTACCGGGCCGGCAGCGACACGCCGGCGAGGGCGTAGCTGGTGGCGTACGGCGAATGGGTGTGGATGACGGCGTTGACGTCGGGCCGGGCCTGGTAGACGCCGATGTGCATCTTCAGGATCGCGGCCACCGACGGGCTGGGCGTTCCCTCGTGGACGGTCCCGTCGAGGCCGACCACGACGACGTCGTCGTTGACGGTGCGCAGCGCGGGCGCCGCGACCCGCAGGTCGTCGGCGGGCCACGGGCGCAGCAGTTCCCCGGCGTTGACGAGGAGGCGGTCGTCGTGGCCGGGAATCCGGACGCTGATGTTGCCGTGTCCGCTGGCCGACATGGCCGAGGCGGCGAAGAGCTTGTTGATGCCGGCGGTCAGGTCGACGCGGGCTTTCTGGACAGGGTCGTGCTGAGTCATGGCGTGTCGGGCCTTAAGGAGTCGGCCGCGCCCAGGAGGGCACGACGAGGCGACGTGTGCGAAGCGAGCCGGTGGGGCTCAGCGGCGACAGAGCGCGCTGGACGTACGGCCCTGGTCGAGGGCTCGTCGGGTGGTCAGCAGCGCGGGCATAACCCTACTATAACCCTAGGGAATGTAGGCGATCAAGGGGTGCCCGGCCCGGCCCCCGCGTGACAGGATCGGTCAGGTGCCCAAGGTCAACGTTTATCTGCCCGACGCCCTCGCCGACCGCGTCCGAGACGCCCGGCTGCCGGTCTCCCGGATCTGCCAGACCGCGCTGACCCAGGCGCTGGACGGCGCCGTGGGCGCGACTCACGAGACACCCACCACCCGGGCGCTGCCCGCCAGGCTCACCCTGACACCGCCCGCCAACCACCACGTGGCGGCGATCCTGCACCAGGCGTACGCCCTCGCGTCCACCTCCGGCGCGGGCACGGTGGAGCCGGTCCACCTGCTGCGGGCCTTCCTCGACGAGGGCGAGAGCCTGGTGCTGAACACCGTCGAACTGCTCGGCTTCCCCGCCGCCACGATCCGCGCGGCCCTGGGCGAGACCCCCGCCACCGCGGCGACGCCCACCGAGCCGGCCACCTCGCCGGCCACCCGGGCGGTGCTGGCGGCCGCCGCCGAGCAGGCCACCGCGCACGCCTCGGCCGTCACCACCGGCAGCCACCTGCTGCTCGGGCTGCTGCGCGACGACGGCGAGGCGGGCGCCGCGCTGCGCCGCACCGGGGTGAGCGCCGTCGTCACGCCCGCCGCGCTCTCCGCCCTCTACTACGGCGTCGCGTTCGGGCGGATGCTACCCGGACGCGACGCCGACACGACGGTCCTGCGCGTGATGATGCACGACGTCCTCGACCGCCTCGACCGGCTGCAGAAGCGGCTCGACGCGACGGACGCCTGACGCGCGGCGCAGAGGACGGTCGCCACTGATCGCGCCGGGGCCTCGCCTCAGGCCCCCGACCAGCGCGAAGTCGCGTCCACACAGCGGACGTTACATTGACACTTTTCGTTACGCCGGTGATAGTAACCGCACACCGACACCACCAAGGGCGCCTACGCGTCAGTCGCTGGAGGACCCATGAGAAGGAGATCGAGAATCTACGCGGGACTGGCCGCCGCCGTCGTTTTGGCCGCCTCTGTGACCATGACGTTCGGCGCGGCGCCCGCGGGCGCCGCGATCGGCGGCTCCGGCCCCTACCCCGCCGACTACGAAACCTCGTCCACCCTGGCCAACCACACCATCTTCCGGCCCCAGACCCTCCCGTCCGAACGCCTTCCCATCCTGGTCTGGGGCAACGGCGCGTGCTCGGCCAACGGCCTGTCCCAGGGCAACTTCCTCCGCGAGATCGCCTCCCACGGCTTCCTCGCCATCGCCAACGGCGCGCCGAACGGCTCCGGCTCCACCAACGCCCAGATGCTCACCCAGTCCATCGACTGGGCGGTGGCGGAGAACTCCCGGTCGGGCAGCAAGTACTTCAACCGGCTGGACACCACGAAGATCGCCGTGGCCGGCTTCTCCTGCGGCGGCCTGGAGGCGTACGCCGTCTCCAACGACCCGCGCGTCACCACGACCGGCATCTTCAGCAGCGGGCTGCTCAACGACGCCGACGACTACCAGTTGCGCCGGCTGACCAAGCCCATCGCGTACTTCATCGGCGGGCCCAGCGACATCGCCTACCCCAACGCCATGGACGACTGGGGCAAGCTGCCGTCCGGGCTGCCCGCGTTCATGGGCAACCTGAACGTCGGTCACGGCGGCACCTACGACCAGCCCAACGGCGGCGAGTTCGGCCGGGTGGCGGTGCTCTACCTGAAGTGGCGCCTGAAGGGCGACGTGGGCGCCGGGGCCAACTTCGTCGGCCCGGACTGCGGCCTGTGCCGCACCCAGTGGACGGTCCAGCAGAAGAACCTGACGCTCGACCCGCCGCCCACCACCACGCCACCCCCGACCACGCCACCCCCCACCACGCCGCCGCCCACGACTCCCCCGCCCACTACGCCGCCGCCCGGCGGAGGCCCGTCCTGTTCGGCCGCCTACGTGGTGCAGGACCAGTGGAACGGCGGGTTCGTCGCCACCGTCACCGTCACCGCCGGCACCACGGCGCTGACCGGCTGGCGGGTGACGCTCGCCCTGCCGGGCGGCGCGTCGATCAGCTCGTTGTGGAACGGTGTGCCCAGCGGCACCAGCGGCACCGTCACCGTGGCGAACCAGAGCTACAACGGGCAGGTCGGCGCGGGCCAGACCACCACCTTCGGATTCCAGGGCGCCGGCAACGGCAGCGGCGCCACCGTCACGTGCGCCGGGAGCTGAGACACGACTGACACGGCGGCGACGGCCGCGTCCGGCCCGGCGGGAGGTGAGTGACGTCTCGCCGGGCGCCGGACGGCCGCCGCACCGCCGTCACGGCCGGTGCGAGCCCGCCGCCGGAGTCCTTCGACGACGCGCCCTACGGCAGTTCGTGGAACACACCGGCTGCAACGTCACCCGGCGCACCTGGACCGACATGCTGGCCCAGGAACTCGTGCTGCTCTGATCAGCGCCTGCCACCGACACCGGGTTGCTGACCGGGTGACGTCACATCGACGTGGCGCGGGCGGCGGTGTCGATGAGGTCCGCGACGGCGCCGGGCTGGGAGACCGTCACCGCGTGCGACGCGGCGACCTCGACGGTCGTGGACCCGGCCCGCTCGGCCAGGAAGCGCTGCAGGTCCGGCGGGATCGCCAGGTCCTGGCCGGTGACCAGCGTCCAGGACGGAATGCTCCGCCAAGCGGCCCGGGTCACGCTGTCGGTCAGCGTGTTCGCCGCGGTCGGCCGCTGCGTGGCCGCCATCACCGCGGCGGTGTCCCGGGGAACGTCGGGGGCGAAGAAGTCCGGGTAGGTCTCCTGCTTGACGTACTGGTCCATGTCCGCGCTGCCGTCCTGGGCGGGAATCGGCACCGCCTGGATGTTGTCGGCGAGCATGCTGCCGGGGAACCGTGCGTTCAGGTCGGCCACCGACTCGCCGACGTCCGGGCTGAAGCTGGCGACGTACACCAGGGCCCGGACGTTGGCCGCGCCGTCCGCGGCCTCGGTGATGACCGCGCCGCCGTACGAGTGGGCGGCGAGCACGACCGGCCCGGGCAGGCTGTCCACGAGCGCGCGCAGGTAGGCGGCGTCCCCCCGCACGCTGCGCAGCGGATTCGCGACCGCGATGACCGGGTAGCCGCGGCGCCGGAGATCGGCGATCACCCCGTTCCAGCTGGACCCGTCCACGAATGCCCCGTGAACGAGGACGACGGTGGGCATTCCGGTCGGGTCAGGCGCAGCGTTCATCTGACATTCCTTTCGGGTGATCTGCCACGGAGAGCCAGACAGCACAGGGCGACCGGCCGGCGCCGCCGGTTCGACGTTTGCAAAACAAATATCCGGCACTGACGGAACGCCTGTCAGCGGGATTCGGAAAACGCTGCCGCGAAGACTGCGCGCCCTCCCGCCGCTATGCGAGGACTCGACTTCGCGCAACCGGTTCCCACAATTCTTCGCCTGAGAAGAAGCTGAGAGTGCGGTGCGGCGGACGGCAGTCGCCGGGACCGAACATGCTCTACTACGCCGAGGGCATCCATTCCGACGCCACAATCCAGTTCCCCGGTTTTCGGGGCTGCGCTTTTCTCAATGCGGCGACGGAATATCCGGACGAGAATCATCCGGGCCCATCAGGATGCCATCGCCCACCGCCAATGTTCCTCGTGGCACCAACTGGCCGGGCGGTGACGGGGTGCGTCGGCGGCTGAGCGCGGCGGGAAGCTGCCCGGTCGGCCGGCTACCGGGCGAGCCGGTTCCGTTCGTAGTGGCCTGTGAAGTCGAAGAAGCGCAGCCCGTCCACAGTCGCGTCGGCGGCGATCTGCTCCGCCGTCCAGACATGGTCGGAGTAGTCGTCCATCGCGACGCCGCCCCGACCGAGCAGCGTCAACGTCAGGCGACGGACCTCCACCGTCCCGTCGACCCGGCCCGAGACGTCGACCTGCACCGCCCACCTCGGCCGGTCACCGCGGGCGCGGCTCAGGGCCCGCACCGCCGCCGGCTCCCAGTCCGCGTACAGGTGCTCGTCCTCGCCGGTCAGATCCGGGTACAGGCATCCGTCCACCAGCCACGGATGTCTCTGATCCGGCGACAGCCGGTCGAGCAGGGCGACGACGGCGGCCTGCGCCATGGCCGGGAAGACGAAGACGGTACGCACGCCACGAGCGTCGCACGCCGCAGCCGATCCGACAGCGCCCCGCCACTGCGACCTGCCGGCGTGCGGGCAGGCGTTCAGCCGTTGCTGGGACTGGAGATCCCGCGCCTCGCGAAGGACTCGGCGACCTCGTCGAAGGCCGCGACGGCCAGCTCCGGCCGCGCGGCGGCCCCGGCCAACGGCAGCTCCACCTGAGGGTCGTAGCCGGACAGACCGGTGACCGCCTCGACGACCGCGCCGAGCTGGTGCACCGCCGCGACGACGGCCCGGGCGTCACCGCCCCGGTACCAGTACGGCACGGTGACACTGACCTCGTCCGCGTAGTAGCTGACCTGGACGCCGGTCGGCTCGTGCGTCAGCTCGTAGTTGTCGGCCCCCTCGAACACGGAGACCTCACCGAGCACCTGCCGCGCCGCCGCCACGATCCGGTTCCACGCCTCGGCGCGCGGACGCTCGTCGCTGTCGGCCTCCGCCGCCGCCTCCAGGGCGTCCTCCCAGGACTGGTCGTCGCCTCGGGGTACGAAGATCAGGTCATAGCTCATGACGAAGGACCGTACATCCAGGCGCTTTGATGCGCCGGTCGACTCCGCCTACTGGTGATCAGGATGACCTGGACGAGTCAGCACATCGTCCAGTCCTCGACGGTCAAGACCAACTCCTCAGCGCGAGTGGTCGAGATGCGATGTCGTTTGGCGATATCCGCCAGCACCGCTCCCTCGCTGACCTCGACATTGTCCTGTGTTGCTTGGTTGAACTCCCCGCTGAGCCCGTATGCCTGCGCGGACGGGACTCGACACTTGTCCGGCTGGCTCAGCTTGTCGCGGACGATGGCCTGGTGGAGCTGGTAGCCCTGCCAAGAGGCGGCGTCCCCTTTGGCGGCGTCCGCCCAACGCCCCTCAGGCGCCCATTCGAACGCCGCGTAACTGGGCGACACCTCACGTCGGTCGTATGTGATCACGATCGACAGCGCCTGCCATCCCTGCCCTCTGTGGTTCTCCACGATACGTGTCGCGACGTCGATGACCTGCTGAACGCTGACGGGGTAGACGTGCAGTTCCACCCGCAGGGCTAGACGGCGAGCGCCGGAGCCGGAACTGACGTCTCGGCGCTCGAAGATGTCGTAGGCAGGCAGCACTTGCCTTGTACTCGCTGGGCGACTCGCCCCTACCGGTGGCGTGGAAGGCGGCGTGGCCGACGGGGTAGGCAGAGCGGTGGTGCGAACCGGCTCGGGCGTGCGCGTACTCGGTGCTGGCGTTCGCTCGATGGTAGGGGAGGCTGGGGCAGGTTGCGAAGGTGACGCCCCGCCGAGGAGAAGGCCGACAGCGGAGAGAGCACCTCCGCCGATGCAGCAAAGGAAGAGACCACCGACAACTGCCACCGACAGGACGATCCCTACCCTCATGCCCTTCCCGGGAGCCCTGGCCGCATACTGCGCCGGGGGTCGCCCTGAAGGCGTCGCCGCGTCGGTTCCAAGCGGATTAACGAACGGATCCGGCGGATCGGGCGTCTGCTGCACGGCAGCTCCAATGGGAGGGCGTACAAACGATTGTCGACACCGCCGCGGTCCCTTACGTTCCACCGAACAGTGGAACTACGAACTGGCTGAACGTTCACGGCTGCGAAGTGACACCCGAGCGTAGGGTCCCGCAGCTACCGGAACGCCTTGCGCTCAGAATAGCCGCCAGCACCTGGAACGAACGACGTCCAGGAAGCGGTCGCCAGCGGCAACGAATCGAAAACGCCACGTCCAAAGGGATGCGTCTCACGTGATGCTTGGCGAGCCTCCGGCTCGCTCTGCCGATGCGAGTGCCTCCTCGGTCTGTCGCACGACAGCGGCATCGGGTATCGGCATCTGGGCCGGACTACGGCGCAGAAGCGGAGCGGCGATGTCCTCGGCAGGTCACGGGCGACGCCGATCTGCCCGTACGGCCGCCCACGGCGACCCGTTCGAAGGGTCGATCACGATATATGCGGGTGCCACGCTGGCGGGCATGCCGAGCGAGCAACGGGAACAGTGGGTCCGGATGGCACGTGCCGCACTGATCATCGCCGCGATGCGACGGTCGCTGCTGACCTACGGCGAACTGGGCCAGGCGATCGGCATGGCCGGCGTGGATCTCCGCAACCAGATGCGCCACGTTCTGGCCCGGGTGGCCGAGGAGTGCACCGCCGCCGGAGAGCCTTCCCTACCTGCGCTGGTCGTCAATGCCACCACTGGTCAGCCAGGCTCCGGCTGGATCGACGGCGCGGTCCGCTGGCACGCGGAGGTGCAGAAGCTGTTCCGGCACTGGAACTCACCGCGCTGAGCCGGTCCCACTTCTGTTGGCGCACCGGCCCTCCGCGCCCACGTGAACGCACCCTCAGTCCCACGTAGCGCGCCGGTTCACTGACCGTTACTCGTCCGTGTTCGCCACTCGTCCAGGCGCGTACCGGCGATGCGGGCGCCGTCGGCGGGAACCAGCGAGCGTTCGGCCACCGCGGCACCGAAATAGCGGGCGCCGGGATCACCCACCACCGAACGAGTATCCCGCTGAGCGTCGAGGACGGATCGTCCCAGTTCGTCGAGGCGGAACTGCTCCGGGCCGCCGACCTCGACCACGGCGTACGTCGGCGCGCCGACCACGACCTCGGCCACTGCGGCGGCGACGTCGTCCGCTGCCATCGGCTGGATGAGCACCGGCGCGAGGTGCACGGTAGCGCCGTCCGTGGCGGCGTCGACGATGCCCTGGAGGAACTCGAAGAACTGGGTGGCGTGCACGAGCGAGTACGGGAGCCCGGACGCCGCGATGAGCTGCTCCTGGGCGACCTTCGCCCGCATGTATCCGCTGTCCGGAAGCCGTTCGGAACCCACGACGGACAGCGCCACGTAGTGACCCACCCCGGCGTCCGCGGCGGCGGCGAGAAGGTTGCGCGTGGACGTCTCGAAGAACTCCAACGCGGCGCTGCCCTCCAGCGACGGCGAGTTCGACACGTCGACGACGGCGCCGGCGCCGGTCAGCGCCTCCGCCACTCCTTCGCCGGTCAGCGTGTTCACGCCGGCCTTCGGCGACGCCGCCACCGCTTCGTGGCCCTGGCATCGAGGATCTTCACGAGCTTGGAGCCGATGAGCCCACTGCCACCGATGACGACGACCTTCATGATCGAGCCCCTCCCTGGTCGGCACTGGCTGATTGGCGCTGCCACCAGTAGGACGGAAACCCTGCGCGGACGCAGGAAATTCGCCGAGAACAGCTCGACGGAGATCGTCCGGCTTCGACTGGAAGATCCCGGGCGGTCACGCCGGGGCGTAGCGGCGCACTCCGTCGACGTCGGCAGCCTTCAGCCGCCCCTGCGCCACCAGCAGGTCGAGGTGGGCGGCCGTCTCGGTGACGGCGAGCATCTGGTTGAACAGGTCCAGGTCGGCGAAGGCACGCTCCCGCCTGGTCCAGGTCAGTTGACCCGCCGCCTCGTAAGCCGTCGTCGCGTCACGCACGACCCCGCACGCCTGGTCGAGTCGCTTCGCATGATGGTGCAGGAGTTCGTCGACGCGCGCGTGGACACTCGGGCCGACCGGGCCGTGCGCGGGCAGCATCCGCTGGTCGGGCAGAGACCGGACCAACCGCAACGAATCCAGGTAGTCCCCGAGTGGCAGCGCCGCGGCCGCCGCCTCGAAGCCGATGGACGGTGTGATGTGCGGAAGGACGTGGTCGCCGGTGAACATCAGCTCCGCGTCGCGATCGAGGAAGACGACGTGCCCACGGGTGTGTCCAGGGGTCGCCACCACCCGCAGGGTCCTGGTCGGTAGGACGACGTCGGTCCCCCCGGCCAGCCAGTCGTCCGGTGCCGCCCAGTCCGTCGGATCATGCCGCGCCGACTCGGCCCGCGCGCGCAGCGCTTCGACGATCTCGCCCGCACCGCATCGCGTCAGCGCCTGCCAGTGTTCGGACATCGGCCGGTGGCCCGGAGTCGACAGCTCGCGGATAGAGGGTTCCTCGCCCTCGCCGAGGCTCACCGTGGTGCCGAACTCGCGCCGTACGGCCACCGCCATCGCGTAGTGGTCGCGGTGCACGTGCGTCACGAGGAACCGGCGCACGTCCGCAAGGCCCGCGCCCAGTGCAGCCAGGGCCGCATCCAGTGTCTGTCGGGCCGCCGTGATGGCCCAGCCCGAGTCGACCAGCACGAGGCCGTCGTCACCGGCCAGGGCGTACACGTTCACCGATCGCAGACCGTCCTGCGGTAGCGGCAGCGGAATGCGGTACACCCCGGCGGCCACCTCGAACACGCCCGGACGCGTCCAGTCCGACGTCACGTCATCGGGCTCGACCCGCATCGCTGCTGCCCCCACCATTCGCCGTCCTCCATCCAGAGCATGACCGACACGACTGTGTCACTTGCGCTTGCGGATCTCCTCGGCGGCCTGGGGGACGACCTTGAACAGGTCGCCGACCACGCCGTAGTCGGCGAGTTCGAAGATCGGCGCTTCGGCGTCCTTGTTCACCGCGACGATGGTCTTCGAGGTCTGCATGCCGGCCCGGTGCTGGATCGCCCCGGAGATACCCAGCGCGACATACAACTGCGGAGACACGGTCTTGCCGGTCTGGCCCACCTGGAACTGGTGCGGGTAGTAGCCGGAGTCGACTGCCGCGCGGGACGCGCCGACCGCGCCGCCGAGCAGGTCGGCGATCTCCTCGACCAGCTTGAAGTTGTCCGCGTTACCGACACCCCGCCCGCCGGACACGACTACGGAGGCTTCGGTCAGTTCGGGGCGGGAGCCCTTCTGCTCGGCGACCCGCTCCACGACCTTGGCGAGCTTGTCCGCGTCGGTGACCGACACGGTCAGCTGCTCCACCGCCGGGCTGGCCGCGGCCGGGACCGGGTTCAGCGAGTTCGGCCGGACGGTGACCAGCGGCAGACCCTTGGTGACCTTCGCCTTGACGATCGTGGAGCCGGCGAACGCGACCTGGGTGGCGGTGCCGTCGGCGGCCAGGCCGACCACGTCGGTCAGGATGCCGTTGTCCAGCTTCACCGCCAGCCGCGCGGCGATCTCCTTGCCCTCCTGCGACGAAGCGAGCAGCACCGCCGCCGGCTGCACCCGCGCGACGAGGTCGGCGACCACAGTCGCCTTCGGGGCCACCAGGTAGCCGTCGATCTCCTCACCCTCGGCCGCGTAGATCTTCTCCGCCCCGTACTCACCCAGCTTGCCGCTCAACGCCTGCGCCGCGCCGGCGCCGCCGAGCACGACGGCGCTCGGGGTGCCCAGCTCGCGGGCGAGGGTGAGCATCTCGCACGTGACCTTCTTGACGCCGAACTCACGGGTGGCTTCGACGACGACGAGAACCTCAGACATGTCAGTGACCTCTCACACGAACTTCTCGGAGGCGAGGAACTCGACCAGCTTCACGCCGCCCTCGCCCTCGTCGGTGATCTTCTCCCCGCCGGAACGCGGCGGCCGCTTCGAGTGCTCCACCACCGCGCTGGTGGCGCCGTCGAAGCCCACCTCCGCCGCGGCCACACCCACATCGGCCAGGGAGAGCGTCTGCACCGGCTTCTTCTTCGCCGCCATGATGCCCTTGAACGACGGGTACCGCGGCTCGTTGATCGTGTCCCACACCGACACCACAGCCGGGGTCGAGGCGGTCACCACCTCGTAACCCTCCTCGGTCTGCCGCTCCACCGTCAGGGCCGACCCGTCCACGGTCAGCTTCCGCGCGCCGGTCAGCGCGGCCACACCCAGCCGCTCGGCGATCATGTGCGGCATCACCTGCACCCGCCCGTCGGTCGACTCCGCACCGCACAGGACCAGATCGGCGCCCAACTGCCCGAGCGCCGCGGCGAGGACCTTCGAGGTCGCCACCGCGCAGGAACCGTGCAGCGCGTCATCCACCACATGCACGGCCTTGTCCGGGCCCATCGACAGCGCCTTACGGATCGACTCGGTCGCCCGGTCCGGACCCATCGTCAGGATGGTGACCTCACCACCATGCGCTTCCTTGATCTTCAACGCCTCTTCGATGGCGTACTCGTCCATCTCATTGATCACGTTGTTCGCCGAACCGCGGTCGACGGTGTTGTCGTCAGAACGCAGGCTGCGGTCCGCGCCCGAATCAGGCACCTGCTTGACGAGTACGACGATATTCATCGCTTCGATCACCTTTCCTGTCTCGCGGCGTCACGCATGCTCCGGGCGTCCTGGCCACCGAGGGAGTCACTGCCCACCTCGGCATTGTGCGCGTGGGCCACGTGGTGCAGCCCGAACACCGAATCCATTCCGTCCCGCAGGCCCATGAGGTCCTCGGCCTGGTTGACCGCCTTCTTCGTCAGCGCGAGACCCAGACGCGGCATCTGCGCGATCCGTGCGGCGAGCCCCATGACCTCCGCCTCGAGCTCGTCTCTGGCGACCACCCGGTTGACCATGCCCAGCTCGGCGGCGCGCGCCGCCGGCATCCGGTCGCCGGTGAAGAGGAACTCCTTGGCGAAGCGCGGACCCATCACCCACGGATGGGCGAAGTACTCGACGCCGGGGATCCCCATGCGGACGACCGGATCGGCGAAGAACGCGTCGTCCGAGGCGACGATCAGGTCGCACGACCAGGCGAGCATGAGGCCCCCGGCGATGCACGCTCCCTGCACCATCGCGATCATCGGCTTGGGCAGCTCACGCCAGCGGCGGCACATCCCGAGGTACACCTCGGACTCCCGGGCGAACCGGCTGTCGGCCCCGGCCTTGCCCACATGGTCCCACCACAGTCCGGCCCGCCTGTCGAACGACGAGTCGATGTCCCGGCCCGGCGTACCGATGTCGTGGCCGGCCGAGAAGTGCTTCCCCGCGCCCGCCAGGACGATGACCTTCACCTCGTCGTCCGCGGCCGCGCGGTAGAACGCGTCGTCGAGCGCGTAGGTCATCGCCGAGTTCTGCGCGTTGCGGTACTCCGGCCGGTTCATCGTCACGACGGCCACCGGCCCCCGCGTCTCGTACCGGACGACCTCCGCCGCCGCCTGCGGGTCCACGCCGCTGGTCTCGCTCATCTGGATCTCCTTCTCACGGGTCGGTGTACGTCGCGCGGGGCCGGCGGTCAGGACGCGGGGCGCACGCCGGTCAGGCCGACACCGAGGTCGTCCAGCAGAGCCGACCGGTGCCAGGCGGCGCTGCCCCACGACGACTCCAGAGCCCACGACCGCTTGAGGAACAGGTGCAGGTCGTACTCGGTCGTGTAACCGATCGCGCCGTGGCACTGCAGGGCGGCCCGGCCCACGACGTGCGCCGCCTCGGACGCCAGCGCCTTGGCCGTCGCCAGGGAACGCAGCCGGCCCGGGGCGCCCGCGGCCAGTTCGAACCCGGCCGTCGCCACCACCGGTACGGCGAACTCCAGGTGCAGCAGCGCCGTGGCGAGGTGGTGCTTGACCGCCTGGAAGCTGCCGATCGGCACCCCGAACTGCTCCCTGGTGCGGACGTGCTCGACAGTGAGGTCGAGCATCCGCCGGGACAGCCCGATGAGCTCGGCCGAGGTCGCCAGCACTCCGCGCTCCCAGGCCAGCCGCACCACCTGCGGGTCGTCCACCGCCGCCACGAGCCGCGCGCCTGCGTACCCGGTCAGGTCCAGCGCGACGTCCACCGACGGCGACGTCGAGACCGCCGCGTCGGACACGTCGAGAATCTCGATGCGCCCCGTCCCACCGAAGCCGCCACGCAGCACCAGGTCGACACCGGAACCGAACGCGACATGCCCGGTCTCCGCAGGGTCGACGCCGACCGTGAGGCTCCCGTCGACGAGCTTCGCCAGCAGGTCCGGAGCGCCCGCGGCGAGCACCGCCGGGGCGACCGCGAGGGTCGCCGTGAGCGGCAGCGGCGCGGCGGCGTACCCGATCTGCGCGAAGACCGACACGAGGTGGTTCTCGTCCACGCCCAGCCCTCCGTCGTCCTCGGCCACCAGCAGCCCCGCAACGCCGAGACCGGCCAGGCTCTCGGCCAGTGCGGCCACCTGCGCCGATCCGGCTCCGGCGCGTACCGTCTGCGGCGGGCACCGGTCGGTGAGCACCTGACGGACGACCGCCTCCAGCTCCCGCTGCTCGTCACTCGGAGCGAAACGCACGCCTGATCACCTCCTCGGCAGGCCGAGCAGGCGCTCGGCGATGATGTTGCGCTGGATCTCGTTGGTGCCCGCGTAGATCGGGCCCGACAGCGAGAACTGGTAGCCGCGGGTCCACGGGCCGTCCACGAGCGCGTCCGGGCCGAGCAGTTCCAGCGCCGTCTCGTGCAACGCGATGTCCAGCTCGGACCAGAAGACCTTGTTGAGGCTCGAACGTGCGCCGGACGGACGACCCTCGACGATGTCGGTGACCTGAGCCAGCGTGAACTGCTGGTAGGCGTGCGCCTGCATCCACGAGCGCGCCACCCGGTCGCGGAGCAGGTCGGTCGCCGCCTCGCCCCGCTCGCCCGCGAGCGCCACGAGCGCGGCTGCCGCCTTGAGGAAACGCCCCGGTGAGCGCAGCGTCAGTCCCCGCTCCGAGCCGGTCGTCGACATCGCGACCGACCAGCCCTGGTCGACGCCGCCGAGGACCGCCGAGTCCGGTACGAACGCGTCCTCGAAGAACACGTCAGCGAAGCCCTCGTCACCGTCGAGCCGGTCGAACCCGCGCACCGTCACGCCCGGGGTGTCCAGCGGCACGAGGAAGTACGTCAGTCCGCGGTGCCGCTGCGCCTGCGGGTCGGTACGGAACAGCCCGAACAGGTGGGTGCAGAACGCGCCCCGGGTCGACCAGGTCTTCTGCCCGCTCAGGCGCCACCCGCCGGCCTGCTCATCGCGTACCGCCCGGGACGTGATCCCGGCCAGGTCGCTGCCCGCGCCCGGCTCGGACCAGCCCTGGGCCCACAGGTCCTGCGCCGCCGCCATCCGCGGCAGCAGCTCGTCCTGCTGCTGCTTGGTGCCGAACTCGAAGATCGTCGGGGCCAGCAGGAAGATGCCGTTCTGCGTCACCCGCTGCGGCGCGCCGGCCCGGTAGTACTCCTCCTCGAAGATGAGCCACTGCCAGATCGAGGCCTCGCGGCCGCCGTACTCCTGCGGCCACGACACGACCGACCACCGGTCCGCGTGCAGTGCCCGCTCCCACTCCAGGTGGGCGGCGAAGCCCGCCGCGGTGTCCCCGGAGGGCAGCGGCTGCCGCGGTACGTTCGCGGTGAGCCAGTCGCGGGCCTCCGCACGGAACTGCTCGTCCTGTGCCGACCAGGTCAGATCCATCTCAGTCCCGTCCCGTCCCGGCGGAAACCGTCGCCGGCGTGTCGCGGTAGCGGCGTAGTTGCGTACGCGCCACCGTGCGCAGGTGCACCTCGTCCGGGCCGTCGGCGATGCCGAGGATGCGGGCGCTCGCCCACATCCGGGCGATCGGGAAGTCGTCGGTGACCCCGCCGCCGCCGTGCGCCTGGATCGAACGGTCCAGCACGTTGCGGGCGACCCGGGGCGCGACGACCTTGATCGCGGCGATCTCGGTCGCGGCGCCCTGGATCCCGACCTGGTCGATGAGCCACGCCGCCTTGAGCACGAGCAGGCGCGCCTGCTCGATCTCCATGCGGGACTCGGCGATCCAGTTCCGCACCACGCCCTGGTCGGAGATCGGGCCGCCGAACGCCTCGCGGGCCGTCGTCCGGCGCACCATCAGCTCGAGGCCCCGCTCGGCCATGCCGACGCAGCGCATCGCGTGGTGGATGCGGCCCGGGCCGAGGCGGGCCTGGGCGATGGCGAAACCCTCGCCCTCGGCGCCGAGCAGGTTCGTCACCGGCACCCGCACGTCGTCGAACCGGATCTCACAGTGGCCGTGCTGGTCGTGGTAACCGAAGATCGGCAGCGACCGCAGAATCGTCACCCCGGGGGTGTCGACCGGTACGAGGATCATGGACTGCTGCCGGTAGACGGCCGCCTCCGGGTCCGTCTTGCCCATCAGCACGAGGACGGCGCAGCGCGGGTCCGCGGCGCCTGTCGTCCACCACTTGCGTCCGTTGATGACGTACTCGTCGCCGTCACGCACGATCGAGGTGGCGATGTTGCGCGCGTCGGAGGAGGCCACGTCCGGCTCGGTCATCGAGAAGCCGGAGCGCATCGTGCCGTCGAGCAACGGGGCGAGCCACCGCTGCTTCTGCTCGGGCGTGCCGAACATGTGCAGCAGCTCCATGTTGCCGGTGTCCGGCGCGGCACAGTTGATCGCCTCGGGGGCGAGGTAGGGCGAGCGTCCGGTCTCCTCGGCCAGGTAGGCGTACTCGACGTTGGTGAGGCCGGACAGGTCGGGCAGGAAGAGGTTCCACAGCCCCAGCGTGCGCGCCGTCGCCTTCAGCTCCTCGACGACCGGCGGCAGGACGTGGGACACCCCGCCGTTCTCGCCGGCCGCGGCGGCGAGCTGGGCGGCGTACACCTTCTCGGCGGGGTAGACGTGCTCGGTCATGAACGTGCGCAACGTCGCGAGCAGTTCGCTCGCGCGCGGGCCGGGGCCGAGGTCCATCCGGGTCAGGTCGGTCGCGTCAGCCACCGTCACTCCTTGCCTGTGCTCGTGCGGAGGGCGATCTTGCCGCGAGCGCCACGGTTCAGCACCGTGCCGAGCGCGCGGGCGGCCTCCTCCAGCGGGAAGACCTCGCTGACGTGCGGCCTCAGCCGGCCGGCGGCGATCCACTCCAGCACCGTCGTCATGTTGGCGGCGTTCGCCGCCGGGTCGCGCCTTGCCCAGGCGCCCCAGAGGACCCCCAGCACCGCGCCCTCGGTGAGCAGCAGCCGGTTCAGCTTGACCTGCGGGATCGTGCCCGCCGCGTAGCCGACGGTGAGGAACCTCCCGGCCCACGCGAGGGCGCGCAGCGCCGCGGTGGCGGCGTCGCCACCGACGGGGTCGTAGACGACGTCGGCGCCGGCGTCGCCGGTCAGCGCGCGCACCGTCGCGGTCAGGTCGTCGTAGCCGATGGCGTGGTCGGCGCCGTGCGTCAGGCACAGCTCACGCTTGTCCTCGCTCGACGCGGCCGCGATCACTGTCGCGCCGAGGGCCTTGCCGATCTGCACGGCGGTGAGGCCGACGCCGCCGGAGGCGCCGAGCACGAGCAGCGTCTCGCCGGCGGCGAGGCGGGCCCGGTCGACGAGGCCGTGGTAGGACGTGCCGTAGACCACGGGGATCGTGCTCGCCTCGACGAGGTCGACGCCGTCGGGCAACGGGTGGACCATGCGCGCGTCGACGAGCACCTGGGTGGCGTAGCCGCCGATGCCGCAGAAGCCGACGACGCGGGTGCCGACGGGTGGGCCGGTCACCCCGTCGCCGAGCGCCGCGACCGTGCCGGCGACCTCGCAGCCGGGCACGAACGGCAGCTCCGGCTTGGTCTGGTAGGTGCCGGCGACGATGAGGCCGTCGGGGAAGTTCACCCCCGCGCCGGCGACGTCGACGAGCACCTGCCCCGGTCCGGGCTGCGGCTGCGGCCCGTCGGTGACCGTGAGCACCTCGGGACCGCCGAGCTCGCGCACCACCATCGACCGCACGGCTCAGCCCTCGCTGCCCGGGCGCGCCGCCTTGTCGGTGCCGGCGAACTCGTCGCGGATCCGGTCGGCGACCCCGGTGAGGTTGAGCTCGAAGGTGAAGCCCTGCTCGAAGCGGTAGCTGCGGTTGACGTCCCACAGGTCGATGCCGTTGAGCGAGGCCTTGGCGGCGCGGATCACCGTGGGGTCCTTCTCGGCGATGCTGGTCGCGACGGCGAGCGCCGTCGCGCGCAACCGCTCCCGGGGTACGACGCTGTGCACCGAGCCGTACGCGTGCAGCTCCTGGGCGGTGGCGGTGGCCGAGGTGTAGACCATGGCGCGCATCCGGTGCTGGGGCACCATCCGGGACAGGTGGGTGGCCGCGCCGAGGGCGCCGCGGTCCACCTCGGGCAGGCCGAAGGTGGCGTCGTCGGAGGCGACGATGACGTCGGAGTTGCCGACCAGGCCGATGCCGCCACCGAGGCAGAAGCCGTGGACGGCGGTGACGACCGGGACGGGGCACTCGTAGACGGCCTTGAACGCGGCGTAGCAGCCGCGGTTGGCGCCGAGCAGCGCGGTGAAGCCGTCGGTGTGCTGCATCTCCTTGATGTCGACGCCGGCGTTGAAGCCGCGGCCCTCGGCGCGCAGCAGCACGACCCGCACCGACTCGTCGGCGCCGACGGCGTCGAGGGCGGCGGCGAGCGCGAACCAGCCGGCCACCGGCAGCGCGTTGACCGGCGGGTTGTCCACGACGATCTCGGCGATCCCGTCGGCGTGCACGGTCGTCGTCACCGACGGGTGGCTCGTGGGGTTCATCCCTGCTCCTCGGTGGTCTCGGGCCGCTCGCCGGCCTCGACGGCGACGTCGAGGGGCAGCACGAATGTCGCCCACGCGGTGACGGCCTTGTCGCCGCTCTGCCGCCGGCAGGTCAGCTCGACGTCGACGCGGCCCTCACGGCCGTCCTCGCTTTCGAGCACGTAGGTGCGCAGCGGAACGCCGTCGAGGGTGAGGACGTCGCCGGGCCACACCTGGGCCAGGAACCGGATGCGGAAGTCCCGCACGTTGGGGCCGCCGAGCCAGTCGGTGGCGTAGGTGCCGAGCAGGCTGGCCTGCCACATGCCCACCGAGAAAGGGCTCGGGAACCCGGCCGCCTTGGCGAAGACCTCGTCGTGGTGGATCGGGTTCATGTCGCCCGAGGCACCCTGGTAGCGGACGAAGTCGGTGCGGGTCACCGGGCCGTACGTGCGCGCCGGAGGGGTCGCCGGGACGGGCAGGGCGACCTCGGTCGTACGGGGACCGGCGGTGGCCGTCGTGTCGCTCATGCGGACGCTCCGTCCTGTGCCGCGTCCCCGGTGGCCGGCGGGCGGGCCGTCTCGACACCGGTGAGCTTGGCGCGGGCGACGAGACGCCCGGTCTCGTCGTGGAAGTCGGTGTACATCACGGCGAACGTCATCTCCCCGCCGCGACGCCCCACCTTGGTGTAGATCTCGCCGATGCGCGACTGGCAGGTGAGCCGGGTGCCGGCGCGGGGCGGCTCGCCGAAGAAGGTGTACTGCTGCTCGGCGTGCAGGCCGCGCTGCTGGTCGAGCTCGACCGCGGACCACGGGTTGGAGTCCTCGCCCTGCCAGAAGAACGTCGTGGTGAGGAACGTCGGCTGTACGACCGGGTTCTCCTCCCGCAGGTAGTCCGCGTCAGCCGCTCCGGTGGCCAGCGCGAACTCGCGGATCTTGCCGCGTTCGACGTCGAGCCGGAAGGGGGCGCCGGTGACGCCCTGCGCGTCGGGGTTGGCCACGACGTGCTCCTTTCGTTGGTCCGCTGCGAGCCGGCACGGTCGCCGGCGCGCAGCGGGTGGTCACGGGTGCTGGCTCGAGACGGACACGACCTCGCCGGTCATGTACGACGAGTAGTCACTGGCAAGGAAGACGATCACGTTGGCGATCTCCCACGGCGTCGCGGCCCGGCCGAACGCCTCCTGGGCCGAGAGCTGGGCGAGCAGCTCGTCGCTGGTCACCTTGGCCAGATGGGCGTGCATCGCGATGCTCGGGGACACCGCGTTGACCCGGATGCCGTGCTCGGCGACGTCGAGGGCCGCGCAGCGGGTCAGCGCCATGACTCCGGCCTTGGCCGCGGCGTAGTGCGCCTGCCCCTTCTGGGCGCGCCAGCCGATGACGGAGGCGTTGTTGACGATGACCCCCTTGCCGGCCGGGATCATGTGCCGCAGCACCGACCGGGTCGCCTTGAACGTCGAGGTCAGGGTCACCGACAGGACGGAGTCCCACTGTTCGTCGGTCATGTCCTGCACCGCCGCGGTGCCGCCGAGGCCGGCGTTGTTGACGAGCACGTCGATGCCGCCGAACTCGGCGGCGACGGTGTCCATGAGGTGGTCGAGCTGGGCCTGGTCGGTGACGTCGCAGGGCACCGCGAGCGGCCGGGTCCCGGTGAGGCGCTCGATCTCGTCGGCCGACGCGGCGAGGCGGCGCTCGTGACGGTCGCTGACGGCGACACGCGCGCCTTCCTCCGCGGCGCGGCGCGCCGTGGCGAAGCCGATGCCGGTGCCGGCCGCGGCGGTGACGAGCACCGAACGCCCGGAGAGCAGCCCGTGGGCCGGGCCGGCCCAGTCGGCGACGTCGGTGTGACCGGTGTCAGACACGGGCGGCCATCTCCTTCGCGATCTCCTCGACGGTCCAGCGGGCGCCCTTGTCGATCGTCCAGTCGTAGCTCCACGGCGCGCAGCGGCGGATCTCGCCGCCCTTGGCGTAGTACACCTCGCCGGTCACCGGCACGTCGGCGGTGAGCAGCCAGGCGACGAGCGGGGAGACGTTGCCCGGGTGGTAGACGTCGAACACGGCGGGGTCGGCCGGGGCGGCGACCATCTCGCCGATGCCGGGCAGGTCCTGGGTCATCCGGGTACGCGCGACCGGGACGATCGCGTTGACGCGTACGCCGTAGCGGCTGATCTCCTGGGCGAGGATGACGGTGAGGGCGGCGATGCCGGCCTTGCCCGCGCCGTAGTTCGTCTGCCCGACGGCGCCGATGATGCCCGAGGTCGACGAGACGTTGACGATCGAGGCGACCGGCTGGTTGCCGGCCTTGGACTCGGTGCGCCAGTGGTCGGCGAACACCCGGCACGGCGCGAACGTCGCGCGGAGCTGGCCACGGATGACCGCGTCCCAGTCGTCCTCGCTCATGTTGACGAACATCCGGTCCCGCAGGATGCCGGCGTTGTTGACGAGGCCGTCGACGCGTCCGTAGGTGTCGCGGGCGAGCGCGAGCAGCTCGCGGGCGCCCTCGGTGGTGGCGACGTCCGCGGTGCTGGCCACGGCCCGCCCGCCGGCGTTCGTGATCTCGGCGGCGACGGCCTCGACGACAGAGGGGTCGCTGCCGGTGCCGTCGGCGGCGGCGCCGGTGTCGGCGACGACGACCGAGGCGCCTTCGGCGGCGGCGAGCAGGGCGTGCTCACGGCCGAGGCCGCGGCCGGCACCGGTGACGACGACGACGCGTCCCTGCAGTGCTCCCATGACTACTCCTCCTTGTGCCCGGCCGGGGTCGACGCGACCGGCGCGGGCACGCCGAGCCGGTCGAGGGTCCGGGTGGCCTCGTCGATGATGCGGTCGATGAGCTCGGCGACGCTCGGTACGTCGTCGATCAGTCCGACGACCTGGCCGGTGGCCATGACGCCGAGGTCGGTCCTGCCCTCCAGCAGGGCCGACCGGTAGAGCATCGGAGCGTTTGCCGCCATGACGACCTGGCTCCACGTCAGGTCGTGGGCCTTGCGCATGGCCAGGCCCTCGCGGACCATGTCGCCCCACGGCGTGCCGGACAGCTTCTGGAAGGCGAAGGCGTTGCGTACGGCCCGAAGCACCCGGCCGGCGGCGGAGGTGCGCTCCAGCTCGTCGATCGTGCCGGCGCGCAGCACGCGCTGCGGCACACCGTCGACCTGCAGGGTCAGCACGGTGTCGTTGACCGTCTTGGACAGGTAGACGTCCTTCACCGACGGCTGCACCGGCGAGTCGCTGGTGAGCAGGAAGCGGGTGCCCATGGCGACACCCTCGGCGCCGTAGGCGAGCGCGGCGACGAGGCCGCGGCCGTCGAAGAAGCCGCCGGCCCCGATGACCGGGATGTCGACGGCGTCGACGACCTGGGGCAGCAGCAGGCTGGTGGGCACCCCGCCGGTGTGGCCGCCGCCCTCACCACCCTGCACGATGACGGCGTCGGCGCCCCACGCGGCGACCTTCTCGGCGTGGCGGCGCGCGCCGATCGACGGGACGACGACGAGGCCGGCGTCCTTGCACCTGGCGATGAGTTCCTGCTTGGGGGCCAGCGCGAAGGACGCGACCTTGACGCCGGCCGAGATGAGCAGGTCGATGCGCTTGACGACGTCCGGCTGGTCGGCACGGATGTTGACGCCGAACGGCGCGTCCGTGCCGGCCTGGATCTGCTCGACGGCCTCCACGAGCTCGTCGTAGGAGAGCAGGCCGGCCGCGAGGATGCCCAGTCCGCCGGCGTTGGCCGTCGCGGTGGTCAGGCGTACGTCGGAGACGTAGCCCATGCCGGTCTGGACGATCGGGTACCGCACCCCGAACAGGTCGGTCGCCCGGGTACGCAGCGTCGGGTGCATCCCGCGGCCCTGACTCATGCCGGGATCTCGCGGTCGCGCAGCGAGCGGGGGTCGATGACCTCGCGGATGAGGCGCAGCTCCTCGGCGCTCGGCTCGCGGGTGGCCGGGACCTCGCCCTCGACGTGCACGGCACAGCCGGTGGCGGCGTGGAACTCGTCGAGCGTGACGCCGGGGTGCAGGCTGAGCAGCCGCATCGTGCCGTCGGGGCCACCGAAGTCGAGGACCGCGAGGTTGGTGACGACGCGCCGCAGCTCGTGGTGCGCGATCGCGGCCGGGCCGGCGGCCCGGGCGCTGTCGGTGCCGACGCCGGAGATCATGTCGACGGTCCGGACGAAGCTGCGCGTGGAGTGGTTGGGCACCCAGTAGCTGGTCGGGTGGTAGATGCTGTTGCCGGGGGCGCCGCGTACGCCGAGCAGCTGGACCTTGGGCCGGGTGTAGTCGCCGATGGCCGAGATGTTGGTGTTGCCGTGCCCGTCGATCTGGACCGGGATCATCATGACGTGCCGCTTGCCGTGCCAGACGAGGTCGAAGATGGTGCGGAACGGGCTCCAGCCCTCGATGACGACGCCCTCGGTGGCGTGCGGGTCCGCGCCGATCTCCCAGGAGCCGGAGACGAAGTGGGCCTCACCGTCGGTGAGCAGCAGGTCGGGGGCGACGGTGAGCCGGGCGAGGCGGACGCCGATGGCCGGGATCGTGCCGAAGGCGCTGGCGATGGACTCACCGTCGCCGGCGAACGTGTCCGCCACGGCGACCGCGCAGTACTCGGCGCGGGTCACCGGCGCGTCGGCGGTGGTGGCGCTGCCCGTGGGCTGGTCCACGGACTCGGTGGCGGCGCTGCTCATGCGACCTCCTCGGCTCGGGCGGCGACGGCCGCCTGGTAGTCATCTTCGGTACCGGACAGGTACCGCTGCTCGAACTTGGCCCAGGCCTGCGGGTCGCCGGCGGCCTTGACGTACTCGCGCTGGAAGGCCTCGTCGCGCTCGTAGTCGGGGGCGCAGGAGGTGAAGTGCGCGCCGTTCGGGGTCTCGACGACACCGGCGACGAGCTGGCGATTGATCTTGATGGTCGCCGAGTGCCCGGCGGCGCTCAGCTCAGCCGTGGGCACGATCCGCTCGCAGGACATGAAGGCCTGGTCGGCGGCGAGGCAGTAGAGGTCGTCGAAGTACGGGTCGGGCCCGAGGAACTGGCCGTTGCCCTGGGCGTCGGCGCGGTTCATGTGCACGAGGGCCGCGTCGAGGCGCAGCGGCGGCATCGCCACGAGCTGCTCGGTGCCGTACGGGTCCTGGACGAGCTTGAGGTCGGGGTTGTGCTTCAGGACGTCCGACCCGAGCCCGGCGCGGGTCGGCAGGAAGGGCAGGCGGATGCCGGCGGCGTACAGCCCCCACTGGAGCATGCCCTCGTCGTACTCGGCGATCTCGACGGCGCCGTTCTGCCGCGCGGCGCGGAAGTGCGGGTCGAGGGCGATGCTGTCGAGGGAGACGAAACCGAAGACGACCTTCTTGACTCTGCCCGCGGCGCACAGCAGCCCGACGTCCGGCCCGCCGTAGCTGACCACGGTCAGGTCCCTGAGGTCGGAACGCAGGATCTCGCGCACGAGGGCCATGGGCTTGCGCCGCGAGCCCCAGCCCCCGATGCCGATGGTCATCCCGGATTCGAGCCGCGACACGACGTCGCGGGCTGTCAGAGTCTTGTCGGCCATGTGTCCCTCATCGTTGCGTCTGTCGGAGCACTGCCCGAGCGGTGGTGAGCAGCGCGAAGGGCGAGTCGCGTGCCGGGCATCCACGGCCGGGTCGCCATGTAGCAAGCGCTTGGTTGGTACCCTAACAGTCCCAGGGGAAGGGTCAAGACCCTGTGGCGAAGGAGGACGGCAGATGGACACCGTGGTGCGCGAGCGTGTCGACGCGGTGGGAGTCATCAGGATCAATCGGCCGCAGGTACGCAACGCCCTCGATCCCGACACCCTCCTGGCGATGACCGACGCCCTGCTCGGATACGACGCGGACCCGGGCGTACGCGCGGTCGTGCTGACCGGCACCGGCGAGTTGTCCTTCAGCGCGGGGATGGACCTGCGCGCCGCGGCCGAGGGACGCCTGGTCGACGTGGCCCGCAGCCCGCTGACGCTGCTGCGCGGTGGCTACCGCAAGCCGGTCATCGCCGCGGTCAACGGGCCCGCCGTCGGTGGCGGCTTCGAACTCGCCCTCGCCTGCGACCTCGTCGTCGCGGCCGAGCACGCCTACTTCGCGCTGCCCGAGGTGGGGCGCGGCATCGCCGCCACCGAGGGCGGCACCGACCTGCCGCGTCGCGTACCGGTCGCCGTAGCCCTGGAACTCGGGCTGACCGCCGAACCGCTTCCCGCGGCCCGGGCCCACGAGCTGGGCCTGGTCAACGCCGTGGTCCCCGCCGACGAGGTCCTGCCGCGCGCGCTGCAGCTGGGCGCCCGGATCGCGACCCACTCCCCCGCGGCGGTGCGGGCGACCAAGCGGCTCATGCACCTGAGCCTGGACCCCCGCGTGGGCGACCTCGCGGCGGCCAACCGGCTCGCGACACTCGAACTGCTCGCCGGGCCGGACGCCGCCGAGGGTGCGGCCGCGTTCGTCGCCAAGCGGGCGCCGCGATGGGCGGACGCGCCCTGAGCGCTCAGGGACGCGCCGCCGCGATCTGCTCGCGCGTCCACGCGACCGAACGGGTCACCGCCGGCTCGGCGCCCTCGGCCTCGATGGCCGGGCCGATCAACTCGACGTCGATAATGCCGGTGTAGCCGGCCCGCAGCACGTTCGCCAGCAGACCGGCCATCGGCAGGTCGCCGTCCCCGGGCACCCACCGGTTCGGGAAGGTCGAGGTGCCGACCCGGAAGTCGGACACCTGCAGCAACTCGACCTGACCGACCCGGTCGCGGATGAGCTCCGTCAGGCCCCGCTCCTGCCAGCAGCAGTAGAGGTCGAGGCAGATGCCGATGCCGCAGAGGTCGGCCAGGGCGAGGGCGTCGCGCGCGGTGTGGGTGAAGCTGAGGTCGCACTTGACCGGCAGGGTGTTCTCCACACCGAGACGCACCCCGTGTTCGCGGGCGGTGGCCACGACCGGAGCGATCCGCTCCGCGAACCGGTCGGCCGCCTCCTCCCACGTCAGGTGCGCCGAAGGGCCCGAGGTGAGGTAGACCAGGTCGGCCCCGAGCCGACCGGCGTCGACGACGCCGTCCCGCAACGCCGCGACCTGCTGCGCCCAGCCCGGCTCGTCGTCCGGATGGGCGGTGAAGCTGTGCACGAGGTAACCGAGCCGTACGTCGTGCCGGGCGAGCAGGTCGCCGAGCGCCGTCACGCCGAAGGAGACGGCCTTGCTGCGCTGGAGTCCGACGAGGTCGGTACCGGTACGCCGGTACATCGCGATCTCCTCGGGCAGGGCCCAGGACATCGCGGCCATGCCGCTGACGCAGACCGGGTTGGTCGTGGCGGACATCGGGCTCCTGTCGGCTCGGCGGTCGTCCGGAGGGTCGGACGTCGGGTCGGTCTCGGACGTCGGATCGGTCTCGGACGTCGGGTCAGCCTCGGACGTCGGGTCAGTCGAGGTATTCGATGCGCGCCCGGCGCACCCCGAGGGGCGCCAGGTGCGGTCGCAGCCGCGCCGTGACGGCCTCGGCGATGCGCTCCGGGGTCCACGCCGTGTGCCGCAGCACGGGCTCGGCGAGCGCCGGGTGGGTCGTCAGCATGAGTTCGGGACCGTAGGAGCGCAGCACCTGGCCGGTCAGTTCGGCGCTGAGGTCGGAGAGCAGGTAGAGCAGCAGCGGCACGTTGGCCTCGGGCGCGATGCCCGCGTTCTGCCCGCTCGGTACGCCGCGGAACCGCTCGAGCACCTCGGCCATCCGGGTCTGGGCGTTCGGGGAGATCGCGTTGACGCGGATCCCGACGTCGGCGAGTTCGGCCGCCCAGGCGTAGGTGAGCGTGGCGATCGCGGCCTTCGTCGCCCCGTACACGGCCGTCTCGGCACGGCCCATCTGCTCGCCCGAGGTGACGTTGACCAGGACCCCGTGCCCCTGGGCGCGCATCGCCGCGATGGCGGCGTCGCCCCAGGCGACGGCGCCGAGCACGTTGACCTCGAGCATCCGGCGCACAGTGGCCTCGGACTCGGTGCCGGCGCGGGCCATGGCGAAGACGCCGGCGTTGTTGACGAGGCCGTCGAGCCTGCCGTGCTCGGCGAGGCAGTCACGCACGACGTCGTGCGCGCTCGCCCAGTCCGCGACGTCGGCGACCCGGATCGAGCCCCGGCCGTCCGCCGCGGCGATCTGCCCGCTGAGCCGTTCGAGTCCGTCCGCGTCGACGTCGACCGCGACCACGTGGCCTCCGGCCGCGGCGATGCCGCGCGCGTACGCCGCCCCCAGCCCGCCGGCGGCACCGGTGACGAGGACGACACGGCCGGCGAGCAGGCCGGCTGCCCGGTCGGACCGGGCGGCGGACGGATGCCCGGACGGGACGGCGGGACTCGGGTCGGGCATCGGGCAGCCCCTCTCGGCTGATCGGGATCCGCAGCGGGCTCCGGGCACCGAACGAGCGCTTGGTTGGCCGCTACCCTAGGCATTGCCAGCACCCCGGTCAAGGGAGGCTGGCTTTATCATGCTGAAGGCATCGAAGTGATATAAAGCAAGCGCTTGACCAACACATTTGCTCGAGGAACCGGGAGCACCCATATGTCGACGACCCAGGACCGACGCTCGGTCATCCTCGACAACGCCGCCCACCTTTTCGCAGCCAAAGGAATCGATGCCACGACCGTCCGCGAGATCGCCGATTCGGTCGGGATCCTCTCCGGCAGCCTGTACCACCACTTCAAGTCCAAGGACGAGATGGTCAACGCGATCATCTCGGACTACCTGACCGACCTGACCTACCGCTACGGCGAAGTCCTGGCCTCCGAGGAGAAGCCGGCGACCCAGTTGCGCAAGCTCGTCACCAGTTCGCTGGCCAACATCGAGGCCCACCCGCACGCGACCGAGATCTACCAGAACTCGAGCGGCTACCTGCCCAAGATCGAGGGCTACGAGCACATCCGCGAGGCGGCCGCCACGATCCAGCGGGCCTGGATCCAGGTGCTCGAGGCCGGTATCGCCACGGGCGACTTCCGCAACGACATCCCGGTACGCGTGCTGCACGGCATGCTGCGCGACGCGCTGTGGCTCTCGGTCCGCTGGTTCAAGCCGACCCCGTCGTACTCCATGGCGAACTTCGCCGACGACTTCGTCTCGGTGTTCCTCGACGGCATTCTCGCCCGCGACTGAGCGCGGACAAACCAAGCGCTTGCTAGGGTGGTGCCCGGAAGAGGAGGCGCCCCCATGACGGCAGCAGGTCACGCCCGGACAGGTCCGGCCCCGATCGAGCCCACCCGGCACGCCGGGCTCCCGGTGGGCGTCGACGCCTGGCTCGGCCGCGCGGTGCCCGAGCTGCAGGGCAACCTCCGGCACGAGGTCATCGCCGGAGGGCGCTCCAACCTGACCTACCGGACCACCGACGCGGCCGGACACGTCGTCGTGCTGCGCCGTCCACCGCTCGGAAACCAGCCGGCCACCGCGCACGACGTCCTGCGCGAGGCGCGGATCCTGCGCGGTCTGCACGGCCACCTCCCGGTGCCGCGGGTGCTCGCCGTCGAGGAGACGGGCGAGGTGGCCGGCGCCCCTCTCGTCGTACTCGAGCACCTCGACGGCGTGATCCTGCGCAGCCCCGCCGACGTCGAGCGGCTCACCACCGAGGCCGACCGCGCGCTCATCGGCCCCACGCTCGTCGACGCTCTCGTGGCCCTGCACCGACTCGCCCCGGAGGTCATCGGACTGGGCGGCCTGGCCCGCCGCCGTGACTACCTCACCCGGCAACTCGGACGCTGGCACGAGAACTGGCAGCGGAGCAGGATCCGCGACCTGCCCGACCTGCAGACCGCGCACGAGCACCTGGTGGCCGCGGCGCCCGAGCAGGCCCGCTCGGGGATCGTGCACGGCGACTTCCGCCTCGACAACTGCATGCTCGACTCGCGATGGCGGGTCCAGGGCGTACTCGACTGGGAGCTCACCACCGTCGGCGACCCGCTGGCCGACGTCGGCCAACTGCTCGTCTACTGGGCGCAGGCCGGCGACACGGCCCGCGCGCTGCACGACCCGGCCACGGTCCGGCCCGGCTTCTCGACCCGGGACGAACTGCTCTCCCGGTACTGCCTCGCCACCGGCACCGACCCGGGGCGGATCGACTACTTCGTCGCCTACAACTGGTGGAAGACCGCGTGCATCCTCGAGGGCGTGTACACCAGGGTCACGCAGGGCGCGATGAGCGGCGGCGACCGCACCGCGGCCTCGTTCGCCGAGCAGGCGGCCGCCGTCGCCGGCCGGGCGGCGGCCCTCGCCGCGGCGCTGCCCCGGCACTGATCCGCGCCCGGCCGTACCCACTCGGCGTGGTGGCATGAGCCGGCTGTCGACGTCCCCGGTTCGACCGGGGACGTCGACACACCCGCCTAGGAGAGCCGCTCGATGACCATCGCCATGCCCTGGCCACCGGCCGTGCACATGGTCTCGAGGCCGAACTGGCCGTCCCGCGCCCGCAGCCCGTTGATGAGCGTCGTCGTCATCCGCGCTCCGGTCTGACCGAACGGGTGGCCCAGGGCGATCGCGCCGCCGTGCACGTTGACCTGCTCGGGGTTGGCCTTGAGGTCCGAGATGGAGGGGACGACCTGAGCGGCGAACGCCTCGTTGAGCTCGACGAGATCGATGTCGGCCATCGAGAGCCCGGCCAGCGCGAGGGCCCGCCTCGACGCCTCGACCGGGCCGAGACCCATGATCTCCGGCGAGATCGCCGAGACACCGGTGGACAGGATCCGGGCCAGCGGCGTGACGCCGAGTTCGGCGGCCTTGCGGCTGGACATGATGATGAGGGCGGCCGCGCCGTCGTTGAGCGGGCAGCAGTTGCCCGCGGTCACCGTACCGTCGGGCCGGAAGGCCGGTTTGAGGCCGGACAGCGACTCGGCCGTCACTCCGGCGCGAGGGCTGTCGTCGGTGGCCACGACGGTGCCGTCGGCGAGGGTCACCGGCGTGATGTCGGTGGCGAAGAAGCCCGACTCGATCGCGGCCTGGGCCCGCTGCTGGCTCGTGGCGGCCCACTCGTCCTGCTCGGCGCGGCTCACACCGCGGTGGCTCGCGACGTTCTCCGCGGTCTCGCCCATCGCGATGTAGACGTCGGGCAGTTCATTCGCGTCGCGTGGGTCGGTCCACGGGCCGGCGCCACCCCGTCCGCGGGTGGCGGTGCGCTCCCCCGCCGCGGCGAAGATCGGGTTCTTCGTGTCCGGCATGCCGTCGGACTTGCCGGCGGCGAAGCGCGAGACGGCCTCGACCCCGGCGGAGACGAGCACGTCGGCCTCACCGGAGCGGATGGCGTGCAGCGCCATCCGGGTCGTCTGCAGGCTCGACGCGCAGTACCGCTGCACCGTCGTCCCGGGAACCCGGTCGAGCCCGAGTTCGACAGCGACGACGCGCGCGAGGCCCCAGCCCTGCTCGCCGGCCGGCTGCGCGCAGCCGAGCATGAGGTCGTCGATCTGGGCCGGGTCGAGCGCCGGCACCTGGGCCAGGGCCGCCTGGACCATCTGGGTGGCCAGGTCGTCGGCCCGCATCGAGGCCAACGACCCCTTGAAGGCACGGCCGATCGGCGAGCGCGCCGCGGCGACGATGACTGCGTCCTGCATTGGTGTCCTCCGGTTCTCGGGCTGGCGCCCGTGACGGCGGTGCCGTCGGTGTCAGGTCTGGTCGGGGCGTCGGGCCTGCCGGCGAGCAGGGCACCGGGGCCGGTGCGCCCGCACGAAGCGCAACGCCGGGCTCACCCGGTGAGCTTGAACTTCTGGATCTTTCCGCTCGCGGTTCGTGGCAGCGCCGCAACGACGGTGAAGCTGCGCGGGCGCTTGAAGTTGGCCAGCCGCTCCCGGCACCACGCCTCGAGCTCGTCGGCGAGCGCCGACTCGTCACCGGTCCAGGCGGGAACGGTCTGCACGAAGGCGCTGCCGACTTCGCCCATCCGCGCGTCGGGGACCCCGACGACCGCGACGTCGAAGACGGCGGGATGTTCGGACAGCACCCGCTCGACCTCGGCGGGGTAGACGTTGAAGCCCCCGACCATGTAGACGTCCTTGATCCGGTCGGTGATGCGCAGGTAGCCGTCCTCGTCGACCCAGCCGACGTCACCGGTGTGCAGCCAGCCGTCCTCGTCGATGGCCTGCGCCGTGGCGTCCGGGTCCTCGAAGTAGCCCGCCATCACGTTGTAGCCGCGCACGAGGATCTCGCCCGACTCGCCGGCCGGCAGCGGCTGTCCGTCGAGACCGGCGATCCGCAACTCGGTGCCCGGGATCGCCCGCCCGCAGCTGGTCGAGATCCGTTCGAGGCCGGCGTCGGGCGGGCAAACGGTAGCGGTGCCGCACGTCTCGGTCAGGCCGTAGGCGGTGATGACGTCGCGGAAGCCGAGTTCCTCGCGCATCCGGCGCAGCAGCGGCACTGGCACGATCGTGGCGCCGGTGACGGCCAGGCGTACCGAGCTGAGGTCGTACCTGCCGAGGTCGGGGTGTTCGAGCAGGGACGTGTAGACGGTGGGCGCGCCGGGGAAGACCGTGACCCGTTCCTGCTCGATGAGACGCAGCACGGTCTCGACGGCGAACACGGCGACCGGGATGATCGTGGCGCGTGTGAGGAGGCAGGCCAGGATGCCGGCCCGCCAGCCGAAGCTGTGGAAGAACGGGTTGACCATGAGATAGCGGTCGCCTCGCCGCAGCCCGACGAGTCGGGCCCACTCCCGGTCGACGCGAAGGTTCGAGGCGTGCGAGACCATCGCGCCCTTGGGGTAGCCGGTGGTGCCGGAGGTGAACAGGATGTCGGACACGTCCTCCGGGGCGAGGGCGGCGATCCGTTCGTCCACGACTCCGGGGTCGACCTGGTCGGCCAGCGCGGTGAAGCCCGCCAGGGACCACACGCCGTGATCGGTCTGCTCGCGGCCGGTGGCGGACAGGTCGACGACGGTACGCACCGAGGGCAACAGTGGCACGGGGCGGCCGACCGCCGGTGACGGCCCGTCGCCGCGCAGCGCGGCCAGGTAGTGGGTGTCCAGGAAGGCGTCGTCCAGGACGACCATCGTGGCCCGGACCTTGGCGATGACGGACCGTGCCTCCGCACCACGGAAGCGGGTGTTGACGGGGCACAGCACGCCGCCCGCGGCCAGCACGCCGAGGGCGCTGACGACCCAGTCGGCGCTGTTCGGGGCCCAGACGACGACGCGGTCCCCCGGCTCGAGACCGTGCGCGACAGCGGCCCGCGCGAACCGGTTGACGGCCGCGTCGAGCTCGGCGAAGGTCATCCGCACGTCCCCGTCGACGAGGGCCTCCAGCTCGGCGGCGTCCTGCGCGGCCTGCCGCAGCAGGGCGGGGATCGTGGTCAACACGTCACTCACGCACATCTCCTCACGCGGAGCCGGTCACTTGTCGGAAACGAAGCACAGACTACCAACCAAGCGCTTGCTAGACTAGCGGCAGCGACGCCGGCGGCACCGACCGGTGAGGCATCTGAAGGAAGGGAACCCGGTGGCAGAGGCATACATCGTGGACGCCGTCCGCACCCCCGTCACGCGACGCGGTGGCGCGCTCGCCAAGATCCACTCCGCCGACCTGGGAGCCGCCGCGCTCACCAGCCTCATGAGTTCCTCGGGGATCGACCCCGGCGCCGTCGAGGACGTCGTGTTCGGCTGTGTCGACACCATCGGCCCACAGGCCGGTGACATCGCCCGCACCGCATGGCTCGCCGCCGGCCTCCCGCAGCACGTACCCGGCGTCACAGTGGACCGGCAGTGCGGCTCGAGCCAGCAGGCGGTGCACTTCGCGGCCCAGGCCGTCATGGCCGGAGTCAACGACGTCGTCGTCGCCGGGGGCGTGCAGAACATGAGCGCCATCCCCATCTCGGCCGCGATGCTCACCGGTCAGCAGTACGGCTTCGACGACCCCTTCTCCGGGTCGATCGGCTGGCGCGAGCGCTACGGCGACGAGCAGATCTCGCAGTTCCGCTCGGCCGAGATGATCGCCGAGAAGTGGGGCGTCAGCCGGGAGGACATGGAGCGCTTCGCCCTGCGTAGCCACGAGCGGGCCCTGCGGGCCATCGCCGAGGGCCGCTTCGGCCGCGAGATCCGCGCCGTCGGCGACGTCGACACCGACACCTGTCCGCGCGCCGACACGAGCCTGGAGAAGATGGCCGCCCTCGACCCGCTGACCCCCGGCGGCCGGGTCACCGCCGCCGTGGCGAGCCAGATCTGCGACGGCGCGGCGGCCCTGCTCGTCATGAGCGAGCAGGCCGTGGCCGAGCACGGCGTGACCCCGCGCGCCCGGATCCACCACCTGTCGGTACGCGCCGACGACCCGGTGCTGATGCTCACCGCCCCGATCCCCGCCACCGCCCACGCGCTCGAACGCACCGGAATGTCGATCGACGACATCGACCTGTTCGAGATCAACGAGGCGTTCGCCTCGGTCGTGCTCGCCTGGCTCCAGGAGACGGGGGCCGACCCGGAGCGGGTCAACGTCAACGGCGGCGCGATCGCCCTGGGCCACCCGCTCGGCGCCACCGGCGCCCGGCTGATGACCACCCTCCTGCACGAGCTCGAACGCACCGGCGGCCGCTACGGCCTGCAGGTGATGTGCGAGGGCGGCGGCCAGGCCAACGTCACGATCATCGAGAGGCTCTGATGACCCACTCCCCCGCGACGCCCGGCGGCGTCGACCTGACCGGCCAGGTCGCCGTCGTCACCGGAGGCACCCGTGGCATCGGCGCCGAGATCACCCGCGCCTTCCTCCGGGCCGGGGCGCGGGTGCTCGTGTGCGGCCGCAGCGAGCCCGAGGAACTGCCCGGGATCGACGGACGCACGCCCGTCTTCGTCCAGTCGGACGTACGCGACCCGGAGCAGGCCAAGGCCCTCGTCGCCGCGGCGGTGGACCGGTTCGGCCGGCTCGACATCCTGGTCAACAACGCCGGTGGCGCACCGAGCGCCGACACCGCGACGGTGTCCCCCCGCTTCGTCTCGGCGGTCGTCACGCTCAACCTGCTCGCCCCGTTCTACGTCGCCCAGCAGGCCAACGAGGTCATGCAGCGTCAGGGCAGCGGGACGATCATCAACATCGGCTCGGTCGCCGGAGCCAACCCGGCCCCGGACACCGCCGCGTACGCCGCGGCCAAGGCGGGCCTGACGATGCTGACCCGGTGCCTCGGGCTCGACTTCGCGCCCGCCGTACGGGTCAACCAGGTGACTGTGGGTCTCGTGCAGACCGAGCTGTCGCATCTCTACTACGGCGACGAGGCGGGGCAGGACCGCGTGGCGCGGACCATCCCCATGCGGCGGATGGCCACCCCGGCCGACATCGCCGCGGCCTGCCTGTTGCTCGTCTCGCCGCTGTCCGCCTACGTCACCGGCACGGAGATCGTCGTCGACGGTGGTGGGGAGATCCCGTCGCGGCACCTGGCCGCCCAGCCGCCCGGCGCCGGTCCGCTCGGCTGAGCGCGCGGGGCATGTACGGCGGAGGGGCCGCACCGGTTCGGTGCGGCCCCTCCGCTCCTGCCTGCCGTGGAGTTCGGCGCCTCGCTCAGAGGCCGGCGAGCGCCACCACCTCGGCGCGGACCGCCGCCGCAGAGCCGGCCAGCAGCTGGGCCGACTTGCCGCGCTTGAAGAACAGGTGTGCGTGGTGCTCGAAGGTGAACCCGATGCCGCCGTGCAACTGGATCGCCTCGGCCGCGACGGTCATCAGCGTGTCGGTGCACACGAGCTTGGCCAGCGCCGCGTCGTGCGAGCGGGTGGCGGCCCCGGTGCGCAACGTCGTGACGAGGTGGTCGGCGGTGGCCCGCGCCCCGGCGACCGCGACGGCGAGGTCGGCGCAGCGGTGCTTGAGGGCCTGGAACGACCCGATCGGGCGGCCGAACTGCTCCCGCACCTTGAGGTAGTCGACGGTGAGGTCGAGGCAGGCGCGGGCGGCGGCCGCCGACTCCAGCGCGAGCATCGCGCGTACGTGGTCCAGCAGCACCCGGGCACCGTCGCCGCCGGGGGCGTCGACCCGGGTGGCGGCGGCCTCGCGCAGGCGCACGGTGCTCAGCCGACGGGTCTGGTCGAGCGTCATGTGCGTCCGCACGTCCACCCCGTCGGCGGCCCGGTCCACCGCGTAGACGCCGAGCTCACCGCCCTCGTTGCGGGCGGTGACGAGAACGACCCGGGCGGCTTCGGCCCCGGCGACGAGGGTCTTCGTCCCGGTCAGCGCCCACTCGTCCCCGGCGCCGGTGGCCCGGGTGGCGGTCTGCCCGAGATCCCAGCCCGCGCCGTCCTCGGCGAGCGCGACGGCCAGGGTCAGCTGCTCGTCCACGACGCGTGCCAGCAGGGGCTCGGCGCTCCGGCCGAGGGCGCGGGCGGCGAGGATCGCGGTGAGGCTCGTCGCGAGCGCGCCCGGCACGAGCCGGGCCCCGAGCTCCTCGATGACGGCGGTCGCGGCGGGCACGTCCAGGCCGAGGCCGCCGAGGTGCTCCGGTACGACGAGGCCGAGCAGGCCCAGCTCGGCCGTGAGCAACTCGTGCAGCAGCGGGTCGTAGCCCCGCTCCCCGACCATGACCTCGTGGGTTCGGCGCAGGTCGGCCTGCCCGTCGAGCACCTCGGCCACGGAGGCACGGATCTCGGCGAGGTCCTCGGGCGTTCCGGTCATCGTCCTCACCTCATCGGGGCAGGCCGAGCAGGCGCTCGGCGATGATGTTGCGCTGGATCTCGTTGGAGCCGCCGTAGATCGTGTTGGCGCGGCTGAAGAGGAAGTGCGTCTGGGCGTCGTCCAGCTCGTACCCGGGCCCGGTGAGCAGCGCCCCGGCCCCCTCGACGTCGACCGCGAGCTCACCCAGCGAGCGGTTCCACGTGGCCCACTGGAGCTTGGAGATCGACGCCTCCAGACCGGACAGCCCCTCACCGGCGGACGCGAGCAGCCGCACCGCCGAGTGCCGCATCACCTCGAGCCCGATGTATGCGTCCACGAGGCGGTCACGCAGCGCCGGCTCCTGCCAGGCGCCGTTGGAGCGGGCCCGGGCGATGACGGCGTCGAGGCGCCGGCGGAAGCCGATCTGCTGGCCGAGGGTGGACACGCCCCGCTCGAAGCCCAGCGTGCCCATGGCGACCTTCCAGCCCTCGCCCTCGGCGCCGACACGGTGCTCGACGGCGGCGACGGCCTCGTCGAAGAAGACCTCGTTGAACTCGCTCGTGCCGGTCAGCTGGGTGATCGGGCGCACCGTCACGCCGGGCTGATTCATCGGCACCAGCAGGTACGACAGGCCCGCGTGGCGGGTCGAGCCGGGATCGGTGCGGCACAGCACGAAGCACCAGTCGGCCAGGTGCGCCAGCGAGGTCCACACCTTTTGCCCGGTGATGACGTAGTGGTCGCCCCGGCGTTCGGCGCGGGTGCGCACCCCGGCGAGGTCCGAGCCCGCGCCGGGCTCGGAGTAGCCCTGGCACCAGATGTCCTCGCCGCTGGTGATGCGGGGCAGGAAGCGGGCCTTCTGCTCCGGCGTGCCGAACGCGAGCAGGGTCGGGCCGAGCAGTTGCTCGGACATGTGCCCGAGCCGGCCGGGCGCGCCGGCGCGGGCGTACTCCTCGTGGAAGATGACCTGCTGGGCGAGGGTCGCCGGGCGACCGCCGTACTCGGTGGGCCAGGAGAGGCCGATCCAGCCGGCCCGGCCCAGGTGGCGCTCCCACTCGCGGCGCAGCTCGTGCGCCTCGTGCTCGCGTCCCTCGCCGCCGGTGCCGACCGCCTCGGCGAACGGCCCGGTCAGGGCCTCCTGGAGCCAGCCGCGGATCTCGGCCCGGAACTGCTCGTCGCTCACCGGCGCACCCATGTCAGGCACCGTAGACGGGGGTCGGCGGCTCGGAGCGGGCGATGAGGTCGGCGACCACGTCGGTGAGCTCCTCCGGTTCCCATCGGCCGCCCTTGTCGGCGGCCGGCCCGTGGCGCCAGCCGTCGGCGAGCGAGACCTCGCCGCCGGCGACCTCGAAGACGGCGCCGCTGACGGCCCGCGCAGCGTCGGAGCCGAGCCAGACCACGAGCGGGGAGACGTTTGCCGGGTCCATCGCGTCGAAGCCCGTCGCGGGGGCGGCCATCGCCTCGGCGAAGACGGCCTCGGTCATCGGGGTACGGGCCGAGGGGGCGATCGCGTTGACGACGATGCCGTACCGGGCCCACTCGGCGGCCGCGATCTGGGTCAGCGCGGCGATCCCGGCCTTGGCGGCGCCGTAGTTGCCCTGTCCGACGCTGCCCATGAGCCCCGCGCCGGAGGACGTGTTGACCACGCGCGCGGCGACCGGGCGGCCGGCCTTGGCCTCGTCCCGCCAGTAGGCGGCGGCGTGGCGCATCGGGACGAAGTGTCCCTTGAGGTCGACCCGCAGAACCAGGTCCCACTCCTGCTCGCTCATGTTGACAAGCATCCGGTCGCGGTTGATGCCGGCGTTGTTGACGAGGGTGTGCAGCCCGCCGAAGGTCTCGACCGTCTCGCGCACGAGGCGCTCACCGTAGGCCCAGTCGCTGACGTCGCCGGTGCTGACGACCGCGCGGCCGCCCAGGGCGCGGATCTCGTCGACGACGGCCTGGGCCGCCGCCCGGCTGCTGTCGATGTCGTTGACGACGACGTTTGCGCCCTGCCGGGCGAATTCGAGGGCGTGGACCCGGCCCAGCCCCTGTCCGGCACCGGTCACGATCACCGTTCGTCCTGCGCAGAAGCCGCTCACGGCACGCCCTTTCACTCGAGGTACGGGAAGAAAACCACACCCGGCACTAGCTATGCAAGCAAGCGCTTGGTAGGGTCCCGGAAACGATAGAAGGATGGCGAAAGACGTGAAAATGTTCTCGGCCCTGCAATTCCGAGACTTCCGCTTCGTACTCCTGACCCTGGTGTTGTCCCAGGCCGGCTACTGGGGCTGCAACATCGCCTTCCAGTCGGTGCTGATCGAGAGCGACGCCACCCCGGCGACGATGGGTGCGCTCTTCTTCTGTCTGCTCGTGCCGTTCACGCTCTTCTCCATCCCGGCCGGCGTGCTGGCCGACGCGGTCGACCGGCGGCGGCTGCAGATCGGCGTGCTCCTGGCGACCACCGTCCTGGCCGGGGTCTGCGCGGCGACGATCGCGGCCAGCATCGTCGCCCTGCCCGTGATGCTCGGGCTCGCCTTCCTCGCCGGCACCGGAATCAGCTTCCTGTCCCCCGTGACCCAGGCACTCGTGGCAAACACCGTCCCGGCCGAGGCGCTCGGCCATGCCGTCCCGATCCAGGCGGCCGGGCTCAACCTCGCCCGCTCGATCGGCCCCGCGGTCGCCGGGCTGATCCTCGTGGCCTGGGGACCGCTGGGCACGTTCGTGATGTACGCGACGCTCACTCTCGCCGCGGCCGCCGCCGCGGTAGCGGTCCGCACCCGGCGCATCCCGCCGGCCGTCCGGGTGGCCCGGGAGAGCCTGACCACCCAGGTACGCGCCGGGATCCGGCACGCCCGCGAGCGTCCCCCGGCCGCGCTCTGCCTCGTCATCGTCGCGGTGAACGCGTTCTTCGGGTGCGCCTTCACCACTCAGCTCCCCGTCCGGGCGGCCGCGACCACTGACAACCCGGACCCGGTCTTCCCCGTGCTCGTGGCGCTGACCGGGCTGGGCTCGCTCCTCGGGATCCTCGTCGTGGCCCGCCTCTCCGAGCGCATCGCCACCGTGTGGCACGCCGCTGTCACCCTCGTTCTGCTCGGCCTGAGCAACGCCCTGCTCGGCGCCGCCACGACGGTGCCCGTGCTCGCGGCGGCCGCGCTGCTGTGCGGCACGTTCAGCATCGGCGCCATGGTGACCCTGCAGACGGTGGTCCAGAAGGTCGTCGACGACGCGCAGCGCGGCCGGGTGATGAGCCTCTACTTCCTCGGCTGGGGTGGCATGCCGTTCGGCGCCCTCCTGCTCGGCGGGCTGAGCACGTGGCTCGGCTCCACGACCGCGTTCCTGCTGTACGCCGCCGCATGCCTGGCCACGGCCGCCACCGTGCTCCTGTGGTTGCGCCGCGGACGCGCCGACCCCCTCCCCGCGACCTGACCTCCCCCGGCCCTCCCACCTCCTCAGGAGTTGTCGTGACCGACCAGTCCTCCCCGACCGTGCCCACGGCGCCACTGCCCGTGCCCGCCGACTTCGTCCACCGCGCCGGCGTCGCGCTCGTCACCGGCGGCACCGGCGGCCTCGGCCGGGTCATCGCCCGCGAGCTGGCGCGCCGAGGGTCGGCGGTGGCGATCACCTACCGCAGCGACGCCGACGCCGCCCGGCAGGTGCTCGACGAACTGCCGCCCGTCGCGTCCGGCACGCACTCGGCGCACCACCTCGATCTCACCGACGCCGAGGCCACCGCCGCGCTCGTGGCGCAGCTCACCGGACGCGGACCGCTGCACACGGTCGTGCACGCGGCCGGGCCGCACGTACCCATGCGGCACCTGTCCACAGTGCGCCCCGAGCAGTTCGCCACGCAGGTCGCAAACGACACGACCGCCTTCTTCACGCTGGTCTCGGCCTGTCTCCCGGCCCTGCGGCAGAGCCGTGGCAACGTCGTGGCGATCACGACCGCGGCGACGACGCGCTATCCCGCCCGGGACGGCCTGTCCGCCGCGCCGAAGGCGGCGGTCGAGGCGCTCGTACGGGCCTTCGCCAACGAGGAGGGCCGCTTCGGCATCCGGTTCAACTGCGTCGGGCCGGGCATGCTCACCGACGGGATGGCCGAGCGGCTGATCTCCTCGGGGGACCTCGACGAGCGCGCCCTGGCCGTCGCCCGGTCCTCGACTCCACTGCGGCGGTTCGGCAGTGCCCTCGACATCGCCGAGGCCGCCTGCTTCCTGGCCAGCGACCGGGCCGGCTTCATCTCCGGGCAGAAGCTCGACGTCGACGGAGGCTTCGGTGTCTGAACCGTCGCGGCCCTTCCCGGCCGGCCCGGTCGAGCTGGACGCGCTGCTCGCCGAGCGGGCCGTCGGACGGGCCCTGCTGCGCTATGCACGCGGGATCGACCGGATGGACCGGGACCTGGCCGCGAGCGCCTTCCACCCGGACGCCCGGATCACCCTCGGCGGGACCACCGCCGACCGGGACACGATGGTGGACACGGTCTTCGCGCTCGTGGCGCGGCGCACCATGACGATGCACTACCTGACGAACATCCTGGTCGAACTCGACCCGGCCGACCCGGACCGCGCCCGGGCCGAGACGTACGGCATCGCGTTCCAGCGCAGCACGTCCGAACCGCCACGCGGCAACATCATCAGCGGGTTCCGCTACGTCGACCTGGTCACCCGGCGCGCGGGCGAGTGGCGCGTGCAGGAACGCCGCACCGTCTCCGAGTGGCAGCGGGTCGACGACCTCGCCGGCCAGTGGCCGATCCCCGAAGCGGCACTGCGGGGAGCCCGCGACGCCTCCGACCCGATCAGCAGCCCGTGGCCGCCCGGCGGCCCGGCTGCGGAGGCCGGGCCGGACCCGGCCCGCGAGCCCGGGCGCCCCTGTGGGTGACCCGCGGCCGGGGGTCGGCGCCGGCGCGCCGCGGCTCGGCTTCCGTACGGGCGACGTCGTCGTCGTGACCGGGGCCGGCAGCGGGATCGGCGCGGCGACCGCGGCAGCAGCCGCCGCCCAGGGACTCGTGGTGTCCGCCTGGGACCTCGACGCCGCCGCACTCGCGGCGGTGAGCGCCGCCGTCCGCGCGACGGGCGGGGTGGTCGACCCGCACGTGGTCGACGTCGCCGACGAGGCGGCCGTGCGCGCGGCCCTGTCCGGGACCCGCTCGGCGTACGGGCCGGTGCGCCACCTCGTCAACAACGCCGGCCCGTCCTCGGCGACCGAACTCGACTTCGACCACGCCGTACGGCTGTGTGTCGGCAGCGTACGGTCGGTGACCCGGGCCTGGCTCGAACAGGCCCCGCCCGGGGCGACCCTCGTGAACACCGCCTCGGTCGCCGGCACCGTCGTGGGCACCGCCTCCGACTGGTACAGCGCGGCGAAGGCAGCGATCGTCGGCTACACCCGGCACCTGGCCGCGCACCGGGCCGACGTCGTACGGGCCAACGCGGTCGCACCCGGCATGGTGGACACCCCGAGGTTGCGGGGCTTCGCCGAGTCCCCGACGGGGCAGTCCGTGCTGGCCCGGGTGCCGAGCCACCGGATGGCCACACCGGACGAGATCGCCTGGCCGATCCTCTTCCTGCTCTCGCCGCTGGCCTCGTACGTCAACGGGGCGGTGCTCGTCGTCGACGGCGGGTGGACCGTCACGCAGTGAACGCGGCCGGTCAGCTCGGGTCGGGGCCCGGGCCGCCGAGCATCGCCCGCATTCCGCCCTGGTTGCCGGCGACGAGGGCGGCCCGGTCCGGGCCGGAGCGCCGCGCGGCGACCTCGGCCTGCTGGCGCACCACGTGCACCGGGCCGGCGCCCAGGGCCGCCAGCCCCTCGGCGGCGACGTCGGCCGGGTCGGCCGCGCCGGTCAGGTCGAGGCCGGCGCGCGCCATGGCGGGGGTGGCAGTGAGCCCGAGCACCAGGTGCAGCACGTCGACACCGACCTGCCGCAGCTCGAGCCAGAGGCCCTCGGTGAAGATCCGGGTGAAGGCCTTGGCGGCGGCGTAGACGCCGATGTCGGCGTGGCCGAGGTAGCCGGCCGAGGAGCCGACGACGAGGATGCCGCCGCGGCCGCGTGCGGCGAGCCGGGCGCCGAGCTCCCGGCAGAGTTCGAGCGGGCGGGTGACGTTGAGATCGATGACGGCCTGGATCCGGGCGAGGTTCGCCTCGACGAAGCGGCTGCGGTAGGTGTTCGCGCCCGCGTTGAGGACGAGCAGGCCGAGGTCGAGGTCGGCGACGGCCTCGACGATCCGGGCGGTCGCGTCCGCGTCGAGCAGGTCCAGGGCGAGCACGCGGCACGGGACCCCGTGCGCCCGGACCCGGTCGGCGGTCTCCCCGAGCGGCGCGGGCTTGCGGGCGACGAGCACGATGCCCAGGCCGGCCCGGGCCAGCTGCTCGGCGAACGCGGCGCCGACCCCCTCGGAACCGCCGACGACCAGGGCCCAGGGCCCGTAGCGCTCGAACAGTCCGGCGGTGGCCTCGCTCATGCCACGCGGTCCGTCGCCGTGGCGGGCTCGTCGAACCAGTCCCACTCCCAGGGTGTGATGGTGGCCAGGGGCCCGGTGAACAGCGGGGTGGCCGTGCCGGCGAGCGCCGTGGGCGGGGCCGCCGGCGGGTCCGCGGCCAGGGCCCGCGCGAACTCGACCGGGTCGGCTTCGAGGTAGGTGAGCCGGATCCGCACGACGGGTCCGTCGGGGCGGCTGCGGCTCGGGGCGCTGCGGAAGGTCCACACGCCCGCGACGCCGTCGCGCGCGAGCAGGTCGGGCACCTGCGTCTCGTGCTCGAACCGGGACAGGTCGGCCACGTCCGGGCGCTGGGACGTCTCGACCCGGCTCACCTCGACGTACACCCCGCGGTGGGGCCGGAACGGCAGCGCGGCGAGGGTGACCAGGGCCCGGGGGGCGACGTGGCCCTGGACGGGCCGGAACATCCGGGTCATCGGCCGTTCGGTCCAGGCCAGCTCCGGACGCCGGCCCTGGTGGATCGCCCGGTCGCCGAGGTCCGTCCACTCGGCGACCGCGTCCGCGGCCGGCTCGGCGAACCAGTACATCGCCATGTACTGGCTGCCGGCGAGGGCGGGATCGGGGTAGCTGCCGAGCCGCTCGCACGCGGGCGTACGCACCCAGCGGTCGCCGTGCACGACGCCGGGCAGGGCGAGGTTCTCGGGGCGGTGGTCGAGCTGATGCCAGGCGTTGTAGTCGCGATGGCGGGCGGGGTCGGTCACCTTCGGAAACGAGAAGAAGGCTCGGGTGGCTGTCGCTGGGGTGCTGGGGAGCATCTCGGCCCTCTTCGCGGGTCGGGGCGCTGGTGACGCACGATCGGTCCGGTGTCGCCGCCGGGGCGCGGCCGGTGTTTCGAGCCTTGACCCTAGGGCAGCGCCGGTCATATGGTCAAGCAAGCGCTTGGTTGACACCGTTGTCCGCAAGAGGAGCCCCATGACCGGCAGTGACGCGGATTTCCGCGCCCGACTCGACGCTCTGATCGGCCTCACCGACCCGCCACGCCGGGCCAAGGACGCGATCACCGAAGCGGCCATCCGCGTCTGGTGCGACGCCGTCGGCGACGAGAACCCCGCGTACCAGGACCCCCGGTGGGCCGCCCGCTCCGTCTGGGGCGGCATCGTGGCCCCGGCGACCTCGCTGAACATGTGGACCCTGCCGGGCAACAGGCGCGCTCACCGCCACGCCGAGAGCCTCGACCGGGTCAACGAGGTCCTCGCCACGCGCGGGTTCACCTCGGTGGCCGCGGTGCAGACGGAGCACACCTACGTACGCCCGCTGCGCCCCGGCGACCACCTGGAGCAGTTCCCCTCCATCGGCGCGGTCTCCCCCGAGAAGTCCACCCGGCTCGGCCGGGGCCACTTCGTCGACCTCGTCAGCGACTACCGCACCGTCGAGGGCGAGCCGGTCGGGCGCGTCGTCCTGCGGATGCTCCGCTGGAACCCGGCGACCCGGACCGAGGGCCCGGCGAGGTCAGGGGACCGCCTCGCCCGCCCGGTACGCCCGGCCGCCGCCCCGGTCGACCTGCCGCCGGCCGGCACCACCGGCACCCTGACCGCGCACCTGCAACCCGGCTACGCCGCCGCCCCCCTCGACGAGCGCCCCTACCTCGTCGGTAGCGCCGACCTCGCCGACGGGACCCGCTTCACCGGAGACGTCGCGTACCTGCGCCCCGACCTCGTGCACGACGGCATGCCGGTCGTCGTGGCGCACCGGCGCACCCGCGACGGTGCGATCCTGCCGGTGCTCACCGCCCCCCGGCCGCAACGCCGCACGAGCACCCGCACCGGGGCCGAGGTGAGCATCGGGCAACGCCTCGCGCCCTGGCCGATCCCCGTCACCCAGCTGTCCATCGCGGCGCTGGCGACCGCGACCTTCGACTTCAACGACGTGCACCTCGACCGCGACGCGGCCCTGGAACGGGGCGCCCGCGACGTCTACATGAACATCCTCGGCTCCAGCGCGCTGGTCAACTGCTACCTCACCGACTGGGCCGGACCGGAGGCTCGCGTCGTCGACTTCCGCACCCGCCTCGCCGCGCAGAACCACCCCGGCGACACCTGCACGCTCGACGGCGTCGTCACCGGCCTGCAGCCGGCGGACGGGGGCACGCACGTCACCGTCGACGTCCGCGGCACCAACAGCCTCGGCGACCACGTCATCGCCTCCGCCACCATCGCCCTGCCCTGAGAGGAATCGCGTGCTCGCCAGCTACGTCGTCGACTCCGGCTCCCCCGACAGCCTGCGCCTCGGCCAACTCGACGCCCCGGCGCCCGGCCCCGGTCACGTGCTCGTGCGGGTCCAGGCGTCCAGCCTGGACCGGGTCGACACCTACATCCGTCGCGGCACCCACGGGATGGCGGTCACCGGCCCGACCATCCTCGGCCGGGACGTCGCCGGCACCGTCGTGCGGACCGGTCCGGGCGTCACCGGCTTCACCGCCGGCGACGCGGTCGTCGGGTTGACCACCGGCGCCCACGCCGAGTACGCCGTCGTCCCGGCCACGCACTGCTTCCCGCGACCGGCCGCGCTCGACGCCGTCCACGCCGCGGCGGTGCCCACCGCCGGACGCACCGCCTACGACGCGGTCGTCAACCTCGCCGGCGTACGCCCCGGCGACCGGGTCCTCGTCGTCGCCGCCGCGGGCGCGGTCGGCACCTTCGCCGTCCAGTACGCCCACCACCTGGGCGCGCGCGTCTTCGGCACCAGCGCCCCGGCGAAGGCCGACGCGGTACGCGCCCTCGGCGCGCTCGACGTCGTGGACCACTACCGCCCCGACGTCGTCGAGTCCCTGCGTGCCGCGCTGCCCGGCGGCGAGGTGGACGTCATCGTCGAGTCGGTCGGCGGCACCCTCTGGTCCGACGTGCTCAAGGTCCTCGCCCCCGGCGGCCGGCTGGTCACCTGCGGCGTCACCGCCGACAGCCACGCCCACCTGCACCTGGGTCGCCTCATGGTCAGGGGCTGGACGCTGCGCGGCATCGGCCGGCCCGGGCCCGAGGCGGTGGCCGGCCAGCTACGCGAGGCGCTCACCCTCTCGGCCGTGACCGCCGCCCCCGCGATCGCCGCGACGTACCCGCTCGAGCAGGCCACTGTCGCGCACGACCGGCTGGAGGCGTCCGAGTTCGTCGGGCGGATCGTCCTCACCACCGGCTGAGCCGCTCAGGCGAGCGGCTCCCCCGAGACGGCGGTCAGGACGACGAGCGGGATCTGCCGCCCGAAGCCGGCGGCCCGTTCGGCGTAGCGTCCCACGTTCGGCTTGCGCGCCACGACGTGCGCGAACAGCTCCGGGTCGCGCTCGCCGTCGGTCACCCGCGCCCGCACCGGGACCGTCCTGCGCCGCAGGACGATCCAGCACAGTTCGTGGTGACGCGCGTTGACCACCCAGGCGGGGTCCTTGGGGCCGCCGCCCTTGGAGCCGACGACCACCAGATCCTTCCCGTACGGCACGTAGGGCAGCGCCGCGTCGCGCAGTTCCCCGGAGCGACGGCCCACAGTCGTCAGCAGCAGCGTCGGGTGGTACGGGAACCTGCCCGCCAGCGCGTACTGCAACGACACGAGCGAGAACCCGGTCCGTCGCACGAGGAACCGGTCGAACGCCATCCCGCGCGGCCCGCGGATGACGATCAGCCACGACCGGCCGTACGAGGCGAACGACCTCGTCTCCGCGCCGATCCGTCGGCTCACCGCGCACGCGCCAGCAGCGGCGACAGCGTCTCGGCGACGTCGGCGACGTCGTCGATGCCCCGGACCACCTCGACGAGCCGCTCCTGCGTGTCCGCGTCGAGGATCCCGTCGCAGAACGAGGCCAGCTTGCCGGTCACGAAGTCCCAGTCCGCCCGCGTCGTGTCGTCCCACGGGTCGCCCTGGGCGAAGTCCGACTCGACCACGTACTCCCGGCCGCCGGCCCGGATCGTCAGCGCGCCCCGCGTCCGGCGGATCTGGCCGCCCGGGTGTTCCCTGAGGTCGGCCTCCCACTCCGCGTCGAGCACCGGGTCGGGCGCCGTCGTGATCCGGCGCGCCAGGTCCCACACCGCCGGGTCGGCCAGCCGCTCGGGGCCGTACCACTGCGGTCCCGGCGCGTGCCCGAGCAGCGCCAGCGCCGCGGCGTACGGCATGTTGAAGGCGCCGTCCAGCGGCGCGACGGCGGTGTCCGGGATCCGCGGGGCCGGCTCCCGGAACTGCAACGTCCGGTAGGCCGCCGGGCTCAGCCGGATCTCCATGGACTCGATCTGCGACACCGGCACCCCGTGGGTGCCCGGGAACGCGCGGATCGCGTCGAGCGCCGCGTGGGTGAAACGGCACGTCGGGTACGGCTTGAGCGACGTCTCGGTGATCCACCACTTCGACCCCAGGCCGGCGACCATCTCGTGCCGCTCGCCGCCGAGGAAGCCCATCGCCTCGATGAAGCCCGGGGTGCGGTCCAGCACGTCCAGGTCGCCGGTGTAGCCCTCCTCGGCCAGCGCCGCGCCGAGCATCCCGGCGTGCGCGATCGCGCCGTACGGGCCGTACTTGAACGCGTTGAACGAGCGCCGCTCGGCCATGTAGGAGTTCTTCGCCGGCGGGGCCAGCCAGGCGACCAGGCCGAGCGCGTGGGTCAGCCGCTCCGGCTCCCAGCCGCCGACGACAGCGCACGCCGCGGCCGCGCCCATCGAGGCGTACCCGTGCGACGACAGCGGCGACCAGCGGAACTGGCCGTCCTCGAAGGCCATGAGCGAGGTCGACAGGTTCAGCCGCGCGTTGATCTCGAACGCGATGATGCTCGCGCGCAGCAGGCTCGCCCCGTCGGCGTGCAGCCGCTCGGCCTCCGCCAGACCGGCCGCGACGCCGAACACCGCGAAGTGCGCCGAGTTGAAGAACGTGTCGTCGGCGTCCAGCGCGTTCATCATGTCCGCGTTGGCGTGCGCGGCGTTGATCGCCGCGACCCGCTGCTCCAGCCCGAACACGGTCGCCTCGGCCGGGCCGCCGAACCGGGCGGCGACCCGCTGGACCATGCGGCTGCGCCGCAACCGCACCGCCGCCAGCCCGCAGACGAGCGAGTCGAGCAGGACGAGCCGGCCGTAGTCGCGTACCGACTCGGGGATCTCCTCGTCGCGGGTCGTCGCGAACCGCGCCAGCAGTTGCGTCCGGGTCGGTTCCGTCGTTCCGGTCACCGTTCAGCCCACCCTTCCGGGCGCGAGGAGCCGGTTGCCCTGCGCGTCGCGCGGCAGCGGCACGGGGATCGCCGCGAGCAGCTTCTTCGTGTACTCCTGCCGCGGGTTGGCGAAGATCTGGTCCGTCGTGTCCGTCTCCACCACCTCACCTGCGGCCATCACCATGACCCGGTCGGCGATGACCTCGACGAGGGCCAGGTCGTGACAGACGAACAGGTACGCCAGACCCAGCTCCTCCTGCAGGTCCCGGAGCAGGTTGAGCACCTGCGCCCGCACCGACACGTCGAGCGCCGCGACCGGCTCGTCGCACACGATGAGGCTCGGCTTCATCGTCAGCGCCCGGGCGATCGCGACCCGCTGCAACTGCCCGCCGGACAGCTCGGCCGGGTACCGCTCCAGGTAGCGCGAGCCGATGCCGACCTTGTCGAGCAGCTCGACGGCTTCCTTCTCCCGCGTGGCCCGGTCCTTGTCGGTGTGCACGAGGAGAGGCTCGGCGACCGCGTCCCTGATCGTCATCCGCGGGTCGAGCGAGCTGTACGGATCCTGGAAGATCATCTGCATCCGCTGGCGCAGCGCGCGCAGTTGCTTCGGCTTCGTGGCCAGTACGTCGATCCCGTCGAAGGTCACCGAGCCGGAGTCCGGCTCGATGAGGCGCAGCACCATGCGCCCGACCGTGGACTTGCCCGCGCCGGACTCGCCGACGACGGCGAGGCACTCGCCGCGCTCCAGGGTGAAGCTCACCCCCTTGACCGCGTTCAACCATTTCGTACGCCGGCCGAGCCAGTCCCGGCCGGCGCTGAACGACTTCGTGAGGTTCTCGACTTCGAGCAGGCTCATCAGACCGTCACTCCATCCAGAGAGAGCTCCGCGGCCCGCACGCACCGCGCATGGTGCTCGGCGGCGCCGTCGAGACGGACCAGGCCGGGGTGGGCCACGTCGCACCGGCCCGGCACGGCGAACTCGCACCGGCTGCTGAACCGGCACCCGTGCGGCCAGGCGCCCGGCGCCGGGATGCCACCGGGGATCGCGCGCAACCGCCGGTCGGTGCTCAGGCCCGGCTTCGGGATCGAGCCGATCAGGCCGGACGTGTAGGGGTGCCGCGGGTGGAAGAACAACTGCTCCGAGGGCGCGTTCTCGGCCACCTCGCCGGCGTACATGACCACGACGTCCCGGCACAGCTCGGCCACCACCGCGAGGTCGTGGCTGACGAACAGCAGCGCCACCCCGGTCTGCTCCTGCAGGTCGCGCAGCAGTTCGAGGATCCGTTCCTGCACCGTCACGTCGAGCGCCGTCGTCGGCTCGTCGGCGATGAGCAGGCGCGGGTTGCACGCCATGACCATCGCGATCATGACGCGCTGGCACATGCCGCCGGAGAACGCGTGCGGGTAGTCGTCGATCCGCTGCGCCGCCCGCGGGATCTGCACCATGTCGAGCATCTCGACGGCACGGGCCCGGGCTTGCTTGCGGTTCATGCCCAGGTGCTTGCGCACCGACTCGGCGATCTGGTCCCCGACCGTGTACGCCGGGTTGAGGCTGCGGATCGGCTGCTGGAAGATCATGCCCATGCCCGGGCCGCGCAGGTCCCGCCACTGCTTCTGGGTGCCCGCGGTGAGATCCACGCCGTCGAAGACGATCCGGCCCGAGGCGATCCGTCCTCCGGTCGCCCCGGTCAGGCCCATCACCGCGATGGAGGTCACCGTCTTGCCCGACCCGGACTCGCCGACCAGGGCCATCGAACCGCCCGGCTTGAGCGAGAACGAGACGTCCTGGACGGTCGTCTGCCAGCCGCCCGAGGGCGAGGGGAACTCGACGCTCAGGTTCTCCACGCGCAGCAGGTCCGCCGTTCCGCCGGTGGCGTCGGTCCTGGTGCCGGCGGGCGCCGTTTCACGTGCCATGTCAGCTCCTGGTGGTTGCCGGACGGTCAGTTGCCCGAGCGGGTGCGCACGAGGGCGCGACGGACGCCGTCACCGACGTAGGTGAAGGCGAGGACGGCGAGGAAGATCATCACGCCGGGCGGCCACACGAGGTACGGCGCGAGGCGCATGTTCGACGAGGCCGTCGAGAGCATCGAGCCCCAGCTGGCCGCGGGGGCCTGGACGCCCAGCCCGAGGAAGCTCAGGCTCGCCTCGGCCGCGACGGCGGTACCAAGCGACACCGAGATGACGAGGATGATCGGCGGCAGCACGTTGGGCAGCACATGCCGCACCGCGATCCGCAGGGTGCTGCAGCCCAGGGCGATCGAGGCCTCGATGTAGGTCTCGTGCCGCACGTCCATCGTGCCGGCGCGGGCCACCCGGAAGAAGCGCGGGGCCATGACCAGGCCGATGGCGAGCATCGCGTTGGTGATGCCGGCGCCGAGGACCGCGACGATGGTGATGGCCAGCACGAGCGACGGGGCGCTCATCAGCGCGTCCATGATGCGGGTCAGGATCGCGTCGACCCAGCCGCCGCGGTAGCCCGCGATCATGCCGAGCGGCAGACCGAGGACGAGCGCGACGGCCGCGGCCTGCAGCGCCGCCCACAGCGAGACCCGCGCGCCGAAGATGAGCCGGCTCAGCACGTCCCGGCCGTAGTCGTCGGTCCCCAGCCAGTGCTCGGCGTTCGGCGGCCGGAGCCGCAGCAACAGGTTCTGCACGTCGGGGTCGTACGGTGCCAGGGCCGGGGCGAAGATCGCGATGAAGGTCAGCACGAGCAGGAAGACGCCGGCCGCGATCGTCGCGGGGCGGCGCACGATGCTCTTGAGGATGCCGGGGGCGGCGACCGGCTCCGGTTCGCCCGTGCCGATGGCCGCCGCCGGCACCTCGGCGAGGCCCGAGTCGTTCCCCGGCGCCGGAGCCGAGGGGGTCTGGTTGGCGCTCATGACCGCACCTTCGGGTTGAAGTAGCCGTAGGAGATGTCGACGATGAGGTTGACGAGCACGACGACAGTCGTGCTGAACAGGACGAAGCCGAGCAGCACCGGGATGTCACGGCCCTGCACCGCCTCGATCGCGGTACGACCGAGGCCCGGCATGTTGTAGATCATCTCGATGGTCACCGACCCGGCGAGGACCTCCGCGACGCGGAAGCCGAGGACGGTGACGACGGGGATGCACGCGTTCTTCAGGGAGTGCTTGAACACCACGCTGGATCGCGACAGTCCCTTGGCCTCGGCGTTGAGGACGTAGTCGGACTTCATGACCTGCCCGAGCGCCGAGCGGAGTTGCAGGGTCACCTCGGCCGCGGGTAGCAGGCCGAGGGCGATGCCCGGCAGGACGAGGTGCGACAGCCACGGCCAGAAGCCGTCGGCCAGCGGCTGGTAGCCGAACGCCGGAAACATCTGCAGGCCCACCGCGAAGACCGAGGCGAGCACGAGGCCGAACCAGAAGCCCGGGATGGCGATCGCGATCGAGGCGAGCCCGTTGACGAACCGGTCGACGATGCCGCCGGAGCGCAGCGTGGCCACGAGGGCGAGGGTGGCCCCGAGCACGACGGCGAAGATCATCGCGACGAGCACCAGCGACATCGTCGTGGCCATTCGCCGCGTCAGCAGCTCGATGACTGTCTGATCGGACAGGAAGGACGTGCCGAGGTCGCCGCGCAGGACGTCGCCGACCCACATGGCGTAGCGCACCAGGACCGGAGCGTTGAGGTTGAGTTCCTCGCGGATCGCCTCGACACGTTCCGGGGTCGGCTCGTCGCCGGCCAGGACGACGGCCGGGTCGCCCGGAGCGAGTTCGATCAGGGCGAAGACGAGCAGCGGGACGACGAACAGCAGGGGTATTGCCGCGAGCAAGCGCCTGCTGGCGTAGCGGATCATGTCCTACCTCGACTCTGAGCGTGTGCCTGGGACTGCGCCTCGCACGGCCTGGTGCCGGCAAGGCCGGTGGTGTCGCCGCCGGCCCCCGCCGCAGCGGGTGGTCCGGCGGCGACGCCACCGGTGGTCAGGAGCGACCGGTTACTTCTTGACGGCGATGTGGCGCAGGTCCCAGATGCCGATGTTCGACATCGGGATGTTGTCGGTGCCGACGATGTTCGCCTTCGAGACGTTCGCGTTGGTCTGGTTGCACAGCGGCACGAACCAGGCCTGCTCGAGCGTCGTCTTCCAGATGTCCTGGTACAGCGGGGCCCGCTTGTCCATCGGCAGCGTGGGGTTGGCGGCCTCGGCCGCCTTGTCCGCGATGAGCGAGGGGTCCGCGGCGAGCTTGTACGTGTTCAGCATGTAGGTGTTCACCGTCGCCGCCGGGTCGGCCTTCGGGCTCCACGACGTGCCGACCATCAGCTCGAAGTCGCCGGCGATGAAGCGCGGCTCGTTCTCGGTGTTGGGCACGGGGTTGAGCGTCGCGTCGACGCCGGCGGCCCGCAGGGACGCCTGCACGACGTTTGCCGGCTGCTCGGCGTTCGTGCCCGCGGCGAAGGTGACCGACACCTTGGCGCCGCCGGCCTGCTGCACGAGGGCCTTGGCCTTGTCCACGCTGAACTCGTACGGGTAGGTGTAGCTCGGGATGCGGCTCGGGTCCGTCTCCGGCACGACCTGGCGGGTCGGCGTGCAGTAGCCGCTGAAGAGCGCGCTGATCGCCTCCGGGTCGACCGCGTGGGCGATCGCCTGGCGGACCTCCGGCTTGACGAGGTCGCCCTTGTTGGCGCGCAGGTAGATGCCGACGACGTTCTTGAACTTCACCTGGTGCTGCTGGAGACCGCTGCCCGGGGTGACGATCTTCTCCACCGTGGCGATCTCGCCGGCCGAGCTGAGCGGGGCCAGGTCGACCTGGCCGCTCTGCAGGCCGTTGAGGCGGGCGGCGGCGTCGGGCACGCGCTGCAGCTCGATGCCGCCGAGACGGCCGACGTTCGGGTCCCAGTAGTTGTCGGCCCGCTTGAGGACGAGCTTCTCCTGGGGGACGAGCTGGGTGGCGATGTACGGGCCGGACCCGGCGGTACCGGGATTGTTCTTGATGTCGGCGCCGTCCTTGATCGCCTTCGGGCTGACCATCATGCCGGCCGTGCCGGTGAAGGACGCGGGCAGCTGGACGCCCTTGCCCTTGACCAGCTTGAGGCGCGCGGTCGTCGCGTCGACGACCTCGACCGACTCGATGTCGGCGAGGTCGCTCTTGAGGGTCGAGCCCTCGAGCGTCTTGCCGCGCTCGATGTTGACCTTGACGGCCTCGGCGTCGAACGGCGTGCCGTCGTGGAACTTCACGTCGTCCCGGAGCTTGAGTTCCAGGACGCTGCCGTCCTCGACGAAGTTCCACTCCTTGGCCAGGCCCGGCACGATCTTGTCGTCCTTGTCCAGCATGGTCAGCCGGTCCCAGACGAGGAACAGGTAGCCCCACGCGCCGTAGCTCGTCTGCAGGGCCGGGTCGAGGTCGCGCAACGGACCCGCCGACGCGAACTTGAGCACTGCCGACGTGTCGATCTCGCCCTGCGCGGCGCTGCTGCCGCTGCCGGAGTTGTCCGGCGAGCTGCAGCCGGCCAGGGCGAGAGCCCCGATGCTGATCAACGCGACCACACGTTTGCGGGCCGTTATGGTGACGCCCATTCTCATCCTTCCTAAACACGAGCCGAGTCGTTCCGGCTGATCAGAGGTGGTGTTGTCCCTTCCGGCCGCTGCCGGGTGGGATCCGTGGGTCGCTGACGGCCTTCGGAGCTGTGGTGGTGGCCGGCGTCTCAGCCCTCCGCGGAGAGGATCAGTGCACTGGTGGGAACGCCGACGCCCGCCGTCACCAGGACGTTGCGGACGCCGTCGGGCTGGTTGGTCGAGGTGCCCCGGACGAGGCGGACGCCCTCCGCGACACCGTTCGTGCCGTGCAGGTAGGCCTCGCCGATCTGGCCGCCGTGGGTGTTCGTCGGCAGCGAGCCGGTGACCTCCAGGTTGCCGTCGGCGATGAAGTCCTTGGCCTCACCGCGACCGCAGAAGCCGTACTCCTCGAGCTGGTTGAGCACGTACGGCGTGAAGTGGTCGTAGAGGATCGCCGCGTCCATGTCGGCGGGACCGAGCCCCGACTGGGCCCACAACTGCCGGGCGCAGAGCTCGACCTCGGGGATCCGGGTCAGGTCCTCGCGGTAGTAGCTGACCATCTGGTACTGGTCCGGTCCCAGGCCCTGGGCCGCGCCCCGGATGTAGACCGGGGTGACGGGCAGGTCCTTGGCGCGTTCGGCGCTGACGACGACCATCGCCTGGCCGCCGTCGGTCTCCTGGCAGCAGTCGAACAGGTGCAGCGGCTCGGCGATCCAGCGCGAGGCCTGGTGCTCCTCGAGCGTGAGCGGCTTGCCGTAGAACCACGCCCTGGGGTTGTTCGCGGCGTGCTTGCGGGCGAGCACCGCCACCCGGCCGTAGTCCTCGCTGGTCGCGCCGTACGTGTGCATGTAGCGGCGGGCGAACATCGCGGTGTGCTGGGCCGGGGTGAGCAGGCCGTACGGGTTGACCCAGGAGCGGTACTCGTTGTCCGAGGTGGCCTGGGTCTTCGCCGGCGGAGGTCCCTGCCCGAAGCGGACGCCGGAGCGCTCGTTGAAGGCGCGGTACGCCACGACGACGTCGGCGATCCCGCTCGCGACGGCCATGGCGGCCTGCTGGACCGGGGCGCAGGCACCGCCGCCGCCGTAGGGGATCCGGGAGAAGAACTTCAGCTCCGGGATGCCCAGGCTGCGGGCGACCATGTTCTCCGGGTTGGTCTCCATGGTGAAGGTCGTCATGCCGTCGACGTCGGCTGGGCTCAGGCCCGCGTCGGCCAGGGCGGCCGAGACGGCCTCGACGGCCAGCTGCAGCTCGCTGCGGCCGGAGTTCTTCGAGAACTCCGTCGCGCCGATGCCGACGACAGCGGTGCGACCCGACAGGAAGGTGGACGTCACGTCACTGCTCCGATCCGCGGGGCAGGCGCACTGTCACCTCGGAGACGACGTGCCCGCCCTTGCTGTTCATGCCACGCACCGCGACGCGCACGGTGTCCTCCTCGACGCCGACGACCTCACCGGTCAGCCGCATCACGTCACCCGGGAAGTTCGGCACCCCGAGGCGGGTGCTCAGGCGCACCATGCGCGCGGCGGGGCCGGCCCAGTCGGTGACGTAGCGGCCGACGAGCCCGTTGGTGTGGTTGATGCTCATGTACGTGTCGGGGGTGCCGCGACGCTGGGCCTGGGCCGGGTCGTGGTGCACGTCCTCGTAGTCGCGGGTCGCGAGCGCGCCGGCGACGATGACGGTCCGGGTCAGCGGGATCTCCAGCTCCGGCAGCGTGTCGCCGGGGCTCACCTGCTCGATGGTGATCTGCGTGCTCACAGCTGCTCCCCCTCGCCCACGAGGTCCGCGAGCTGCTGCAGGTGCCAGGCTCCGGAGCCGGCGGTGTTGGCAAGCTGCGTGGTCCAGAGCATGTAACGGTGGATCGGATAGGTGACGTCGGCGCCCATGCCGCCGTGCACGTGCTGCACGGTGCGCGCGACGCGGTCGCCCGCCTCGGCGGCCCAGTACTTCGCGACGTGCACCGCCGCCCGGGACGGCCGCCCGGTCGTCTCGCGCCAGAGCGCGTTGAGGTAGGTGACCTCCATCGCCTCGGTGTCGATGTGGCAGTCGGCGAGCTGGTGGGCGACGGCCTGGAAGGTCGCGATCGGCACACCGAACTGCTCACGGCCCGAGGTGTAGTCGGCGGCCTGGCGTACGGCGGCCTGGCTGACGCCGCTCTGCAGAGCCGCCACCGCGGTCCAGACCTGGCGCAGCAACCAGTCGAACCGGTCGTCCTCGGGGCCCTCGGCGAGCAGCGCCGCGGCGGCGTCCTCGAAGTGAACGTCGGAGGCGAGTCCACGGTCGGTGCGCTCGAACGTGTCCCGGCGTACCCCGGGTCCGGCGGTCGGCACGAGGTACAGCCCGACCGCGCCCGCCTCGTCGGTGGCCGGGACGACGATCGCGTCGGCGAGGTGCGCCGAGCGGACGCCGACGGCGGTGCCGCTCAGGGTGACCCCGTCACCGCCGGGCTCGGCGCCGGACCGCGCGCGGACGCGGGCGCCGTACGGCCGGGCGTCGGTCAGGTCGTCGACGGCCACGGTGAGGACCGCGTCTCCGGCGGCCACGCGAGGCAGCCACTCGGCCTGTTGCTTGGCGTTGCCGTAGCGCAGCAGCGGCAGGACGCCGCCGACGAGGGTCTCCCACAGCGGGACGGTGCCGAGCGTGCGGCCCTGTTCGACGAAGACCCCGGCGATCTCCCACAGGCCCAGCCCGGCGCCGCCGTGCTCCTCGGGCACGGGCAGCCCGAGGATGCCGGACTCGGCCAGGTCGCGGTACAGGACGCGGTCGAAGCGGTCCGGCCCGGCCTCGATGTCGAAGAGCCGCTGCGGGTCGCCGTTGCGCGAGAACACGTCGCGCGCCAGGTCGTTGACCGTGACCTGTTCCTCGGCGAGCTGGAAGTCCATCAGTTCCCTTCCTCTTCTGTGGGCTCCGATGCGGAGGTCGCGGCCCGGAAACGCGGCAGCGTGAGGTTCTCGTCGTAGTCGAGCCAGTCGACCTGCACGGGCATGCCGATCTCGACCTCGCCGGCGTCCCCGACGAAGTCGGCGACCAGACGGGTGCCCTCTTCGAGGTCGACGAGCACGACGGTGAGCGGGTAGTCGTACCCGGGCGCCTTCGGGTGGTGGCTGACGACGTAGCTGTGCACGGTGCCCCGGCCGCTCGCCTCCACCTCGTGCCACGCGTACGAGTGGCAGGAGGGGCAGATCGGGCCGGGCGGGTGGCGCAGCGTGCCGCAGTCGGTGCAGGCCTGGATGACGAGGCGACGCTGCGCGGCGGCGGCGAACCAGAACGCGTTGTCGCGCAGGATGAACGGCTTGTGCCGCAGCGCCGGGTCGGCGGCGGCCGGCGCCGCGGGCTTGGCGCCGGACGGGTCGAAGCGCAGGATGCGGAAGCGCTGGCGGGCCACGACCTCGTCGTTCTGGTCGGTGTAGGTGCGCAGCGTCGTGATGAAGTGGCCGGTGCCCAGGCCGGTGGTCTTGCGCGGGGAGACGTCCTCGATGACAGTGGTCATCTTGATCTCGTCGCCCAGGCGCAGCTCGCGCACGTACTCGTGCTCGTCGTTCGTCGCGACGACCCCGACGAAGCCGGCGTCGGCGAGCAGCGCGAGCAGCCGGGCCATCGGGGTGTCCGGCGCGGCGCCCGCGGCGGCGGCCGTGTGGGCCTTGTAGCCGACCATGAGCCAGGTGGACAGCATCGGCGGCGGGGCGACGACGCCCTCGCGGCCGGTGTCCCGGGCGGCCCGGTCGTCGACGTAGACGGGGTTCTCGTCGCCCATCGCCTCGACGAAGTGCCGGATCATCGCCTGGTTGACGGCGTCCTGGGCGTAGCGGGTGGGCGTGGCCTCGAGGCCGACGAACTCGCGCAGACGGGCGAGGAAGGCGTCCTGGTCGGTGGCTTCGGAGGCGGGGGCCTGCGTCGTGGTGCTCATGCGGAACGCCCCTTCCTCGGCATGCCGAGACCGGCGACCGCGATCATGTCGCGCAGCACCTCGTTGGTGCCGCCGCCGAAGGTGTTGATGTAGGAGCCGCGGGTGTACGCCTCCAGCTGTCCGCCGAGGACGGCGTCCGGCGCGCCGGCGCGCCGGGTCGCGCGGGGACCGACGACGGAGACGAGGTTGCGGCAGACCCGGTCGTGGGTCTCCGTGCCGTAGACCTTGGCGACCGACGCGGCGGCGGGCGCCGGGTTCTGGCCCTCCCCCACGACGGCGATCTTCCAGTTGAGCAGGCGCATCGCGGTCAGCTCGGCGTAGTCGCGGGACAGTTCCGTGCGCACCCACGGCTTGTCCAGGACGCGGTTGCCGTCGGTGTCGGGCTCGGCGGCCCAGGCGGCGACGTCGGTCCACAGCTGCTCGGTGCGCCCGCCCATCGCGGCCAGGCCCACCCGCTCGTGACCGAGCTGGCCGGTGATGAGGCGCCAGCCGCCGTTGACCTCGCCGACGAGGGCTTCGGGGCCGACGCGTACGTCCTCGTAGTAGGAGGCGTTGGTGTGGGTGATGCCGCTGGTGGCGATCGGCGTGCAGCTGAAGCCCGGGTCCGACGTCGGCACGATGAGGATGGTGATGCCCTTGTGCTTCGGGGCGGCGGGGTCGGTGCGCACGGCCATCCAGACGAAGTCGGCCTGGCTGACACCGCTGGTGAACACCTTCTGGCCGTTGATGACCCAGCCACCGTCGGGCGTCGCCTCGGCCCGGGCGCTCAGCGAGGCGAGGTCGGTGCCGGAGCCCGGCTCGCTGTAGCCGATGGCGAAGATGACGTCGCCGGTCAGCATGCCCGGCAGGTAGGCGCGCTTCTGCTCCTCGGTGCCGTAGCGCATCAGCATCGGGCCGATGTTGTTGATGGTGACGAAGGGGAACGGCGCCTGGGCGCGGTTGATCTCGTCGAAGAGGATGTACTGGTCGATCGCCGGGCGGCCCTGGCCGCCGTACTCCGTGGGCCAGCCGAGTCCGAGCAGGCCGTCCTTGCCGATCTGACGGATGATCTCGCGGTAGGCCGGGCGGTCCTCGTTGGTGCCGCCGAGCGCCTCGCGGACCTCGGGCGTGAGCAGGCGCGCGAAGTAGGCTCGCAGCTCCCTGCTCAGCTCTCGCTGCTCGGGCGTGTACTCCAGGTACATGGATGTTCCTCATTCTCGGGGCGTGGGCGCCAGTCGGTGTGCCGGGCGGGCCGGCAGGTCAGGGGGCCGGCAGGAGCGCGGCACGTCCGTTGTCGGCGAACTGCTTCTCGAGGTCCCGGACGTCCGCCTCGGTCAGCGGGCGGTACGCGGTGGACGCGCCGTCGCGGACCCAGACGGGGTCGGTCGTGACCCAGGCGGTACGGCGCAGGATCTGCTTGGCGACCTTGCCGTTGCCGGTGCTGGGGATCTGGTCGACGATCCGCACGAAGCGGGGCCGCCACTTGGTGCCGAGGTCGGCCTGCTCGTCGAGGAAGGCGGTGAACGCCTCGGGGTCGAAGGTGGCGCCGCTGCGCAGCTGGATCACGCACATGACCTGGTCGCCGGTACGCGGGTCGGGCACGGCGAAGACGGGGGCGACCGCCACCCGGTCCCAGCGCTCGATGATCCGCTCGGCGGGGCCGGCCGCGAAGTTCTCGCTGTCGACGCGGATCCAGTCCGAGGAGCGGCCGGCGAAGTAGAAGTAGCCGTCGGCGTCGCGGTAGGCCAGGTCCCCGGACCAGAAGTCCTCGCCGCGGACCCGCTCGGCGGCGGCCTCGGGGTTCTTGTAGTAGCCCTCGAACTTCGCCGCCATGCCGACGCCGACGAGCTGGCCGATGGCCTCGTCGGCGTTGAGCAGCCGCCCGGTCCCGTCGAGCCGGGCCGGCGGGCACTCCAGCCCGGTCTCCTCGTTCATGACCTTGATCTCGGCGCCGGCGACGGCCACACCGAGCGCCTCGGCGGGCGTCTCGGGGGTGCGGTTGATCCGCATGACGCCCTCGCTGGAGCCGTAGCCCTCGGAGATGACGACACCGAAGCGCTCGGCGAAGCGGGCGATGTCGGCGGCCGAGGCCTCGGTTCCGACGGCGCGCCGCAGCGTGCTCGTCGCGTCGCGGGGGTCGACCGGCCGGGCCAGGATGTAGGCCAGTGCCCGGCCGACGTAGTTGAAGTAGGTGACGCCGTGCTCGTGCACGTCGCGTACGAAGCCGGACGCGGAGAACCTGCGGACCATGCAGATCGTCGCGCCGCAGACCATGGCGGGGCCGAGGTTGAGCATGACGGCGTTGCCGTGGAACAGCGGCATCGCCAGGTAGCTGACCGAGTCGCGGGTCAGCTCGGTGCGGGCCAGCAGCGCCTCGGAGACCGCGGCGAGGCGCCCGTGGGAGCAGATGACCGCCTTGGGGGCGCCGGTCGAGCCGGAGGAGAACATGAGCAGCAGGTTGGCGCGCGGGTCGACCTCGTCGGTGGGTACCGGCGCGCCGGCGTGCCGGGCCAGCCAGGCGGCGTACTCCGGGGAGTCGATGTTGCGCACCTGCCCGGCGGGGATGCCCAGGTCGAGCCCGTCGACGAGGCCGGCGAGGCGGTCCTCGGTGAGGAGCAGGTCGGTGTCGGTGTGCCGCACGTCGTGGGCCAGCTCGGCGCCACGCCGGGTCGGGTTGATCCCGACCACTGTGGCGCCGGCCAGCGCGGCGGCACAGATCCAGTACACGTAGTCGGGGGTGTTCTCCAGGAGCAGCCCGATGTGCAGTGGCCTGCCGTCGGGCCGGGGCACGTCGTCCAGTGCCGCGGCCCGGTCGGCGGCCTCCTGCACGATCCGGCCCCAGGTGATGGTGCGGCCTTCGAAGAGCAGGCCGGGGTGGTCGTCGCCCGTGCGTGCCCGCACGATGTCGGCGAAGACGGCGGGTCCCGAGTTTCGGGCCACCGGGGCCTGAGTCGTCATTGACGTTTGCTCCGTCTCGTCCGTCGTCAAATGCGAATCACCAAACAAGCAAGCGCTTGGTCGAAGCGTAGAGTGAGGCTTGCCGCAGGTCAAGGCCTTGACAACGCTTCCCATGGGCTGCTCGCGGCGAGCGCCGAGCGCACCCGGTCGGTGTCCTCACCACGCCGGCGCGGGGCCCGTGGGACCCCCGCGGGTGTACGCGAGAAACGGGGCGTCGGGGCCGGCTGGGCGACCCCCTCGACCTCGACGACGGCGCCCCGGGCCCGCATCTGCGGGTGCTCGGCCGACTCGGCGATGTCCAGCACCGGATGCACGCACGCGTCGACGCCCTCGAAGACGCCGGTCCACTCCCGCCGGGTGCGGCCGGCGAAGACCGACGCGATCCGCTCGGCCCAGCCGGCCCACCCCGACTCGTCGAACTGCGCCGGCCCGTCCTCCGGATCGAGGCCGAGGGTACGCAGGAACGTGCGGTAGAACTTCGCCTCGATGGCCGCCACGGACATGAACCTGTCGTCGGCGGTGCGGTACACCCGGTAGAAGTGCGCCCCGCCGTCGAGGTAGTTCGTGCCACGGGTGAGGTTCCAGGCGCCCCGCGCGAGCATCGAGTGGATGACGACGGTGAGCAGCGCGCTGCCCTCGAGCATCGAGGCGTCCACGACCTGCCCACGCCCGGAGGAGACACGCTCCTGCAGTGCGGCCAGCACGCCGAAGGCCAGCATCATGCCGCCGCCGGCGAAGTCGGCCAGATACATCGGCGGCACGACGGGGCCGGTGTCGGGCAGGCCGATCGTGTCGAGCACCCCGGAGACGGCGATGTAGTTGAGGTCGTGCCCGGCGGCCGCGGCGAGAGGGCCGTCCTGGCCCCAGCCGGTCATCCGCGCCACGACCAGGCGCGGGTACCGCTCGGTGAGTTCGGCCGGGGCCAGGCCGAGACGTTCGAGCACCCCGGGCCGGAACGGGTCGAGCAGCACGTCCGCGTCGGCGAGCAGCCGGTGCACGAGCGCCCGGTCGGCCTCGGACTTCAGGTCGAGCGTGACTGTCGTACGGCCCCTGTCGATCGCGTTGACCTGCGCGCGCTCCCGCCGGTCGGGCTCGCCGGGCGGGTCCACCCGGACCACCTGGGCACCCATGTCGGCGAGCATCATCGTCGCGAACGGCACCGGCCCCTGCCCACCGAGTTCGAGCAGCCGCAGGCCGGCCAGCGGCCCTTCGAACCGCTGGCCGGGGACGCCGCTCACGCCTGTTCCCGGGTGCCGGCCGGCACCGGGAGGCCGGTCACGGCACGGGGGTCGGTGCTCCACGTCCGCGCGGTCACGCCCTCCTCGCGCAGGACGCGCTTGAGGACCCGACCGACGGCGTTCTTGGGCAGTTCGGTGCGGACCTCGATGTGTGAGGGCACGGCGTACCGCGGGATGCGCGGGTGCAGCCACTCGAAGAGCTCCGCGGGGTCGATCTGGGCGCCGGGCGCGGGCACGACAGTCACCTTGAGGTCGTCCTCGGCCAGCGGGGAGGGGACGGCGTGGACGGCGACCTCCCCGACGGCCGGGTGGGTCGCGACGACGCCCTCGATCTCGAAGCTGGAGATGTTCTCGCCGCCGCGGCGCAGGTAGTCCTTGCCCCGGTCGACGAAGTAGAGGTAGCCGTCCTCGTCGAGACGACCGTAGTCACCGCAGTGGAACCACAGGCCCCGGAAGACCTCCAGCGTCTTCTCCGGCTCACGCCAGTAGCCGTTGAACATGATCGCCGGACGGTTGGGACGGGCGACGATCTCGCCGACCTCGCCGACGGGCAGCGGGTTGTCGTGCTCGTCAACGATGCGTACCTCGAAGGAGTCGTTGATCTTGCCGGCGCTCCCGGCCCGGTAGCCCCCGGGTGGGGTGAGGGTGATCAGGCAGGCCTCGGTCAGGCCGTAGGCGCCCGAGCCGACCCGTTCGACGCCGAAGCGCTCCGTCCAGCGAGCGGCGAGCTCGGCGGTGACCGGCGAGCCGGACACGACGCGCAGCCGGCCGAAGGCCTCGCGGGTGGCCTCGGAGTCGGGAGCGCCGGCGATCATCGGCAGCATCGAGCCCATGAGCGCGGCCATCGTCGCGCGGCTACGCAGGATCTCGTTCCAGAAGCCCCGGACCGAGAAGCGCGACGCGAGGTCGATGGCCGAGCCGAGCTGGAGCGAACCCATCACGTGCCCGACGGCGGCCATGTGGAACAGCGGCATCGCCGTCCAGAGGACGTCGTCGGCGCGGCGTTCGAGGTTCTCGTGCATCTGGCGGGCCATGTTCGCCACGTAGCCGTGGCTGACCATGCACGCCTTGGACGGCCCGGTCGTGCCGGCCGTGTAGATGAGGTGGCTGGTGGCGTACGCGTCGAGGTCCGGGGTGGTCGTCACCGCCGAGCCCTCAGCGACGGCGGCGTCGAAGTCCACGACCTCGGTGGCCCAGGCGGGCGCCGGGCCCGAGGCGGGCCGGATGGGGGCGCCGACGAGGACCGGCACCCGTAGCTCCGTGCCGATGAGGGCGTCGTCCAGGACGGGCACGAACTCGTCCTCGACGATCATCGCGACCGGGTCGGCGTCGAGCACCTGGTGGGCCAGTACGGCGCCGCGGTTGCTCGTGTTGAGCGGGACGACGAAACCGCCGCGAAGCGTCGTCGCCCACCAGGAGAGCAGGGCCAGGCGGCCGTTGCGGGCGAGGACGACGACCCGGTCGCCGGGCGCGACGCGGTCGGCGAGGAACCCGGCGAGGCGACGCGACGCGGCGTCGAGCTCGGCCACTGTGAACGGGGCGCCGGCGAGGGTGAGGGTCAGGTCCGGCTGCTCGTCGAGCAGGCGGGACAGGGCGGGCAGGAGCGGGGTGGCTGCGGTGGGACGGTTCACTGGCTCTGGCTACCTTTCTTCGGGTCGGCCGCGCGCGGTGGCGGACGGCGGGGACCTGACGCTCAGCCCTTCGTCATCGCGACGGTCCGCAGGTCGAACAGGCCGAGGTTGGTCCACGGCAGCTGCTCGGCCCCGACGACCTTCGGGGAGGCGATGGTGGCGCTGGTGAGGTTGCAGATCGGGATGAACCACGCCTCGCTGAACAGCCGCTCCCACAGCTGGTGGTACTGCTTGGCGCGCTCCTCGACGCTGGAGCGGGGGTCGGCGGCCTTGGCCGCGATCGGGCCGATGACCTCCGGGTCGGTGGCGAGCTTGTAGTTGCCGATCAGGTAGTTGTCCACAGTGCCCGCCGGGTCGAGACGCGGGTTGAACGTGTTGGACACCTCGAGCTCGAAGTCGCCGGCGATGAAGCGGGCCTCGGTCTCGGAGTTCGGCGTCGGGTTGAGCTTCGCGTCGATGCCGGCCTGGGCCATGGCGGCCTGGATGGCGGTGGCGGGCTGCTCGGTGTTGGTGCCGGCGGAGAAGCTGATCGACACCTTCGCCCCGCCGACCTCGGAGATCAGCGCCTTGGCCTTGGCCAGGTCGAACTCGTACGGGTAGGTCGCCGCCGGGTCCTCCCACGGGCTGTCCGGGTAGATGCTGCGGGTGGGCGTGCAGGTGTCGGCGAAGAGCGCGCGGATGGCGGCCGGGTCGACCGAGCGCGCGATTGCCTCACGGACCCGCTTGTCCTTGAGGTCGCCCATGTTGGCGCGCAGCAGGATGCCGAGGACGTTGCGGAACGGGCGGGTGGTCACCTTGAGCTGGCCGTCCTCGCCGAGCTGGCGGGCCTGGGTGATCTCGTTGGCCGAGGAGACGAAGCTGAGGTCGGTCTGACCGCTGATGACGCCGTTGAGCCGGGTGGCGCCCTCGGGGACCCGGGTGATCTCCATGCCGGCGAGGCGCCCGGCGTTGGGGTCCCAGTAGGTGCCCTCGGCGCGCTTGACGACGTACTTCTCGTTCGGGATGAACTCGGTGACGACGTACGGGCCCGAGCCGGCCTTGCCGGGGGCGCGCTTGAGGTCGACGCCGTCGGCGATCGCCTTGGGCGAGACCATCATCCCGGCGGCGGTGGCCAGGGCCGAGGGGAGCACGGCGCCGGTGCCCGGCTTGAGGTTGAGGCGCACGGTGTGCGCGTCGACGACCGTGACGCCGGTGATGCTGGCGAGGTCCTGCTTGATGGTGCTCGTGGGCAGCGTCTGGCCGCGCTCGATGTTGACCTTGACGGCGTTGGCGTCGAAGGGCGTCCCGTCGTGGAACTTGACGTCGTCGCGCAGGGCGAGTTCGAGGTGGGAGCCGTCCTGGGCGTAGGTCCACTTCTTGGCCAGGCCGGGGACGACCTGGTCGGTGGAGTCGACCATGGTGAGCCGGTCGTAGATCAGCGTGAGGTAGGGGTAGCCGCCGGGGGCCGGCTGCGCCGGGTCGAGGTTCTGGAACGGCGACGAGGCGCTCACCCGCAGGACGGCGTCGGGGTCGATCTCACCCGTGGTGGCACCGGGGTCGCCGGTTCCGGTGGCGGAGCAGGCTCCGACGACGAGGGTGGCGGCGAGCAGGCTCGCGGCGACGGCGAGGCGTCGGCGGCGCGGGAGGCGAGACACAATGGTCCTTTCCTGACCTTCGGCCCGAGAGCGGGAGCGGCTCCGCGGGTCACCCGGCGGGTTCCCGGGGGCGGCCGGGCCGTTCGGCGGCGGCCGTGCGGGCGCGATGGTCATGGAGGTGATGGATGGCGGCGCTGGTGTGGAGCGCCTGTCCGGAGCTGATCGGCATCCGCGCCCGAGACTGGCGGTGTTGCGGCCGTTCGCGATCCAAACAAGCGCTCGATTGGGAACCGTAGGTGGCAGCGTGCGGGCACGTCAATAGGCGATCGGCAGCATGATCGACAAGGGGCGGCGCGTAGCGGGCAACCGTTGCCAGCACGCGATCAGGTCGCTAAGGTGCGCATCAAGCAAGCGCTTGGTTGCTTGATGTCCGGCCGGCCAAAGGAGTCCGCACGGTGGAAGCCCCCCTCGCCACGGCACAGCCCCGCGACACCGGCATCGACGCGGTCGCCTCGGCCACCCGCCGGCTCATCGACGCGATCACGCGCGCGGGCGGCGCCGTCGACCCCGACGCCGACGCGATAGTGGCCGACCTCGACGCGCTCACCGCCCGGATCGACGCCCACGCCCCGGACCTCGCCGAGCGGATCGCGACGATGTGGCGCCAGCCCGGCCCGGGCCGCTTCGACCCCGCTGGCGGCACCGAGAACCCGCTGTCGCCGCCGGTGTCTCTCTGGGTCGAGCCGGACGGTTCCTTACGCGGGGAGGTCACCCTGAGGCTTGCCTTCCAAGGGCCACCCGGGCACGTGCACGGCGGCACCTCGGCCATGCTGATGGACCACGCCCTCGGCATCGCCAACGCCCGCGCCGGATACGCCGCGGTGACCGTCGGGCTCGACATCTCGTTCCGCGCGGCCATCCCGATCGGCTCGACGATCACGATCCTGGCCCGGCACGACGGGCGCGACGGACGCAAGGTGCGCAGCTCCGGCGAACTGCGCGTCGGGGACCTGACGTGCGTCACGGCCACCGGCACCTTCGTCCTCATGGACGACCCGTCCACGCGGGAGAAGTTCCGCCGAGCGTCGCGGGAGCAGGCATGAGCACCGATCCCCATCCGAGCAGCGCCGCACCCGGCCCGCTCGCCGGCCGCGGCGCGCTCGTCATCGGCGGGGGCGGCGGCTTCGGCCGCGCCATCGCCGCCGCGCTGGCCGCCGACGGCGCCGCCGTGACGATCATGGGACGGACCGAGGCGACGCTGCGGGCGGCGGCCGGGACGATCGCCGCAGCCGCCCCCGGAGCACCACCGGTACGGATCAGCGCCGGCGACTCCACCCACGAACAGGACGTGGCAGCAGCGGTACGCGCCGCCGACGAGACCCCGCTGGCCGCGGTCGTCACCACAGTCGGCGGCGGCACCTTCCGTCCCCTGCTCGCCCTCGACGCCGAGACCCTCGAACACGACTTCCGGCGCAACGTCACCACGGCGCTGCACGCCATCCGGTACGGCGGGCAGGCCCTGGCCGCGCGCGGCGGGGGTGCGATCGTGTGCACCTCGTCGAGCGCGGGCGGGCACTCCTTCCCGTTCATGCCGTCGTACTCGGTGAGCAAGGCCGCGCTCGAAGCGCTCGTCCGGGTCGCCGCCGACGAACTCGGCCACCTCGCGGTACGGGTCAACGTGGTACGCCCCGGCATCGTCGCCACCGACGGCGAGAACCCGGGCCGGCTGCTGGCCGACCCCGAACTGGCCGCCGCGACGGTCGCCGAGAAGCCCCTGTCGCGGATCGGGCGCGCCGAGGACGTCGCCGCCGCGGTCCGCTTCCTCTGCGGTCCCGGCTCCTCCTGGATCACCGGCGCGTGCCTGCCCGTCGAAGGCGGGGCACACCTGCGGCGCGCGCCCCGGCTGGAGAAGCTCGCCCGGATCGTCAACGGCGACGAGGTCGTCGACGCCACCCTGGCGGGCCGCATCCCATGACGGCGCCACAGACACCCGCCACCCGGATGGAGCTGACCACGACGCTGCCGCCGACGACGGCGCTGCGCGAGGTGCCCGCGGTCGTGGCGCGCATCGAACGGCTCGGCTTCGACACCGTGCACATCCCCGAGACGACGCACGACTCCCTGGCGGTCGCGCTGCTCGCGGCCGAGCACACCAGCCGGATCACCGTACGCACCAGCATGACGCTGGCCTTCCCCCGCAGCCCGATGGTGACCGCGTACGCCGCGTGGGACCTCGCGCGGTTCTCCGAGGGCCGCTTCCAGCTCGGTCTGGCCACCCAGGTGCGCGGCAACATCGTCGGGCGCTTCTCGGTGCCGTGGGAGCGGCCGGTGGAGAACCTGCGCGACTACCTCGCCTCGATCCGGGCGATCTTCGCCGCGTTCAGCACCGGTGAGCCCCTGGAGCACGAGGGCAGCCACTACCGCTTCACCCGGCTGCAGCCGTACTTCAACCCCGGCCCGCTGCCGACCGCGGCCCCGGCGCTGTACACCGGCGGGGTCAACCGGCGCGTCTGCGAGGTGGCCGGCGAGCTCGCCGACGGCTTCGTCACCCACGCCACCAACTCGCACCCGAGTCACCTGCGCACGGTCGTGCTCCCCGCGCTGCGCGCCGGGGCCGAACGGGCCGGACGCGCCGGGATCCCGCGGGTCGTCGTGGTGTCCAAGTCGATCACCGGTCCGACGCCGGCCGCGCTCGCCGCGAGCCGCGACTCCGCCCGCCAGGAGCTGGCGTTCCTCTTCTCCACTCCCGCCTACCGCACCACCCTGGACCGGCTCGGCCTGGGCCGGGTCGGCGAACGACTCGCCGCGATGGCCGCCTCCGGGCGCTGGACCGGACTCGCCACCGTCCTCGACGACGAGACCCTGGCCGCCCTCATCCCGCACGGCACCTACGCCGAGCTGCCGGACGTGCTCGGGCAGGCGTACGGCGGCATCGCCGACGGGCTCGGGCTCGGGCTGCCGCTCGACCCGGACGACGACGAGGACTTCGGCGCGTTGCTCGAACGCCTCCGGCTCATCCCGACCAGTGCCGCGGCCACCATCCCGCCCGCGAACGCCGGCCCCACAAGCGCGACGCGCGGCGTCGCCGGATCGGAGACCCTGTCATGACCGCACGCATCGGGCTGCTCACCCCGGTCGTCGTCCAGCATCCGCGCACCGCGGCCGCCTGGGAACGGGACGTCCTGTCCGGCCCCGACGTCGGCGGCGCGCTGCTGGCCGTCGCCCGCGCCGCCGACGACCTGGGCTACCACCACCTGACCTGCAGCGAGCACGTCGCCGTGCCCGCCCCGATCGCCGCCGAGCGGGGCGCGACGTACTTCGACCCCGTGGCCACGCTGTCGTTCCTCGCCTCGGCGACGCGCCGCGTCCGGCTCGCGACGAACGTCGTCGTCATCGGCTACCACCATCCGCTCGCCCTCGCCAAGACCTACGGCACCCTCGACCTGCTCAGCGGCGGCCGCGTCGTCCTCGGGATCGGGGTCGGCAGCCTCGAAGAGGAGTTCGACCTGCTCGGCGCCGAGTTCGCCGGGCGCGGCGCGATCGCCGACGAGGCGATCACCGCCCTGCGCGCGGCGTGGGGCAGGGCCGTGCCGCACCACGAGGGGCCCCGGTTCACGTTCACCGACTTCGTCGTCGAACCGCACGCGCCGCGCACCACGGTGCCGATGTGGATCGGCGGGCGCACCCGCCGCTCGCTGCGCCGCGCCGTGACGTACGGCACCGGATGGGCACCGTTCGGCCTCGGACCGCGGGAGCTGACCCGCATCTGGGAATCCGTGGAACGCCCGGACGGCTTCGACCTCGTGCTGCAGATCCCGCCGCTGGACCCGCTCGGCGACCCGGACGGCTCCCGCGCGCACCTGCGCACGGCCGACACCGTCGGGGCGACCGCTGTCAACGCGAGCCTCGTGGCCACCTCGGCCGCCCACCACCTCGAGCAGATGGCAGCGCTGCGCGAGCTCGCCCCGGAACGCTTCGAGACGAACCCGGCCTGACCGGCCGCCGACCGGTTCATCCGACGAGACCCGATCGAAAGGAACCCACCATGAGCGACTCGCAGCCCGACCGGCTCGCCCTGCTCGAGGCTCGCCTCGAACAGGCCGAACGGCGCCTCGCCGCAGCCGAGGACCAGCTCGCCCTCTGGCGGATCGTGGCCAGCTACGGCCCCGCCGTGGACAGCGGCTCGGCCGAGATCACCGCCCAGTTGTGGACCGAGGAGGGCGTGTACGACACCTTCCCGGTCGTGCTCAACGGCCGGGACGCGCTGCGCGGCATGGTCAACGGTGAGCGGCACCAGGCCCTGATCAACAACGGCGCCGCCCACCTCATGGGGCTGCCGCACATCGTCGTCGACGGCGACCGGGCCGTCGTGACGAACTACTCGCAGCTCGTGCTCAGCGCCCCCGACCAGAACGGTTACCGGATCTGGCGTACCGGCTCCAACCGGTGGGAGTTCACCCGCACTGACGAGGGCTGGAAGGTGACCCACCGCTGGAACCGCCAGCTCGACGGCACCGACGAGGGCCGCGATCTCCTCGCCCGCGCCGTCGAATCCGAGGCCTGAGGCCGTGCGCATCGGCCTCAGTTCCCCGGTCCTGGCCGACTCCGGGCCCCGGCCCCCGTGGGAGGCCGAGGCCGGGGTCGCCGAGTTGCGCACCGTCTTCACCACCGCCGACCGGCTCGGGTACGAGTTCTTCACCTGCCCGGAGCACGTCAGCGTGTCACCGGGGCTGGCCCGGGGTGAACGCTTCTACGACCCGGTCGCGACGTTCTCGTACCTCGCGGCGATCACCGAGCGGATCCGCTTCCTGCCGTACGTGCTCGTGCTCGGGCTGCACCATCCGCTCGAGTTGGCCAAGCGGTACGGCACCCTCGACCACCTCAGCGGCGGGCGGGTCGTCCTCGGCGTCGGCGTCGGCAACCTGGAGGAGGAGTTCGCGCTGCTCGGGCGTCCGTTCGCCGACCGTGGCCCACGGGCCGACGACGCCCTGCGGGCGCTGCGGGCGTCCCTGTCGGTACAGCTCGCGACCTACCACGGGGAGTACTACCACTTCACCGAGCAGGTGATCAGCCCGCACGCGGTTCAGCAGAAGGTCCCGATCTGGGTCGGTGGCCACAGCAGGCGTGCCCTGCGGCGCGCTGTCACCCTGGGCGACGGATGGGCGCCGGCCCCCGTCACGTATCGCGGGCCGGACCTGGAGACGCTGCCGCGGATGCTCGCCGAGCACGACCTGCCGGAGGGGTTCGACGTCGTCATCACGCCTCCGGCCCGCCTCGACCCGACCGGCGCCCCCGAGGCCGCGCTGGACCTCGTCGGCCGGATCGGCGAGGCGGGCGCCACCGTGGTCAACCTCGTCGTCCGGCACCGTGACCTGGCCGAGTACCTCGACCAGCTCGCCGCGGCAGCGGAGCTCTTCGGTCTCGACCGCCGCGACTGAGCACTGCCGTGGACGCCGGGACCCGGCGACGAGCCCCGGCGTCCACGGTCAGGCCTCGTTGGGCATGTTCGACCAGCCCTTGCGGTCGGTCCGCGCGTACCAGCCCGAGGCCGCCAGGGTTCCTCCGTCCACGGGGATCGTGTGCCCGGTGACGAAGCGAGCGTCGTCGCTGGCGAGGAACTCGACCACGGCGGCATAGTCGTCGGGCTCGCCGAAGCGGCCGACGGGGATCCACGTACGGATCAGCTCCGGGTCGCGTCCGCGCAGCATCGCCGCGGCCGGTGTCTGGGGCGTGTCGGCGAGGTCGGGCGCGATCGCGTTGACCCGTACCCCGTGACCGGCGACCTCGACGGCGAGGCTCCTGGTGAAGGCGCTGACCCCGGCGTTGTAGGCGGAGTACGGGGCGCACGCCGGGATGCCCCGGAAGGCCTCGACTGTCGAGTTGTTGACGATGGCGCCATGGCCCCGATCGACCATGCCGGGCAGCAGCGCATGCGTCATCGCGAGCACGTGCCACAGGTTGATCTCGTAGAGCGCCTGCCACTGCTGCGGGGTCGAGTGCAGGAAGGTCTTGGCGGCCGGGCGGAAGTCGCCGACGTTGTTGACGAGCACGTCGACCCGCCCCGAGTCGACGGCCGCAGCGGCGGCGACCGCGGCGGCGACACCGTCGGCGGTGCGTACGTCGGCGAGGACGACCTCGACCTCGCCGCCGGCACTCCGGATGTCGGCGGCGGTGCCGGCCGCCGCCTCCCCGTCGATGTCGACGAGGACGACGTGGGCGCCAGCGGCGGCGAGACGGCGGGAGATGCCGCCGCCGATCCCGAGGGCGCCGCCGGTGACGACAGCGATCCGGCCCTCGAGCCTGCGGGTGGCGCTCATCTGCCGGTTCCTTCCTCGTCGGCCCGGGTCACGGAGACGCGGTGGCGTTCGATCCAGTTGACGGTCACCGCGCGACGGGTGAAGGCCCATCCTTCGCCGGTACGCGCGTACTCGTCGTCGTAGTGCAGGAACCAGACCACGTCCGAGGGCCCGTCGCGACCGGGGACCAGGTGGTGGGCCGTGCCGCGAACCCGGCCACGGGCCCCGGTCGGCGTCGGCAGGTAGCGCGCCCCGGCCACGACGTGAGTCGTCGCCAGGGTGCCGGCGAGCGCCCCTAACGCGGCCACGACAGCGGCGCGGCCGACGTGGGGCACGTGCGGGCCGAGGTGCGCCGGCGGCTCGGGAACCACCAGGACGCCGTCCGGGACGAACAGCGCGCCGATCGCTGCCGCGTCGCGGTCGTCGGCCGCTGCGGCGTACGTCTCGGAGAGCGCGCGCAGCGCGGTGAGGTCGGCCGCGCCGAGGCCGGTCACGCCGCGCGAGCGGTCGCCGCGCGCACGACCTGGACGAGCTCGGCGACGGCGCGCTCGCAGTCGCCGCGGGTGTAGCCGAGCAGCGCGGTCTCGGCCGAATCCGGCTCATAGGCGAGGACGTTTCCGCGACCCTGGACGATCATCGAGTCGGGCATGAAGGGGTGCGGCTCGTCGCGCTCGGCGATGGTGCGGTTGCCCCCGGCCGCGTCGACCAGCAGCTGGAAGAACTGCGTGAACGTCAGGTTGGCGTCACCGACGAGGTAGGCCGCGCCCGCCGCGCCACGGTCGAGCGCGCCGCCGATCGCCTCGGCCAGGGACCGGGCCGACATGTAGTTCGTGCCGCCGGCCGGCGCGTGGTCGGGGATCTGCGGCTCGTTGCCGGCCGCCCAGGACACCATGCGGCGGTAGCGCTTTGCCGTGACGCCGGGGATGGCACCGATGATCGAGGGCGGGTTGAGAGTGCAGACAGTGAAGGAGTCGTCAGCCAGCGCCCGGGCACCCTCGTCGGCGTCGCGGCGGGCGGCGACGTAGGCGCTGGAGTCGGCCAGGTCGGGTCGCAGGTGGTGGTAGTAGCTGCCGACCTGGACGAAACGGGAGACGCCCGCGCTCTTGGCGAGGGCGGCGAAGGCCGGCACCCCCTCGCTCTGGGTCTCCTTCCAGAACGTGGCCTCGTCTGCGTCCCGGGGCAGGTGGCGTACGTCCTGCCCGGCGGCGAAGACGACCGCGTCGAAGGGGGCCAGGTCCTGGCGGGTGAAGGTCTGGCGGGTGTAGTCCCCGCGGAGGACGGGCAGGCCGGCGACGGGTGAGTCCGCGTCGACCGTCCCTCGGGCGGCGACGGTGACGTTGTCTCCCCGGTCGCGCAGGTGAAGGGCGGTGTGGACCCCGATCATGCCGGTTCCACCGACCACGAGTACCTCCATCGCGAGGTCTCCTTGCGTAGTGAGGCGGCTCCCCCGGCGTGCGTCTGGGAGCCGGCATGACTTCCGTATCAACCAACCAAGCGATTGGTAGGTTAGCACGAGCAGGCGCCCGCCGCGCCAGGCGTCGCCGCGCCGACATCGACCTGCGACTCAGCCGCCCGCGACTTCCTCGACATCGATGCCGCCATCAGCGGCCGGTACACCCTCGACCAGCTCTGCGACCTCGCGCACGCCGCCGACGACGGATTCGACCGGAGCGTGTTCGCCGCGATGCTTCGCCACGTCGACCGCTTCGACGACGAAGACTTCACCGACTACGGTCTGGCATCGCATGAGGTCGCCGACATGCGGGCTCGCGTCTCTGCATGGCGGACCGCCCTGCTCCGAGAAGTCGAATAGGCTCGATCACCCTGCTCTGCTGCCCCCGTCTTCTTGGCCTGTTCGACTCACGGCACGTCCGGGTCAGGGTGCTCGGTCCGACAGCGGCTCGCGGCAGCGTCATCGATCAGGCATCTGTCGAGCAACCAGTCAATGGCCCGGCGGGTTGCCCGAGCCTGGTGGAAGGCATGCCAGACCGTCAGCAGGTGCATGATGTCCACTCCCGTTGCCGTGGTCGCCGGCGACCACGGCAGGTGCTCTTCCCTCTCGGCCGCGAACTAGAGCGCGGCAGTGTCCCGGTAGCTGCGGCGACAGATGGACACCCCTGCGGAGATGAGGCCGATGAGGATCGGGTAGACGGCGCAGCGCTCGACGAGGCCGACCAAGACGTTGGCCCCTGAGCCGGCGACGGCGAGGAAAGCCGCCGTGGAGACGAGTCCGAAGGCGCCGAGCATGACCATGGCCTTCCCGGGCTTCCTGCCGATGCGGAGGTCTCGGTACATGCGCCCGAGCACGATGATCAGAATGTTGCCGCCGACGATGGCGGCCATGGCGCCCAAACCGTGGAAGTCGACAGTGCCCTGCCGGTCGGCTTCGCCGTCGCCGGGGAAGAGCGCCAGCACGACGCCGCCGGCACCGACCAGGGTGGCCATGCCGAGCAGGACCCCCCGGCGCCAGCCTCGCAGGCCGTTGAGCAGGGCGACACCGATGAACACCAGGACTCCGAAGAGGAAGAAGCCGGTGTTCATGACCCACCAGAGGGGCGAATACATGTACTGGCCGAACGCGGTCAACGGGCCGTGGACTCCGAGGTCGCTGATGTAGTGGTAGGTGTAGCTGTAGGGCGGGCTCCGCCAGGCCGCGGCGGCGACGAACTCGAGCAGCAGAAAGATCGCTGCTGCGGCGGCGAGCGCTGCCCCGGCGGGCTGGCGCTGGCCGCTCCGGTACGCCGCAGAGACGGTTGCCTTCGGCGTTGCCTTCACCAGTTGTGTCATGGCCGGGAGCCCTTCGGCGAGGTCGGCAGGGGCAGAGGAGCCTGGTATCACTACGGAAGTGTAGTGATACCAGTTTTGGTGTCAATACCATCATGGTCAGAGTTGTACGATGACGGCATGGCAAGGGAGCCGAATCGAACTGGGCGGCGCGAGCGCAAGAAGGCCATGACCAGGGCCGCGATCCTGCGAGCTGCGCAGGAGCTGTTCCTCGAGCGCGGCTTCGACGCGGTGAGCGTGCGGGAGATCGCCGACCAGGCGGACGTCTCCCCCACCACTGTCTTCGCCCACTTCCCCCAGAAGGAGGCACTCCTCTTCCACGAGGAAGACGCGCAACGCGAGCGACTCGTCGCCGCCGTGCGCGAGCGGCCGGCCGGCCTCTCGATCTCGGAAGCGCTGAAGGCCCACTACCGCTCCGAATTCGTCGCCATGTGGTCCGGCGAGGAAGCGCCGCTCCGCCGCCGGGTCATGTCGCTGATGGAAGCCACACCGGCCCTCCAGGAGTACGCCTCCCGGATGTGGCTCCGCCATGAGGACGCACTCGTCGCAGCCATCACCGAGGATCTCGGCCTGTCCCAGCCGAGCGACGACATCCGGATCTACGCCCGGTTCGCCCTCCAGATCCAGCTACTCGTGACGAGTGACACCGATCCGATGCTCGACGCGGGATTCCGGATCCTCGATCAGGGCTGGAGTGAGCACGACCCGGCGCGAGGCACGTAGCGTCCACGCCAATGGGCGTATGGAAACCTCACGGCCCCGTCACAGTGACGGGCTTCCCGTTGAGTCCTGGCCCACGTCACCAAAGAGCGCATTGAACCGCCGGTTGAGGTCATCGCCGACCCCGACGACTCCGGGCGGTTCAGTGGGTGGGGTACGCGAACGGCCCGGGCCGTTCGCGGTGCTACGACGCGCTGAGCCGCTCCTGCGCCTCGAACAGTTCGTCGCCATGCTCGGTGACCCAGACGCCCAGCGCCCGCATCGGGCCGTCGGCGAAGCTGCGGCCGAGATCGGTGAGCGCGTAATCGACCCGGGGCGGCGCCTGGGGGAAGAACCGCCGCTCGACCAGGCCGTTGCCGACCAGCCTGTGTACGGCCTCGGTGAGCGCCTTGTCGCTGATTCCTCCGATGCGTGCCCGCAGTGAGCGGCGGCGGAGGGCGCCCTCGGCCAGCGCGGCCAGCACGACCGCATCCCAAGTGTGCGCGAACAGGTCCGTCGCCATCCGCATCCGGCAGTCAGCCACGAGTTCCTCGCAGAGGTCGCCGTCACCCATACGCCCATCCTGGCACGCCCGACATGCACCATCCGGTGCGCGTCGGCCTGCCTAGCGTGACGGTATGCGGATCGGAATCCTCGGCACCGGCAACCTCGCCACGGCACTGGCCACCGGCTGGGCCCGGGCCGGACACGACATCATCATCGGGGGTCGCTCGACGGCCGCCGCCGAAGCGATCGCGAACCGGATCGGCGGCACCGCGCGGCCCGTACCGACGGTCGCCGCCGGCGCCGACGCGGTTCTGCTCGCGGTCCACTGGGACGGCATCACCGAGATGCTGACAGCGGCCGGCGGGCCCGCCGGCGCATTGGCCGGCCTCGCCCTGATCGACCCGACGAACGCCGTCGAGCACGGTGTCGGCACCCTCCGGACGGAACCCGCCCGGTCGGCCGCCGGCCACATCGCCGCCCTCGCACCCGGCGCGCACGTGGTCAAGGCTTTCCATCTCTTCCCGGCCGAGCGGTGGGTGACGCCCGATGCCGGACCGGTCACGGTCGCCATGTGCGGTGACGACGAGCGCGCACTCGATGTCGTCGGGTCGCTCGTGCGAGACGTCGGTGGAGTTCCCGCGGTCCTCGGAACGCTCGACCGGGTACGACAGTTGGAGGAGGTCGCCGGCTTCGTCATCGGGCTGGCGTTCGCCGGGGTCGACCCGCAGTCGGCGATTCCGTCGGTTCCCCGCTGACATGTGTCCGACAGGCCGCTCGTGGAGGCGGACGGTCCCCGCCGGGAGCGCCGTCTGCTCTCCCACCCGTCGATCTCCCACTTGCCCGATCCGAATGTGTCCGGCGGGTCGACCTAGACCCGCTCCGGGCCGGGACCGATCCGCCGGGCACTCACCGCTGCGCGTCACAGTCAGTCCAGATCGAGCAGGACCTTGCCCGGCACCCGTCGTTCCCGCAGCGCCTCGATCGCGCCCCCGAGGTGACGCCACGATCCGCGCCAGCCGATCGGCGCCCGCAGCGCCCCCTGAGCCACGAGGTCCACCAGCAGCGCCAGATCGGCGGCCGGGGCGGTGGTGTCGCCGAAGGACCGCAGCGTCCGGGACGCGCCCGGGGCGAAGGTCGAGTTCACCGGAAAGACGGCCGGCTCACCGGAGGCCCAGCCAATGCTGTGCAGCACCCCGCCCGGCGCGAGCAGACCCCACGCAGCCACCAGCTGGGCGCCTCCCACGGTGTCCAGCACCACGTCGACCGGGTCGCCGACAGCCTTCAGGCCGACCACCACCTCGTCGGCCCCCAGCGCCGCCAGCCCGTCGCCCCGGGACGCCGACCCGACCGCGGCGATCACGTACGCGCCCCCGTGCCGAGCCAACTGGACGGCAACTCGGCCCACTCCCCCGGACGCCCCGGTGATCAGTACGCGACGCCCGGGCAGCGGACCGGACTCACGCAGCGTCCGCAGCGCGGTGAGGCCGACCATCGGCAGCGCGGCAACCTCGGACAGGTCGACATCGGGGGGCACCACCGCGACGCTGTCCAGGTCGAACACCGCGAGTTGGGCCCACGCGCCCGGTCCGAAGGCGAGCACCCGGTCGCCCACCCGGGGACCGGTGCCGCTTTCGGCGGCGCGCAGCACCTCTCCGGCGGCGTCGTGCCCGAGCACCTGTCCGGCCGGCCAGAGGTCGAGGTGACGGATCTCGCCGTTGTTGACGGCGGCATGCCGCACCTCGACCAGCACCTGCCCCGGCCCGCATTCGGGCTCGGGGACATCGGTCACCCGGAACCCGTCGACGGTGCCCGGAGCGGCGACGATCGCACGCATACGACCTCCTTCGGTCCTCGCCAGGTTCCCGACAGGTGGCCCACAGTGGCGACCCTGTCGACGACGACCGGCGCAAGACGCCGGCCCGATGGTCAGGCGGCGGCGCGACGGGCCGTGCCGTCCGGAGCGTCCGCGAGACCGGCGTAGCGACCCCGGTGGTAGAGCAGCGGGGAGCCGACATCGGCGTGCCGGAGCAACTCCGGCTCGGCCAGCACGACCGCGTGATCGCCGACGACCACCCGGTCGACGACCCGGCACGCCAGCCAGGCCAGGGCGCCGTCGAGGATCGGCAGTCCGTTCGGCCCGGGCCGCCAGCGGGTCGGAGCGGCGAAGCGGTCGATGCCGCTCGTGGCGAAGGTATGGGCCAACTTGTGCTGGCCGTGTGCGAGCAGGTGCACCGCCACGTGCCGGGCCTGCGCCAGCGTCGGCCACGTGGACGAGCCGAGGTTCAGGCAGAACGAGACGATCGGCGGCGTCAGCGACACCGACGTGAACGATGTCGCGGTGAAGCCCACCGGCGGCGCACCGGGGGCGGTGACCACAGTGACGGTGCTGGCCTGGTGGCGCAGCAACCTGCGTAGCGCGTCGGCGTCGGCGTCCATCGGGTCGTCGGCGGACGAGGTCATGGGCGTTCCTCCCGAGTGGTGTGGGCGCGGAGCGCTAGGAACGGGCGGCGGGGTCGGCCGCCAGCCGCTCGTACGGAATCTTCTCCCCGGCCTCGACGGCGACCGGCAGCCGGTTCTCCGTCGGTGGCAGCGGGCACGTCGCGAAGTCGGTGTACGCGCATGGCAGGTTGACGGCCCGGTTGAAGTCCAGCGTCACCCGGCCCTGCTCGTCCGGCGTACCGACGGCCAGCGACCGGTTGGCCCCATAGGTGGTGATGCCGGAGGTGGTGTCGGTGAACAGCACCGACAGGCTGCCGGGCGTCACACCGTTGAACGCGGTCAGGCTCAGCGGCAGCCCGTCGACGCAGAACTCGATCCGGCCGGGCGCGTCGTAGATGTGCTGGAGCCCCTCCACGGCAGCGCCGACCGTGGTGGGCCGGGGACGCTCGAACGGCACGAACCGCCCCTGGAGCACCCACCGCTCGGCGGGCGGGAAGGTGGCGGTACCCCGGTAGCGCGTCCGCAGCGGGTGGTCGGGGCGTCGGGGTCGGAGGATGTCGCGCCCACCCCGCCGGGCCACCTCGAGGACACCACCGTCGATCTCCACGGTGATCCCGGCGCGCTCGGCGATCACCCCGAACTGATGCCTCTCCCGGATGCGCCGGCCGTCGACGACGATCTCCTCGTCGTCGGCGAGGGTCACCACCGGCCCGTCCGTCCCGGTGCGCCACTCCCCGGGCACACCGGGGAACCGCTGCGGCTCCGCGGTGAGCCAGTGCAGTCCGGCCACGGCGAGGAAGCCGTGGCGGTCCGCCCGCGCCTCCTCGTGCCGGCGGTGCCACTCCTGCCAGTCGTCGGCGAACGCGCGGGTGGGTCGTGCGGCGTCGGGGGGTGCGGACGGTGCGGGTTCACTGTTCATGACGGATCCCTCTCGTTGACGTGCGGCCGCTCGGAAACGGGCGCGGAGGTGCCGGACGCGAGCCGGCGGGACGAGGACCGAGAGGCAGCGAGCGCCCGCTCAGGCCGGAAGGGTCGCCACGCGACAGAGCTGCGCGGCGACCCGCATCAGGTCGACGACCCGGCGGGAGGTGAACAGCCGAACAAGCAGCATGGATCAATTTTCCTACTGAGCAAGTAGGATTTCAAGCCCCGGAGCCACTCAGCATCGCGTGGCCATCGCAACGTCTACCGGAATGGGCCGAACCAGGCAGCTGTCGCGCGGCCTGCCTCATCGAAAATGGATGTGCGGGAGCCGGGCAGCCATCGGTAAAGTGGCGTCCATGTCGAGCCCCGAGTCGGACACTTCGGGGGCTTTCGGCCACGCCGTCAGCCCCTGAACCACTGAGGTTCCAGCCTCCCGCCCACTACCGCATACGTGTGGGCGGTTGTTCGACCCCCGGGTTGGCCGTGGTGACGAGACGCCTTCTGTCCGTTTCATGCCTCGGAGCAACTCGATGCCTTTCGCTCTCCATCTTCTTGCCCTCGCCGTCTTCGCCATGGGCACCTCTGAATTCATGCTCGCGGGCCTTGTGCCCGACATCGCCACGAGCCTCGATGTCTCCGTCGGGTCCGCCGGGCTGCTCACCTCCGCCTTCGCGGTCGGGATGATCGTCGGCTCACCCCTCATGGCTGCCTTCGCACGTCGGTGGCCGGCACGGACCACGCTCCTTGGATTCGTGGCGATCTTCACTCTCTGCCACGTCGTCGCCGCGACAACCCCGTCCTTCTCCGTGCTGTTCGCAACCCGTGTCCTGGCTGCGGTTGCCAACGCCGGCTTCCTGGCCGTCGCCCTCACCACCGCGACCGGTCTCGTGGCCCCGAACCAGAAGGGGCGTGCCTTGGCGGCCCTCCTTTCCGGTACGACGATCGCTGTCGTCGCAGGCGTGCCGGCGGGCGCGCTGCTCGGCACCGCGATGGGGTGGCGAGCGACCTTCTGGGCAGTCGCGCTGCTGTGTGTCCCCGCCGCTGTCGGCATCCTCGCGGGGATCCGGCCCCGCTCGGAGCCGACAGCGGAAGGGCCCGCCGCCGGCGCGTCTCTGGCCTTCGAACTCGCGCAACTCCGAAAGCCCCGACTGCTCGTGGCAATGCTGCTCGGAGCGTTTGTCAACGGCGGGACCTTCGCGGCGTTCACCTTTCTTGCACCCGTCGTCACCGAGACCGCAGGACTGGACGAGGTGTGGGTACCGCTGGCCCTGGTCGTGTTCGGCATCGGATCGTTCATCGGCGTCACTGCCGCCGGGCGGCTCTCCGACCGGCGCCCTCGTCCGATTCTCGGAGTGGCCGCTCCCCTCCTGTTCCTGGGGTGGCTGGCACTCGCACTCGTCGCCACACACCCCGTACTGCTGCTGATCCTCGTCTTCGTCCAGGGCATCCTGGCTTTCGCGGTGGGTAGCACGCTCATCGCGCGGGTGCTCTACGCAGCATCCGAAGCGCCCACCATGGGAGGTTCCTACGCAACCGCCGCGCTCAACATAGGAGCCGCCGCCGGCCCGGCACTTGCGGCCCTGACGCTGTCGGATTCCAGTGACCTCGGCCCCGTGTGGGTGGCTTCTCTCCTGACTGGGCTTGCCCTGCTCATGCTGCTTCCATCGGTGGGGCTGATCGCGCCACGGAACCGGAGTGGGGAGGTCGTCCGGTGACTCATGCGAATGCTCCGCGCAACGTCGACGGCCGTCGGCGGCTCGTCGACGATGTCGAACTCGACCGATCGCTCACGTCGCGGCCGACAAACTCGCCGACTTGGACCGGACGGCGTGTCCATGGGCGTGACAATGACCAAGCCTTGGCGTCAGCCCTGACGGAGGGGGCGCAGGTGGCGGTCGGCCCACTCAGCGAACGGGGTCAGGGGGATGCCGAGGGCGCGCGCGAACTCCGGCCGGGCCGGCTGCCCGGCGACGTTCAAGAACTCGTGGGAGGTGGTGGCCCACGGCGGCATGCCGGCGGCAAGCGCTTCCGCCTCGGTCATGTCGGGAGCGGTGCCGTCGATGCCGAGCGACTCACCGATGATCTTCGCGATTTCCGTCATCGGCAGGTGGTCGCCGGCCAGTTCGAGTTCGACGCGGTGGAAGCGGTCGGGGTCGGCGACGGCAGCTGCGGCCGCGCGACCGATGTCGTCGACGGCGACCAGCGACAGGTGGGTCTGCGGCCGGAGGACCGTCGCGAGCCCGCCCGCGATGCCCCGCGGCAGCAGGTAGGCCAGGTCGGGCAGGAAGTTCTCCATGAAGAAGCCCGGCTTGATCAGCGTCCACCGGTCGAAGCCGGCGGCCCGGACGCGTTCCTGCATGCCGGCCTTGGGCAGGAAGACGCGCTCCATCGCGGCCCAGCGTCCGTCGGTCCAGCCGGGGGCGTCCTCGTGCCGCCCGGCGCCGGACACCGAGGTGTGCACGAACTGCGGGACCTCCGCGGCCAGCGCGGCCTCGATCAGGTTGACGCCCTGGGCGAGTTCGCTCTCGAAGTCCCAGGTGTCGCCGCGCAGCTCCGGCATCTGTACGGAGAAGACGGCGCGGGCTCCCCGGGCGGCCGGGACCAGCGATGCGGGGTCGCGGAGATCGCCGGTGACCAGCTCGGCGCCGAGGGCGGCGACTGCGGCGGCCTTGGCGGCAGCAGGGTTACGGACCAGGGCGCGCACCGGGACGCCGGCGGCGAGCAGGGCGCGGGCGGTTGCCCCGCCCTGCTGGCCGGTAGCGCCGGTGACCAGTACTGGTGCTCGATCAGACATGGACACTCCTCGACCCAAGAAACGGCGGGGCCCGCCGTTTATGCTTGCTAAGATACGGCGGACCCCGCCGCTTAGCAACGCCGAGGTGAGACATGCGCGCAGATGCACGCCGCAACTACGAACTTCTGCTCGCGGTGGCAGCGGAGGCGGTTGCCGAGCACGGGGCCGACGCGTCGCTGGAACAGATCGCCCGGACCGCCGGGGTGGGCTCCGGCACGGTCCGCCGCCACTTCCCGACCCGCCACGCCCTGCTCGAAGCCGTCTTCCGGGAGCGCATCGACGCCCTCTGCGCCCGCGCGGGCGAACTAGTGGGCAACCCGGACCCCGGGGCCGCGCTCGTCGAATTCCTGATCGAGATGACGCGGGCCGCCGCCACGATCCGGGGCCTGGCCGAGGCGCTCAACCGCGGCCGCGTCGAAAGCGTCTACTGCGCGTCCGACCAACTGTCCGAGGCGGGTGAGCCACTGGTACGCCGGGCCGCCGAGGCCGGAGTGCTGGCGCCCGACGTCACCTTCGGCGACCTGTCGACGCTGGTCACCGGGATCGCCCTGGCGACCGAGAACGACCGCGACCCCGGTACCACAGCGACCCGCCTGCTCTCGCTGGCCATGACCGGGTTCACGGTGACACCGCAGGAACCCGCACAGCACAGCCCGCTTCCGAATTCAGGTGCCTGACCACGCCCCCCGGGCCACGGCCTGATCGCAAGCCGTAGCTCGGGCCGGCTTCGCCGGACCAGATAGCGGTCCGAGCCACGGCTCGCGGGCCTACCCTGCGCCGTCGTGGCCGGCGAACCCCACCGCGCCTTCTACGGCAACCAGTTCAGTCTCACTGTGCCGACCCAGCCGACAAGGCCGAGGTCTACCGACAACTCGGTTTCCAGCCTGAAACGCAAACGGTGCGCGGTGCGCTCCCCGGCGTGCACAGCGTCGAAACCGAGATCGTCGCGCAGAGGATCAAGCGGGCGGGACCACTCGTCGCCTCCGGAGCCTGAGCGCGGCTTGCTTTCAAGCGCGCTCGAAGCTCTAGTGTCGGGGCCGTGACCACGACAGCCGAGACGAGAACATGGATCATCACGGGCGCGAGTTCCGGCCTCGGTCTGGGGCTCGCCGAGGCGGCACTCCAGGCTGGCGAGCATGTGATCGGGACCGCGCGAAGGGCCGACCGCTTCGACGGGCTCAAGGCGCGGTACGGGGATAGGCTCCTCGCCGTCGCGCACGATGTGCGCGACACGGCCGGAGCTGCCGGGGTCGTGCAGCGGGCGCTGGAGGTGTTCGGGCGCGTCGACGTGCTCGTCAACAATGCGGGCGCCGGACAGGTCGGCGCCGCCGAAGAGATCACGGACGCTGCTCTGCGGGCCATGCTCGAGCAGCACCTGTTCGGCCCGGCCGCCTACGTGCGTGCCGTGCTGCCCCACATGAGGGAACGTCGCTCTGGTGCGGTCGTGCAGATGAGCAGCCAGGGCGGGCGGATGTCGTTTCCCGCCGTCGGCAGCTACTCAGCCGGCAAGTTCGCGCTCGAGGGCTGGTCGGAGGCGCTGGCGGGCGAGGTCGCACCGTTCGGCATCCGCGTCCTCATCGTCGAGCCCAGTCGATTCCGCACCGCGTTCAACGCCGCGGACGTGCTCAACACAGCGCGGCAGAGCTCGATCTACGAGGGGGTCACGGGTGCCGTGCGCGCGAACATGGAGGGAGCCGACGGCATCCAGGAGGGCGACCCGGCACGAGCCGCCCGGGTGATCCGGAACATGCTCGACACACCCGACGCGCCGCTCCGGCTCCCGCTCGGCGCCGAGGCGGTTCGCAACCTCACCCGCGCCTACCGTGCAGCGCTCGACGACGTCGAGAAGTGGGCGTCGGTGAGCGAGTCGGCGGACTTCCCAGGTATGCCGCCCGCGGTTCGCCCGTTCTGATCGCCGTACGCTGATGGCCGAGACGGCATCCAGTTCGGCGTCGAGCGCTGACTCCGGAACGGCACATCCCGACTCCGGGAGTGCCTGCGATCTATTCGCCCAGCTCTCAACGCCCGGCTCCGCCGACGTTGGGCCGCTTCCAGCATCCGGTCGAACCGGATGCCGATTCGGTAGTTCACGATGGCGACGACGACACCAGTACCGCGCCAAAACGGCCCACTAGCAGCGAAGACTCCGACCCCACCAGGTGCGGCTGGAGTACCAAGCGCGGTTCAGCACCAGAACGCCTGACCCCGCAGTCGAGTGGCGATGATGTGCGTCAACCGCGCGGCGCTCGGTCCGCAGGGTCGTCGCGACGCTGAGCTGCACGGCTCGGCTGGGCGGGGATGGTGCCGTCAGTACGAGTCGTGGCCGCCGCGGTCGCAGCCGCAGGCTTGGATTTGCGGCGGTGGAGCGTGAGAGTCATGACCAGCACGACCAGCGCTCCGACGATCAGCCCGAGGATCGCGCTGGCCACCGTGTTGACGAGCCAGCCGACGAGCCCGCCGAGCGCACCCGTGGAGTCGTGGGCGGCGACCTCCACGTGGTGCACGGCCTCGTACAGGAAGTGCAGGTTCAGCTCGTTCGTGCCTAGCAGCAGGATGTGCCCGCCCACCCACAGCATCGCCGCGGTGCCGACCACCGTCAGCACGGTGAGGACTACCGGCATCGCCCTCACCAGACCGCGGCCGAACGTGGCGACGGCGCCGGAACGTTGCGACAGGCGCAGCCCGGCGTCGTCCATCTTTACGATCAGGGCCACCACGCCGTACACCATGACGGTAATGACGACGGCGACGACCGCCAGGATCGCCAGGCGGGACCAGAACGCCTCATTGATCACCTCGTTGAGGCTGATGACCATGATCTCCGCCGAGAGGATCAGGTCGGTTCGTACCGCCCCGGACACCAGTATCGTCTCGTCCTGCACCTTTTCCTCGCCCGCGCCGTGGGCATCGTGATGGGCGATCTTGGCCCACACCTTCTCCGCGCCTTCGTAACAGAGGTAGGCGCCGCCGAGCATGAGGATCGGAGTGAGCAGCCAGGGCACGAACTGACTGAGCAGCAGCATGGCCGGCAGGATGATGAAGAACTTGTTGCGCAGCGACCCCAGGGCAATGCGCTTGATAATCGGCAACTCGCGCTCGGCCGCCAGGCTCCGCACGTACTGCGGCGTGACGGCAGCATCGTCGACGACGACGCCCGCAGCCTTGGCGCCGGCCTTCGCGGCGCCCGCCCCGATGTCATCGATCGACGCGGCAGCGGCTCGGGCCAGCACCGCCACGTCATCCAGCAGGGCTACGAGTCCACCGGCCAAGGGAGGGTCCTTCCAGGGTTGCGCAGAGTTCGAACTGGCCCATTCTCGCTCAGGTCCTGTGCGCGGCAAGCCACCGCCCGGCCGTATATCGGGCGAGAGCTCGAGGTGAGCGTCTATCGCGCTCAGCCGGCGACCCGCCACCACCGCGCCCGGGCATCAACCTGGCGCCAGCTCAGGCCGAGCCCGTCCGCCGCGGTCGCCGTTAGCCAGGGTCGGCGTAGATGCGTTTCGGTCGCTGTCCGGGTCGGCCGCGGATGCCTTTGATCGGCGGGATCTCGTCGACCAGGGGCAGTAGACGGGCCGCCCTCGGCAGACAGCGACTGAAGCGACAATCCAGCTGCTGATCAGCCTCGCGGCCTGGCGACACGGCTCCTTGAACGTGATACGCGCGCTAGCTCGGCAAGAACGAGCTCCCAGCTCAATCTCCGCCCTCTAGCTGGAACCGTGGAGGGCTCCGTTATGCGGCCTGGGCCTGCAGGGCGAGGGTCTCTGGGCGTTCGTAGTCGATGGGCGAGTGTCCGCCGCAGACGGAGTGGCGGCGGCGCCAGTTGTAGAGGTCGGTGATCCAGGTGGCGATCTTCAGCCGGGCTTCCGTACGGGTGCGGAACTGGTGACGGTGGACGTACTCGACCTTGATGGTGGAGAAGGTGGCCTCGGCGACGGCGTTGTCGAAGCACGAGCCGACCCGGCCCATCGACTGGCGTACCTTCCAGCGGGCGCACACCCGGGCGAAGTCGGCCGAGCAGTATTCGCTGTCCCTGTCGCTGTGGAAGATCACTCCGGTGACATCGCCGCCGCGGGTGACGGCGGCCTTGTTCAACGCGGCGACGACCAGGCCGGGCCACGCGGACGGCGGCACGCTGGCCAAGCGAGTCTACGTCCACCCGGACAACAGCCACCTCAAGGTCGCCGCTGAGCACCTGGAATCGGGCCTGTTCGGCCGACTCCCGTGACACGAAATTCAGCAGTACGCGCGTACGTGATGAATTGTGAGACGAAACAGCAAGAAGGCCTCGACCCACCAAAGTGAATCAAGGCCCTGACCTGCTTGTTTACTGTCGGGACGGCCGGATTCGAACCGACGACCCCTTGACCCCCAGGACGATTCGCCACACGTCCACGCACGTCACGCACGCTAACCCCAAGATCAGGGCGTGCGGTCAACGTCGTGCCGCGCGCCATCGCGCAGGCCGTGTGGTCCCCGCCTGGTCCCTGGACGCTGAGCGGCTGACCGCCCCCGGCTTCTCGGGCTGAGGGCGGTAAGCCGTGTCGCCGGCTCTCCGCGCACGCACTCCAGTAGACAGCGGCAAGCCGCGATGCGGCGTGGCAACGTCTGGCTTGTGGTGGTCGGCCGTTGGGCGGGTTTCGCTGGGTCTGCTGGCGGATGGGTCGTTGCTCAGAGATGCGGTTCAATGAGCGGTCGGCTTTTGGTGATTTGGTCGTGTCGGGGAGTGACAGTGAGCTTTCGGGGTCAGCCGTGGTCGCGGTGGTTTGTGGCCCTGTTGTTCGTTCTGGTGCTGGTTTTGGTGGCGGTCGTGACCACAGTGGTGGCGTTGGCAGTCAACGCGGCGAGCAGTGATGAGCGGCGCTGGCCGTGGGGCCTGTACGTGATCCAGGACTATCCGTTCCCTTCGGTGTTGGTCCTGACGGTGGTACTGGCGATGTTGAGCGTCATGGTGGTGTTGGTGCAGCGCGAGCGCGATGCTCGTAGCGCTGGCTCTTCACTTGTGGCCGATTCCGTTGTCGACGTATCGCCGGCCCCAGATGATGTTGGCCTACCTAGCGGTGCTGGTGTGGTGGATGCGCCGCTGGGGGAGCTGCCGGTGGTCGTCCGGGGACGCGACAGTGTAGTCAGTGACCTCCTGGCGCCGACTGCTGTCTATTCGCCGCAGGTTCGGGTCTTGGTGGGGATGGGTGGTTGCGGGAAGACCACGGTGGCGTTGGCGGCCGCGCGGGAGGCCCAGGCGTCTGGCTGGCGGGTGTGGTGGGTGTCTGCGATGGACAGGGCGACATTGGTGGCCGGCATGTCGGCCTTGGCGCGGGAGGCGGGGGCGCCGGCAGATGAGATAAAGGACGCCGATTCGGATCTGGCGTTAGCGGGGGTGGTGTGGGGTCGGCTGAGTCGACTGTCCGGCCGGTGGTTGTTGGTCATTGACAATGCCGACGCGCCTGAAGTGTTGGCCCCGGGCGGTACGAGTGTGGCCGGTGGTAGCGGTTGGTTGAGGTCTGCCGGCACCGGCGTCGTCGTGGTGACCACCCGAGTGACTGATCGGGCGGTGTGGGGGCATCGGGCAGGGTGGTTTCCGCTGAGTGAGTTGGACCAGCGCGCGGCGGCGTTGATGCTGCTGGACCGGATAGGCCGTACGGACGAGCCGAACCTGATTGAGGCGGCGACGACGGTGGCGAATCGGTTGGGCCGGCTGCCGTTGGCAGTGCACCTGGCAGGGTCATATCTGGGTTCGGGCATGGCCGAGGTAGGGCTGGAGGACTACCTGCGTCTGTTGACGGATCGCTCGCTGAGAGTGGTGGATGAGGGTGCGCCGGGGTGGGGGGAGCAGGATCCGCGTCGGCTGATCATGTCGACGTGGGAGATCTCGTTGGACGCCCTAGAGCGGCAGGGTCGGGTAAGGGCGCGCGCTCTGTTGCGCGTGTTGTCGTTTCTGGGGCCGGGCTCGGTGGTGCCGGTGCCGATGCTGGACCCGTCCGTGTTGTCGGAAGCAGGGCTGCTTCCCGATGGGGATGAGGGTCGTGCGGAGATGGCGGCCGGGCTGGCTGGACTGCGGGCGGTGGGCCTTGTCGACGGTGCGCCGGTCGGAGTGGACGATTCTGGTGATGGGCTGATGGTGCATCCGCTGGTGGCCGAGGTGTGCCGCTGGCGGGCGGCGCGCGACGGGCAACGACCGACGCTGATCGCCGCGGCGGCCAGCCTGGTCGCGGCCACGAGCGCGCGGTTGAATCCGGCTGATCCTGCCGACTGGAAGGGGTGGCAGGTGCTCGCCCCGCACGCGAGAGTAGTGCTCGGTGTGATCGCCGAGATGAGCGAGGACCTGGGCGCTCGCGTGGTCGGTGTCAACAATGGCGTGACGTACCACTACACCGCTCAAGGGTCGTATCCGGGGGCTATCGACCAAGGCGAAGACGTCATCGCCGCTGCCGTCGCAGGACTGGGTGCCGAGCATCCGGACACGCTGACGTCGCGGAACAACCTCGCCGCCGCCTATCGAGCGGCGGGACGGTTGGGTGAGGCGATCCCGTTGTACGAGGCGACGCTGGCCGCGTGTGAGCGGGTGCTGGGTGACGAGCATCCGGACACGCTGATGTCGCGGAACAACCTCGCCTACGCCTATCAATCGGCGGGACGGTTGGGTGAGGCGATCCCGTTGTACGAGGCGACGCTGGCCGTGCGTGAGCGGGTGCTGGGTGACGAGCATCCGGACACGCTGACGTCGCGGAACAACCTCGCCGCCGCCTATCAAGCGGCGGGACGGTTGGGTGAGGCGATCCCGTTGTACGAGGCGACGCTGGCCGCGTATGAGCGGGTGCTGGGTGCCGAGCACCCGAACACGCTGACGTCGCGGAACAACCTGGCCGTCGCCTATCGAGCGGCGGGGCGGTTGGGTGAGGCGATCCCGTTGTACGAGGCGACGCTGGCCGTGCGTGAGCGGGTGCTGGGTGACGAGCATCCGGACACGCTGATGTCGCGGAACAACCTGGCCGTCGCCTACGACGCGGCGGGGCGGTTGGGTGAGGCGATCCCGTTGTACGAGGCGACGCTGGCCGTGCGTGAGCGGGTGCTGGGTGACGAGCATCCGGACCCGCTGATGTCGCGGAACAACCTCGCCTACGCCTATCAATCGGCGGGACGGTTGGGTGAGGCGATCCCGTTGTACGAGGCGACGCTGGCCGCGCGTGAGCGGGTGCTGGGTGACGAGCATCCGGACACGCTGACGTCGCGGAACAACCTCGCCTACGCCTATCAAGCGGCGGGACGGTTGGGTGAGGCGATCCCGTTGTACGAGGCGACGCTGGCCGTGCGTGAGCGGGTGCTGGGTGACGAGCATCCGGACACGCTGACGTCGCGGAACAACCTCGCCTACGCCTATCAATCGGCGGGACGGTTGGGTGAGGCGATCCCGTTGTACGAGGCGACGCTGGCCGCGCGTGAGCGGGTGCTGGGTGACGAGCACCCGAACACGCTGACGTCGCGGAACAACCTCGCCGCCGCTTACCGACTTCGGGACGACAGCATGTAGCGCTGCGGGCGCCGAGGACGGCCGAAGGCCGCCTGCAGGGCAGACCGCGAGCGGCACCGCGCTCGCGCCGCTCCTTGATCCAGTTAGCGAACGACTCGGCAGGCATGCCGGCTGGACGCTTGAGACTTGACCGGCGGTCAAGGAGCGCTACTAGAAGGCGCACTTGACCGAAGTGGTCCCCAGAAAGCCGGAAAGGCCAGCCCGATATTTCGGACGAGCCCTCTGACCTGCCACTTCATCCTGTCGGGACGGCCGGATTCGAACCGACGACCCCTTGTTACCGTCCGTAGCTACCCCGACCTTGTCATTGGCCGTCAGAAATAAGCGCTGAGCTGCACAGACACGGTCAGAGACCGATCGCCTCTTGTCACTGGTTGTCAACTGCAGGTGGGGGTTTTCGGGGGGTAAACGGGGGGGCAGACCGACAGGACGTCGCCAGGGTCCGACCGCGCCCGCCGCCCTACCATCGAGGTCTCCCGTCGCCAAGAGAACGACGATCCCCCATCCATCGGGACCCGCCTGCCGCAGGCATGGGGGTACATGTCGGTTGATTGACATGAGTCGATACCTAACTCGGGCTGCGCATCGTCGGCGTCATTTCGATCGTTGGGTAGCAATCCCACCCGCGCTGTGGGCTCGGGGCTGTCACGGGCCGCAGCCACCCGAAGCTTGCCATGACCGCCCTCGACGGCCGGCAGGCGAGAATCGTGGGCGCTTCACCGGCGTTCTTCCAAGATCTGCAGCAGTCGGGCAGCGGCGTGGGTGAGGGGAATGGCTTCTTGCTCGATCCGGCGGAACGGGGTGGGGCCCGCGGTTGCGATGGTGTTGTAGGCGGTGGTTTCGGCGTCGGTCAGGTGCGGCAAAGGCTCGGGTGAGGGCTTGATGGGGCGGCCAGCCTTGTCATGGTTGACGCCATGTTGGGAGTAGCGGTGGAGGTCGGTCGCTTCCATGAGGATGGACGTGACGCGTTTTGCTGGTGCACCGTCTGGTGCCGGCTGTGCGAGGGTGGCGCGGAACTGGTCGAGGATCGCGTACCCGTCCGCGTCGATGTCGCCCCAGTAGATGACGTGATCTGCGGCGCGGATCCAGGGCACGTTCGCTAGTAAGGCTGCTGCGGCCTTGCCGCCGCCCTCGACGACGATCGTGTCGCTGACGGGCGGGAACCAGAGGCGGGAATCGCGGTTTTCTACGACGAGGACGACACGCGGCTGGTAGGCGATCTCGTGCACGTCGCCGGTAGTCCAGGCGTCGTGCCGGCGTCGGCCCGATGCGGCGTGGTGAGGGTCGACGTAGGTGAGGTGCATGACGGTGAGCCGGGGCCGAACTTCGTCGCGGACATCGCGTCCGGCGACGTCGCGCAGCAGGGCGCCGTGGGTGCCGAGCCATTTGGTGTGCATACCGGGCACCGGTAGTTGCCGTAGGGTCCAGGTGCTGGCGTCGGGGTGCTGGTGTAGCCAGGTCACCGCGTTGATCAGCACCTCGACGTCGGCGTCTTGGAGACGGTAGACGGCTCGGAGGGTAGCCGGGGTGAGGGTCGCGCCGGCTGATCGCAGCGCCCGAGCGAGCGCGCGGGCGCGGCCGAGGTCGACGCTCGGTGATTCAGCACCGGTGTGGGTGTCGGTGGTGAGCCTGTTGGCGCCGTCCAGGTCGGCGACGAGCGTGGCGGGGAAGTCGCCGGCGACTCCTCGGATCGTCACCGGTTTGCGAACGAGCCCCACGCCGGTGGGCAGTTGGTCGGAGAAGTCACGCCACTGCATGTGCCACTGGTGCCAGGCTGCGTGCCCGAGCTGCTCGACGGCCTTGCCGGACGTCACGCCGGGGCGCAGCGGAACGGAGAAGACGACGTGGTCGCCGACGCCGAGCTCCGCGCCTACGGCTTCGGGCCACTTCTGATCAATCTTGCGGCGCATGGCCGCGATGGCGTCCTGCGGGATGACGAGTGCGCTCATGCGTCCGGAACACCGACCAGTGGCTTCGCCCAAGATCGGCCCTGAGAGTTTTTGAGGATCAGGTACTCCGCGTCGACGTGTGGTTCGATCGCGCTGTGCTTGTCATTGGGGGCGCCGATGATGAGTTGGAAGCCCAGGCCGCGCCAGGCGCCGATGGCCCGGCCGGTGAAGTGCGCGTCCGCCTTGATCAGTGCCTCGTCGAGGAAGACGGGGGCGTAGCGGGGGCGGGCGGCGCCCGCGTCGCCGAGCTGGTACCGCAAGGCGGCCCCGACGATGAACGCGACCAGCTCTTGCGACTCGCCGCCGGACTTCTCGCCGATGTGGTCGTACACGGCGACATGCCTACCCTCGAGGTCGCACTTCTCGGCGCTGATCCGAACGTGATTGCGTACGTCGACGAGGTCGGCGAAATCGGGCGCGGTGCGCCGGATGCGGTCGATCACCTTGGCCATCCGGTGATAGGCGCGTTCCCGGTCGTCGTCGGTTGCCGCCTGGTCGATGAAGGCGCGTACGTCGCGCAGCTCTTTGCGGAACCGGGCGCGCACCGCGGAGTGGCTCTCCTGCGGGTCGATACGCAGCCGGTGTTCGTCGTCGGAGAACGGCAGTTCGGCGAGGATGTGGTTGACTGGGTCGATCCGGTCGCGGATCTCGCGGATCGCGGCGGCCAGTTCGCTGTCCAGGCCAGTCAGGTCGTTACCGGACAGCTTGAGCAGACTGTCGCGCCACTCGGTCTCCAGTTCGTGCAGGCCACTGGTCTCTAGGTCGGTGAGCAGACGGTCGAAGTCGCGATAGGAGCCGTCCGGGTCGATGCCGAGGTTCGGGTTCGGCCAGCGTTCGAGGAACGTCGAGAACGTGTCGAGCAGCGCCTTCCGTGATCGCCCGATCGTCTCCGTTGCCGACTGTCGGTCGGCGCGGATCCGTTCTGTGGCCCGTTTCATCGCGGCGTCGAACTCGGCAAGCGCCCCGTCCGGGGTGGTGGCGGTTGCTTCGCTGCCGAACAGCGTCTCCAGGTACTCCCGGTGTTCCTCAGGGACATCGACGCCTGATTCCGTGGCCGTGTCGAGCGCGAGCTGGGCGCGGTCCACCTCGTCGACGGTCGACCTCCACGACTCCCCGAGCTTCTTCAGGTTCTCCTTTTGCCGGCCGACGCGTTCGGTCAGTTCCCTGACCCGCTCCTTGAGGCCGTCGACCTGGCGCTGGAGCTGATCGATCCGTGGGTTGCCCGCCCGGATTTCGTCGGCGACGCGGTTCCAGCGGTCCTGTTCCGCTCGGACCGCATCGAGGTCCACCTGGTCCCAGGACAACTCGGTCAGAGTCTGGTAGTTCGTGCGTCTGGCTTCGAATGAGTTGAGATTTTCCTCCTGCCTGAATGCTCGGTCAAGAGCATCGTCGAGGCGTTTCTGGACAAAGCCGATGCGGTGCTCGAGGTCGGCAAGCAGCCTGCTGTTCGTAAAACCGAGAACGTTGGCCCGGCCGTGACCGCCGTGCGCGCCCCGCCCGCCTTCCGAGGTTTGGCCGGTGATCGTAAGGGCCTTGGGGTACTGCGGGAGCAGCCTGGGCGTCTCGACGCAGACGAAGTCGAACCGGCGGGCGATCTCGCTCTTGAGCCAGGCGGTGAACGGCGAGGGTCGGTAGTCGAGTCTGCCGGGCAGTGTCTTTGCGTCCAGCCCGACCTCATCACGCAAGCCGGTACGCACGCCCTCGAACTGAAGCCGTCGAGCGGTTGGCACCGCGTTGATCGCCTCGCGGAACGAGTTCAATCTGCCGATGTCGATCAGCATCCGCGTAGCGAATCCGCCGAGCGCCAGGTTGAACGCCTCGCGCCACGGCTCGAACTCCGTCCGCACCTCGATCAGCTCGCCGACGAACGGCAGGTCATCTGGTTTGAGTCCGGCCGCCTCGGCCAACAGCGCGCGAGCCGCGTGCAGCTCAGTCGGGATATTGCCCCGACGGGTCTTGACCGCCTTGTGCTCGGAGCGCAGCGTGGTCAGCTCTCGTTCGGCGTCCTTCTTCTCCGCCACCGCCTCAGCGAACTGGTTCTGCGCCGTCTTCCGGGCGTCATTGTCGGCGAGAAACCGATACGCCGTCTCGACCAGTGCCGCGAAGTCCTCACCGGTCGACACGGTGACGCCGATGACGGCAAGCGCCCGGTCCAGGCGCTCCCGTGACCGTTCAACATCGCCCAGCCGCTGCTCCACGGCGCGGATCTCCCGCAGCGCCGTCTCGAGGCGGTCACCACCGGAGGCACGAAGGGTTTCCACCAGCCCATCTCGCTGCACTTCGGCCGCGGCGACCAGGGCGCTGGTCTCGGACACTTCCTCCTGGGCTCGGCGGTGCCGCTGAGCCAGATCATGCTCAGCCGAGCGCAACAGGTCCAGCCGGCGTTGATGACGCCACAATGCGGCAGGGGTCGACGCCTCGGTGAACGATCCGACCTCGTCGATCAGGCGCAGCTGGTTCACCGCGTTCTCGATGGTGGCCCGGTGGTCGCGGATCGGAGTCAATGCCTTCACCTGCTGTCGGGCTATGATCATCCGCGCCCGGGTGCCGGAAAGTTCATCGAACTGCTGTACCACCGCATCAGCAGTGGCCAGCGTGGACGGCTCCTCAAGCACCATCGTCTTGTAAAGGGCATCGACCGTCGTGATCTGTTGGCCAGCCTGAATCCGTCCTAGCAGCGCGACCGCCTTGTGCCCGTCGCCGGCGGTGCCGATACCGAGGGTAGTGTGCAGACGCGCGGTGAAATCCCGGTCAGTGTCACACCAGCTCAAGCCAGTGGCCACGACCTCGGCGCGGGCGAGCTGTTTGCTCGCCGGGCCTTCCAGCATGCGTAGTTGATAACCGTGGTCACACATGGCGCGTACCGCCACGACGTCGTCCAAGCTCCGAGCGGAAGACGGCACATACCAGGCCCGCAGCGCGGTGAACTCGGCACCGGTGTGGTCGACCCACGTCATCGCGATGGCGGACCACGTATCCCGGCCGTCGCCGCGCAGCACCCGCACCTTCGTCTCGCCGTCGGTCCGGGACTCGTCGAGCTTACCGCGCGCGTAGGAGAGGATATTGCGCTGGTCCCTGCCCCGGGGCCTACCGACCACTCCACCGTTGGACGCCCCGTTGAACGGAGTCGTATGCGGCATGAGCAACGCGATGTACGAGTCCATCAGTGTCGACTTACCCGACCCGGAACCTCCACTGAGCAAGGTAGCGCCAGGCGCGATTCGCAGGTGGTGATATCCGTCGTAACCGCCCCAGTTGACCAATTGCAGGTCACGCGCCACCCACTGCTGACCCCGCGAGGCTGCCGGGATCAACCCGAACAGCGTGTCGATCATGCTCACGCTGTGGCCTCATTCCGTTCGCGTAGCCACTGGTCCAGTTCGGCGAGCTTTTCCGTGCTCAGCACAACCTCCACCAGCGGGGTGATCCGATACCGGCCTGCGGACTCCTCCGCGAGCAACCCTTCGGGGACCAACCGCTGCACGGCGTTGCGCACCTCCTGTTGGCGCCGGGCCAAGTTATGGTCGTGCGGATCGAAGTAGGTCAGCACGGTCTGCTCAAGTTCCTCGATGTCCACCCTCGCGGACATCTCGCCCGTACCGCGTTCCCGCTGGAAGACGGTCCGCAGGTGGATCAGGACCAGAGTCTCGGCCCGGGTGTAGGGGTCGTCCTTGAGGAGGATCGGCACGTCAAGCTCGACTGAGCGCACCTGCTGCTTGTACGCCACGCCTCGGTCGTGGTCGACCACGAGGCGAACGAACAGGTCATGCATGCGCGATTCGATGATCTGTTGGTTCTCCAGCAACGTGCGCCATTGCGCGGGATTCTTTTCGGCAAGCAGGAACTTGCGCCGCAATAATTGGACCAGCACACGGCGCACCTCTGCGTCCAACGTTCCCGCATCGCCAGCGAACAGCTCGGTCGGATCTTCCTCCATCGAAACGGGGTCGATGAACCCGGCCACCGTGCCCATCGGCCAGCCGTCGTCGACGCCGTCCGGGTCACTCATCACCACCGCTCCCCTCTACGCCCGCCGGGTTCGCCGCCACCACACTGCCGAGGGCGAACCGTCGCCGGGTCTGGTCGGGCCGGACCGTGTCAACCACCGCCATCTCGGATGTCTCGGTCATCCCGGCGTCATGTGCAATCTCCAGTAGGCCTAGCAAATCGACCGGCCGCTGGAGATCCTCGGCCGCTGCCCGGAATGCCGCCAGCACATCCACGTTCGCCGCACCGCCCGCGAACGCTGCCAGGTGCGCCCGCAACTCGGTGTACCGAGGGCCACCCCATGCCCGAGTGTCCGCCGCCGGTAAGTCCTCGGCCTCCTCCTCGGCCCAGTCCCGCAACGGCGCAGGTGGCTCCGGTGGTCGCGGATCACTCATCCGCTGACGCAAGTGCCCGACATCGGCCACCGGCAGGCGACGCAACGGCTCGACGACCTCTCCACGGCGTGAACTGGGAACCCACTTGTGCAGGCCCGACATCACATCCCTCAACAGTTCATCCACCTGACGGTCGCGCATCGGGTCGTGGTTGCGGACCTGCGTGGTGATCACATGAGATGCCTGCCGTTGGGCGGCCAGCACCTCCTTGACGCCCTGCTCGATGCGCCGCGAAATCTCGGCGAGCTCCCGCCGCTGTTGCTCCGGCAACAGCTCAGTGAACCGGTGCCTCAGCACCCTCCGCAACTGGCCCCACAGGTCATCGATTTGCGCCGGGTCGCCGATCAGGCGCAACGCCCCCGCGAACGCGCGGCCTTCCGGTGTCGCATCCAAGATCCGTTGGCCGCGGGCCAGGTACTCACGCAGCACCTCCCCGGTCGGCCGCACATCGTGCCGCAATTCGGCGACCACGTCACGCTGGATAGCTTTGATCGACTCTGCCACGCGGGCAAAGTCCGCAGGCAGCTCCCGCGCCAAGTGCAGCACATTCTCGGCGGCCTCAAGCAGCTGCTCGTCCTCGACTGTCTCGACGGCACCACCCTTTTCGAGTCGAGCCAGCTCCTTCTGCCGCTGCTGGATCTCCTCGTGCAAGCGCGCCAGCCGGGTCATCAGGTCCGGATCGGCTTCCTGCGCAAGCCGCTCGATCGCCTCCAACAGCGTCCTGACCCGCGACTGCGACACCCTGGTCCGCGCCCCGCCGACACGCCCAGCGATCTCCAGTGCACCGACACCGTACGCCGACAGTCGGTACACCTCGACACCGGCGTCGGACACCTGCCGCACCAACCACCCCGCCTGCACCCACTGCCTGCACAAGTCCCGCGAATTTCCACTAGGCAGCGGCTGGTTATCCTCGTCGCCATAGCCGGCAGCCCGTAGCTGGTCAAGGGCGTCGTTGATCTCCGCATGCGCATCCGCCACCGCAACCGTCGGCCGCTCCGCCGTGAAGACCATCGCCAACACCGTCACCACGAACGGCGCGTGCGTCTGATGAAGCAAGGCAAGCATCGGATTCTGGAACGCCCGGAGCGCACCTTGGTAAGCACCTTCTACACCTCGCATAACCATCGACACGAAGCGTACGAGGCGGGTACGACACAGTCAGCCCCTCGCGATCGATAGCCTACGACCTTCGTGGTACGCCCTGGTCTCTACAAGATCCGGGGCGGTTCATCAGCGGGGTTGCCGGCTGACTGGGTGACCAGGAGTCCGCCAGCGACCAAGGCGGCGGTCAGGTCCTGCTCGACGGTGGTGGCATCCGTCAGGCGCAGCATCCTCCAGCCGCTGGCCACCGCCCAGTCGTCCTTGATCCGGTCCCGACGCAGTACGCCATCGAACAGCGCGACGGCCTCCGCCTGCGACATCGAGCCCCAGCGGACCGGCTGGCGGTGCTGCGGCCCATCGAACTCAATCAACATGCGGTGTCCGATGAGCGCGAAATCGAAGGCGAGGACTCTCAAGTCCCGGCAGTCGTGGTCCCGCCACTGGTGCTCGTACTCCAGCCCTAGTCTGGTGAGGAGGCGAGCGACTGCGATCTCACCCTTCGAGGTCGAGCATCGGCGGCAACCACTCCCACCCAAATGCACAGGTGGGATCTGCGTGAACGGGCCGTGCCGACGGCAGATGATGACGACCGGTGTCATCGCGTTGCGGTACTCGACGCCGGAGTAGTCGTACGTGTCGCCGTGAACGAACTCGGCACGGGCGACGAACAGGTCAGACGTGCCAGCGATCGCGATTCGGCGCGCTTCGGTGGCGCAGGACGGGCAGCCACTCCCGTTGAGGTGGCTGGCCGGCGTCTGCCTGAACTCGCCGTGGTCGCGGCACAGGATCGCCACCTTGATGTGCGAGCCGGCGAACGTGACCCGTGAGTAGTCGAACCGGCTGCCATGGACGACAAAGGCCCTGTCGAGGAACGAGTCGAGGTTCCCGGCCCGCGCCAGCGAGATGCTCCGGAGACCGCACTCGGGGCAGCCCCGACCGCTCAGATGCGAGTTGGGCACCTGGCGGAACGGACCGTGCTCAGGGCAGACGATCGTGACCTCCACCTGGCTGCGCACGTATTCGACCTGGGTGTAGTCGTACCTTTCACCGTGGACACGCTGCGCCTTCTCGACGAAGGATGCCGTCGTGTCCGCGTTTGCCGTTCCAACCGCCCGGTGCGCGCACCTCGGGCAACCGGAGCCGATCAGATGGCTTGAGGGGACTTGTGGGAACGGACCATGCTCGCGACAGCGGATCGTGACCTTGATCTGGCTGTGCAGATACTCGACCTGCGAGTAGTCATACCGCTCTCCGTGTACATGAAGCGCCTTCTTTATGAAGGACTCGGCGGTGTCGGTCTGCGCGCGGGTGATGGCCTCCTGCGCGCAGCTGGGGCAACCACCGCCACTGAGGTGACTGTTCGGGGTCTGTTGAAAATCACCGTGGGCTGGACAGCCGATCGTGACCTTGAGCCGCGCCTTGACGTACTCGACCCGCGAGTAGTCGTAGGCTTCGCCGTGGACTGCCCGTGCCTTCAGAACGAACTCCTCCGTCGAGCTGGTGAGCCGCTGGGCTCGCTGCACGGTGCCGCACGCCGGACAGCCGACACCGCGGAGATGGCTGCCGGGCAACTGCTCGAACGGGCCATGCTCAGCGCAGATGATCGTTACCTTGGTCTCGCTGTTGACGTATCGCACCTCGGTGTACCCGTACCGGTCGCCGTGCACCTCAGCGGCCGCGGCGAGGAAGGCAGCCGTCGTGCCTGTTCGGGCCAGGCCACGTTCCCGGTCGGCACATCGCGGGCAACCCCCGCCGGCCATGTGAGCTTCTGGTCGCTGCTGAAATCGCCCATGATCGCCGCAGAAGATCGTCACTGGGTTGCGATTGTTGACGTACTCGGCCAGTGAGTAGTCGTACCGATCGCCGTGAGCCCGGCGAGACCTGTTAATGAAGCGCTGGGTGGTCAGCCGGACCCGGCCTCCGCAGGAGCCGCACCCCTGCCCGTGAAGATGCTTCGCCGGCGCCTGTTGGAACTCGCCGTGCTCCTGGCAGATAATCGTCACCTTGGCTTGGCTGTTGACGTACTGGACGAACGAGTAGTCGTACCTGTCGCCGTGCTTTTCGCGGGCTCGGGCGATGAACTCAGCGCCGGTGAGTCGTTCTGCCACGGGCCTACCGTAGCCACAACACCCGGACTCGCCCCGTCCGCGTGCGGGCCAGCGGTATACGACCACCCACCTGACATGCCCGCAGAGATGCACGATTCCCGCGACGGCAAGGCCGTGAACTGGACTTCTCGAGGCGCTCGTGCTCCTACTGTTCAGGTGCCCCGACCACCGGTCCCTGCACGCCTTACCGCATGCGTACGGACCGCACCTGCGGCAGCCCATCCTCGGTCAGCACAATTGTCATCGGAATCCGGCAGTTGCGTCCAGCAGAGTGGTGTGCGGCAGGCCCGTTGAGGCGGGCATGGCGTAGACGTGAGGTGGCCACCGCGTGATTCTTCGATCTGAGTTCCCGCTCAAGTTCGAGGAGTTCCACGCGATGGCCAATCCCAGTATCGACCCTGCCCGCTTCCTGCACGACCACCTCGCCGCGGCGTCACCGGACCTGCTGCGCTCGTTGTTGACCACGTTCGTCGACACGTTGATGTCCGCCGAAGCCGACGCGATCTGCGGCGCGGACTACGGCACCAGCTCCCCCGACCGGGTCAACACCCGCAACGGCTACCGGCACCGCGACTTCGACACCCGCGCCGGCACCCTCGATATCGCGATCCCGAAGCTGCGCTCAGGCTCGTACTTCCCGGATTGGCTCCTGGAGCGCCGCAAGCGGGCCGAGGCGGCACTGACGTCGGTCGTGGCGACGTGTTACCTGCTCGGCGTGTCCACGCGGCGCATGGACAAGCTGGTCGAATCATTGGGCATCACCCGCCTGTCGAAGTCGCAGGTCAGCGTCATGGCCCGCGACCTCGACGAACACGTCGCATCGTTCCGTAGCCGCCCGCTCGACCAAGGCCCGTACACGTTCGTCGCCGCGGACGCCCTCGTGCTCAAGGTCCGCGAGGGCGGCCGGGTCGTCAACGTCCACGCCCTGCTCGCCACCGGCGTGAACGCCGACGGACATAGGGAGATCCTCGGCCTGCAGGTCACCAGCGCCGAAGACGGCGCCGGCTGGCTCGCGTTCTTCCGGGACCTGACCGCCCGGGGCCTGTCCGGGGTGCGCCTGGTGACCTCCGACGCACACCGCGGCCTGGTCGACGCGATCGGCGCGACCCTGCCCGGCGCGACGTGGCAGCGCTGCCGCACCCACTACGCGGCGAACCTGATGTCGGCCACCCCGAAAGCGTCCTGGCCGTGGGTCAAAACGTTGCTGCACAGCGTCTACGACCAACCCGACGCCGCGTCCGTGCACGCCCAGTACGACCGCCTCATCGACACCGTCGCCGGCAAACTGCCCGCCGTCGCCGACCACCTGGAGGCCGCCCGTGACGACGTTCTGGCGTTCACCGGCTTCCCGAAAGAGATCTGGCGGCAGATCTGGTCGAACAACCCGCAGGAACGCCTCAACCGCGAGATCCGCCGCCGCACCGACGTCGTCGGGATCCTCCCCGACCGCCACGCCCTGATCCGCCTCGTCGGCGCCGTCCTGGCCGAACAGCACGACGAATGGACCGAAGGCCGCCGCTACCTCGGCCTCGACATCCTCGCCAAATCCCGCCTCACCCTCATCACCACCGACACGAAGGAGGACACCGACACCAACGACCTACCAGCGCTCAGCGCCTAACAACAACGAAGAATCACGCCCAACCGCAAAACACCACTCCCCGGGACTTGACCCCGGGCGAACCGGCCGCACCCAACGAACAGGTCGTGCAGTGCGGTCCCGCTCCGTGCCCGCAAGACCCCGGCCGCACCGCCCGATGTAGCAATAAGTGGCTTCCTCCCCTGGTTCCAGTCAGGTTGGGCCGTTTTTACGGATGGGGTGAACAGCTACGAGAGAGTGTGTTCGCGTCGCACTCGCACAGCGTGGTCAGCTCACATCGATACCGCGGCTGGCCGTGTCGTTGTCGACATGGGCAAAGTCAATGCCATGCGTCCTGTCGACACCTGCTGAGGGGAACCGCCGGAGTGTCACCCGTCGCCGGTACAGTCTGAGCCCACTTCTCCTGCTCCGGAGGCGACCGTGGGACAGCTGCGGGACCGGCTCGGCGGCGACCCGTTCTGGACTCGCGACGAGGTACTCGGCCACGGGTTCGACTTCCGACCCATGTGGCGGAAGCGACGCGTCCCCAGCGAGACGTGGACGTCGTCGCTTTCCGACCTGCCCGACGCGAGGAGGGGGCGGCAGTACCGGCACATCACTCGCGGCGACCTGCTCACCGCCACGAACAACCGGCCCGACGACATCGGGCGGTTGCTGGTCGGCTGCTACGCCTGGGGTACAGGCGACCTCGGATTCCTCGTCGGCCGCCGAGCCCAAGTCTTCGTCAAGAACAGTCCAGATGCCATCACGAACAAGCTCGCCAAGGCGCTGGCCGTCCTGCGAGGCACCGGACCGGTAGACGCGTACGAGGTGCTGGCCCGCGGGAACGAGTGCCACACCCCCTACCTCGGGCCATCGTTCTACACGAAACTCCTGTATGCCGCTGACGCCCGACCCGAGGCGGAGGCTGGCACGGCTCTGATCCTCGACCAGTTCGTCGCGATAGCCCTGAACAAGGTCGAGGGCTGGGACCTGCCCGAACAGGGGCCGTGGGATCGCGACCAATACCAGCGGTGGCTCGACTTCGCCCACAACCACGCCAGGAACGAGTCCACCGAAGATGCGCCGGTGCGCCCCGACGCAGTTGAGGCGGCCATGTTCAGAAGGGGCCGCGCGATCTACCGGAAGCGACGAGCCGCCGGCGGCTGAGCCCTGCGCTTATCAGCCAACACCCGTCCTGAGGGTCCGCGACCATCGAAACGGTACGTCGATGATTATCTGGGTTCGATCGCTGCCGATCGGGCAGCCACCGAGGGAGGTCGATCCGTGGAGTTCCGCAAGGCGGTCACGGTTAACCTGCGCACACATCCGGCACTGAACGAGAAGTGGCTGCAGGGCCTGCTGGCCGAGGACCCGAGCCTGCTCGGGCTCGGTGACCTGGTCGTCAAGGATGTCGAACGGCGGCAGCCCCGTGCGGGACGCTTGGACCTGCTGCTGCACGACCCGGAGACCCTGACCCGTTACGAGGTCGAAATACAGTTGGGGGCGACGGACGAGGCGCACATCATTCGCACCATCGAGTACTGGGACATCGAACGGAAGCGGTACCCGCAGTACGAGCACGTCGCCGTGATTGTCGCCGAGGACATCACCAGCCGATTCCTCAACGTGATCAGCCTGTTCAACGCGGCGATCCCGCTCATCGCGATCCAGATGCGGGTTCTCGACGTCGGAGGCGTCCTCACCCTCAACGCGACAACGGTCCTGAGCCAGGCCCGCCTCGGGACCGACGAGGAGGACGAGCCCGGCCAGGCCACAGATCGCGCCTACTGGATCAACCGTGGGTCGCAATCCTCAGTCACACTGGCCGACACCATCCTCGGCCTCGTCAACGGAGTCACGCCCGGGATGTCACTCAAGTACAACCGCCACTACATCGGGCTGGCCCGGGACGGGATCGCCGACAACTTCGTACAGGTACGCCCGCGCCGTGAACACGCCATAGTCGAGTTCCGGATGCCCCGCAACGACACCGTGTCGGAGCTGCTCGACGCTTCCGGACTTGACGTCCTCGCCTACAACGCCCGGTGGGGGCGCTATCGGATCCGGCTCACAGAGGCAGACCTGCCCGCCAACCGGAACCTGCTGGTCGACCTCATCCGCCGCGCCGCCGGCACACCCGCCCCCGTCGACGAGTAGCCGCCGTCGGCGGTGCGACCCAGGCGGTAGGGGATGATGGAACGGTGGGCCTCCTCGACTACGACTTGCACAAGCTAGGATGGCGCGCCTTCCAGGACCTGTGTGCGGTGATCTTGCAGCAAGTTCTAGGCCAGACATTTCACACATTCGCCGACAGCAACGATGCTGGCCGCGATGGCGCTTTCTATGGCCATTGGGCAACTGAGGCGACGCACGGGCTGTCGGGACTCGGCCCAAGCGTCGCGACAGTCGCCCAATGCAAGTTCAGCGTTCAGGCTTCTGGGACGCTCACGCCGTCGATGCTCAGGGACGAAGTCGCCAAGGTTAGGAGACTGCATGCACGGCGCTTGTGTGACGCCTACCTACTCCTAACCAACCTCGCGGTGACGGGGCAGACAGAGGCGTGGCTGAAGGAGCAGCTCCGCACGCATGGCGTGCAGCAGTGCCTCGTCCTCGACGGCAAATGGATCTGCCAGCAGATCAGCCAGCGCCCGGACCTTCGACGGTATGTACCGCGCGTTTACGGGCTGGGTGACCTCGGCAAGATTCTCGATGACCGGCGCCTGCGCCAGGCTCGTGCGCTGTTGAGCCGGTTGGAGGCAGACCTCGCTACATTCGTGCCAACCGAAGCGTACCGGCGTGCTGCGGCGGCGGTGGCCGATCACGGGTTTGTCCTATTGCTGGGCGAGCCTGCGTGCGGCAAGTCGACAATCGCGGCGACGCTCGCGATGGCCGCCCTTGATAACTGGGGGTGCGGAGTCCGCCGAGTCGACTCAGCGGATGAACTCGTCGCCACGTGGGATCCGGACGAACAACGGCAACTATTCTGGGTGGATGACGCGTTTGGCGGCATTCGCCACGACGCCGCACTTACGGACGGTTGGTCGCGCCGGATGGATCAGGTGATGACGACCGTGGGTCAAGGTGCTCGGGTGATTCTGACGAGCCGCGACTACATCTACCGCGACGCTCGACCCTACTTAAAGGAGTACGCGTATCCACGGCTGCGCGAGCACAAAGTCGTCATCGACGTCACGGACCTGACGACCGCGGAGAAGCGGCAGATTCTCTATAACCACCTTCGTGCGGGTGATCAACCGCGGCAGGTCCTCGAACACTGGCGTCCTTATCTTCGACACGCCGCGTCGGTTGCACGTTTCCAACCTGAAGTCGCCCGGCGCCTCGCGTGGCGGGCCTTCACCCGCGGAGCCCGTCTCGCGACCGAGGACGATCTTGTCCGGTACTTCGAGCGCCCGGTTGCGTTCCTGAGCGATGTCCTCCGCCAGCTGGAGCCAGGCGCCCGTGCAGCACTCGCGTGCGTCTACCTCTCAGGTGACGAACTCGCAGCGCCGGTCCACTTCACACCGGCGCTTGCCGAGGCCGTGCTTCGGCTCGGTGTAACTGAGCACGATGTCCTGCGCGCTTTCCCAACACTAGACACCACCTTCCTGCAGCAGGCTGTCGACACGCATGGCGACCCGGTCTGGCGATTCCGCCATCCTACAATCCGTGAGGGATTCGCCGCTGTCACTGCTGAGGACGTCAACGCCGTAAGCGTATTTCTTGATGGTCTTGAGGGCGATGAGCTTCTACAGCAGGTCGACTGCGGCGGCGCAACCGCACGAGGCACGCTCGTGCGTGTACCCGCCAGCCTGTACAAGCGTGTCATCCCACGAGTTTCCATCCCGACCGATACCACCCATTCCTTTACTAACCCGTTCGCTGAGTTTCTTTTAAGTAGGTGCTCACCAACCTTTTTGCGCGGGTGGGCAGTCGAGCACGAGCAGAGCCTCGATCGCTTGACGCTCTTCGGTGGATATATCGACGCCCACTGGGAGCCACGGGTCCTCGGCCGAATGCAGGAGGCAGGAGCACTACCCGAGGCTGTCCGCAGGAAGGCGGTCGAGCGACTTCAAGAACTTGCCCTCCACGGTCTCGACAGTGGGTGGTTGAACGAGCCGGTCTGTCGCCTTTTCACGCCAACTGAGCGTGAAGACCTGCTTGAGCTCATCCGTGACGAGATCCTGCCGAACCTTGAATACGAGATTGACATATCTGGCGAAGGTTACTCGGATGACATCGAACCGGAATACCGCTACCGGGAAGCCAAGGAAGCAATTGACGCCTACAGGCAGGAATTCGCGAACGACCTTCAAATTGTTGCGATGCTCGACGGTGCAGAACAATACGTGGCAGAACGCATCGAGATGGCCGCGAGTGACTACGAGCCGCCGCAGGAGTCCCCCCGACTTGCAGAACGGTCAGTCCTAGGATTTACGCTGCCAGACGGCCGTGACGAGTTCGAGGACGTTGCAGAAGGCAAGTAATCATTTCTAGCGCCGACGCCAGAGATTCGAGGCGCGGTTTTCGGCCGGCAAGCTCAACGGTCCGTCCAGCAGCCGCCGCGGCGGCCAAGCGCGTCGACGGCAGTCCATCGGAGCTAGCCCTGCACTGATGCTCATCAGGTCCAATAGGCAGTGCACCGGCCGGAGTGGGCCCAACGTCACCGCCAGGACCCGCTCCGGCCTCCAGTCATGCAAGCGGATGCGGTTCGCTGGTCAGCGCCGCAAGCGCTGCGGCCACCTCGTGAATGGTCGCGCCGACGTAGGTGGCGGTCGTGCCGGCGTCGCCACCGCTGCCTGCCGGCGTAGGCGCGTGTGATGGCGTAGTTTCTCTCCACCCACGTCAAAGTGGTTTGACGCAGCCAGTGGGTGCTGATCTGCTGCAGTCGTCCGGCGTCGCTTCGCGTCGCGCGTGCCATGGACCTATGCAGCGAGCGTCCACAAGCCCCTGCAGAACTGGCAACGAGCGGAGCACGTTGCGGTACGCGGAGAGCCCGCGCGCCGTGGCCGACGCATTGCGTCCCGTCAGTCCGGTTCCGCCACGATGATCTTGCGCATCCAGGGTGGAACCGTGTCGCGGTCGCCGTCCAGTAGCAGGGTGACGTAGCGGGCTTGCGGGTTTCTGTCTGGCGGGATGTCGTCCCATGGCGTGTCACCGTCGGTCGCCACGATGACGATGTCGGCCCTGGGCCGCAGCGCGGCCGAGGCGGCGAGACCGACCCGCATGTCGGTGCCTCCGCCGCCGACCAACTCGATGTCCTCGATGCGGCGCACCCGCCGGGCCGAAGTGCTGGCCACGTCGCAGGAGAACACCCGTACGTTCTCGCCCCGCATGTGCTTGACGATCAGTTTGATCTCGGCCTTGACCTGGGCGAGCATGCGGTTGGAGACCGAGGCTGAGGTGTCGTTCTCCTGCCCACCAGTTCTGACCTTCGACAAGCCAGAACCTAGGCAGGACAACGGCGTGCCCCATCGACGACGCACCGAACCACCCACAGATGCGTCACAAGAGCCCCAAAAATGAGCTGGGAGATCTGGAGAGCCTCAGCTAAACAAGCCGGCAGCCAGCCGAGAGATCAGCTGGAGCCGCCAGCGCCCGAGCGAAACTCTGGTCAGTCTCCTCGTCGGACCACTCCTCGCGGCCCTCCAGCTCGGCTGTGGCCGGCGGCGTCTCCAACGCCGCCCGAAACTTCGCCACGTCCTTCTCGGTGCCGCCCTCCACCCACCCGGCGTAGATCACGTCCAACAGCGACGGCAGCGGCAGGTTCAGCGGCTCGCGGCATCACCTTCGCGGCCGTGGTCGCGCTGCTGTCGATGCTGCCAACCATCGCCGCCACCGCCGACATCGAGGCGGTACCGCTCGTCGCTCAGGCCCTCGCCGTCGCCGCCGCGGTAACCCGCGTCCTCGCCATCCCCGGCGTCGACGACTTCCTCCGCCGGTACCTGCCGATCCTCGCGTCGGCACCCGCCGGCGAGGTGCCGCCGCCGCTGCCCCGACGCGAGCCCGGCAGCACCCTCCTCCGGGGCGACGGCTTCCGCAGCTGACCCCGCCGACGAGGAGGGCGGCCACCGGTTTCTGGCCGCCCTCGGTTGCGGCGGCCCGATACTGTCGAGGCCGAGTTGAGGAGGACGGGCCGCCATGGATCCGTTGCTGTTCGGCATTGCCACCAACCTCGCGACCGACGTGCTCAAAGCCGCCTATCTCCACTCCCGCGACATCGGCCTCGGGGATGCCGAAACCCGGGCGCTACGGCGGGCGTTCACCCGAGCGTTTGGCGTGCTGGCGACGGACGTGGCGCAGGCACGGCAGGACGAGCTGACGCCGGACCTGGTGACGCTGGTCGAGGGCCAGCTCCGTCGGCTGGTCACCGACGCTGCGATAGCCGAGATGCTGCTTGCGGCAGCGCTGGAGGAGCGTGGGCCAGACCCCGCCCGACTGCGCGAGCGGTTCGAGGAGCTGGGGTTCGACCCGCAGACCTTCCTGACCGACTTCGACACAGCGATGTCCCGGTTCCGGTACGCGCTTGCCGATGAGCTGCTGCAGGAGGCCGGCACGGCCCGGTCGCCGCTGTTCAACCGGGTGGTGCTGGCGCAGCTCGCGGCGGTGCGGGATCAATTGGCGCACCTGGCGGGCCGACCCGGCGCCGATGAACCGCGGACGCCCGCCGGACGGCCAATCCGGGAGTGGACGGACCCGTTCGCCTTGGAGGTCCATCCCGCCATCAACGCCGGCGCCGACCCCGCGGACGTCCTGCCTCAGTACGTCCGGCGCGAACACGACGCCGAGCTCGGCCGGATCGTTGCCAGCGCGATGGACGGCCGCAGCGTGATCCGGGTGCTCGTCGGCGGGTCATCGACCGGCAAGACCAGGGCCTGTTGGGAGGCGCTGCGGCTGCTGCCCGACACGTGGCGACTGTGGCATCCGCTCAGCCCTGGCCGCAGCGAGGCGCTCCTCGGGGGTTTCGCTGCCGTAGGCCCGCGGACCGTGCTCTGGCTCAACGACCTGCACGACTACCTGCTGCACGACCCGGCAGCAGGCGAGCGAGTCGCGGCCGGACTGCGCGAGCTACTGCGCGACCCGGACCGGGGGCCGGTGCTCATCCTCGGCACGACCTGGCCCGAGTACTGGGCCCGGCTCACCGTGCCGCCACCACCCGGTCCGAGCGACCCGCATGCCCAGGCTCGTAGCCTGCTGACCGGCACGGACCTAGTCGTGCCGGAGTCGTTCGCCGAATCGGACCGCGAAGGCGCGGCCGAAGCGGCATGGTCTGACGCCCGGCTGCGCGAGGCGCTGGAACACGCCAGAGACGGCGAGGTGGCGCAATACCTGGCAGGCGGCCCGGCGCTGCTGGAGCGGTATCGGACCGCGCCGCCTGCAGCCAAGGCTGTCGTCGAGGCCGCGATGGACGCGCGCCGGCTCGGTCACGGCCCCAACCTGAGCAGGGTTCTGCTCCGGCGCGCGGCGCCCGGCTACCTGACCGACCGGCAGCGGGAAGGGCTGGCAGAAGACTGGTTCGAAAAGGCCCTGGCGTACACCGGCGCGCCGTGCCGGGGCGTGCCCGGACCGGTCGCCGGCCGTCCCATGGATGCGTCGCTGCCGGTGTACGGGCTGGCGGACTATCTCGACCAGTGGGCGCGCCGGGCCCGCGCCGCGGTGCTCGTGCCGGCGTCGACGTGGGATGCGTTGCGGGAACACGGCGCGGAGCAGGACCTGCCGGCCATCGCCCAGGAAGCCGACCGGCGTCACCTCTACCGTCGCGCCGTAGCGCTGTACGAGCCGGCGGCCGAGGCCGGCGACGTGGACGCCCTGCTGGTCTCGGCGCACCACCTGGCCGTTGTGGGAGAGGTGGACCAGGCGCTCATGCTGTACGAGCGCGCGGCCGACGCCGGCTTTTCCCTGGCCCTGGAGTACGCCGCGCAGGCGCTGGCCGACCTGGGCCTGGTCGACGCCTCGCTGACCTGGTGGCGGATGGCCGCGGACGCGGGGGACCACGCCCACTACGCGGGGATCCGCGCGGCCCGCAGCCTGGCCCGCGCCGGACGGCTGGACGAGGCGCTGGAGTGGTGGGAACGCGCTGCCAACCCGGACGACGACGACCTGGTCTGGTACAACTCCACCCTGCGGTTTCGGTGCTGGGTAGACCACCGGATCCCGCTCGGGATCCTCGACTTCACGACGCACCTGCCCTTCGGCAACACCGGTGCCCAGCTGGCGCTGCTCGACGCTGGCCGGGCGCTGCATCGGGCCGGGCGGCTGGCGGAGGCCCTGCGCTGGTACGAACGCGCCGCCGATGTCGAGCGGAGCCAGGTCGTAACTTGGTACAAGCGGCGGGACCCAGCCTCCAAAGAGGTGCACGACGAAGCGCGGTGGCTGGCCGAACGGCTGGACCGCCGATCTAAGCGCACTGTTACCGACCCTGCGGACGTGTTCTACGAGGTGGCGTGGAAAGGCCGATCGCTCGCGGTTGTGCACGGCGCGCAGGCCCTCGCGGAGACCGGGGACACAGCCGAAACGCTGCGGTGGCTTTTCGACCACCTCCACGACGACGGAGAGGTTGTCACCGTCGCGGCGAAGATCTTCCATATGGTGGGGCGCGCCGAGCAGGCGATCGAGTGGATCCAGCACGACGACAGCGATCTCGCGGCGCGTGTCCGGGCCCGCTCGTGGGCCCACGCTTTCGGCGAAGCCAGGCGCAAGATCTACCGCAGCGGACACCTCGACTGGACCGGAGTCGTGGACAACACCTACGGGGCCGAAATATTCGACGTCCTCGAGCCGCGAGGCGCGCCCTACGCCGACGGCATTCACCTTGCCGGGCACCAGGGGCTCGACCTGGCCGATCTGTACCGCAAGGTCGCGTGCGGGGATGTCGACGCGTTAGCCGCCATCGCGCTGCGGCACCGAGAGGCTGGTCGGACGGAGGAGGCGGTCAAGGCGTACCTGCACTCCGCCGAGTGCGGAAAGGATGGCTTCTCCGAGGCAGTCGACCTGCTCCGGCAGGCCGGTCGCGAGGATGAGGCTGAACGCCTCGCCCGCTTCGGCCTCGAACCGGGGGGCGTCATCGGCCACCACCCGATGGGCGACCTCGAACCGCCGCCGGTGCAAACCGACGAAACTGAGGAGTTAGTCGGCGTGTTGCTGCGGCGCTGGCGGCGCAGCGGCAACGTCTTCGGCGACGCTGTACTGCGGGCCGCCGTGGACATCCTGCGCTGCGGGTTTCGCCGGCTGCTCCCGGCCGAGCTGCTCGGCGCGGTGGCAAGCGTCTTACTGGCCGATCTCGGCATTCCTCCGATGGGACCGGAGCGGCTGCGGGCCGCCCTCGCCTGGGCGGGCGAGCCGGTCGCCGACGGCGTCGCCGCGCTGCGCCGCCACGACGACGGCTACCAGCTCCTACGCCCACTTCTCAACGCGATCGTGGCCGACCCGGACTACCCGCCCGTGCCGGAGGCGGTGTGGCGGGCCGTCGCCGAGCACGCCGCACCAGAGGAGTGCTGGAGCATCGCCAAGGCCGCCCACGAGGCCGAGCTGACGGAGATCGCCGAGTCCGCGGGCCGCCGCGGCGCTGAACACGGCGATGGGCTTGGCATGTACGTCCTGTCGAATGTGCTGCGCGCCGCCGGACGCGACGACGAGGCGGCCCGATGGTTGAACAGTGCCGCCGAGGCTGGGGACTCCGACGCGCTGCGGACGATCGCCGACGACGCCGCCGCGCAGGGTCGCATCGAAGAGGCGATCGCCCGCTACCGGCAGGTGGGCGACTGGGCGGCCGGCATCCAGCTCGGCGCGCTGCTCTACCGCGAGGGCCGGTTGGCGGAGGCCGAGGAGGCCTTCCGCGAGGCGCTGCCCGACGGGCCGCCCCTTGTCGCCCACAACCTCGGCGTCGTTCTACGCGCGCTCGGCCGCCCCGCCGAAGCGGAGCCTTACTTCGCGCAGGCGGCCGCGAGCGGATACGCCCCAGCCCGGGCCGATCACGCCCGCGTGCTGTTGCAGCTGAGCCAGCCCGACAAGGCCGGAATGTGCTACCTGTCCGCGATCAGCAGCGGCGCGATCGAGCTGGCGGCCGAGTACGGCGAGTTCCTTGAGCGGCAGGGCCGCGGCGGCGAGGCGCTGCGCCTCGCCAACCGGCTGGCCGAGCAGGGCAAGACTGCCCTGCTCGCCGACCTCTTTCGGCAGGGCGCCGACGCCGGCGACGACTACTGCAAGAACCGGCTCGCAATCCTGTTGGCCGAGCGCGGCGACCTCGGCCAGGCCGAGCGGCTCTACCGGGAGGCCATCGCCGGCGGCTTCCTCCCCGCGCGGAACAACCTGGCACTGCTGCTGCAGCAGCGCGGCGACCACGAGGCGGCGGAGGAGCTGCTGAGGGCGGCCGCCGCGGACGGGGATGTCAACGCGACGAACAACCTGGGCGCGCTGCTGCACGGCCAGCGGCGGCATGACGAGGCCGAGCCGTTCCTGCTGCAGGCGATGGCGGCCGGCGACGTCGGCGCCGTTAACAACCTCGGCCTGCTGCAGCAGACGCGCGGGCACCGCGCCGAGGCGGAGCGGCTGTTCCGGCTCGCTGCTGAGGCCGGCAACCGGCAGGCGCCGGGCAACCTGGCCCAGCTGCTGTCGGAGGGGCAACCCGCGCCCACGACGGGCGTCGCCGAGCCGTGACCGGCGAGGGGCCGAGCCACCTTCCGACAGCTGACACCGCGCCGAGCACACGCTACAGCAAGACCGTCGGCGACTTCTATGTGGCCTTCGCCTGCCCCAGATGCAATGCCCTATTCGGCGACTAGGGTCTGCTGCACCGATAGGTGACATCAGAGATGGCTTGCCCTGTGAGCGAGCTGGAAGGATGTTGCTGTGCCCAAGCCCTACCCCCGTGAGTTCCGCGATGATGTCGTGCGGGTGGCCCGTGATCGTGATCCCGGTGTGACGGTCGAGCAGATCGCGAAGGATTTCGGTGTCCACCCGATGACGTTGTTCAAGTGGCTTCGCCAGGCCGACGTCGAGGTCGGTGCCAAGCCGGGCGTGACCCGTGGTGAGTCGGCCGAGCTGCGCGAGGCCCGTAAGAGGATCAAGCTCCTCGAACAGGAGAACGAGGTCCTGCGCCGGGCCGCGGCGTACCTGTCGCAGGCGCATCTGCCGGGAAAAGGCTCTACCCGCTCGTGAGCGAGCTGGCCGCTGACGGGATCCCTGGCCGCTGACGGGATCCCCGTGGCGGTGACGTGCCGGGTATTGACCATCGCTCGTCAGCCCTACTACCGGTGGCGTGCCCGCCGTGTCACCGACGCCGAGCCGGTGGCGGCGTATCGGGCGGACGCGTTGTGCGACGCCCATCGCGACGACCCGGAGTTCGGCTACCGGTTCCTGGCCGATGAGGCCCGCGCTGCCGGCCAAACGACGGTCGAGCGCACCGCCTGGAAGATCTGCTCCGGCATGGGCTGGTGGAGCGCGTTCAGCAAGCGCAAGCGTCGGGGCAAGGGCGGCAAGGTCGGTCCGCCGGTGCACGACGACCTGGTCCAGCGGGACTTCACCGCCGACGGCCCGAACCGGTTGTGGCTGGCCGACATCACCGAGCACCGCACCGGCGAGGGCAAGCTCTACCTGTGCGCGATCAAGGACGTGTGGTCCAACCGGATCGTCGGCTACTCCATCGACTCACGGATGACTTCCCGCCTGGCGGTCAACGCCCTGCACAACGCCGTAGCCCGCCGTGGTGACGTGGCCGGCTGCGTGCTGCACACCGACCGCGGGTCGCAATTCCGAAGCCGGAAATTCGTCCACGCCCTCAACCAGCACCACATGACCGGGTCGATGGGCAGAGTCGGCGCCGCCGGCGACAACGCCGGGATGGAATCGTTCTTCGGCCTGCTGCAGAACAACGTCCTCGACCGCCGCACCTGGACGACCCGGCAACAGCGGAGAACCGCGATCGTGACCTGGGCCGAACGGACCTACCACCGCCGCCGACGCCAACGATCCCTGTCCCGGTCGACCCCTATCGAGTACGAGACCATCATGAACCCGCCGGCCAGTCAGGCCGCGTGACTGAACCTGTCACCTATCGGTGCAGCAGACCCGCCCGTACCACCGGAACACTCCATGTATCCGGCAGCCCTACCACCGGCGCAGCGTGACCGCCGATACAAGACCCGGCACACTGCCGCGCGGATCAGAAAGCGTGGGAGCCTGCCGCCCTCCACAGCGGGGCCAAATTCACCGCCCGCGGCCGATCACCCACTCAGCCGCTGGTCACCGGCGCCCGTGGTGAGCATGGTCGCCGACCACGCCATGGCCCAGACCGAGTCACCCTTGTGCTGGCACGGGCGTCCCTCACGTGCGGCTGCGGCGCCGTCCACCCACCGTCGTTCGGTACCAGGACGGCGTGCGCGGTACCGCTCGGCGTAGCTGTGGACGAGATCGAATCGGCCGTGGTAAGCGAGCCACTCCAGAACCGCGACCGGGTCGACGGTGTAGTCGCCGGCGCGCGAGCTGACGATCGAGTCGGGCTCGCTGGCCTCGGCGAACCACGACAACACGCCCTCTCGCACCATCGCCACGAACCGCCCCAGGTGCCCAACACGCTGCGCGGGATCGGTCAGGTCGAGGTCGCCGTCCTGAGCATCGCCGTACACGTACCCGTTAGCCCGACCCGACGCATAGCCCAGCAGGTGCCCGCAGACAAAGTCGCGGTCGACGGGTTCGGCGACCACCTGCGGGTGCGCCAGCCGCCACGTCCGCACTGCCGGGTCGCGTACCGCCACATGAGTGGAGATCGAGATGAGCCCCCCGACACGGTTGTACGACCCGGCCTGCAAGGCAACCTGCTGCACCACGCCACCGACCTGCCGATGCACGGTCCGAGTCTTCACGAGCCAGCAGAAACCGTGCTCCCCCAACGCCTCGGCGATCCAGCGGCCGGCAACGTCGACCACATCACGAGGCCGACGAGCCACCACCAACTCCCGATCCAACGCCACCCGGTCAGTCAACCACCACCGGCAGGTGCCCAGTTCGATCACCTGGTCGCCGGAACATGATCTGGCTGTGTCGGCTCCGCCTGAAAACTTCAGCCGCCCGGCGTTGACACAGCGGAACGCGGATCGCGCGACGGGCACCCGGCGGTTTGGGGGCGGTACACAGCGGCTGCAGCGACCGCCCGCTGCTGCCGTCGAGCTGCCGATTCCGGCAGCACCGCATTGTCAAGAAGGTGGCTCCTCAGCCAGGCGCCATACTCAGCCGGCCTTACCCCACTACCGGAGGTCCACCGGGCTCATGGAGTCGCCGAGGACCTTATCCACCGTTACCCCAGCGAGGTCATTCATCACCAGGTTTACCAATTCCTCAGGAATGTCGTGACGCCCAGCCTCCCGGATCTCCTCGTAGATGAGCCGGGGCGTCCACGCGGCCGGACTTCGATCGACCATCTCGATAATCGCCTTGACCTTGGCCCAGGGGACCTCGTCCGGTCCGCCGTAGGCGCTGTAAAGGTGGAGCGGCCGATACAGCCGACGGCCGATGTCTTCGTCACGGACCACCTGTACCTCCCTAGCCTTGGGAGACCGACGCTAGGGAGCACGCGGATCGCGGGTCTATGACGGCGTGCCGGCATGCTTCTGCCATAGACATGCGGAAACCTGCAGCTCTGCGGTGTCTAAGCTGAGGTTCTGTCGCGCTGGGGAGGTCTGTCGGCCGTGGCCGTCCCTGTCGGCGTCTTCGACCCCTTGCCGATGTTCCGCCAGGGGGTGGTGGCAGTCTTGTCCGCCGCCGGCTACGACGCGGACGATCCTGAGGACGTGGTGGCGTGGGCAGGTCGGGCGTCAACCGGAGTAGTTCTGTTGACACTCGGCGCCGACGACGACTGGCAGCTGCTAGGACAGCTTCACGAGCGGACGGAGACGGCTGTCGTTGCCCTATTCGATGAGGTCGACGCAGTGACCGCGGCACGTGCCCTCCGGGCGGGAGCGCGGTCGGTGCTGCCCAGGCAGGTCACCGCCGCTGCGCTGTGCCGCACGGTAGAGGCGACCCTTGATGGACAGGCGGTGCTGCCGTCGAACACCGCGACCGTACTCGCTGCCGGCGAGGCGACCGGCGATCCTGGCGAGGCGATGCCATCGGAGGAACAGCGGATATGGCTTCTGCGCCTGGCCAACGGAACTACGGTGGCGCGGTTGGCGGTCGAAGCCGGCTATTCCGAGCGGGCCATGTACAGGTTGCTGCAGG
>NZ_JAAOLH010000060.1:0-434 GCF_011602315.1 Micromonospora sp. CMU55-4
AGCGGTGAGCACCACGACGGGCCGGTCGACCTGGCCTCGGCGGCGAAGGCCGACAAGGGTGAGCACGGCAAGCACCGCGCCGGCACGGTCGAGATCACCGGGGCGTACGAGGGCAAGGACGCCTCGTTGAGCACCCTGAGCCGCAACCGGGCGGGCCACAACGGTGGCGGCCTGTTCAGCAGCGGCGGCTGGGTCACCGTCTCGTTCACCGCGATCGGCGGCAACGTCGCCTGCGACAACGGTGGCGGCGTCTACGCCGAGAACACCGACCTGCTCCTGGAGAAGGTCCACGTGGCGGGTAACCACGCCGACGGCAACGGCGGCGGCGTGGTGACGACCGGCGGGCGCGACTGGGCCGGCAACGGCGCCGAGAAGGACGGCCTCGCGGGCAGCGCCACGATCGCCGACAGCGCGGTCGTGGACAACACGGCCGG
>NZ_JAAOLH010000061.1:0-425 GCF_011602315.1 Micromonospora sp. CMU55-4
GGCGGCTTCTCCGGCGAGCACGGCCCGGCGGCCTCGGCCGCGCCGAAGGGCTACGACGAGAAGGAGAAGCACCACGAGGCCGGGATCGTCGAGATCTTCGGTTCCGACCACGGCAAGGACGGCATCAAGTCCAGCCTGTCGGACAACCGCGCCGGCAAGAACGGCGGCGGTCTGTTCAGCAGCGGCGGCACCGTCACGGTCTCCTTCACCGCGATCACGGGCAACACCGCCTGCGAGAACGGTGGCGGCGTCTACGCCGAGAACACGGACCTGGACCTGGACAAGGTGCACGTGGCCAAGAACCACGCCGACGGCAACGGCGGCGGCGTGGTGGTCACCGGCGGCAAGCACTGGGGCTACCCGAACGACAAGGAGCACGCCAGCGCCACGATCGCCGACAGCAAGATCGTCGACAACACGGCCAA
>NZ_JAAOLH010000062.1:0-401 GCF_011602315.1 Micromonospora sp. CMU55-4
CCCATGTCCTTGTTGCGCAGCTGGGTTTCGATGCGCTGGATCATGATGTCGACGATCGAGAGGATCTCGGTCTCGCGCAGCTGGTGGAAGACGATGGTGTCGTCGATCCGGTTGAGGAACTCGGGCCGGAAGTGCTGCTTGAGTTCGTCGTTGACCTTCTGCTTCATCCGGTCGTAGTTCGACTCGGAGTCCTCCGACGCCTGGAAGCCCAGCGACACTGCCTTGGCGACGTCGCGGGTGCCGAGGTTGGTGGTCAGGATGATGACCGTGTTCTTGAAGTCCACGATCCGGCCCTGACCGTCGGTGAGACGCCCGTCCTCCAGGATCTGCAGGAGCGTGTTGAACACGTCCGGGTGGGCCTTCTCGATCTCGTCGAACAACACCACGGAGAACGGCCGGCG
>NZ_JAAOLH010000063.1:0-383 GCF_011602315.1 Micromonospora sp. CMU55-4
TACGCCGAAGGGCCCGACCCCGTGGTGGGGGTCGGGCCCTTCGTGTTCGGTCAGGAGCTGTAGCCGCGGCTGGCGATCCAGCGGGCGAGCTCGTCCACGTCCATCCGGTAGGAGGCCTGGTTCGGGTTCGCCGAGTCGGCGATCGTCACGACCTTCCCGCCGTCGCGGTAGCCCACGACGCTGATGTAGTGGCCACCCTCGAAGGAGTGGGCGTTGCCGTCGGTGTCGGTCGCGGTGCCGGCGATGTTGGCCACCACGGCACGGCCGTCGTCGACGGTCTTGACCACGTCGGCGCGCAGCTTGTCGACCTTGTCGCGGTCGCGGGCCTTGTCCACGGGGATCTCGGTGGACTTGTAGACGTCCTTACCGGTCTCCTTGTTCAG
>NZ_JAAOLH010000064.1:0-365 GCF_011602315.1 Micromonospora sp. CMU55-4
GACCGCGGCGAGTGGGGCCCGGACAAGGGCGACTGGGGCAAGGACGGCAAGGACGACCACGGCAAGACCCGCGAGGTCGCCTGCGACGACGACGCCCTGATCGACGCCCTCGAACTGGCCAACCGCGACCACGGCGGCACCCTCAAGCTCGCCGAGAACTGCACCTACGAACTCGGCGTCAAGGACCGCAAGTTCGGCTCCGCCCTGCCCGAGATCAAGCAGGACGTCACCATCAAGGGCAACGGCTCCACCATCAAGCGCGACGCCGAAGACACCTTCCGCATCTTCCGCGTCCGCGACGGCGGCGACCTCACCCTCAAGGACCTCACAATCAAGGGCGGCAACGCCAACGAGTTCAAGTACCC
>NZ_JAAOLH010000065.1:0-346 GCF_011602315.1 Micromonospora sp. CMU55-4
CCGCTTCGGCGGCGGCATCTACAACGGTGAGTGGCTCATCAAGATCGAGGACGGCTTCCTCACCCGCGAGCACGACAAGGACGACAACGCCACCCTCACCATCCGCGACACCGAGATCAAGGCCAACACCGCCCTCAACGGCGGCGGCATCTTCAACAACAAGGCCAAGATCACCCTCACCAAGACCCACGTCACCAAGAACACCGCCACCGACTCCAGCAAGCTCCACCGCGTCGCCGGCGGCGTCCTCAACAACGAAGGACGCGTCAAGCTCGACGACAAGTCCCTCATCAGCAACAACGACCCCACCAACTGCGCCAACACCGTCGAGGACTGCTTCAACTGA
>NZ_JAAOLH010000066.1:0-312 GCF_011602315.1 Micromonospora sp. CMU55-4
GCGTACGTGTCGGGGATGTTGTCGCTGTCGGATGCCTGTTCCCTGGTGGCGGCGCGGGGTCGGTTGATGCAGGCGTTGCCGGCTGGCGGTGTGATGGCGGCGGTGGGTGCGTCGGAGGAGGCTGTCGCCGAGTTGCTCGGCGGGTCGGGCGCGGTCGTGGACATCGCGGCGGTCAACGGTCCCGCGTCGGTGGTCGTCTCGGGCGCGGCCGATGAGGTGGCCTCGGTGGTGGGGGCCTGCCGTGAGCGGGGTTGGCGGGTCAAGGAACTGGCGGTCAGTCACGCGTTCCATTCGCGGTTGATGGATCCGATG
>NZ_JAAOLH010000067.1:0-262 GCF_011602315.1 Micromonospora sp. CMU55-4
CGGCAGCGCCGTCAACCAGGACGGCGCGTCCAACGGTCTCACCGCACCCAACGGGCCGGCCCAGCAGCGGGTGATCCGGCAGGCCCTCGCGAACGCGCGGCTGACCACGGCCGACGTGGACGCCGTCGAGGCGCACGGCACCGGCACCGTCCTCGGTGACCCGATCGAGGCGCAGGCCCTGCTGGCCACGTACGGCCAGGGCCGCCCCGCCGACCGGCCGCTGCTGCTCGGCTCGATCAAGTCGAACATCGGCCACAGCCAG
>NZ_JAAOLH010000068.1:0-260 GCF_011602315.1 Micromonospora sp. CMU55-4
GGGTGGCGGCCAGCCGCCGGCCGCCGCGCCGGCGGCCGCCCCGGCGGTGGCGGCCCCGGCCGCTCCGGCTGTCGCGGCTCCGGCCGCGGCGACCACGGCCGCCGCTGCCACGCCCGTCGCCGACGGCACGAACGGCGGCAAGGACGACGACAAGCGGGTCGAGGGTGACGGCGGCGCGCTGCTGGTCGAGCGCGGCGGCAGCGCCTACCTGGACAATGTGAAGCTCGTCGACAACAACGCCGAGGGCGACGGTGGCGCCG
>NZ_JAAOLH010000007.1:0-319632 GCF_011602315.1 Micromonospora sp. CMU55-4
CTCGGCGTACCGCTCCAGCGGCACGGTCTTCAGCTCGCGGGTGGCGTCGGCCAGCGGGACCCGGACGATGTCAGTGCTCTGCATCGCGACCATCTTGCCCCAGTCGCCCTCGTTCACGGCGTCGATCGCGTGGAGGCCGAGCCGGGTGGCGAGCACCCGGTCGAACGCGGTCGGCGTGCCACCGCGCTGGATGTGGCCGAGCACCACGGTGCGGGCCTCCTTGCCGGTCTTGGCCTCCAGCTGCTCGGCGAGCCACTGGCCGATGCCGCCCAGGCGGACGTGGCCGAACGCGTCCAGCTCCTGGTTGTGCAGCACCATCTGGCCGTCCAGCGGCTGGGCGCCCTCGGCGACCACGACGATCGGGGCGTACTGGTGCTGGAAGCGCTTCTCGACGTAGCCGGCGACCTGCTCGACGTCGAACTGCCGCTCCGGCAGCAGGATCACGTTGGCGCCACCGGCGAGGCCGGCGTGCAGCGCGATCCAGCCGGCGTGCCGGCCCATGACCTCGACCACGAGCGTGCGGTGGTGGCTCTCCGCGGTGGTGTGCAGCCGGTCGATCGCCTCCATCGCGATGTTCACCGCGGTGTCGAAGCCGAACGTGTAGTCGGTGGCGCCCAGGTCGTTGTCGATCGTCTTCGGCACGCCGATGACGTGGACGCCCAGCTCGTGCAGCTTGGTGGCGACGCCGAGCGTGTCCTCGCCGCCGATCGCGATCAGCGCGTCCACGCCCTGGGCGGCCAGGTTCTCCTTGATCCGCTCGACGCCGTTCTCGATCTTGAACGGGTTGGTGCGGGACGAGCCGAGGATGGTGCCGCCGCGGGGCAGGATGCCGCGCACCTCGGGGATGCCCAGCGGCTTGGTCAGGCCCTCGAGCGGGCCCTTCCAGCCGTCCCGGAAGCCCACGAACTCGTGACCGTAGGTGGCGACGCCCTTGCGGACCACCGCCCGAATCACCGCGTTGAGACCTGGGCAGTCGCCGCCGCCGGTGAGCACGCCGATACGCATGATCTGCTCATCCTCCTGGAGCATCAGGTGAAGCCCGGATAAGCCCCAGGATATGTGTCAGATCAGACCATCGGCGCCGTTGCCGGCCCGGGGCGGGCCGTCAGTGCGCACTGTAGTCGCCACAGGTGTACGCCGACACCGCACCCCGGGCCGTTCCGGACGACGGACGGCCCTACCCGTCAGTAGCTGACCTCGTGGTTCTCCCCCGCCTTCGGCGGCTTGCCGGTCACCGCCGCCCTGGCGAACCCGAGCAGGTTCACCACTGTGCTGCCGGGCGAGTCCCAGTACTCCGCCGAGCCGGCGTGCACCTTGATCAACGTGACCCCCGGCGTGTCCAGACCGTCCGGGAACCACACCTTGAGCAGCGGGTTCCACAGCTCCTTCGCCCGCTCGGGGTCCCACTCCTCGGTGGCGGTGCCGGCCACCGACACCCAGGCGTGGTGCCGCTGGTCGGAGAAACCGACGTTGACCTGGGGGTTGACCCGGATCTGCCGGATCTTGGCGGAGTCGGCGTACGCGAAGAACCACAGGTCCCCGTCGAACTCCGCCTCCTGCAGCCCCATCGGCCGGCTGACCAGCCGCCCGTCCACGCCGGTGGTGGTGAGCAGGCAGATCCGGGCGTCCCGGATCAGCTCGGTGACCCGGCGGCGGGCGTCCGCTGCGGTGGTCGGCTCGTTGCTCATGGGCACTCCTGTCTCAGATCGGCGTGATGCCGCTGCGGTGCCCGGGCCGGAACGGGTCAAACCTCCCGCGCGGTCATCGCCCGCCACCGAGCCAGGTTGTGCCGGGCGTCGACGAGCGCGTCGTGCCGGTCCGCCTCGGCGTCCGGCAGCCGGGGACGCCCCCGGTCGTCCCAGAGCTGACGCAGCTCCTTGGTGAACCGGGGGATCTCCCGGGGCAGCGCCGGCATCGCGCCCCAGAGCTGGGCCAGCACGACGTGGTCGTACGCGGCGTACCAGGCCCACAGCTCCAGCTGCTCGCCCGGCCGGTCCCGCACCGGCTCCAGCAGGAAGTCGTGCAGGTCGTCACGGATGCGCGCGCGCGAGCGCCAGGCCCGGTCGGCCGGCGAGGGGAGCTTGTCCAGCACGTTGCGCCGCACCCAGGGCACCGCCCGGGAGTCGTCGAACTCGGTGGAGACCGCGTAGAACTCGCGGCCGTACTCGTCGACGACGCCGATCGACACCAGGTCGACGATCCGGCCGTCCTCGATGAATTCGCAGTCGTAGAAATAGCGGTAGACCATCGCCCTCATCCTCGCCCATCACCGCCGGGGACCGCCCGCCGGGGCGTCCGCCGAGGTCGGCGGCGTGCCGGACACGGCCGGGCCATGGTCACGGAAGTGTCTCCGGGGGTGTACAGCACGCGACGGGACCGTCATGATCTGATGTGTACCGCCGTCGGGCGCCGAACCGGTTGAGCTGCCTTCGTACCGGGACTGACAGCTTCACCCGGTGTGCGAGTCGTGACTTCTGACCGGGGAGGGGTTGAGCCGTGGAGTCTCGCCTGCCGGAGCCGGGTGACGCGCTCACGGGCGTGGAGATGTTCGCCGGGCTCGAGCCGGAGGTGCGGCAGCGGGTCATCGCCGCGGCCGTACCGCGCACCTACCGCAAGGGGCAGCTGCTCTTCGTCGAGAACGACCCCGGCGAGTCGCTGATCGTCCTGCGCCGCGGCGCGGTCGCGGTGTTCCGTACCGCGCCGACCGGCGAGCGCGCGGTGCTGTCGGTGATCCGACCCCCGGACGTGCTCGGCGAGGTGTCCCTGTTGGACGCCTCCACCCGGTCCGCCTCGGCCGAGGCGATCGAGGACTGCGCCGCGCTGGCGCTGTCCCGGCCCGCCTTCATGGAACTGGTGCACTCCAACCCGCGCATCCTGGACGCGGTGATGCGCTCGCTCGGCCAGCTGATCCGCCGGCTCACCGAGCAGAACGCCGACCACGTCTTCCTCGACCTGCCGGGCCGGGTGGCCAAGACGCTGGTCCGGCTGGCCGGCGAGAGCCAGGCCCCGATGATCACCATCGAGCTGAACCAGAGCCAGCTCGCCGAGATGGCCGGCGGCTCGCGGCAGAGCGTCAACCAGGCCATCGGCTCGTTCGCCAGCCGGGGCTGGCTGCGTACCGAAGGGCGCCGCATCGTGGTCACCGACGTGGCCGCGCTGCGGCGCCGGGCCGGCATGAACGACCGCTGAGCGACGACGACGCGGGGGCCGGCGGTCGTCCCGCCGGCCCCCGCGTCGTCGTGGTCGGACCGTCAGTCCTTGTCGCTGTCGGCCGGGGGCGCGCTCGGGCCCGGGCCGATCTTCGAGGGGTCGGTCTTCTTCGGCGGGGTCGTCGTGGTGGTCGTGGTCTCGGTCGATCCGCTACCCGCGGGCTGCTCCACCATTCCTTTTTCCTCCAGTTCGGCGAGGGTTACGGCGTCCACGTCGACCGTGTCGCCGACGGCCCACACCGTCCCCCGTGGATCGGTCCATGAGGCGGACAGCCGGACGTGCACGGCAATCTCCCTGTCGACGGGACTTCCTGCTAGGGGAGACTAGACCCGGCCGAACAGCCGTGACGTCCCGCCGACCCGTCGGGTACCCGACTGCGGCGGCCGCGCGGGACACTGGGGACCTCACGCGTACGGAGCCGGACATCGACCTCACCTGTGGACACTGCGCCCGGACCGCCGGGCCGGACGACCGTTTCTGCGGCGGGTGCGGCCGTCCGCTGGCGGCGTCCTGCCCGGGCTGCGGGCACGCCAACGACACCGGCGCGAACTTCTGCACCAACTGCGGTCAGCCGCTGCGCGACCACGCGGTGGCGGTACAGGAGGACCGCCGGCAGGTCAGCGTGCTCTTCATCGACATCGTCGACTTCACCACGTACGCCGAGCGGGCCGATCCGGAGCAGGCACGCAGCCTGCAACAGGTCTACTTCGCCACGGTGCGCCGGCTGGTGCACCAGTACGGCGGCGTGGTGGAGAAGTACATCGGCGACGCCGTCATGGCGCTGTTCGGCGCGCCGGTGGCCACCGACAACGACGCGCTGCGCTGCGTACGCGCCGGGCTGGAGCTGCAGCGCAGCCTGGCCCGCCAGCCGGCCGGGCCGCACCCGCCGCTGGGTTTCCGGGTCGGCATCGCCACCGGCGAGGCCCTCGTCGACCTGGCCGCGGCGCGCGACGGCGGCCAGGCGTTCGTCACCGGCGACGTGGTGAACACCGCCAGCCGGTTGCAGGCGCTCGCCCCGGTCGGCGGTGTGGTGGTCGACGAGAGCACGTGGGCGGCCACCCGGCGCGAGATGGAGTACGCGGACCAGCCGCCGGTGACGTTGCGCGGCCGGTCCACGGTGAGCCGGATCTGGCTGGCCGTGCGGGCACGGCCCCGGCGCGACGGGCAGACCGCCGAGCTGACCCCGATGGTCGACCGGGACCACGAGCGGGGCCTGCTGGTCAGCGCGTTGCACCGCACGCTGACCGAGCGCACCTCGCAGTTGCTCACCGTCTTCGGCCCGGCCGGGGTGGGCAAGAGCCGGCTGCTGCGCGAGCTGGCCCGGCACGCCGCCAGCCTGCCCGGCGCCCGGGTCACCTGGCTGACCGGCCAGTGCCCGCCGTTCGGCGAGAACGTCACCTACGCCGCGCTCGCCGACATCGTCCGCAGCTGGGCCGGGCTGACCGGCGCCGACGACCCGGCCACCGTCCGGGACCGGCTGCGCGAGCGGCTGGGCCGCCTCGCCGAGCCGCACGCGGTACGGCTGGCCGAGGCGCTGGGCCCGCTCGTCGGCGTCTCCGGCGAACGGCTCACCTCGGCCGAGACCGAGGCGGCGTGGCGGCGCTTCCTGCTCGCCCTGGCCGCGACCGGCCCCACGGTGCTCGTCTTCGAGGACATGCACTGGGCCGACGAGGCGATGCTGTCCTTCGTCGAGCAGCTCGGCGCGGCGGCGCGCAACGTGCCGCTGCTCGTCGTCGCGACCGCCCGGCCGGAGCTGCGCGAGCGGCACCCGGCCTGGACCGGCACGATCAGCGGGGCGATGTCCATCTCGGTGCCGCCGATGCACGACGGGGACATCGACACGCTCTACTCGCTGCTGCTCGGCCAGGCCACGCTGCCGCAGGACGCGCGGGCGCCGCTGATCGAGTTCGCCGACGGCAACCCGCTCTACGCCCAGGAGTACGCGCGGATGCTGCTCGACGGCGGGCTCGCCGAGCGGACCGCCGGGCTCGCGCTCGTCGACCCGGCCGGGGTCGCCGGGATGCCGCGTACCGTGCAGGCGGTCATCGCCAACCGGCTGGACCTGCTCGACCCGGCCGACCGCGCGGTGCTCCAGGCCGCCTCGGTGGTGGGCGTGCAGTTCTGGGCGGCGCCGGTGGCGCTGGCGCTCGGCCGCCCGACGGAGTGGGTCGAGCGCGCGCTGCACCACCTCCAGCGCCGGGACCTGGTCTACGAGCTGCCCGTCTCGACCATGCCCGGCCAGGCCGAGTACCGGTTCCGGCACGTGCTGGTCCGGGACGTCTGCTACCAGCGGCTGCCCCGCGCCGAGCGGGTCGCCCGGCACCAGCGCACCGCCGACTGGCTGGAGCAGCTCGCCGACGGCCGGCAGCACGACCGGGCCGAGGTGCTGGCCAACCACAGGTGGGCGGCGCACGAGATCGCCCGTACCGTCGGGCTGGACCAGGCCCCGCACGCCGCCGCGACCCGGTCCGCGCTGCACCGGGCCGCCCGCCGGGCGTACGAGCTGCACGCGCTGGAGACCGCTGCCACGCTCGTGGAGCGCGCGCTGAGCGTGGAGTGCGGACCGGACCCGGCGCTGGAGCTGTTCCAGGCCGAGCTGGCGTTCTACCGGGACCGCGACGGGTTCCTCGACGGCGGCGGGACCGCGCTGCTCACCACGCTGGCCGGCCGGCTGGCCGACGCCGGTGACCGGCCCGGCGCGGCGAAGGCGTGGCGGCTGCTGGCCACGGCGGCCTTCGCCCGGGCCGACCGCTCGGAGCTGATGCGCTGCCTGGATCAGGCGATCGGGCTGCACGCCACGCTGCCGGACAGCGAGGACAAGGTGGGCGTGCTGCTGGAGCTGGCCCGGGCGCACATGCTCGACGCGGAGACCGAGCCGGCGTGCGTGGCCGCGCGCAGCGCCGCCGAGCTGGCCGAGCGGCTGGGGCTGCCCGAGGCGCGGGCGAACGCGCGCATCACGCTCGCCGTGGTCCGCTACCAGGCCGGCGCCGAGGAGGCGTACGCGGAACTGGCCGAGGTGACCGAGGAGTGCCGGGTGGAGCGGCTGACCAGCCGCCGCCGCGCGGTGCACAACCTGGCCTGGGTGCTGCAGGAGGAGGGCGACCTGACCGGCTCGGCCCGGCTGGTCGACGAGCAGCGGTCCCTGGACCTGGCCGGCGAGCACGCGCTGACGGTGAGCTTCAGCGACCAGTGGGCCCAGTCGTACTACAGCGGGGACTGGACGGCGGCGCTGCGGATGGCCGAGGGGTCGACGCGACGCCCGACCGACGAGTGGGACCTGCACATCGTGGCCGTGTCCGGCTGGATCCGGGCGCTCGGCGACGACCCGGCCGGCCCGGGCGCCGGCGAGGACCTGGTGGACCAGGCGCTCGTCGCGGCCCGGCGCAGCGGCTTCCAGCGCGTGCTGCGCTCCACGCTGGCGCACGCCGCGCTCTGCCGCGCCGTGCAGGGCCGCCGGGACGAGGCGATGGCGCTGCTCACCGAGCTGGACGAGGACTGGCGGCAGACCAAGATGATCCCGTTCGCCGAGTGGGTGCCGGCGGTCGGTCACGTCGCCGCGCTGCTCGGCGGCGACGCCGCGGAGCTGGTGCGCGACCTGCTGGCCCACGCGCCACGGGTGACCCGCTGGGCGCGGGCGGCCGGGGGGTCGGCCGAGGCGGCGCTGGCCCGGCGGGCCGGGGACGCCGCGCGGGCGGGCCGGCTGCTCACCACCGCCGCCGAGGGGTACGCGGAGATGACCGACGTGACCGACCAGATGATCGCGTCCGCGCTGGCGGTCGGGCCGTTGACCGAGGCGGACCCGCCGGCCGCGGCGGCGACGCTGGCCCGGGTACGCGCGTTCGCCGGCCGGCACGCCGCCGGTGGGCTGCTGCGGATCGCCGGGGCGGGCTGAGGGTCAGGCCGGTACCGGCTGGCGCGCCCCGGCGCCCTTGGCCTTCTGCGCGTACGTGTCGACGTACTCGCGGCCGGACAGCTCCATCAGCTCGTACATGATCTCGTCGGTGACGGCCCGTTCGACGAACCGGTCACCGGCCATCCCGGCGTAGCGGGAGAAGTCCAGCGGCGGCCCGAACCGGATCCGCACCCGGCCCAGGTTGGGGATGATCTGGCCGGTCGGCTGGATGGCGTCGGAGTTGAGCATGGCCATCGGGACCACCGGGGCGCCGCTCTCCAGCGCCAGCCGCGCCACCCCGGTCTTGCCCCGGTAGAGCCGGCCGTCCGGCGACCGGGTGCCCTCCGGGTAGATGCCGGCGATGCCGCCGGCCCGCAGCACCGACAGCTGGGTGTCGAGGGCGGCACGGGCGGCCCGGCCGCCGGAGCGGTCGACCGGGATGGTGCCGGAGCCGACGAAGAACATCTTGGTGAGCCAGCCCTTGAGGCCCCTACCCGTGAAGTATTCGGCTTTGGCGATGAATGTGACTTTTCGCTTGACGATCAACGGAGTGAAGATCGAATCCGAGAAGGAGAGGTGGTTGCTGGCGAGGATCACCGGCCCGGTGTCCGGCACGTGCTCCAGTCCCTCGACCTGCGGGCGGAAGATCAGCCTCAGCAGCGGGCCGAGGATGATGTACTTCAGCAGCCAGTACAGCACCGGCGTCCTTCCCGTGTCGGTGGCGGCGGGCGGGTCGCCGCGTGGCCCCGGAGGCACCGTCGGCGCCCGGAGGAGTCCGGGAAGAGGGTACGAACGACGAGCGGCACGCCACAACGCACTCCCGGAACCGGGTGCCGACGTGTCACGATTCAGGGCACGGGCAGGGATCGGCGAAGGGGGTGTCCGGTGTCAGGGGGCGGGCCCCGTCGGGGACGGCGGGACAACGGGCTCGACGCGGCCGAGTACGCGGTCGCGGGCGACGTCGATCCACGCGTCGGCGAGCACCTGCTCGACGTGCTCGCCGCCGGTGGCATCGCGGCCTACCTCCAGCCCTCGGCCGACCTGAACCCGGTGACCCGCACCACCACCGTCCCGGCCCGCCCGGTCGACCGGCTCTACGTCGACAGGTCGCACCTGACCACCGCCCGGGACTACCTCACCCAGCTCGCCGACGAGGGCGGCGGCGAGCAGCCGCGCGCCGACGAGCCGGACATCGAGGCCGAGTGGGCGAAGATCGTCGCCGGGTTCCACACCGCGCCGAGCGCCGGCAGCCACCCCTGGCCCGCGGCCGAGGACGTGGACGACCCGCCCCCGCCGGGCGCCGCCGCCGGCAGCCGCCCCGAGGAGCCGGCCGGCCCGACCGCCACCGACGTGCGCCGGCTGCCGTACGCGGCCGACATCTCCGGCGTCTCGCTCAGCCGGGACCGGCACGACGAGCCCTCGCTGCTGGACGGCCTGGACACGTTCGGCGCCAACCTGCCCGACGAGGCGTCGGACGAGGAGCACTACACCCCGCCCCCGCCGCCGCCGCTGCCCCGCTTCTCCAAGTACGCGGTGCTCGGCGTGGCCTGCATCGTGCTCGGCTTCCTGCTGTTCCTGTCCCCCACCGTGGTGTCGCTGGTCGACCCGTCGGTGGTGACGCTGCTCGGCTTCTCCGGCATCCTGGCCGGTTTCGTGATGCTGATCTGGCGGCTGCGCCCCGGCGACCGGGACGACCACGACCCGGACGACGGCGCGGTCGTCTGAGGTCGCGCCGCCCGGCTCTGCCCGGATGGCGGGACGCCGCTCGCCCCTGGGCCGGGACGTAACAAGCGTGTAACTTACAGTCAGTAGGAATAGGCTGAACGTCACGTCCCGCACCGGCTGTCCGGCTTGCGTCTCTTCCGGGTCGCCGGTCCCCTGCTGAGCGGAATGCCCGATGCGACAGAGCCCCCTGGTGGTGGTGGCCAACCGCCTCCCCATCGACGACAGTGTGGCGCCCGACGGCGCCTTCGAGTGGCGCCGCAGCCCCGGCGGCCTGGTGAGCGCCCTGCACCCGCTGCTGCGGCAGACGCCCGCCACCTGGGTCGGCTGGGCCGGCGGCACCGGTCCCGCCCCCGCGCTGCCGGACGTGGACGGCGTCCGGATGCACACCGTCCCGTTGAGCGCCGAGGACTTCCGCGACCACTACGAGGGCTTCGCCAACGCCACCCTCTGGCCGCTCTACCACGACGCCGTCGAGCAGCCGGAGTACCACCGCCGGTGGTGGGAGGCGTACCAGCGGGTCAACCAGCGCTTCGCCGAGGCCGCGGCCGAGACGGCCGAGCCCGGCGGCCTGGTCTGGGTGCAGGACTACCACCTCCAGCTGGTGCCCGGCCTGCTCCGCGACCTGCGACCGGACCTGCGGATCGGCTTCTTCCTGCACGTGCCGTTCCCGCCGCCGGAGCTGTTCATGCAGTTGCCGCGCCGCGCCGAGCTGCTGCGCGGCATGCTCGGCGCCGACCTGATCGGCTTCCAGCGGGCCCAGGCCGCGCACAACTTCGCCCAGCTCGCCACCAAGGTGCTCGGCCTGCCCGCCACCGACCGGCGGATCGGCGTCGACGGCCGGGTGGTGCGCATCGGCGCCTTCCCGGTCGCCATCGACACCGCCGAGATGTCCGCGCTCGCGGCCCGCCCGGAGGTCGCCGAGCGGGCCCGCCGCCTGCGGCAGGACCTGGGCCAGCCGGAGCAGGTGATCCTCAGCGTCGACCGGATGGACTACACGAAGGGCATCGAGCAGCGGCTCAAGGCGTACCGCGAGCTGCTCGCCAGCGGCGACATCAAGGTCCGCGACACCGTGCTGGTGCAGGTGGCGGTGCCCAGCCGTGACCGGGTGGCGCAGTACCAGATCCTGCGGGACCGGGTGGAGCACCAGGTCGGGCGGATCAACGGCGAGTTCGGCCGGGTCGGCGAGCCGGCGATCCACTACCTCTCCCAGCCGTTCGACCGGGCCGAGCTGGTCGCGCTCTACCGCGTCGCGGACGTGATGGCGGTGACGCCGCTGCGCGACGGGATGAACCTGGTCGCGAAGGAGTACGTGGCGGCCCGGGTCGACGGCACCGGCGCGCTGCTGCTCAGCGAGTTCGCCGGCGCCGCCTCCGAGCTGGAGCAGGCGTACCTGGTCAACCCGCACGACCTCGACGGCCTCAAGCAGGGGCTGCTGGCCGCGCTGCGGGCCGGCCCGGAGGACGTGTCGGCGCGGATGCGCGCGATGCGCGACCATCTGGCGCGCAACGACATCCACGCCTGGGCGGCGTCCTACCTGAGCGCGCTGGAGGAGAGCGGGTCGCTCGCCGGCCGCCGCGCCGCAACCCGCTGAGCCGGCGCCCCGGCGCTCACCCCGCCGCGGACGCCGGGTCCTTGTCCAGCCAGTCCAGGATCGCGTCGATCGGCTCCCGCCAGCGGGCGTCGAGCATCAGGTCGTGCCCCATGCCGGGGAAGAGCAGCGGCGCGGAGGCGTACCGCTGGGCGGCCCGGATCAGCGCGGACGCCGGCACGACCCGGTCGTCCGGGCTGCCCAGCACCAGCACAGGTGGCCGGCCCACCGCCGGCTCCGGCCCCCGGCCGGTCAGCAGCTGCCACTGCGCCCGCCGCCCGGCCCGGCCCAGCCGGGCCAGGTGCCGCCGGGCGTCGGCGTCGGGCAGCTCCCGGCTGAACAGCTGCCGCCGGTGCAGCCGCAGCCCGGCGCCGAAGACCGCCGGCAGGGTCCCGGCCGGATTTCGCCGCAACGCCGTGCCGAACGTCGCCCAACCGCCGAGCACCGGCGCCACCAGCACCGCGGCCCGCGCCGGGTAGCGGGCCAGCGCGTGCGCCACCACCCGGGCACCGGCGCCGTGCCCCACCAGCACCGCCTGCCGCGGCAGGCTCGCCGCCACCTGCGTCACGTCATGGGTGTACGACCGCAGCGTCGCCTCCGGCGCCGGCTCGCTGCCGCCGTGCCCGCGCAGGCTCAGCGCGTACGCCGGGAAGCCGCGACCGGCGGCGTGCCCCAGCCAGTGCTCGGCGAACGCCCACGCGCCGTGGCCGAAGCCGGGCACGAACAGCAGCGGCGGCTTCGCCTCCTCCCGCTCGGGTACGGCGGCGAGAACCTCGCGGCGGACGGCCCGCTCCGGCCGGGCCCACTCCCAGGACCGGACGACCCGCACACGCTCAACCGTCATTTGACACCCTCCAGCTCGTGCAGCGCCCGCTGGAGCGCACGCAGGTAGTCGGCGTGCCCGACCTCGAACCAGTGCCGGGTGCTGTCCTTGACCTTGGCCGAGTACCGCTCGCCGAGGCCCGCGCGGACCTTGCGTTCGAACGCGGCGGCCCGCTCCGGCCGGGTGGCGCGCAGCGTGAGCAGCCGGGCGAACAGCACGCTCTGCCAGTGCGAGATGGGGAAGATGCCGGAGTCCGGCTGCACCAGGCCGACCACGGCGAGCGTGGGATACCCGGCGGTGAACGCGTTGAGCCACAGCCGGGGCCGCCCGGACCCGTCCTCGTCGCCGAGCACCTGTCCCTTGAGGAACTCGAAGCGCGGCAGGTAGCCGGTGGCGAAGACGACCAGCTCCGGGTCGATGCGCCGGCCGTCGGTCAGCTCGACCGCGCGGTCGTCGAACCGGGCCACGTCCGGCACCGGCGTGACCTCGCCGTGCCCGACGTAGTAGACGAGCTGGCTGTTGGCGATCGGGTGCGTCTCGTAGACGCGGTGGTCGGGCTCGGGCATGCCGAACCGGGTCAGGTCGCCGACGGTCAGCCGCAGCGTCCAGTGGTAGAGCCACTGCCGGACCCGCAGTGGCACCCGCAGCGCCAGCAGCGTGTCGTTGACCTGGTCGGCGGGGCGGCCGAGGACGTACTTCGGGGCGTACCAGTAGCCGCGCCGGGTGGAGTGCCAGCAGTGCGACGCCTGCTGGGCCGCCTCGACCGCGATGTCGCAGCCGGTGTTGCCGGCGCCCACCACCAGCACCCGCTTGCCGCGCAGCTGCGCCGGGTCCTTGTAGGACGAGGCGTGCATGACCTCGCCCCGGAACTGCTCCAGCCCTTCGTAGCGGGGCAGCTTCGGCGACCAGTTGTGCCCGTTGGCGAGCACCACGGCGGCGTACCGGGAGGTGCGTTCGGGGCCGTAGCCGCCGGTGCTGCGCGTGGTCACGTCCCACCGGTCCCCCTCGACCGGCTCGACCCGGACCACCTCGGTGCCGAACCAGACGTGCTGGCGCAGGTCGAAGTGGTCGGCGTACCGCTCGAAGTAGGACAGCAGCTGGCTGTGGTGCGGGTAGTCCGGCCAGTCGTCCGGCATCGGGAAGTCGGGGAACTGGGTGAACGGCCGGGACGAGATCAGGTGCGTGCTGGCGTACACCGGGCTGCGGTCGTGCCGCCAGTTCCAGGCGCCGCCGACGCCTGTCTCCCGCTCGTAGCAGTCCACGCCGAAGCCGGCCTCGCGGAGGTTCTTGACGGCGGTCAGGCCGCTGGCGCCGGCGCCGATGACGCAGACCGTGTCACCCCGGTCGGAGACCGGGCGTTCGGCACGGCTCGATGCGACCGTGGAGTCCGGATCGGGGTGGCCGGGGTCGGTGGAGGAGGACACCGCGAAATCCTGCCGAGAATGCCAGCGGTTGTCCAGCCACCGATTTCGCCGCCGCCCACCCGCTCGACTCGCTTGACACAGCGTCACCGCCGACCCGGTCACCGAGCGTGAATGGACCGGCCGCGCCGGAGGCGTACCTCGTGCGCCCTTTGCTCTGCCGCCACGGACGCGGCACCGGCGGGAGCTGGCCTGACGCCTCTCGGTCGGCCGGCCGGGAAGCGGCCGCCGATCACGACGGGTAACTGATGCGCATGTGGCGGCAGAGCAAAGGCGGCGAAGCGGTTGTCCTGCCGGCCGCCGGGTCCGTGACCGTGCGTCACGACCGGCGGTCCGCGGCCGTCAGGCGGTGGGCAGCAGCAGGTCCACCAGGACCGGGAAGTGGTCGCTGGCGCGGCGGGTCAGCGGCGTGTCCACCACGTCGTAGTCGACCACTGTGATCCGGGGGTCGACGAACAGCGCGTCGATGCGGCGGCGCGGGTCGGCGCAGGAGAACGTGTGCCGGTCGGCCCGGTCGGCGGCCAGCGCCGCGTCGGTGAGCCCCTCGGCGACCGTCCGCCAGGCCGGCCCGTCCGGGCCCTCGTTGAGGTCCGCGCCGGCCACCACGGGCAGCGTCGACGCGGCCAGCTCCCGCTTGAACGCGGCCGCCTGCGCGGGCCGCTCGGCCGGGTCGGTGGACAGGTGCGAGCCGGCCAGCAGCACGTCGACGCCGCCGACCCGGCAGCGCGCGTACGCGGCGCCGCGCATGTGCCGCCCCGGCGTCAGCGGATAGCGCTGGCAGCTGGTGTCGGTGACCCGCACCCGCAGGCTGGTCAGCAGCACGTTGCCCAGCGACGGCAGGCCACCGGCCGCCACGACCATGCCGAACGACTCGGCGAGCGCGGCGCACTTCTGCCGCCACCGGAACCGGCGCGGTCCCTCCTGGACGATCACCACGTCCGGCTCCGCGCCCCGGACCACCTCGGCCAGCGCGGCGGTGTCGTCCCGCTGGCCGTGGACGTTGTACGACAGCACCCGCAGCGGCACACCCGAGTCCGTCATGTCAGATCCGCCGGGCCAGGTCGGCGGCGCCGATCACACCTGCGGTGTTGCCCAGCTCGGCCGGACGCACCTCGGCGACGGGCAGGCGGCTGCGCTGGGCCAGCGCCTCGGCGAACGACCGGCGGGTCGGGCCGAGCAGCAGGTCACCGGCGTCGATCACGCCGCCGCCCACCACCAGCACCTGCGGGTCGAGGATCTGCGCCATGTCGGCGAGGCTGGTGCCGAGCCAGCGGCCGACCTGGGCGAACGCCTCGGTGGAGACCGGGTCGCCGCCCTTGGCCGCGGCGGTCACCATCGGGCCGGTGATCGACTCGGCCTCGCCGTCGGCCAGCTCCAGCAGCGCGGTGGCCCGGTGCGGCTCCTGCCGGGCGGCGGCGCGGGCGAAGCGGACCAGGGCGCTGCCGCTGGCGTACTGCTCGATGCAGCCCAGCCGGCCGCAGCCGCACTGGTGGCCGTCCGGCACGGTGAGCATGTGCCCCAGCTCGGCGGCGATGCCGTTGGCGCCGCGGACCAGGCCGCCGCCGAGCACGATGCCGCCGCCGACGCCGGTGCCGATGGTGAACATGACCATCGAGTCGTCGGCGTCGCGGGCCGCACCGTAGCGGAACTCCGCCCACGCGGCCACGTTCCCGTCGTTCTCCACGATCACCGGCAGGCCGGTGGCGTCCCCGACGTACGTGCGCAGCGGCTCGTCCCGCCAGGCCAGGTTCGGGGCGAACAGCACGGTGGAGCGGGAGGCGTCGATCCAGCCGGCGGCGCCGATGCCGACCGCCTCGACGGCGTGCCCGGCGGCCAGTTCGGTGACCACCTCGATGATGACGTCGCGGGTCTTGGCCACGTCGTCGGCGGGGGTGTCCCGTCGCGTCTGCACGAGTACCGTGCCGGCGTCGTCCACGACACCGCCGGCCACCTTCGTGCCACCGACGTCGACTCCGATGGTCAGCGTCACCGCTGCCACTCCCCTCTGCTGTGCTGCCCGGGGACCGGCCGAACCAGCCGTACGGTCCCGGGATGTCCGGTGGTCAGGCCCCGTCGCCTGGTGCGTCCGCGCCCACCTCTCCGGACGCCCGCGAGGCGGGCACCACGGGACGGCCGGCCGGTGGCCGGCTCGTCGCCGGCTCCGGCGGCCCGGCGGCGTCGGCGGCGGCACCCGAATCGGCCGCGCCCTCCCCCCGGGTGGCGGCGGACCACACGTCCTGCTCGGGTGCCGGCTGAGAATCATGCCCGGTACGGGTCGCCTCGCGCCACACGTGGTCCCCGGATCCGTCCGCCGCGGCGGTGCCGTCGTCGGCGGTTCGCTCCGGCTCGGCGGGGGTGAACGCGCGCAGCAGGCTCGCCACGCCGGCCGCCAGGTCCCCGGCGCCGGTGGCGAGCCGCTCGGCGAATTCCGGACTCGGGTCGCGCAACGCGGCGATACCGCGACAGACGGGGCAGACACAGCATTCCGGCGAGCCGGTGGCGAAACCGGCGGGCGCGGGCGTCTCCGGAGCGGGCCCGGCGCCGGGCGGGGTGTGACCGAGGACACCGGAGAGGATCCCACCGAGCGGACCCCAGGCGCCGGAGCCGGGCGCCGCGGCGGCCATCTTCGCGCCGGCGAGCAGGGTGGCGACGAGGCGCTCGGCCTCTTCCCGGGCCGAACCCGGATCAGTGGTGCCCATGGTTCGGCTCCTCCAGCGTGACTACCGGGACGGTCGGGACGGTCGGGTCAGTGCGCCGCACCGGGTGCTTCTACCCGGCGCTTGAGCTGCTTCAACGCCGTATCCATGATCATTTTCTCGGCCTTGCGGCGGAACATGCCGAGCATCGCCACGGACAGCTCCACCTCCAGCGTGTAGGTCACCGTGGTCGTCCCGTCCGGGTTGCCCACCAGGTCGTACGACCCGCGCTGGGACCGCTGCATCTTCGACGGGGCGACCAGGCGCCACTCGATCCGGGAGATGTCCTCGGCGTACTCGTAGGCCAGCACGTACTCGTCGGCCAGCACGCCCGCGTCGAGGGTGAACCGGACCTGGCTGGCATAGCCGTCCTCGTACTCCTCGATCACCTCGGCCTCGCGTACCGCCTCGGTCCACTCGGGGTAACTGGGGAAGTCGCAGATGACGGCCGCCACCCGATCCGGTGACGCGCCGATGATGATCGACTGGGTGGAGGAGTCCGCCATGGGGGGAGGCTACCCGGCCGCGTCCCGCCCGGCGCCGCTCCACCCGCCGACGGGCCTCCCACCAGCCGGTCGGCCAACCTCCCTGGCCGACCCCCCGGGGTGTGCGGGTAGGTTTCGACAGAGCCGACCAGGCCGGCCCCCGCCGGTAGAGCACGAGGGAGTGCAGGTGCGCGAGTTCTCCGTCCCGCCGATCGTCACCGTCGGCGACGCGGCCAACCTGACCGACCCGGTCTGGGAAAACGCCGAGGTCGCCCCGGACACCGTGCAGTTCGTCCGTCCCGGCGCGGGGACGGCGCGCGAGGAGGTGACCTGCCGGCAGTTCCGCGACGAGGTGGTCGCGGTGGCCCGGGGCCTGATCGCGGCGGGCGTCTCCCCCGGCGACCGGGTCGGCCTGATGAGCCGCACCCGCTACGAGTGGACCCTGTTCGACTACGCGATCTGGGCCGCCGGCGCGGTCACCGTGCCGATCTACGAGACCTCCAGCGCCGAGCAGGCCGCCTGGATCCTCGGCGACTCCGGCGCCGTCGCCGTGGTGGTGGAGAGCACCGCGCACGCCACCCTGGTCGCCGGCGTCCGGGACCGGCTGCCCGAGCTGCGCGAGGTCTGGCAGATCGAGCTGGGCGCGGTGGACGACCTGGTCACCGCCGGCGAGGCGGTGGACCCGGCCGAGGTCGAGACGCGCCGTTCCATGCTCAAGGCCGGCGACGTCGCCACGATCATCTACACCAGCGGCACCACCGGCCGGCCGAAGGGCTGCGTGCTGACCCACCGCAACATCTACACCGACATCGCCAACGCGGTGCCGGTGCTGCCGAACCTGTTCCGCCCGGGCGCCTCGACGCTGCTGTTCCTGCCGCTCGCGCACGCCTTCGCCCGGCTCATCCAGGTCGGCGTGGTGCACGCCCGGGCCACCATGGCGCACTGCGCGGACACCAAGAACCTGGTCGCCGAACTGCAGGACGTCAAGCCGACGTTCGTGCTCTCCGTACCCCGGGTCTTCGAGAAGGTCTACAACGGCGCGCGGCAGAAGGCCGAGTCCGAGGGGAAGGGCAAGATCTTCGACCGGGCGGAGAAGGTCGCCATCGCCTGGAGCGAGGCGCAGGAGCTGCCCGGCGGTCCCGGCCTGGGCCTGCGCGCGCAGCACGCCCTCTTCGACAAGCTGGTCTACCGCAAGCTGCGGGCGGCGATGGGCGGCCGGTGCCGCGACGCCATCTCCGGCGGCGCGCCGCTGGGCGCGCGCCTCGGGCACTTCTTCCGCGGCATCGGGGTGACCATCTGCGAGGGGTACGGCCTGACCGAGACCTCCCCGGCCGCCGCCGCGAACCTGCCCACCGGCACCCGGATCGGCACCGTCGGCCGCCCGCTGCCCGGCGTCACCATCCGGATCGAGGACGACGGCGAGGTCCTCATCGCCGGCGACATCGTCTTCCAGGGCTACTGGCACAACGAGGCGGCCACCGCCGAGGCGATCAGCGCCGACGGCTGGTTCCGCACCGGCGACCTCGGGCACCTCGACGAGGACGGCTACCTGAGCATCACCGGCCGCAAGAAGGAGATCATCGTGACCGCCGGCGGCAAGAACGTCGCCCCGGCGGTGCTGGAGGACCAGGTCCGGGCGCACCCGCTGATCAGCCAGTGCGTGGTGGTCGGCGACCGGCAGCCGTTCATCGCCGCGCTCGTCACCATCGACGAGGAGGCGCTGCCGAAGTGGCTCGCCGCGCAGGGCCGCCCGGAGACCACGAGCATCGCCGAGCTGCGCGAGGACGCGACGCTGCGCGCCGAGGTGCAGGGCGCGATCGACCAGGCCAACCAGGCGGTCTCCAAGGCCGAGGCGATCAAGGTGTTCCGGATCCTGCCGCAGGACTTCACCGAGACCACCGGTGAGCTGACCCCGTCGCTGAAGGTCAAGCGGCAGGTCGTGCACAAGACGTACGCCTCGGAGATCGCGGAGATCTACCAACGCTGACTACGATCCGTCACGTGCCCGCCTCCACATCCGGCCAGCCGCAGACGCAGCCCCTCGCGGTCGCGGCCCGCGCGGTCCTCCTCGCGCTGGTCGCCGCCCTGACCCTGTTCGCCACCCGCGACGCCGCCCAGCTCTGGTGGATCGCCCTGCTGGGCGTCGCGGGGCTGCCCGCCGTGCTCGCCCCACAGCACCGGCTGCTCACCCCGATCAGCAGGTTCGCCGAGGTGGTGGTGCTCGGGCTGGCCGCCAGCCAGGTCGCCGCCGACACCCACCTCACCGGTGTCACCGGCGGGGTGGGCGCCTCGGCGGTGCTGCCGTACCTCGCGGTGCCGGTCACCGTGACCGCGCTGAGCCGCCGGTTCCGCGAGGGCGCCGCGCTGCTCGCGGTGGCGGCGGCGACGCTCGTGGCGAGCGCCGCGTTCACCCGGGTCGACGGCGGCGCGCAGCTCGGTCAGGTCGGCTACCTGGCGGTCTGCGCCCAGTGGCTGATCCTGGCCGGTCTCGGCCTCTACACCGCCGGCACGCTCCAGCGCGTGATGCGGGTCCGCGGCGAGGGCAAACCCCAGCCGTACGCCGAGGCGACCCGGCTGCTCACCCAGTTGCGTACGGTCGCCCGCCAGCTGCCCGGCGCCACGCTCGACCCGGGCGGCATCTCCGAGCACCTGCTGGAGGAGCTGCGGGTGGTGGCGAAGACCGACCGGGGCGCGGTGCTCTCCGCCAGCGGCGGCGGCCGGCTGGTGGTGCTGGCCCAGATCGGCGCGGACCGGGTCGACTGGGAGACCACGCTCGACGCCGACTCGGCCATCGCCGACGCCTGGGCCAGCCAGCAGCCGACCGTCTCGTCCCGGTCGCAGGCCCGGTCCCGGCACTCCGGCGAGGTCTCCGCGCTGATCGTGCCGCTGGTGGCGGGCGTACGCACGGTCGGCCTGGTGGTGATCGAGGCGGACACCGCCGCCGCGTACCCGCCGCCGGTGGTGTCCCGGGTGACGGCGCTGACCGGCCCGGCGGCGCTGCGGCTGGAGGCGGCGCTGCTCTTCGACGAGGTGCGCTCGCTGGCGACCAACGAGGAGCGGCAGCGGCTGGCCCGGGAGATCCACGACGGGGTCGCCCAGGAACTGGTCATGGTCGGGTACGGCATCGACAACGCCCTGGCCACCGTGCACGAGGACGCCGACGAGACCGCCGACTCGCTGCGCACGCTGCGCCAGGAGGTGACCCGGGTGATCACCGAGCTGCGGCTGAGCCTGTTCGAGCTGCGCAGCGAGGTGGACCGGCACGGTGGCCTGGCCGCCGCCATCGCCGAGTACGCCCGCACCGTCGGCGCCTCCGGCGGCCTGCGGGTGCACCTGTCACTCGACGAGTCCACCGCCCGGCTGCCGGCCGCCACGGAGGCCGAGTTGCTGCGCATCGCGCAGGAGGCGGTGACGAACGCCCGTAAGCACGCCGGCGCGTCGAATCTGTGGGTCACGTGCGAGGTGGATCCCCCGTACACCCGAATCGAAGTGTCGGATGACGGTCACGGCATCGGTGACCAGCGCCCGGACGGGCACTATGGCCTTGCGATCATGGCCGAGAGGGCGGAACGTATCCGAGGCCGGTTGGAGATCAGGCCACGTCGACCCAGTGGGACGACAGTGGCCGTGGTGCTCGGCTCGTCGCCCCGGCGCGATAAGGTGCGCGGCAGCGCCGCAGCAGCAGAAGGGGAGTAACCCGAGGATGACCAGCAGTCCGACACCGGCCACCCGTACCAAGGTTCTCCTAGTCGACGACCACGACCTCATCCGTAAGGGTCTTCGTCACGCGTTCGAGCGTGACCGCCAGTTCGAGGTCGTGGGCGAGGCCGCCACCGCCGCGGAGGGCGTGCGCCAGGCCGGCGCGCTCCAGCCCGACGTGGTGATCATGGACCTTCGCCTGCCCGACGGCAGCGGCCTGGAGGCCACCCGCGCCCTGCGCAAGTCCAGCGCGTCGATGGGCATCGTCGTGCTGACCATGTACGCCGGCGACGACCAGCTCTTCGGCGCCCTGGAAGCCGGCGCGAGCGCGTTCGTGCCGAAGACCGCGCCGGCCGACGAGGTGGTCGCCGCCGCCCGGCACGCCGCCTCCTCCCCCAGCGCGTTCACCGCCGCCGACCTGGCCGAGGCGATGAAGCGCCGGCTGGCCCCGTCCGGCCCGCAGCTGTCCCCCCGTGAGGGCCAGGTGCTGCGGCTGCTCGCCGACGGCATGAGCGTGGCGGGCATCGCCAAGCAGCTGTTCGTCAGCGAGTCGACCGCCAAGACCCACATCTCCAAGCTCTACGAGAAGCTGGGCGCCGCCAACCGGGCCCAGGCGCTGATGACCGCGCTGCGGCTGGGCCTGCTCGAGGCACCGGACGCGCCCAAGTTCTGAGGCACACCGCCGGAAGAGGCCCCGTCCACCGCGGACGCGGGCCTCTCCGGCGTCGTGGGTGCGGCTGACCGCGTACGGTGAACGGCCGGACGCATAGCGACGACGGTCTTTGCACCACGACGGCGGAGGGGCAGAATACCCGGGTGATCCGCGCGGCGGTGACCACCGCGCGCCGTCGACACCCGAGGGGCAGGACATGCAGCGGCCGGACTGGGCACCCGAGACGATCGACATCGAACGCCCCAGCGTCGCCCGCATGTACGACTACTACCTCGGCGGCTCGCACAACTTCGCCGCCGATCGGGCGGCCGCCCGCGCGATGGTGGAGGCGGTGCCGGAGGCGCCACTGATGGCCCAGGCCAACCGCGCGTTCCTGCGCCGGGCCGTGCAGTACCTCGCCCAGGCCGGCGTCCGCCAGTTCCTCGACATCGGCTCCGGCATCCCCACCGTCGGCAACGTGCACGAGATCGCCCAGCGGATCGACGGGCAGTCGCGCGTCGTCTACGTCGACGTGGACCCGGTGGCGGTGGCGCACAGCCAGGAGATCCTGGCCGGCAACGAGCACGCCACCGTGCTCCAGGAGGACCTGCGCCGCCCGGAGGCGATCCTGACCCATCCGGAGGTCACCCGGCTGCTGGACTTCAGCCGTCCGGTCGCGGTGATGATCGTGGCGGTGCTGCACTTCATCCCGGACAGCGACCGCCCCGAGGAGATCCTGCGGACGCTGCGCGGAGCACTGGCGCCCGGCAGCCACCTGGTGCTCTCCCAGGCCAGCGAGGAGGGCCGCGACGGCACCGGCGAGCGGGCCGAGGCGGAGCGGGTCTACCGGCGCACCGACAGCCAGCTCTGGATCCGCAGCCGGGCCGAACTGACCGCGCTGTTCGACGGCTTCGAACTGGTCGACCCGGGTGTGGTGTGGGTGCCGCAGTGGCGGCCGGACTCCCCCGACCAGGCCGAGAACGCCGAGCGGGCCGTGTTCATGGGCGGGGTCGGGCGGCTCGGTGGGTGACGACGCGGCCCGCAGCAGGCCCGGCGTGTTCGCCCGGGCCTGGGCCAAGGCGGTGTCCGGCACCAGCTACCTGCCGATGACCCAGTCGCAGCTGGAGGAGATGCTGCAACGGCTCACCGAACGGCTGGCCCAGGCGCTGCGTGCCGAGCCGTTCGACCTGCGGATCGGCCAGCAGGTCGGCGCGGAGCTGGTGCAGGCGCACATCGCCTCCGCCGAAGGGCTGGGCCGCACCGTCGAGGTGATCCAGCTGCGCCTGGTCCGCGACCTCGACCTGGTCGTCGACGACGTCGAGGACCGGATGGCCCGGCTGCTCGCCACCGTCGCCACCGGGTACGCCCGCGCGCTGCGCGACCGCACGCTCGACGAGCAGGAGTCCATCCGCCGGGCCGCCATGATGGCCCGTGCGCAGGCGGAACGGGCGCTGCGCGACAGCGAGGCCCGGTTCCGGCACCAGGCCACCCACGACCCGCTCACCGGCCTGCCCAACCGCACGCTGTTCACCGAGCGGCTGGCCGCCGCGATCAACCGGGGCGCCGACCGGGTCGGCGTCTGCTTCCTGGACCTGGACCGGTTCAAGGTCGTCAACGACTCCCTCGGCCACCAGGTCGGCGACTCGTTGCTGGTCGCGGTGGCGCAGCGGCTGCACGAGGCGCTCGGCGAGCATCTGGTGGCCCGGCTCGGCGGCGACGAGTTCGTGATCCTGATCGAGCGCACGACCGGCACCGACGACGCGGTGCAGGTCGCCGAGGCGGCGCTGGCCGCGGTACGCGAGCCGGCGCTGGTCGACGGCCACGAGCTGACCGTCTCGGCGAGCATCGGCATCGTGGAGCGCCCGGTCGCGGGCACCTCCCCGATGGAGCTGATGCGCGCGGCCGACAGCACGCTGCACTGGGCCAAGGCCGCGGGCGGGGCCCGCTGGTCGCTGTTCGACGCCGACCGCAACCGCCGCGACCTGGCCCGGTACGCGCTGTCCGCGGCCATCCCCGCCGCCCTGGACCGGGGCGAGTTCTACCTCGACTACCAGCCGCTGACGTCCCTGCGCGACGGGCGGGTCCTCGGCATGGAGGCGCTGGTCCGCTGGCGCCACCCCGAACTGGGCGTGCTGCGGCCGGACAGCTTCATCCCGCTGGCCGAGGAGACCGGGCTGATCGTCCCGCTCGGCAGCTGGGTGCTGGCCGAGGCGTGCCGCGAGGCGGGCACCTGGTCGGCGGTCGACGGCGACGCGCCGTTCGTCAGCGTCAACCTCGCCGTACGCCAGTTGCACCGGGCCGACCTGGTGCCCGAGGTACGCGGCGTGCTCGGCCGCACCGGCCTGCCGCCGCGCCGGCTGCAACTGGAGATCACCGAGAGCACCATGATGAGCACCGTGGTCGAGCCGGTGCGGGCGCTGCGGGTGCTCGGTGACCTGGGGGTCCGGGTCGCCATCGACGACTTCGGCACCGGCTACTGCAACCTCGCGTACCTGCGGGACCTGCCGGTCGACGAGCTGAAGGTGGCCGGTGAGTTCGTCACCGGCCTGCGCGCGCCGGACAGCGGCACCGACGAGCGGATCCTCGCCTCGCTCGTGTCGCTGGCGCACGCGCTGGACCTGACCGTCACCGCCGAGGGCGTGGAGACGGCCGACCAGGCGGACCGGCTGCGCGCGATCGGCTGCGACGCCGGGCAGGGCTGGCACTTCGGCCGCCCCGGCCCGGCGGCACCGCACCTGGGCCGGGTGCCCGTGCACGTCGAAGCCGTCTCCTGAGGCGGCTCGGCGGTCGTGCCGGAGCCGCTTGCGGGCCGGGGGCGGCGGTCAGCCGGCCAGCAGCGCGGCCATCCGCTGCGCCTGCGTCTCCCAGCGCCACTCCCGTTCCACCCAGGCCCGGCCGGCGGCGCCGAACTGCCGGGCCAGGTCCCGGTCGGCGAGCAGCGTGGCCACCCGGTCGGCGAGCTGGGCCACGTCCCGGCCGCCGACCACGTACCCGGTCTCGCCGTCGCGGACCGCGTCCGGCGCGCCCCCGGAGTCGCCGGCCACCACCGGCAGCCCGGTGGCGCCCGCCTCCAGGTAGACGATCCCGAGGCCCTCCACGTCCAAGCCCCGGTTACGGGTGCGGCAGGGCATCGCGTACACGTCACCGGCCGCGTAGTGGGCGGGCAGGTCGGCCGACGGCACCGAACCGGTGAACACCACGTCGCGTTCCAGCCCGCTCTGCCGGGCCAGCTTCTCCAGCGTCGAGCGGTACGGTCCGCCGCCGACCACCAGCAGCGCGGCGCCGGGCACCCGGCGGCGGATCTCCGGCAGCGCGCGGATCAGCATGTCCTGGCCCTTGCGGGGCACCAGCCGCGACACGCACACCACCACCGGCCGGTCGGCCAGCCCGAGCCGTTCGCGGACCTTCGTGCCGTCGACGTCCGGGTGGTAGGTGTCCACGTCCACGCCGGGCGCGAGCCGTCGCAGCTCGGTCAGCCCGTCCAGCACGCGCGCCAGCCGCGTCCGGGTGTACTCGCCGAGGTAGGTGGTCACGTCCACGCCCCGGCCGATGCGGCGCAGGGCCGAGCGGGCGCCGGGCAGCGCCGCCCATCCGACCTCGTGCCCGTGGGTCAACGCCACCGCCCGGCGGATCCCGGACCGCCGCCGCAGGCCCGCCGCGAGCAGCCCCAGCGGGGCCGCCGCGCCGAACCAGACCGTGTCGCAGTCGTACGCGCGGGCCAGCCGTGCCGCCCGCCGCGCGATCAGCGGCGTGGGCAGCAGCACCCGGGTACGTTCCCGCACCACCTCGAACGGCTGGTCGGCGTCGAACTTCTCCGCCCCGCGCCAGCTCGACGCGTAGACCACCACCGATCCCGGCTGCTGTCGCACCGCGAGGTTGTGCACGAAGGACTGGATGCCACCGGGGCGCGGTGGGAAGTCGTTGGTGATCAGCAAGGTGCGGCTCATCGGCCGGACTCCCTGGCGTAGGCGCGGGCGGCGGCCATCCGCTCCACGGTGGACGGGTGGGTCGCCGACCAGAGGTGCTCCCAGCGCGGCGGGTCGGGGTCGGCCAGGTTCACCCCGGCCAGCCGGCGCTGCATCGCCTCGAACGTCGCCGGGTCGCCGGTGAGCGCCAGCGCGTGGGCGTCGGCGCGGGCCTCGATCCGCCGGGAGACCAGCGCCTGCACCGGCGTGGTGAGCAGCCCGGCGACCGTGACCAGCGCGATCAGCAGCGGGAACGCCCGCGGCTGGGCGATCGAGTCGACGCCGGCGAGCCGCAGCAGCGGCGTCCAGGAGCCGATCAGGTAGAGCGCCACCACCGCGGCGGCGGCGCCGAGCGCGCCGAGCAGCGTGCCGGTCCACACGTCCCGGTCCTTGGCGTGGCCCAGCTCGTGGGCGACCACGCTCGTCACCTCGGCCGGCTCCGCCTCGCGCAGCAGCGTGTCGTAGACCACCACCCGCCGCGTCGGCCCGAGCCCGGAGACGTACGCGTTCACCGCCCGGGTGCGCCGCGACGCGTCGGCGACGAGCACGTCGCGCACCGGTACGCCGTCCCGGGCCGCCATCGCGGTCAGCTCGCTGCGCAGCGGGCCCGGCTCCATCGGCGTGAACCTGTTGAACACCGGCTCGACGAGCACCGGCAGCACGAACGACAGCACCACCACCAGCGCCGCCGCGCCGGCCGCGCCGAACGCCCACCACCAGCGCGGCGCCAGGCGGATCACGGTGTAGAAGCCGAGCAGCACCAGCGCGCCGATCACGGCGCTGACCGCGTACGACTTGAGCAGGTCGACCGCCCAGCCGCCCCAGCTCTGGGTGCTCAGCCCGTAGCGGACCAGCACGGTGCGCCGCCAGGCCGCGAACGGCAGGGTGAGCAGGTCGGCGAGGAACATGACGGCCAGCCCGCCGAGCACCGCCTGCGCGATCCAGTGCCCGCCGAAGGGCCGGCCCGCCAGTTCGACCAGGCGCCCGCCCAGCGGGGTCAGGCCGAGCAGCAACGCCACCACCAGCCCGACCGCCAGCGCCGACCAGGCCGCCGGGCGCAGCGCGCCGTGGAACGCGCGGCCCCGGGTCACCTGTTCGGCCGGAAGGTCACGCAGCGCCGCGAGCTGGTCGGCGCGGGGCGCGGGCGGCCGGCTCCACGGCACCAGAAGCGCCACCGCCACGAGCAGCGCCACCGCCAGGCCGGCCAGGGTCAGCAGGGCCCACGCGCGCGGGGTCACCGCTCCACCCCGCCGTCGTGCCCGGTCCGCGTCATCCCGCCCCCTCCCGCCGTGACCGCTCATCCTATTGCCCGGCCGCGCAAGCAAGACCGCCGTGCCCGCCCCGCGGCCCCGCCCCCGCCCCGTCCTGCCCCCGCGCGGCCCCAGCCCGCCCCGCGCGCCGATCTTGGAGTTGTGGCGGCTGACAAACGTGGCTACTCGGACATCCTGGGCACCACAACTCCAAGATCGACGGCCCTTGCCGGGGCGGGGACGAGAAGGAGCGTCAGATGTGGCTGGGATCCAGACTCGGGGGATCGAGGAGCAGCGCATGCCAGGGTGGGCCGATGCGGCAGACGGCGGCACGGGCCCGATCGGCAAGCAGTGGCCGGGGTGATCCCGACGGCCGCCCTGAGCACCCCGGGGGCAGCCCTCCTTTAGTGGCAGGCGGAAGCCGGCGGGCGGCGGGCAGCGGGCGGCGTCAGGCGACCCGGCGGCGACGGCCGGGGCGGCGGGGCATCGGCGCCAGCGCCTCCGCGGGCGCGGGGGGTGGTAGCACCTCGACCTCGAACCCGGCCCGCGCGAACACCTCGATCGCCCGGTGCTCGGCCGGGCCCAGGTCGGCCGGGTCGGAGTCGAGCAGTGCGGTCACCAGGCAGCCGGAGCAGCCGGCGCCACGGTTGCCGCAGGTGTCGCAGTCGATCAGCATCAACGCCTCCTGACGGGTCGCCGGTGGCGCTCGGGGAAGGGACCACCACCGTCGGTCACCAGAACGCTAACGCCGGGGTACGACAGAACCGGACAACGATGCAGCACCCGCCGCGAACCCCAACCAGTACGCCGAAGTGGCGCGATCAGCACGCGCCCCACCCCACCACTCCCCCGATCTGGAGTCGATCAAGGGGGAGAGAGAAGGCTCAGGACCGGGCCAGGCGCCGCAGCAGCGAGTCGGCGCCCAGCGGGTACGCGCCGTGCCGGCGTACCCCGTCGGCGACCTCGCGGTCGGAGGAGACCACGACCACCGGCCGCCCGGCCGGCTCGGCGCGGACCAGCCGGCGGATCAGCTCGTCCGCGGTCTCGCCCTTACGGGAGAACAGCACCCGCACGCCGCGCGGCGCCGGGGGCAGGCCGTGGATCCGCTCGGCGCCGTCGAAGACGACTGTGACCTCGTCCCCGGTCTGCGCGGCGATCCCGCCCAGCCCGGTGATCAGCCGTTTGCGCTGCTGCTCCAGCGACATCTCGCCGAAGCCCCGCTTCGTCACGTTGTAACCGTCCACCACCAGGTGTGCCCGGGGCAGCGCGAGCAACTGGTCGAGGCGGGCCGGGTCGTCGGTGTCGCGGGCCCGCGTCGACGGGCCGGCCTGCGCGGCGCCCGGCTGCTCGGCGAACGCGTCGGCGACGAAGTCGGCCGGGAGCTTGTCCACCGGGTCGAGCGCCAGCTCGCGGCGCAGCCCGACCGCGGCCTGGCCGATCGTCTCCAGCAGCAGCCACAGCCGGGCGTCGTCGACCGACCGGGCCTCCTTGGCGCTGGCCCGGGCCACGCCGGCGGCGGCCTCCGCCTCGGCCAGCCGGGCCCGGGCGCGGCGCAGCTCGGCGTCCGCGTCGGCCGCCGCGCGGGCCGCCCGGCCCCGCTCGGTGGCGAGCAGTTCGGTGGCCTTGCGCTCGCGGGCCTGGGTCTCCCGCAGGGTACGGGCGAGCTGGCGCGCCTCCTCGCGGAGCTGACCCAGCTCCTCGCGGACCCGGGCCAGCTCGTCGCGCAGCTTCTCCGCCTCGATCCGGGCCACCGCCCGGTCGTGCTCGGCGCGGGCGGCCCGCTGCTCGGCCTCGCGGACCAGTTCGGCCACCACAGCGCTGTCGGCCTCGGCGCGTACCGCCTCGCCGCTGGCCTCGATCAGTTCCCGCCAGCCCCGGGGCCGGGCCAGGTAGGCCAGCGCGGCCACCTCGACCGGGTCGGCCGCGGCCGGGGCGGTGCCCTCCACCACCGCCGCGCCGAGGTCGCCGGCGTCGGCGAGCACCCGGGCGGTGACCCGCTGCCGGAACAGCGGGTCGGCGGTGAGCTGGGCGGCGATCGCGGGCGCGCCGAGCCGGGCGCGGCGGTTCGGGGCGAACTTGGCGACCCGCCGCAGCGGCACCGGCACCTCGTCGGCGGGCAGGCCGGGCAGCACGGCCGCGGTGAGCGTCACGATCCGCTGCCGGACCGGTTCGGGCAGGGTGGGCTCGGGCTCGACCGGGGTCGGCGCGTCCTCACCGGCGCCGGGCACGCCGAGGACCGGCTCCTCCGCGGAGGAGTGGTCGTCGTGCGGCTCGGTGAGGGGCATGAGGCAAGTCTCCCACCCCGAACGGGCCCACCGCCCGGTGAGTGAGCCGATCTCTCATCGTACCCCCGTGGTATCTCCTGGGGCCGCAGTGACGCAAGTGTCGGACCGTGCCGCTAGCGTCCCGCGGGTGACACGAGCGGAGTACGTCCAGGAGTCGCTGGCCGGCCTGGACACTGCGGCGGGCAGCGGCGTGGACCCGGCGCTGCCGCTCTACGCGACCACCTTCGTGGTGGTCGACCTGGAGACCACGGGCGGCGCGCCCGACGGCGGCGGGATCACCGAGATCGGCGCGGTGAAGGTGCGCGGCGGCGAGGAGCTGGGCGTGCTCGCCACGCTGGTCAACCCGGGCGTGCCGATCCCGCCGTTCATCACCGTGCTCACCGGCATCACCCAGGCCATGCTGCTGCCCGCCCCGCCGATCGAGCAGGTGCTGCCGAGCTTCCTGGAGTTCGTCGGCGACGCCGTGCTGGTCGCCCACAACGCGCCGTACGACGTGGGGTTCCTCAAGGCGGCCTGCGCGAAGCACGGCTACCGCTGGCCCAACCCGCGGGTGCTGGACACGGCCGCGCTGGCCCGGCGGGTGCTGACCCGCGACGAGGTGCCCAACCGCAAGCTGGGCACGCTCGCCGCCTACTTCCGCACCGCGACCCAGCCCACCCACCGGGCGCTGGACGACGCCAAGGCCACCGTCGACGTGCTGCACGGGCTGATCGGCCGGCTCGGCGGGCACCGCGTCGACACGGTCGGCGAGGCGATCGAGTTCGCCCGCGCGGTCACACCCACCCAGCGCCGCAAGCGGCACCTCGCCGACGGGCTGCCGAAGGTGCCGGGCGTCTACATCTTCCGGGCCGCCGACGACCGGCCGCTCTACGTCGGCACGTCCGGCGACATCGCCACCCGGGTGCGCAGCTACTTCACCGCCGCGGAGAAGCGGGCCCGGATCTCCGAGATGCTCGCCGCCGCCGAGCGGGTGGAGGCGGTGGAGTGCGCCCACTCGCTGGAGGCGGAGGTCCGCGAGCTGCGGCTGATCGCGGCGCACGCGCCGCCGTACAACCGCAGGTCGAAGTATCCGGAGCGCCAGGTGTGGCTGAAGCTCACCGACGAGGCGTACCCCCGGTTGTCGATCGTGCGCGACATCGCGCCCACCGACACGGCCTACCTGGGGCCGTTCCGGTCCCGGCAGGCGGCGGAGCTGGCCGCCGCCGGCTTCCACGACGCGGTGCCGCTGCGGCAGTGCACGCACCGGCTGTCCCGGCGCACCACCATGCCGGCCTGCGCGCTGGCCGAGCTGGGTCGCTGCCCGGCGCCCTGCGAGCACCGGATCACCCCCGAGGAGTACGACGACCGGGCGGCGACGCCGTTCCGCACCGCCACCAGCGACGATCCCGGCGTGGTGGTGGACGCGCTGCTCGCCCGCATCGAGGTGCTGTCGGCCGCCCAGCGCTACGAGGAGGCGGCTGTGGTGCGCGGGCGGCTGGTCGCGGTGCTGCGCGCGGCGGTCCGGATGCAGCGGCTGGCCGCGCTGACCGGCATCGCCGAGCTGGCCGCCGCCCGGCCGGCGGCCCGGGGCGGCTGGGAGCTGGCGCTGGTGCGGCACGGGCGGCTGGCGGGGGCCGGGGTGTCCCCGCCGGGTGTCCATCCGCGACCGACGATCGACGCGATCCGGGCCACCGCCGAGACGGTGCTGCCCGGGCACGGGCCGGTGCCGGCCGCGACCGCCGAGGAGACCGAACGGATCCTGTCCTGGTTGGAGCGACCGGAGACCCGCCTGGTCGAGGCGAGCGCCGGATGGGCCTCGCCGGTGGCCGGCGCGGGGCGTTTCCGCGACCTCCTGACGAAGGCGGAGAGCGGCGGAACCCACAAAGTCTCGACCGAACGCTCATGACCAACTGACCGATCGGACTACCTCGACTCCCTTAGTCTGTTAAAGGAGTGCAGACCTGCCCGATTCGCGGGCTCTGCTCCCGGTCGCCGGTTCCCGGCGGCCGAGGGCCGGGGTGAGGAGGTGTCCCAGGTGGACGTCGACGCCGGACACGGCGCCGCCCTGGGTGGCGCGCTTCCAGCCCAGGGCGAACTGCCACTCACCCGCCGCCTGCGTTCCCTGCTCACCTGGCCGACCTCCGACGGCGACCCGGTCACCGCGCTGGTCCGGGCCCATCGCGGCATCCACGCGAGCGCCGACGCCTCGGTGTTGCGCCGCGCCTACACGATCGCCGAGAACATGCACCGCGGCCAGTTCCGCAAGAGCGGCGAGCCGTACATCACCCATCCGCTGGCGGTGGCGCAGATCTGCGCCGACCTCGGCATGGACACCATCACGCTGGTCGCCGCGCTGCTGCACGACACGGTGGAGGACACCCGCTACACGCTCCAGGCGCTCCAGGAGGACTTCGGCCGCGAGGTCGCCCACCTGGTCGACGGCGTGACGAAGTTCGACAAGGCATTCTACGGCAAGGCCGCCGAGGCGGAGACCGTCCGCAAGATGATCGTGGCGGCCGGCAAGGACGTCCGGGTGCTGGTGATCAAGCTGGCCGACCGGCTGCACAACATGCGTACGCTCGGCGTCCGCTCGGCCGCGTCCCGGGAGCGGATCGCCCGCAAGACCCAGGAGGTGCTGGTCCCGCTCTGCGACCGGCTCGGCATCCAGACGCTCAAACGCGAGCTGGACGACGTGGTCCTGCTGCACCTGCGGCCGGAGGAGCACGCGCGGCTCGCCCGCTTCGTGCACGACCGGCCCGGCTGGGACGCCTACCTCGCCGACGTGGTGGCCCGCACCCGGGTGGCGCTGCGCCGCAACCGGGTCGACGCCGACGTCTCCCCCCGCCCCCGCCACCTCTACTCGATCTGGAAGGACACCGTCGCCGGCGGTCACACGGCCCCGTACGACCTGCCGCGTATCGCGATCGTGGTGGACGGTCCGGCGACCGACTGTTACGCCGCGCTGGGCGCCGTGCACGGGCTCTGGCGGCCGGTGCCGGGCCGCTTCAAGGACTTCATCGCCTCCCCGAAGAACAACCTCTACCGCTCTCTGCACACGAGCGTCTGCGGCCCGCAGGACCGCACCGTCGAGGTGCTGATCCGCACCACCGAGATGCATCGCTCCGCGGAGTACGGCGTAGCCGCCCACTACCGCTTCCCCCGCGCCGCGGGCCGGTCCGTCGACCGGGCGGACGAGCTGGCCTGGCTGCGCCGGGTGCTCGACTGGGAGCAGGAGACCGTCGACCCGACCCAGTTCATGGAGTCGCTGCGCTGCGACCTGTCGGAGGCGCAGATCCAGGTCGTCGCCGACGGGCGGCAGGTGGTGCTGCCGGCCGGGGCCACGCCGGTCGACCTCGCGTACGAGCTGGGCACCGAGCGCGGCGACCACTGCCTGGCGGCCCGGATCAACGGCCGGCTCGCCCCGCTCTCCTCCGAACTGGAGGAGGGCGACGTGGTGGAGATCTACACCGAGCGCGACGCGGAGAGCGGCTTCGAGGCCGACGTGGCCCCGCGCGGCCCGCGCCGGGAGTGGCTGGGCTTCGTCAAGTCGCCGCACGCCCAGATGCAGATCAACCGCTGGTTCGCCGAGCACACCGAGCCGGGCATCTCGATCGCCGACAAGGTACGCCTCGGCCGGGCCTCCATCGGGCTGGCGCTGCGCAAGCACAACCGGGGTCTGGCCAGCGACCTGCCGCTGCTGCGGCTGTCCGAGGAACTGGGCTACCCCGACCTGGAGACGATGCTGGTGGCGGTCTTCGACCGCACCGTCGAGCCGGACACCGTGGTCCAGCAGTTGATCGATCTGGTCGACCACAGGCAGTAGACGAAGCCGGTCCGCGCCGGGACCACTAGCCTGGACGGCATGATCCCCCGCGCGCGTGCCACCGGACGGGCCCTCGGCTACCAGATCTTCTACCGGCTTCCGGTCCCGCTGCGGCGGCGGCTGGTGCGGCTGGCCGTGCCGAAGTACGTCGTCGGCGCGGTCACGCTGGTCAAGGACGCGGAGGCCACCGGCGCGGGCCGGATCCTGCTGCTGCGCCAGCCGCCCGGCTACAGCTGGACGCTGCCCGCCGGGCTGCTGCAACGCGGCGAGGCCCCGGTGGTCGGCGCCGCCCGGGAGCTGTACGAGGAATCAGGTGTCCGCCTGTCCCCCGACGCGCTGCGCCCGGCGGTGCCGAACGCGGTGGTGCACGCCAAGGGCTGGGTGGACGTGGTCTTCGAGGCGGAGGTGCCGGCGTCGACCACCGAGCTGAAGGTGGACGGGGCCGAGGTCTTCGAGGCCGCCTTCCATCCGCTGGACGACCTGCCCCGGCTCAGCCGCGCCACCGCGAACCTGCTGGGCTTCTACGGCATCGGCCCGCGCGCCGGCGAGCGCCCACCGGCCGCGTGAGCACCCCGTACGCGGGCGCTCCGGCGCCGGGGGGCGAGGTGTGCGCGGTGGTGCTGGCCGCCGGTGAGGGCACCCGGCTGCGCCCGCTCACCGAGCGGGTGCCGAAGGCGCTCTGCCCGGTCGGCAACGTCCCGCTGCTGGACCGGGCGCTGGCCCGGCTGGCCGGGCTCGGCCTGGCCGGTCCGGAACGGGTCGCGGTGAACGCCTGCTACCTGGGTGACCAGGTGGTCGCGCGGGTCGGCGGCCGGGCCCACCTGTCGGTCGAGCCGGACGCCCCGCTGGGCACCGCCGGAGGCGTCGGCCGGCTGCGGGACTGGATCGCCGGCCGGGGCGTGCTGGTGGGCAACGCCGACGCGTACCTGGCCGATCCGGCGGCCCCGCCCGGGCCGGACATCGCCGCGCTGCTGGACGGCTGGGACGGGCACGGCGTACGCCTGCTCGGCCGGCCCGCCGACGACCCGGACGCCCCCGGGACGTTCGACGGCCACGAGTTCGTGGGTTTCTCGCTGCTGCCCTGGCGGCTGGTCCGCGACCTGCCGGCCACGTTCGGCGACCTGGTCCGGGCGGTGTGGCGGCCCGCGGAGGCGGCCGGCGCGCTCACCGTGGTGCCCTACCGGGGCACGTTCTACGACACCGGCACCCCGGCCGACTACCTGGACGCCAACCTGCACGCCGCCGGACCGGACGGGCTGGTGGACACGGCGGCGACGGTGACCGGCCGGGTCACCGGCTCGGTGGTGGGCGCGGGCGCGCGGGTGGACGGCGACGTGGACCGGTCCGTGGTGTGGCCGGGCGCGACCGTCGCGGCCGGGGAGAGCCTCCACCGGGTGATCCGGGCCGGGGACGACCTGACCGTCCCGGCGGCGCGGTGAGGGCCGCGGGATCTAGCATGGGCCTCGTCGCCGACGAACGGAGAACCGTCCCGTGATCACCGCGATCGTGCTGATCGACTGCGCCACCGACTCCATCCCCGAGGTGGCCGAGACCCTGGCCAACCTGCCCGGCGTCAGCGAGGTCTACTCGGTGGCCGGGCACGTCGACCTGATCGCCATGGTCCGCGTCCGGGAGTTCGAGCAGATCGCGCAGGTCATCGCCGGCAGCATCTCGAAGGTGCCGGGCGTGCTGAACACCGAGTCGCACATCGCGTTCCGCGCGTACTCGCAGCACGACCTGGAGGAGGCGTTCGCGATCGGGCTCGCGAGCGCCGACTGACACGAGCCGGTGGCCGGCCCGCCCCGTGGGCGGACCGGCCACCGTCGACCGTGCGGTACGTCAGCTCTGGCTGGGCACCGGGGTCTCCGTGGTGCCCGGAGCGGGCTCCTCGGTCTCGGTGCCGCCCGGAGCCGGCGACTCGGTGCCACCCGGCGAGGTGGTGCCGCCCGGGCTGGGCGTGCCGCTGGCACTGGTCTGCGGAACCGGGACACCCAGCGTCTGGGCCAGGGCCACCAGCGCGTCGTAGTGCGCCTGCAGGACCGGCAGCGCGTCCTGCGCGATCTGCACCACCGACTGCTCCGAGCCCTGCGAGATCTCGGTCTGGGTGGCCTGGATGGCCTGGACGTGGCCGGCGAGCTGCGCGGTCACCCAGGCCTTGTCGAACTCGGCCCCGTTGAGGTTGTTCAGCTTGTCGAGGACCTTCTGCTGGTCGGCGGTCGGGTCGGCCGGCAGCTGCACGTTGAGCTGCTGGGCGGTCGACTGCACCGTCTGGTCCAGCTGGGTGTGGTCCGTGACGAACATCTTGCCCAGGTCCTTGACCTGCTGGTTCTGACCCTTCTGCTGGGCCAGGTTACCGGCGGTGATCTCGAACAGGTTGACCTGGTGCACCGCCTGCAGGTACTGCGTGTCCTGCGTCGACGGCTGCGCCGCGGCCTGTGCCGCGGCGGCGGGCGCCAGCCCCACGACCACCAGCGCGGCCATCAGGCCCAGGCGTTTGATTCCCAGCATCTTTCCTCCCCCATGAGACGTCGGACCGCACGGATACCCGGCTGACCGGGGTTATTCCTGCGATTCCACCCGTCCGTGTCGGGGGGCGGCGGGGACCGGTGCACCGCACGTCGGGCACCGGGCGGGCACAACCGGACGACAGGTACGTAAAGCGGCAGTGGCGCCCGCCGGATGATCCGGCGGGCGCCACTGCCAGTCGTACCGGGAAGGTCAGCGACGGCTCTCGCCGCTGCCGATCTCCTCCCGCTCCGGCCGGTCCTCGACCGGCGGGTGCCCCGGCGAGACCGGCGCCTCGGCCGGCTTCTCGATCGGGTAGAAGAAGCCCCGGATCGCCGGGCCGAGGGCGCCGAGCCGGTTCATCTTCTTCGGCACCACCCAGCCGACGTAGTCCAGTGCCGGCGGGTGGCCGTCGTGCCCCTCGGCCGAGGTGAGCGGCTGGTGGACCTCGACGAACCGGCCGTCGGGCAGCCGCTTGATGATGCCGGTCTCCACGCCGTGGGCCAGCACCTCCCGGTCGTGCTGCTGCAGACCCAGGCAGATCCGGTACGTGATGTAGTACGCGATCGGCGGCAGGATCAGCAGGCCGATCCGGCCGGCCCAGGTCATCGCGTTCAGGCTGATGTGGAACTTGTCGGCGATGACGTCGTTGGCGCCGGAGAGCGTCAGCACGATGTAGAAGGCCAGCGCCATGGCGCCCACGGCGGTCCGGGCCGGAACGTCCCGGGGCCGCTGGAGCAGGTTGTGGTGCTTGTAGTCCTTGAGACGGCGCGCCTCCAGGAACGGGTACATCGTCGACAGGCCCACCAGGATTCCGGGTAGGACCACCGTCGGCCAGAACAGCGGTGGGATGACGTACCCGTTGCCGATCGGGATGTGGATCTCCCAGCCCGGCATGAGCCGGGTCGAGCCGTCGAGGAACATGACGTACCAGTCGGGCTGGCTGGCGGCCGAGACCACCCACGCCTCGTACGGGCCGAACAGCCAGATCGGGTTGATCTGGAACAGGCCGCCCATCAGCGCGATCACGCCGAAGACGACCATGAAGAAGCCGCCCTGCTTGAGCGCGTAGCGCGGGAACATCCGCTCGCCGACCACGTTGGAGTTGGTCCGGCCGGGGCCGGGCCACTGGGTGTGCTTCTGCTTGAACACCAGGCCGAGGTGCACGCTGATCAGCGCCACCAGCAGACCCGGGACGAGCAGCACGTGGGCGATGAAGAAGCGGCTGATGATGATGGTGCCGGGGAACTCCCCGCCGAAGATCGACGAGCTGACCCAGGAACCGATCACCGGGATCGACAGGATGATCGCGGAGGCGATGCGCAGACCGGTGCCGGACAGGCCGTCGTCCGGCAGCGAGTAGCCGGTGAAGCCGGCCAGGAAGCCGACCCAGAACAGCAGCGAACCGATGATCCAGTTGGTCTCACGCGGCTTGCGGAACGCGCCGGTGAAGAACACCCGCAGCATGTGCACCACGATCGCGGCCATGAACAGCAGGGCCGCCCAGTGGTGCATCTGCCGCATGATCAGGCCACCCCGGACATCGAACGAGATGTCCAGGCTGGAGGCGTACGCGGCCGACATCGGGGTGCCCCGCAGCGGCGCGTAGCTGCCGTTGTAGATGACCTCGGTCATCGTCGGCTCGAAGAAGAACGTCAGGAAGACGCCGGTCAGCAGCAGGACGATGAACGAGAACAGCGCGATCTCGCCCAGCAGGAACGACCAGTGGTCGGGGAAGACCTTGTTCAGCAGCTTGCGCAGGGGCGTGGCCACCTGGAAGCGGTCGTCCACCGCCCGCGCGCTCTTGGCCGGCAGCGCGGCGGCATCAAACTTTCGGCGCTTCATGGCCGCTCCCAGAAGTCGGGACCGATGGTCTCGGTGTAGTCGGACTTCGCCACGAAGAAGCCCTCCTCGTCCACCTCGATCGGCAGCTGCGGCAGCGGCCGGTTCGCCGGGCCGAAGATCGGCTTGGCGTTGTCGGTGATGAGGAACTGGGACTGGTGGCAGGGGCAGAGCAGGCGGTTGGTCTGCTGCTCGTAGAGGCTGGCCGGGCAGCCGGCGTGCGTACAGATCTTGGAGTACGCGACGTAGTTGCCCCACATGTAGTCGCCGTGGCCCTTGCGCTCGTTCGCGGCGCGCGACTTCTGCGCGTCGTCCTCCCGCAGGTGGATGAGCAGGGTGGGCGAGTCGGCGTGCTTGTTGCTGACGCCGCCGTCGATGCCCGGGAACACGGTGAGCTGGCCGCCGACGCTGACGTCGGCCGGGCGGATCGGACGGCCGTCCTCACGGATCAGCCGGATCTTCTTGCCGCCCTCGCCCGGCTGGAAGCCGGTGGTGAACATCTGGTTGTTCTTGTGCGGCTGCTCGATCAGGCCACCGATCAGCGGCGCGGCGGCCACCGCGCCCACCGGCGCCAGGCCGGCGAGCAGCGAGATGCCCAGCAGCGGCCGGCGGCGTACGCCCATCTCGTCGGCGAGGTAGAGCATCGTCTCACCGGTGATCTTGCGACCCTCCGGGTCGTCGACCTGGTCGTGCCGGTCCTGGATCGACACCTCCTTGGGCAGCAGCTTCTTGCCCCAGGTCAGGATGCCGAAACCGATGCCCAGCAGCGCCAGGCCCAGCGTCACGCCGAGCAGCGGCGTGTAGAGCTTGTCGCCGCCGCGACCCGGCTCCCACTGCCACGGCCACCAGATGTAGACCACCAGGAAGGCGGTCGCGAAGACGCCGGTCAGCAGGAACATCAGGGCGACGGTACGGGTCAGCCGGCGCTCGGCCTTACTGCCCGGGACCACCTGCGGCTCGTAGTGGACGATCTCGATGTCGTCCCGCCGGGCGCCCTCCTGAACGACCTCGAACCGGGAGAGCCGGGGGTCGTTCACGTCGAGCGGCTCCGGGCCCCGCTGGGCCTGGTGCTCGGTGTGGGTGCTCATGCCGTCACCTCGCTACGGGTGACGCCGGGGGTCGGCGCCACAGCACTGGAACCATTGATCCGTCCGGTCACGACTTGCCCGCAATCCACAGGCTCGCGAAGACCAGCGCGACGATGCCGACCAGGAAGATCGCGATGCCCTCGGTCGACGGGCCGTACCGGCCCAGGTTGAACCCGCCCGGGTCGCCGTCGTTCTTCAGCGTGTCCTGGATGTAGGCGATGATGTCCGCCTTCTCCTGCGGCGTGATCTGGTTGTCACCGAACACCGGCATGTTCTGCGGACCGCTCAGCATCGCGGCGTAGATCTGCCGGTCGCTGGCCGGCGCGAGGCTCGGCGCGTACTTGCCGGAGGACAGCGCACCGCCGCCACCGCCGAAGGCGTGGCACTGCGAGCAGTTGATCCGGAACAGCTCGCCACCGGTGGCCAGGTTGGCGCCCTCACGCAGGTCGCCGTTGGGCACCTCCGGACCGCCACCGAGCTCCTGGATGTACTGCCCGAGCTGGCGCACCTGCTCGTCGGTGAACTGCGGCGGCTTGCGCATGGCCTGGGCCTCCTGCCGGGCCATCGGCATGCGACCGCTGCTCACCTGGAACTCCACCGAGGCGGACCCGACGCCGATCAGGCTCGGACCACGGCCCTCGACGCCCTGGGCATTGCGACCGTGACAGGTCACACAGCTCACGTCGAACATCGCCTTACCCTCGTTGCCTGCGGCGGTCAACGGCGGGTTGTCCTGCGCCTGCACGCCGGGGGCGAAGACGGTGTAGGCACCGCCGGCCAGCATCAGCGCGGCGAACAGCCGGACCGCGGCGCCCAGCCGGCGGCGGCCCCTGCTGCGCGCTACGGGCCGCCCGCGCAGCCGCGCGAGCAGACCGCGTCGGCGGTCGTTGTCAGAAGTCATGACCTGTGTCCTTAACCGGTTGGACCTTGTCTCAGGGGACGGAGCAGCGGCGCGGTTCGTGACGCGCCAAGATCACTGGAGCCAGTAGATCATGGCGTAGAGCGCGATCCACACGACGTCCACGAAGTGCCAGTAGTAGGACACGACGATCGCCGAGGTCGCCTGGGCTGGGGTGAACCGACCCATGGTGGTGCGGATCATGAAGATGATGAAGGCGACCAGACCGCCGGTCACGTGCAGACCGTGGAATCCGGTGGTGAGGTAGAACATCGACCCGTAGCCGTCTTCGTTGATCTTCACGCCCTCGTGCACCAGGGTCCGGTACTCGTTCAGCTGACCGAGTACGAAGATCAGACCCATGATGAACGTGATCGTGAACCACCGGCGCAGGGCGTGGACGTCGCCGCGCTCGGCCGCGAACACGCCGATCTGACAGGTGATCGAGGAGAGCACCAGGATCACCGTGAACGTGGTCGCGTACGGGATGTTCAGCACCTCGGTGTGCTTCTCCCACTGCTCCGGCGCAGCCGCGCGGATGGAGAAGTACATCGCGAACAGCGCCGCGAAGAACATGAGTTCGCTGGAGAGCCACACGATCGTCCCGACGCTGACCATGTTGGGTCGCGTCAGGGAGTGGATCCGGCTCTTGTCAATGGCTGGGGCCGCAGTCACGCGGTCATTATTGCCCCTGACCGGGACCGACGATCAGCGGGGTGCCAAACCCGGCCCTTCCGTGGCCCGATCGTGGTGGTCCGCTTCGCCTGACCTACCCTGAAAAGCGTGCTGCACGTCGATCAGATCCTCGCCGTCACCTCGGCCGTTCCGGCGACGCTGGCGGCGGGAGGCGAGAGCGCCCCGCCGCCGTTCACCGTGGCCCGGGTGTTCACCGAGACCCGGCTGGACAGCTGGCTCACGCTGGGCATCGTGCTCGCCGCCGGCCTGTACCTCTACGGGGTGCACCGGCTGCGGCTGCGCGGCGACCGCTGGCCGGTCATCCGTACCGTGTCGTTCCTCGGCCCCGGCCTCGGCGGCATCGCGCTGGTCACGCTCACCGGGCTCGGCGCGTACGACACCGCCCTGCTCTCGGTGCACATGGTCCAGCACATGGTGCTGTCGATGATCGCGCCGATCTTCCTGGCGCTCGGCGCGCCGGTCACGCTGGCGCTGCGCACGCTGCCGGTACGCCCGCGCAAGCGCCTGCTCGCGATCGTGCACAGCCGGATCGCGCGGATCTACAGCTTCCCGCTCGTGGCGTTCACCATCTTCGTGGTGAACCCGTTCGCGCTCTACTTCACCGACCTCTACGAGTTCACCCTGCGCCACGAGTGGGCGCACGAACTCGTCCACGCGCACTTCATCGCCACCGGCTGCGTCTTCTTCTGGCCGCTGCTCGGCCTCGACCCGCTGCCCGGACGCTGGCCGTACCCGGCGCGCGCGCTGCTCATGCTGCTCTCGGTGCCGTTCCACACCGTGCTCGGGCTCACCATCATGCAGAGCACCACGCTGTTCGGCGGCGACTGGTACCCGTCGCTCAACCTGTCCTGGTCCGACCCCTGGAACGACCAGGTGGTGGCCGGAGGCGTCCTCTGGGCCGGCGGCGAGTTCGTCAGCGTCACCATGCTCGCCGTCCTGGTCGTCCAGTGGGTCAAACAGTCCGAGCGCGAGGCCCGCCGGCTCGACCGCGAGCTGGACCGCCAGGAGGCCCGCGAGCGCGCCGCGGAAGCGAGCGCCTGAGGCCCCTGACGGGGTACGCCCTCCCCCGCCCGGGCGGAGGACAGGCCGAACGTGACGCCCGCTACGATCAGCGGGCAGCTACGAGGTGGGAGCCACGTCACGATGAGCGATCGTCTTTGCACCGTCCTGCTCTACAGCGACGACCCGAAGGTCCGCGACCGGATGCGGCTGGCCGTGGGCACCCGCCCGGCGCCCGGCATCGAGATCGAGTTCGTCGAGGCCGACGAGTACGCCGCCTGCGTCCGGCTGGTCGACGACTACGAGATCGACCTGCTGCTGCTCGACGGCGAGGCGAGCCCGGGCGGCGGCATCGGCATCGCCCGCCAGATCAAGGACGACCGGGACGACGCGCCGCCGACCTGCGTGGTGCTGGCCCGCGCCGCCGACCGCTGGCTGGCCGCGTACGCCGAGGTCGACGCGACGCTGACCCACCCGCTGGACCCGGTGGTCGCCGGCAGCACCGTCGCGGAGCTGCTGCGCCGCACCCACGCCGCGGCCTGATCCCCCGACCCTCGCGCGCCACGGCGACGCGGCCGTGGCAAGCCCCAACCGCTTTCCTCACGCCGCTCGGGAGGCCCGTCATGGGCGAACGGACCTGGCCGCTTCTGCTCAACGCGCTGCTGCGCGGCGAGGAGCTCTCCACCGCCGACACGGCGTGGGCGATGGGCGAGATCATGGCCGGCTCGGCGACACCGGCGCAGATCGCCGGGTTCGCCGTGGCGCTGCGCACCAAGGGCGAGACCCCCGCCGAGCTGGGCGGCCTGGTCGAGACCATGCTGACCCGCGCGGTGCCGGTGCTCCTGCCCGACGAGGTACGCGACACCGCGCTGGACGTGGTCGGCACCGGCGGTGACCTCGCGCACACGGTGAACATCTCCACCATGGCGGCGCTCGTGGTCGCCGGGGCCGGCGTCCGCGTGGTCAAGCACGGCAACCGGGCCGCCTCCTCCTCGTGCGGCACCGCGGACGTGCTGGAGGAACTCGGCGTACCGCTGGACCTGGAGCCCGAGCAGGTGGCCCGCTGCGTCACCGAGGCCGGCATCGGCTTCTGCTTCGCCGCCCGCTTCCACCCCGGGATGCGGCACACCGGCCCGGTCCGGCGCGAGATCGGCGTACCCACCGCGTTCAACTTCCTCGGCCCGCTGACCAACCCGGCGCGGCCCCGCGCGGGCGCGGTGGGCTGCTTCGACAAGCGGATGGCCCCGGTGATGGCGGCCGTGTTCGCGGCCCGGGGCGACTCCGCGATCGTGGTACGCGGCGAGGACGGCCTGGACGAGTTCAGCACCGGCGCGCCCACCCGGGTCTGGGTGGCGCAGCAGGGCACCGTCACGGAGGCGCTGCTGGACGCGGCGGAGCTCGGGGTACCCCGGGCCACCCTGGCCGACCTGCGCGGCGGAGACGCGGCCTACAACGCCGACGTGGTACGCCGCCTGCTCGCCGGCGAGACCGGCCCGGTACGGGACGCGGTGCTGGTCAACGCCGCTGTGGCGCTGTCCACCCAGGGCCCGCTCGACGGCGATCTGCACGAGGCGCTGCGGACCAACCTGGACCGGGCCGCCGAGGCCGTCGACTCGGGCGCCGCGGCGGCCGCGCTGGAGCGCTGGCTGGAGGTGGCACGCGCCGCCTGACGGCGAGGGTGTCGTACCCGCGTGCCAAACTACACGGGAGTTATTTTCCGTTTTCGGTCTATCCGTTTTCGGTCTTCGGTCCACCGGCCCGGCGCCACACCGCCTCGCCCCGGGCCCGGAGCGAGAGGAGCCACCCGTGTCTGACCGCGAGCTGCACTGCGACACCTGCGAGGACGTCGTGCTGTTCGAGGCGCCGCCCTGCGGCGAGGGGCACGGCGCCGACTGCCCGGAGCTGATCTGCACCCGCTGCGGCGCGGCAGTGGTGATCGCCACGTTCACCTTCCGCCCGGCCCGCCTGTCCGGCCGCCGCACCCGCCGCCCTTCTCACCCCCAGGCCGCCTGACCTCCACTCCCTTTCGGCGCCCTTTCCCTCCCCGCCACGCCCGACAGCCCAACCGCCTGCCTCGCGTGATCAAGGAGTTTGTGTCCCCCACGGCTGTCCAGGCGGACACAAACTCCTTGATCAACGGGGCGGGGCGGCGCCGGGAGCGCGGTGGGCTCGGGCGTGAGTGTCAACGATGACCCGGTGGCGGCACCGCGTCATGGGGAGCGGACTGCGGTTCGCCCCACCTGGCCGAGCCGCGCGGCGAGATCTTGGAAGGAAACGGCTGTCATGGAGACCGTTTCCTTCCAAGATCTCTCGTGGTCCTGCCAACCGGAACGGCGCTCTCGGCTGATGGAACAGTCCGGCGTGAGCCGGTGGTGCGCACCGGAGGCGGAACGGGAGAGCGCCAGAGCGGCGCCGCACGGGCGGTGATCATGAGGTTGGCGGGGACAAAAAGGACCGCCGGTGCCGTCAACTTCATGATCAACGGGGACGGCGGAGGGGGACGCAGAACGCGGCAGGCCCGCTCCCCCGGAGGGGGTGCGGGCCTGCCGTGGCGCTCTGGGTCAGTGCTCGGCGGTGCGGCGGGTGCCGGAGTAGTACTCGAAGAGCAGCCCGCAGGTGGCGAAGACGACCGTCACCAGGCCCAGTCCCAGCAGCCAGAACTGCCAGAACACCAGGCCCAGGCCGGCGATCGCGGCGGCCAGCGCCAACGCGAACGGCCAGTAGCTGCCCGGGCTGAAGAAGCCGACCTCACCGGCGCCGTCGGCGATCTCGCCGTCCGGCCGGTCCTCGGGGCGCAGGTCGATCCGGCGGGACACGAACCAGAAGAAGCCGCCGCACATGGCGCAGAGCAGGAAGGAGAGCAGCAGCGCCACGGTGCCGATCCACTCGATGCGGCCGTCGCTGTCCGCGTACGTCCAGGCGCCGTAGAGGATGGTCGCGCCGAGGAGGAACGTGGCGATGGTGAGGAAGATCTTCCACTCGGTCTTCATGCCGGACCTCTCAGCTTCCCGCGCCGGCCTGGGCGTCGGACGGGTTGAAGTTGTTCACGTCGCGCCGGGTGTCGAACGGCTTCGTCTCGGTGGCGTACTCGGGCTCACCGATCGCGCCGAGCGCCTCCTGGGTCGACTTGCCGGCCTTCTTGGCCGCGAGGAACTGGTCGTACTTCTCCGGCGAGACGACCCGCAGTTCGAAGTTCATGAAGGCGTGGTAGCTGCCGCACAGCTCGGCGCAGCGGCCGACGAACGCGCCCTCCTGGTCGATGCGGGAGACCTCGAACGTGTTGCGCACGTTGCCCGGCATGACGTCGCGCTTGAACAGCAGCTCCGGCACCCAGAACGAGTGGATGACGTCGCGGCTGGTCTCCTCGAACCGGATCGAGCGGCCGCTGGGCAGCACCAGGACCGGGATGACCTCGCTGGTGCCCAGCACCGAGGCGACGGTGTTGGCGTCGCGGCCCTGGCCGTCGCGGTAGTTGAACTGCCAGTTCCACTTGAACGCCACGACCTCGACGGTGACGTCCGGGTTCTTCGACTCCTTGATCACGTCGGTCTGCACGACCGCGGTGTAGTAGAAGAGCACGGAGACCACGAGGATCGGCGCGATGGTGTAGAGGAACTCCATCGGCAGGTTGTAGCGGGTCTGCACCGGCAGCTCGTTGCCGCGCTTGCGGTAGCGGACCACGCACCAGAAGATCAGGCCCCAGACGAACACACCGACGGCCAGCGCCGCGATGCAGGACGCGATCCACAGGTCGTACATGCGCTGCGACTCGGGCGTGATGCCGCCCTGCGGCCAGCCGAACCCGCCGAACGCCTTGCCGACGTCACAGCCGGTGAGCGAGACCAGCAGCGCCGCCGCGCCGAGACCGAGCCCGGCGATTCGACCAGCACCACGCCGCCGGCGTCCACCGGCCCCCGGGGAAGCGCTGTCCCGTACGGCCGAGCGCCGTACCTCCGAACTCCTTGCGACCACCTGGTCCTGCCTCCCTAGCGCGCCGCGGCGGTTGTTCTCCTTGACACCGACGGCAAAGGCGTCACCGACGGTCGCAGATTACTCGACCATGACCGGCCAGGCCGTCTTGGGGTCGCTGTCCACCCCCATCGGGGGGATCTTGGGCGTAACCGGGCGATAGCGTGGAACGTCATGAGCGCTTCCCCGGTCTACCTGGACGCCGCCACCGCGGCGCCGCTGCATCCGGTCGCGCGGCAGGCGATGCTGGCCGCCCTGGACGACGGCTGGGCCGACCCGGCCCGGCTCTACTCGGCGGCCCGCCGGGCCCGCCAACTCCTCGACGCCGCGCGCGAGGCCGCCGCGCAGACGCTCGGCGTCCGCGCCGACGAGCTGTCCTTCACCCCCAGCGGTACGGCGGCAGCGCACGCCGCCGTACTCGGTGGCCTGGCCGGGCGGCGGCGGGCCGGGGCGACGCTTGTGCACTCGGCGGTCGAGCACTCGGCGGTGCTGCACGCCGCGCAGCGGCACACGGCCGCCGGCGGCGCGGCGGTGTCCGTACCGGTGAACCGGCTGGGCCGGGTGGACCTGGACGCCTGGGCGTCGGCGGTGGCCACGCCCGGCGTGGCCCTCGCCGCGCTGATCGCTGCCAGTCACGAGGTGGGCACGGTGCAGCCGGTGCCCACCGCGGCGGAGCTGTGCGCCGAGGCGGGCGTGCCGCTGTACGTGGACGCGGCGCAGCTGGCCGGCCGGGCGCCACTGCCGGCGGGCTGGTCGGTGCTGAGCGCCAGCGCGCACAAGTGGGGCGGGCCGCCCGGCGTCGGGCTGCTCGTGGTGCGCAAGGGCGCCCGGTGGGAGTCGCCGTACCCGGCCGACGAGCGGGAGTCGGGGCGTACCCCGGGGGTGGTGAACCTGCCGGCGGTGGTCGCGGCGGCGGCGAGCCTGCGCGCGGCGGCGGCCGACGCGGCGGCCGAGGCGGCGCGGCTGGGCCCGCTGGTGGACCGGATCCGGGCGCGGGTGGCGGCCGAGGTGCCGGACGTGGAGGTGGTCGGCGACCCGGTCGACCGGCTGCCGCACCTGGTGACGTTCTCCTGCCTGTACGTGGACGGCGAGGCGCTGCTGCACGCGCTGGACCGGCGCGGGTTCGCGGTGTCCTCCGGCTCGTCCTGCACGTCGTCGACGGTGCGCCCGTCGCACGTGCTGGAGGCGATGGGGGTGCTGTCGCACGGCAACGTGCGGGTGTCGCTGCACCGGGAGACCACCGAGGCGGACGTGGAGCGGTTCCTGGCCGAGCTGCCCGGAATCGTGGCGGACCTGCGGGCGCAGGCGGGGGTGACCGACCTGTGAGCGAGCCGGATCAGGTGCTGGACTGCCGGGGGCAGCGCTGCCCCCTGCCGGTGATCAATCTCGCCCGGCTGGTGCCCGGGCTGCCGGCCGGCGCGGTGGTGCGGGTGCTGGCCGACGACCCGGCGGCGGCGGTGGACATCCCGGCGTGGTGCCGGATGCGCGGCCACGAGTTCCTCGCCGCGCACGACGGGCCCGCCTACGACGTCCGGGTGTAAGGAAGGGCCCCTTGTTAACGCCTCGGGTAGAGGAAGGGACCCTTCTTAACGCCCGACGTTCAGCTCAGGTACGCGAGGATGCCGGGCAGCGGGTCGGCCGCCACGGCGGTGTCGACCACCAGGCGGGGGCCGATCAGCGGCTCGTACTCGGCGCGGCGGCGCAGCGTCAGCTCCCAGGTGCCGTCCTCGGGCGGGCGGGCCTCGACCCGGCGCCGGTGCTCCTCCTCGTCGCCGCAGTGCACCTCGATCACCCGCAGCGGCACGCCGGCCCGTTCGGCCACGTCGTGCCAGAGGCCCCGGGCGCTGGCGACCGGGTTCACCGCGTCGACCACCACGCTGAGCCCCAGACCGAGCTGCACCTCGGCCAGCCCGGCGACCGCGCCGTACGCGGCCATGCCCGGCACGTCGCCGGTGAGGCCGTAGCGGTGCAGGGCCCGCTCGACCGGGTCGACCGGCAGGACCGGGGCGCGCAGCGCGACGCCGACCCGGGCGGCCAGGGTGGTCTTGCCCACGCCGGGCAGCCCGGCGAAGGCGACCAGAACCGGGCCGCCGGAGCCGGGGCGGACCGCCTCCGGGTCCACCCCGCCCGCCGGGACGGCCGCGCCGGTCACAGCAGGTGCGGCCGGACGTCCTCGGCGGCCGCGTCACCGTACGACTCGGCGAGTCGCTTCACGAACAGGTCACGGCGGACCTCGTACTCCTGGCCGCCGAAGTTCTCCAGCACCAGCGTGGCCAGCAGGCAGCCGACCTGGGCCGCCCGCTCCAGGCCGACGCCCCAGTCGAGCGCGGCGAAGAAGCCGGCCCGGAAGCCGTCGCCGACGCCGGTCGGGTCGACCGCCTGGATCTCCCGCGCGATCGGCACCCGGATCGTGCCGACGTCCCGGCCGGCGATCTCCACGCCCTGCTTGCCCAGCGTGGTGACCCGCACCTTGACCCGGTCGAGCAGCTGCTCGTCGGTCAGTCCGGCCTTGCTCTGCAGCAGCGACTTCTCGTACTCGTTGGTCATCAGGTAGTCGGCGCCCTCGACCAGGCCGAGCACGTCCGCGCCGTCCATCCGGGCGAGCTGCTGGGACGGGTCGGCGACGAAGGCGTAGCCCCGGTCCCGGCACTCGCCGGAGTGGCGGATCATCGCGGCCGGGTCGTTGGCGCTGACCAGCACCAGGTCGAGGCCGCCGAGGCGCTGCGCGACCGGGTGCAGCTCGATGTTGCGGGCCTCGCTCATCGCCCCGGCGTAGAAGGAGGCGATCTGGCACATGTCGGTGTCGGTGGTGCAGACGAAGCGGGCGGTGTGCGCCACCTCGCTGACGTGCACCGAGTCGCAGTCGACGCCGTGGCGCTCCAGCCAGGAGCGGTAGTCGGCGAAGTCGGCGCCGACCGCGCCGAGCAGCACCGGGCGCAGCCCGAGCTGGGCCATGCCGAACGCGATGTTGGCGGCGGTGCCGCCGCGCCGCAGGACCAGCTCGTCGACGAGGAAGGAGAGCGAGACCTTGTCGAGCTGGTCGGCGATGAGCTGGTCGGCGAAGCGGCCGGGGAAGCTCATCAGGTGGTCGGTCGCGATCGAGCCGGTCACGGCGATCTTCATGTCAACCCTCGGGGTCGGGAGCACGGCGCGGTCAGCCTACCGGCCCCCGGACCGGACGGACGGCGGTCGGTCACCAACCGGTCGATCAGCGCACATCCGGACGTCACCCCCAGGGGGTACGACGAAGCGGCGGGCCGCCCCACCGGGACGGCCCGCCGCTTGCGGTCGGTGCGTCGACTCAGCTGAAGGAGTCGCCGCAGGCGCAGGAGTTGCCCGCGTTGGGGTTGTCGATGGTGAAGCCCTGGGCGTCGATCCGGTCGGCGAAGTCGATGGTGGCGCCGGTCAGGTAGGGGGCGCTCATCCGGTCGACGACGACCTCGACACCGTCGAAGTCGGTGACGATGTCACCGTCGAGCGAGCGCTCGTCGAAGAACAGCTGGTACCGCAGGCCGGAGCAGCCACCCGGCTGCACGGCGACCCGGAGCCGCAGGTCGTCGCGGCCCTCCTGCTCGATCAGGGCCTTGACCTTCTGCGCCGCGACGTCGGTGAGGACGACGGTGCTGGGGGCCTTGGCCTCGGTCGACTCGGTCTGCGCTGGCGTGGTCACGTGGAAGTCTCCCTGCGCGGTATAGGTCCGGACGTCCTGGCCAACGCCGCACGTCCGCCAGTGATTCCCGGTGTGGTCCGTTTCGATCGTACGCCGCCGTCGGCGTCACCACCCGGCGGCGTGACCAGCGGAACCGGTCAGCGGCTCCACTGCCCGGCCAGCCGCGCGCCGAGCGCGCGCAGCCCTTCGGCCGGGCGGGTCATCGCCGCGTCCACTCCCCCGCGCTCCTCGCCGCCGAAGTGGTCGACCAGGCTGTACGCGTCGGTCACGCCGGCCGCCGCGGCCTCCCGCCGCCCGGTGCTCACCCGTCCCGCCAGCACCACGCAGGGCACGCCCCGGTCCCGGGCGGCGCCGGCCACGCCGGCGACCACCTTGCCGCGCAGCGACTGGTGGTCGAACGAGCCCTCGCCGGTGATCACCAGGTCGGCGGCGTCGAGCGCGGCGTCCAGCTTCACCGCGCGGGTGACCAGCCCGATGCCCGACTCGCACCGGCCGCCCAGCGCCAGCACGGCCGCGCCGAGGCCGCCCGCGGCGCCGCCGCCGGGCAGCGCGCCCAGACCGGGCGGGCAGCCCGGCAGGCGCTGCGTCAGCACGTCCGCCCAGCGGGTCAGCGCGGCGTCGAGCAGCAGCACGTCGGCCCGGTCGGCGCCCTTCTGCGGGCCGAAGACGCTGCTCGCGCCGTGCAGCCCGAGCAGCGGGTTGTCCACGTCGGTGGCGGCGACGAGCGTCGCGCCGCGCAGCCGCGGCTCGCCGTCGAGCGCGGCCACCGCGGTGAGCGCCGCGCCGCCGTACGGCAGCGCCCGGCCGGCGTCGTCGAGCGGCGTGACACCCAGCGGTACGAGCATCCCGGCGCCGCCGTCGTTGGTGGCCGAGCCGCCCAGCCCCACCACCACTGTGCGCGCGCCCGCCTCGACCGCGGCGGTGACCAGCAGCCCCAGCCCGTACGAGGTGGTGGCCTTCGGGTCCCGTTCGGCGTCGGAGAGCAGGTGCAGGCCGCACGCCTGGGCGCTCTCCAGGTACGCCGTGCCGTCGTCGGTGAGCAGGATCTCACCGGTGGCCGGGCGGCCCAGCGGGTCGACCGTGGGCACCGGCAGCCGACGTCCGCCGAGCGCGTCGGCGAGCACCTCGACGAACCCCGGTCCGCCATCGGCCAGCGGCCGGACCAGCAGTTCGTCGCCGGGGGCGACGTCCCGCCAGCCCTCGGCCACCGCGGCGGCCACCTCGGGGGCGGACAACGTGCCGGCGAACTTGTCCGGGCAGAGCAGCACGCGCATGCGCAGCAGTGTGGCAGGCCACATCGGGGACGGCTGCGCGGTGGTCGCGCTGTGGGACCATGGGGGCGTGACTTCGACCTGGGTTGAGCCGTCCAACACCGCCACGGCGCTGCTGCTCCTCGGCCGCGGCAGCGACCCCGCCACCGAACGTGGCGTGGAGTGTCCGGGTGATCTCCCCGCGCCGAGCGACCCCGACCTGGTGGCCCGCGCCGCCGCCGCGAAGGCCGCGCTCGGCACGAAGGTGTTCGTGCTGGGCCACCACTACCAGCGCGACGAGGTGATCCAGTTCGCCGACGTGACGGGCGACTCGTTCAAGCTGGCCCGGGAGGCGGCGGCGCGCCCTGATGCGGAGTACATCGTCTTCTGCGGCGTGCACTTCATGGCCGAGAGCGCGGACATCCTCACCTCGGACGCGCAGAAGGTGATCCTGCCCGACCTGGCGGCCGGCTGCTCGATGGCCGACATGGCGGTGCTGTCGCAGGTCGAGGCCGCCTGGGACACGCTCACCGACCTGGGCATCGCGGCGGAGACCGTCCCGGTGACGTACATGAACTCCTCGGCCGACATCAAGGGCTTCGTCGGCCGCAACGGCGGCGTGGTCTGCACCTCGTCGAACGCCAAGCGGGCCCTGGACTGGGCGTTCGAGCAGGGCCGCAAGGTGCTGTTCCTGCCCGACCAGCACCTGGGCCGCAACACCGCGGTGCTGGAGATGGGCTTCTCGCTCGACGACTGCGTGCTCTACGACCCGCACAAGCCGGGCGGCGGGCTGACCGCCGAGCAGCTGCGGGACGCGAAGATGATCCTGTGGCGCGGCCACTGCTCGGTGCACGGCCGGTTCACGCTCGACAGCGTCAACGACGTACGCGAGCGGGTGCCGGGCGTGAACGTGCTGGTGCACCCGGAGTGCCGGCACGAGGTGGTGAACGCCGCCGACCTGGTCGGCTCGACCGAGTTCATCATCAGGACGATCGAGGCGGCCCCGGCCGGCTCGGCGTGGGCGGTGGGCACCGAGCTGAACCTGGTACGCCGGCTCGCGCTGGCCCACCCGGACAAGCAGATCATGTTCCTCGACCGGGCGGTCTGCTACTGCTCGACGATGAACCGGATCGACCTGCCGCACCTGGTGTGGGCGCTGGAGGAGCTGGTCGCCGGCCGCGTGGTGAACCAGATCACCGTCGATCCGGAGACCGCCCGACACGCCCGGTCGGCGCTGGACCAGATGCTCGCGCTTCCGGGAGCGTGATCACCCTCGGTCACCCCACTGGCACGTAAACGCACCGGACACCCCGGTTCGTGCCCTCGCTGGTGATGTGACCGATTCCATTTTCGTCACGGAGGGCTATGCTGCCGGGGCGACGACACACGCGGCCCGTTTTCCCATGACCGCGTTCCGGGTAGCGATGAACTTCGTGCACCCATCACTAGACACGGCAGCACCCAACGCGCTGGAGGTTGCGTTGACCGACGACGTCCTGGTCGTACACGGAGGCACTCCGCTGGAAGGGCGGATCCGCGTCCGCGGCGCGAAGAACCTGGTGTCCAAGGCGATGGTCGCCGCCCTGCTCGGCGACACACCCAGCCGGCTGTTCGACGTGCCGCGTATCCGTGACGTCGAGGTGGTCCGCGGTCTGCTCGGCCTGCACGGCGTCAAGGTCAGCGACGGCGACGAGGAGGGCGAGCTGGTCTTCGACCCCTCGAACGTCGAGAGCGCCAGCACCGACCAGATCAACGTGCACGCCGGTTCCAGCCGGATCCCGATCCTGTTCTGCGGCCCGCTGCTGCACCGGCTCGGCCACGCCTTCATCCCCGACCTGGGCGGCTGCCACATCGGCCCGCGTCCGATCGACTTCCACCTCCAGGCGCTGCGCGAGTTCGGCGCCACCGTCGACAAGACGCCGGAGGGCCTGCACCTGTCCGCGCCCAACGGGCTGCACGGCACGAAGTTCGCGCTGCCGTACCCGAGCGTGGGCGCCACCGAGCAGGTGCTGCTCACCGCGGTGATGGCCGAGGGCGTCACCGAGCTGCGCAACGCGGCGGTCGAGCCGGAGATCATCGACCTCATCTGCGTGCTGCAGAAGATGGGCGCGATCATCAAGGTGCACACCGACCGGGTGATCGAGATCCAGGGCGTCAAGAAGCTGCACGGCTACACCCACCGGCCGATCCCGGACCGGATCGAGGCGGCCAGCTGGGCGGCGGCGGCGCTGGCGACCCGCGGTCACGTCGAGGTGCTGGGCGCCCAGCAGGCCGACATGATGACCTTCCTGAACATCTTCCGCTCGGTCGGCGGCGAGTACGAGGTCACCGACCTGCGCCCGCCGCGCGGCGGCAGCCCCGGCCAGGAGGGCGGCATCCGCTTCTGGCACCCGGGCGGCGAGCTGAACGCGGTGGCGCTGGAGACCGACGTACACCCGGGTTTCATGACCGACTGGCAGCAGCCGCTGGTGGTCGCGCTCACCCAGGCCCGCGGCCTGTCGATCGTCCACGAGACGGTCTACGAGCAGCGGCTCGGCTACACCGAGGCGCTGAACACGATGGGCGCCAACATCCAGGTCTACCGGGACTGCCTCGGCGGCACCCCGTGCCGCTTCGGCCGGCGCAACTTCAAGCACTCCGCGGTGATCGCCGGGCCGAGCAAGCTGCACGCCGCCGACCTGGTCATCCCGGACCTGCGGGCCGGGTTCAGCCACCTCATCGCGGCGCTCGCCGCCGAGGGCACCTCCCGGGTGTACGGCGTGGACCTGATCAACCGCGGCTACGAGGACTTCGAGGCCAAGCTGGCCGACCTCGGCGCGCACGTCGAGCGTCCCTGACCGTCCCGTTCAACCGTCCGTCCGCGCCCGGTGCACCCGTGATGTGCACCGGGCGCGGCCGGTTGGCTACCCTTGCCGCGTGCCGTCGCTGTTTCGCCGCAAGTCCGCCGACCTCGTCGAGGAGTCCGTCACCACTGTGACGACCGACGAGGAGTCCGCCGCCGCCCGTCCCCGGGGCTACACGCCCAGCAAGAAGGAACTCGGGCAGGTCACGCCGAAGCGCCCCGTCGCCGGCCGCCGGCCGACCGCGCCGGCCAAGCCGCTGACCAAGGAGGAGGCCCGCGCGCAGCGCCGCGCCGCCCGCGCCGAGGCCGCCGCCGAGTTCCGGCGCGAGGGCGGCCCGCGTGACCGGGGGCCCGAGCGGCTGCTGGCCCGCAACGTGGTCGACTCCCGGCGTACGGTCGGCACCTGGTTCTTCGGCGGCGCGCTGATCGTGCTGGTCGGTTCCAACCAGGCCATGCCGCCGATCGTGCGGCTGCTGTCCAACCTGCTGTGGGGCGCGCTGGCGCTCGGCGTGCTGATCGACTCGGTGCTGATCTCCCGGAAGATCAAGCGGCTGGTCCGCGAGCGCTTCCCGAAGAGCACCGAGAAGCTCGGCTCGCTCTACTTCTACGCGATCATGCGGTCGATCACGTTCCGCCGGATGCGCGCTCCCGCGCCCCGGGTGAACATCGGCGACAAGGTCTGACCGGCCCCGCTCCGAAATCGGCCCCTTCCCGCTCCGGCGGTGCGGGGCCGTTCTCGTGCGAGGGCCGGCGTCAGTCCACCCCGAGCAGGCGCAGCACCGCTGTAGTGGCCGCCGCCGCGACCACGACCAGCACGAACGGCGCCCGGCGCCAGGCCAGCACCAGGCCGATCAGCACCCCGGCGGGGCGGGCGTACCCGGCGAAGCCACCGGCCTCGGTCAGCGCCGCGGTGGCGGCGAGCGCGGCCAGCAGCGTGGCGGCGCCGACCGGCAGCAGGTGGCGGGCCCATTCGGGCAGGTCCAGCCGGTCCCGCAGCAGCACCCCGGCGACGCGGAAGCCGTAGGTGCCGGCGGCCAGCGCGAGGATCACGGCGATCAGCACGAGACCTCCCCGGCCCGCACGCTCCGATCATCAGCCGCCTCGTCAGCGGTCCGGGGTGGCGCGGCGGGCGGGCGGCGGCGGGCCAGCAGCGGCAGGGCCAGCGCGGCGAGCGCGAGCAGCACCGGCAACCCGGCCGGCAGCAGCGGCGTGGCCAGCACGGCCAGGCCGGCGCCGGTCAGCGCCACCCGGCGGGTCTCCCGGTCGCGCAGGCTGGGCAGCAGCAGCGCGGCCAGCCCGGCCGGGAACGCGGCGTCGAGTCCCAGCGCGGCCGGGTCGCCGGCCGCGCCGCCGGCGAGCACGCCGAGCGCGGTGCCGGTGTTCCAGGCCAGGAAGAGCAGCACCCCGGCGAGCCAGAACGCCCGGCGCCGCCCCGGACCGGCCGGGCGGGCCAGCGCGAACGCGGTCGCCTCGTCGGTCATCAGGTGGCTGCCCAGCAGCCGCTGCCAGCGCCGGGAGCCGAGCGCGCCGCCGAGGGCCAGGCCGAACGGCAGGTGGCGGGCGTTGAGGAGCAGGCCGGCGAGGACCGCCGCGAGCGGACTGCCGGCCACGACGAGCCCCACCGCCATGAACTGGGCGCCACCGGCGTAGACGACCGCGGACATGGCGAGCGTGGCCCAGGCGGGCAGGCCGGCGGCTACCGCCACGGCGCCGAACGACGCGCCCACGGCGAGCATCGCCGCGCCGATGGCGGCGACGTCGCGGAGCACCCGGGCGTCGCCCGTTCGGTATGCCGTACGCATGTCCATTATCCTGAACGCGAGAACGCTTGTTCGTCAAACCGAACAAACCGACCGTTGGAGCGAACACATGGCGATCGACCCCGCTCCCCCACTCGCGACCATCGCCGCCGCGCTACGCCGCGAACGCGAACGGGCCGGCCTGTCGCTCACCGAGCTGGCCCGCCGCGCCGGCATCGCCAAGTCCACCCTGTCCCAGCTGGAGTCCGGTTCCGGCAACCCCAGCGTGGAGACGCTCTGGGCGCTCGGCGTGGCGCTGGACGTACCGTTCAGCCGCCTGGTCGAACCACCCGCCGCCGCCGTGCGGGTGGTCCGGGCCGGCGAGGGCCCCCGGATCCGCTCCGAGCACGCCGACTTCTCCGCCACCCTGCTCGCCGCCGGAGCGCCGCACGCCCGGCGGGACGTCTACGTGATGGAACTGGAACCCGGCGCGGTACGGATCGCCGAGGCGCACACCCCGCGCAGCGTCGAGCACGTCGTGGTGGCCGCCGGACGGATGCGCGTCGGCCCGGAGACCGACCCGGTCGAGCTGGGACCCGGCGACTACGTCACCTTCCCCGGCGACACCCCGCACCGGTACGAGGCGCTGGCCCCCGGCACGTTCGCCGTACTCGTCATGGAGCACCCGTGACCGCGGCCGGCGCCCGGTAGAGCCGCGCCACGACCTCCTCGATGTCCGGCTCCACGATCGAGATGTCCCGCAGCGTGGCCAGGCCGGCCAGCCCGGCCACCACCTCGGCGACGCTCGCCCGTTCCAGCGCGAAGACCAGCCGCCGCCCGTCCGCCTCCACCCGCTGCACCGGCGCGCCGGGCAGCACCGGCGGCTCGGGCAGCGCCGCGTCCAGCTCGGCGACCACCATCCGGCGCGAGCCGTACCGGCGGTGCAGCTCGGCGATCGACCCGTCGTGCACCACCCGCCCGTGGTCGATCACCACGAGCCGCCGGCACAGCCGCTCGATGTCGGCCAGGTCGTGCGTGGTGAGCACCAGCGTGGTGTCGCCGGCCCGGCCCAGCTCGGCCAGGAAACCGCGCACCGCCTGCTTGCTCACCACGTCCAGGCCGATCGTCGGCTCGTCCAGGAACAGCACCTCCGGGCCGTGCAGCAGCGCCGCGGTCAGCTCACCGCGCATCCGCTGACCCAGCGAGAGCTGCCGGACCGGCGTGTCCAGGAACCCGTCCAGGTCGAGCAGGTCCCGGCAGCGGGCCAGCCGGGCCGCGTGCTCGCCGGCCGGCACCCGGTAGACGTGCCGCAGCAGGTCGAACGAGTCCCGCAGCGGCAGGTCCCACCACAGCTGCGAACGCTGCCCGAACACCACGCCGATGCGCAGCGCCAGCCGGGTCCGGTCGGCCACCGGGCGCAGCCCGCACACCCGGGCCCGCCCCGACGACGGCGTCAGCACGCCGGTGAGCATCTTCAGCGTGGTCGACTTCCCGGCCCCGTTCGGGCCGATGTAGCCGAGCATCTCGCCGCGCTCCACCCGCAGGTCGACCCCGTCGACGGCGGTCACCGTCCGCTTCTCACGCCGCAACCGCCCGGCCCGGACCCGGACCGTGAACTCCTTGCGCAGCCCGTCCATCTCGATGACGCTCATGACCCCGTACTCCGGTAGTGACGGACCCCGACGCGCCAGGCCAGGGCGGCCAGCGCCGCCGCGACCACCGCGACCCCCGGCGCGGCCCAGCCCGCCCAGGACGGCAGGCCGAGCGGGTCGGCGCGGCCCAGCAACGCCAGCGCCGGGTGGTAGCTGACAAAGGCGAACCCCATCCCGTACGCGAACAACGCGCGGAACCAGCCGCCGTACACGGTGACCGGGTACGAGGTGAAGTCACGCCCGCCGTAGGTGACCGAGTTGGCCAGCTCGCCCGAGTCGACCCAGTAGAACGACACCGTCGCGGTCAGCACGAAGACCGAGGCGAAGAAGACCACGGCGGCCAGCGGCGCGACGACCGCCAGCGCCACCCGGCCCGGTGTCCAGTCGATCCCCGCCGAGACCAGCGCGAACAGCAGCACGGCGAGCCCGAACACGGCCCGGGACAGCTTACGCAGCGGCAGGTCCATCAGCAGCAGCTGCGGCAGCGCGCCGAGCGGACGGACCAGCACCGCGTCGAACAGGCCGGTGCGCACGTACCGGGGAAGCCGTTCGATGTTGCCGACCAGCAGGTCGGCGGTGGCGAAGCCGCACGCCGACAGCCCGACCACGACGAGCGTCTCGCGCAGCGTGAAGCCGCCCAGCTCCCGCGTCACACCGAAGATCACCAGGACCGTGACCACGTCGAACACCGTCGCGCCCACGTTGCCGACCAGGTCCACCACGAACGACGTGCGGTACGCCGCCTGCGAACGCGCCTGCGCGCCGAGCAGCGCCCGGTACGCCCGCAGTTCAGCCACCCCGGGCGCGCTGTCGCGCTCAGCCACCCTGGACCACCAGGCGGCGCTCGGCGCGGCGCTGCACCAGCCGGCACAGCGCCAGCAGCGCCACCACCCAGGCGGCCTGCACCCCGACCAGGGCGAGACCGGTGGACATCGGCTCCCGCTCCACCAGCACGTCCAGCGGCACCTGAAGGATGCTGGGGAACGGGGTCGCGTACCGCAGGACTGTCTCCAGCGGGCCGGGCAGGAACCCGAGCGGGAAGTAGAGCCCGGCCAGCACGCCCGAGCCGAGCGTCCACAGGATCATCGGCCCTCGGACGTCCTGCAGCCAGTACGCGGTGGCGTTCACCAGGTAGCGGCAGCCGAAGCAGACCACCACCGCGAGCAGCACGGAGAGCAGGAACAGCGGCACCGTTGCCCAGTGCCGGGGCACGTACACCGCGAAGAAGAACGGGCCGATCACCAGCGGCGGCACCAGCCGGGCCAGCGCCGCGAACCCGGCCCGGCCCAGGTCGGTGGCGAGGTAGCTGGTCACCGGGTGCACCGGTCGCAGCAGGTCGGCAGCCACCTCACCGGTACGGATCCGGTCCGCCAGGTCGGTCCAGCCCCAGATGGCGATCACCGCCAGCAGCCCCTGGCCGGCCCAGACGAACGTGGCGAGCTGCGCCCTGTCGTAGCCGGCCACGGTGCCGGCCGCGCCGGTCGCGGCGAGGAAGATGTAGCAGCGCAGGAAGCCGAACACGGTGTTGGTGAACAGCCCCGCCACGGCGGCCTGACGGTAGGTCGCGTGCCGCCGGAACCCGGCCGCCGCGATCGCGCCGAATGTCCGAAACCATGGGGTAACGTGTGCGCCGGTGGGTGGTGCCACAGTGGCGGTGACCGAGCCCACGCCGTTACCCTCCTTCCGCAGCCACGACGTGCTGGACCGGGCGACTGTACCGGCACGTCCGGCGCCCCAGCGCGCGAATTTCCAATGAGGTGACACCGCCGTGAGCGAGCGACGCGAGCCGGCCCCGGGGCCGTCCCGCGCGAGCGGCCGGAGGGGTTGCCGATGAGTGGCTGGGGGAGCTGGCGCGAGCCGGCCGAACCGGCCTGGGCCGCCGAGCCCACCCACGAGTGGCAGCCGCAGTTCCCGGGGCAGCGCTACCCGGGTGACATCGGCATCGAGAACCTGACGCCGCGCCGCCGTACCGTGGTCGGCCGCGCCGAGGTACGCCCGGTCGGCCCCGCGCCCGACGCCGACCCGTACCCGGTCAGCCCAGCAGGCGCGCACCCGGTCAGCCCGGCCGGGTTCCACCCCGTCAGTCCCGCGCCCGACACCGATCCGTATCCGGTCAGCCCGGCCGGCGCGAACCCGGTCAGTCCCGCCGGATTCCACCCGGTCAGCCCGGCGGGTCCGCACGGCCCGCACCCCGCCGGCCCGGTGGGTCCCGCGGGTCCGCGCGACGCGTACCCCGTCAGTCCGGCCGGCCCGCGCGGCACGTACCCGACCAGTCCGGCCGGCCCACGCGGCACGTATCCGACCAGTCCAGCCGCCCCACATGGCACGCACCCGACCGGTCCCGCCGGTCCGCGCGGGGCCGAGCAGCCGGGGTCCGGCGGTCCACACGGTGGCGGCCCGGCCGGTCCGGCCACGTCCCGCGGGGCGTACCCGGCCGGGCCCAGGGATCACGGCGGCCAGCGCCCCGCCGGCCGCCCTCCGGACGACCGCCGCGGGCACCCCGCGGACGGGCGGCGGCCCTGGCCGGAGGATCGGCGCCGCACCGGCCCGCCCACGCCGCCCGAGCAGCGGCTCGACCAACGCTGGGTGCGCCCCGAGGCCGCACCGCGCCGGCCGTCCCAGCCCGGCTGGATGCCGGAGCCGAACGAGTTCCCGCACCATGGCGAGCGCCGGGCCGACCGCCCGCACCAGGCCGACGGACGCCGCGCCCCGGTCGAGGGCCCGCCTGCCGTGTCGGAACAGCGGTGGGGCTCGGCGTCCGACGCGCGGCGGGACCACTCCCCCGCCGGGCGCCGCGAGTCCATGCCCGACGGACGCCGCGACCGCTTCCCGGACGAGCGCCGGGAGCCGCCGTCCGACGGGCGGCGTGACCACGGCGCCGGGCGCCCGGCCGATCGGCGCGACGACGCCGTGCCGCCGCTGGAGCGGGGCGCGGCCGGGTGGGGCCAGCCGGGCCGGGACGGTTGGCGCGGCACCGACGGTGACGGCTGGCGTGACCCGAGCCGGCGTCCCCCGGCGGAGCGGCGTGAGCCGGTGGACGGCCGGCCCTTGGCAGACGGACGTGCGCCGGGCCGGGAGGCCGCCGCGTACCCGGAGACCCAGCGCCGGGCGCCTGAGAACGGGCCTCCGCAGACCGAGCCCGACCGGTACGGCGCACCGCGTCCCGGCGCCGACCAGCGGTGGCAGGGTCAGCGCCCGCCGGTCGACCGGTCCCGCCCGCACCAGGGCGAGTGGCCCATCATCGAGCCGCGGCCCCGTCCCGAGACGGACACGCGCCGGCCGGACGAACGGCAGCGCCCACCCGTGGAGCGGCCGGCGCCGCAGCGGTACCCGATGCCGCCGTCCGACGCCACCCGGCCGCCCACCGTGATGCCCCGTCCCGAGCCCAGTCGGCCACAGCCGGATGCCGCTGCCCGCCCCGAGACCCGTGCCCCGCAGTGGCCGGTGCGGCCGGACGAGCGCAGGTCGGCGCCGCCCGACGAGCGCAGGTCGGCGCCGCCGGTGCAGTGGCCGGTGCGGCCGGCCGGTCACCCGCCGCCCCGGGTCGCCGACGGCCGGGAGACGGCACCTGTCGAGCCGGCCGCACACACCCGTCCCGATGACCGTCCCCGGGTCGCCCCGGTACGGCCCGATCCGGTGCCGCCGCCGGCCACGCCCGGGCGTTCCGGGGAGGGCTCGGCCGCGCCTCGGACCGGCGACACCCCGCGTCCGGCACCTCCTGCGCCGCAGGCCGGCGTGCCCGTCGCGGACGCTCCCGTTTCCGGAGCGTCCGCCCCCGCCGCGCCGCAGGCCGACATGCCTGGCGCGGGCAGCCCCGCTTCCGGCGCGGTCACCCCCGTTCCGCCTCCTTCCGACGCGCACGTCTCCCGTGCGCCCACGTCCGGAGCGCCCACTTCTAAAGCGCAGCGTCCGGGTGGCGCGGCACCGACGGACCGGAGCGAGGGCGCGGCCCGGCCCACGCCGTCGCAGGACGGGACCGCCGAGCGTCACGGCCCGCCTTCTTCCGACCCGGTGAACACGGCGCAACCCCCCGCGAGGGCTCGCCCGGCACCGCCTGCCTACTCCGGTTCCGTGCCCGCACAGCAGACCGCGGGCAGGCCGCCCGTACCCACACCGGCCGAGCAGCTACCCGACGTCAGGCCCGCCGACTCGGTGGAGCACCCGGCCCCGATCGCGCCCCGGCCAGTCGTGGAGAGCGGCGCCATCGGCGAGCCCGAGGCCGGACCGGACGCCGAGGCCAAGCCGTCGGATGTGGATGCCGGTCGTCGGCGCGAGTCCGAGGTGCAGGCTCCGTCCACGTCGGCCCCTGACGCCGACCGGCCCTACGCCGACGTCAGTGCCCGTCCCGCGCCCGGCACAGGACGGACGGAACCCGGCCCGGCTGTCGACCGGACCGGCGAGCCATCGGAGCGAGCCGAGCACCCCCGCCCGGGGGCGACAACCGCTCCGCCCTCCCCGGCCACGGACTCCGGCGCCGAGGCATGGTTCCGTCCCAGCCAGCCCGCCGCCCCCGCCCAGACACCGGAACCGCCGGAGATCTTGGACGATTTCGGCCCCCCTGGGGGCCATTTCGTACCAAGATCTGTGGCAGACCGGGCCGAGCCGGCGACGATTCGTACCCCCGAGGTGGCCGAGGCCGGGTCCGGTACCGGCTCGACGCCGCCCGCTACCGGCGTCACCACACCATCCGACGCCGCAACCAGCGACGCCACACCGAGCGCCCCTGCCGCCACCGACATCAGCACCAACGCAAACACCGACACCGACACCGACGAATCCACGAGCACCGCGGACCCGGCGGCCGGACACCTGGACACACCGGACGGGACCGCTTCCGGCGGGGAGAACGCGGGCAACCGCATGCCCGCCACCGGCACGTCCGCCGACACCGGAAGCGGCCGGCCGGCCACCGACGCCGAGCCGCCGGTCACTGTGGATGCCGGGCAGGACGCCACGGATTCAGAGGCTGGCGGCGGGAGCCAGACAGCCGGCGAGCCGGGCGGGGCCGGTCACGTCGAGGAACCGGCCACCACACCGGAGCCGACCGGCAGCATCCGGGCCGACGCCGACATCACCGCCTCGCCACTGGAGTCTCCGGGCAGCCGAGCCGAAGCCGACCTCACGAGCATCGCGACCCCGCAATCGGCACCCGCCGGCACCGAGCCCGCCGGCATCACGATCCCGCAGCCGCAGGCCGCCGACACCCCGGCCACCGCGCCCGGCGAGGACTCCGACGGCGAGACCGCACCGACCGGTGACCCGGACCGCGCCCCCGCCGAGCCCGCGGCCGGCGGCAAGCCCGCACCCGACACCGACACCACAACCGTCGACCCGGAGCACGACCGCGAGCCCGCACCACCCGAGCCCGCCGACGAGCCGACCGCTCAGACCGACGACGCGCCGACTCCCCGTACCGAAGAAGCGGACACCGAAGCGGACGCCGAACCGGCCGGACCGCCGCCGCCCCCGGCGGACCCGGAGCAGGCCCTCGCCGCGGTCGGCTGGCGGCTGGATCCGCGTACGCTGCGCGAGGAGGCGCCCGATCCGGCGCAGTTGCGGCTGATCCGGGACGGCCTGACCGGCAAGCTCGACACCACACTGGACAACCGTGGCCGGGCCCGGCTGCTGAGCCTGCGCGCGGTGGCGTCGCGGATCCTCGGCGACCTGGACGACGCGCTCGGGGACGCGCGGCTGGCAGTCACGTACGCGGAGACGACGGGTGAGCTGCGGCGTACCGCGTTGGCCCGGGCCCGTCTCGCGGAGGCGCTGCGGTGGCGGGGTGACCACGCGGAGGCCGACCGGCTCTTCGCCGAGACGAACTCGCCGGAGCTGCCGGACCCGCTGCGCGCGTTGCTGCACGAGCACGCCGGGCGGAGCTGCTACGACCAGGGACGGCTGACCGAGGCGTGCCTGCACTTCGAGCGGGCGCTGGACCTGCGCCACGGCGAGGACGCGGCGATGAACGCGCGCGTCGAGGTGGCGCTGGACGCGATCGCGGAGCGGGCCGCCGCCGACGGTTTCGGTCCGGCCCCGCGCCGGCCCGAGGAGGTGCTCGGCGCGCCGCGTCTCCCGGTGGCGACGTTCGACGAGGAGCAGCAGCTCTGGGGGTACGCGAACGCCGACGGCGAGATGGTGATCGCGCACCGGTACGCCGAGGTGCAGCCGTTCCACGAAGGGCTGGCCTGGGTACGCCGTCCGGAGGCGTCCCGCTGGGCGCTGATCGACACGTCCGGCGCGGCGCTGATCGAGGCGAACAACGGCTACCGGGCGGTGGGCGCCTTCTCCGAGGGGCTGTCCTGGGTGTCGATGGACGGCAAGGGCCGCTGGATGGCCGTGGACCGGATGAACATCGTGCGGATCCCGCCCGGGTACGAGGAGGTCAGGTCGTTCCGCAACGGACTGGCGGCGGTACGGCAGAACGGCGGCTGGGGCGCGGTGGACCTCACCGGCGAGGTGGTGGTGCCGACCCGGTACCACGGTCTCGGCACGCCGCTGGCCGACGGACGGAAGGTGGACGGGTTCACCGCCGACGGCCTGGCCGTGGTCGAGCTGGCCGGCCGCCGGGGCGTGGTGGACCGCGCCGGGCGGGTGGTGGTCACGCCGGCGTACCCGACTGTGGTGGTGCATCCGGTGGCGTTCATGGTCGCCACGGAGTCGGGCCGGTGGGGCGCGCTGGACCGGCGCGGCGACCCGCTCATCGACCCGGTGCATCCCGGCCGCGCGGCGGTGGTCGCGGAGATCGACCGTCTGCTCGCCGACGCCAGCCCGGTGCTCTGACCCGCGCCCGGCGGGGAGCGCCGGACGGCGGTCGCCACCGGGCAGGACTAGGGTCGGGAGCATGGAATTCCGTCACCTGGGCCGCTCCGGCCTGATGGTCAGCGAGATCTCGTACGGCAACTGGATCACCCACGGCTCACAGGTCGAGGAGGACGCCGCGCTCGCGTGCGTCCGCGCCGCTCTCGACAGCGGCATCACCACGTTCGACACCGCCGACGTGTACGCCGGCACCCGGGCCGAGTCGGTGCTCGGCCGCGCGCTCAAGGGTGAGCGCCGCGAAGGGCTGGAGATCTTCACCAAGGTCTACTGGCCGACCGGGCCGGGCCGCAACGACAGGGGCCTGTCCCGCAAGCACATCATGGAGTCGATCGACGGCTCGCTGCGCCGCCTGCAGACCGACCACGTCGACCTCTACCAGGCCCACCGGTACGACTACAGCACGCCGCTGGAGGAGACGATGGAGGCCTTCGCCGACGTCGTACGCTCCGGCAAGGCGCACTACATCGGCGTCTCCGAGTGGAAGGCGTCGCAGCTGCGCGAGGCGCACGCGCTCGCCCGTGAGCTGCGCATCCCGCTGATCTCCAACCAGCCGCAGTACTCGATGCTGTGGCGGGTCATCGAGACCGAGGTGATCCCGGCCAGCGAGGAGCTGGGCATCGGTCAGATCGTCTGGTCGCCGATGGCGCAGGGCGTGCTGTCCGGCAAGTACCTGCCGGGCCAGCCGCCGCCCGCCGGCTCCCGCGCCACCGACGAGAAGTCCGGCGCGAACTTCATCGCGCGGTTCCTCAACGACGACGTGCTCACCCGGGTGCAGCGGCTCAAGCCGCTGGCCGAGCAGGCCGGGCTGACGATGGCGCAGCTCGCCGTCGCGTGGGTGCTGCAGAACCCGAACGTCGCCTCGGCGATCGTCGGCGCGTCCCGGCCCGAGCAGGTGCACGACAACGTGAAGGCGGCGGGCGTGAAGCTCGACGCCGACCTGCTGAAGGCGATCGACGAGATCGTCGAGCCGGTCACCGAGCGGGACCCGGCGAAGACCGAGAGCCCGGCGCAGCGTCCGTGACGTCGCGTCGTTCCCGGGCCGGCTCGCTCCGGCCCGGGAACGGCCGGTCGGCTACTGCCAGAAGCGGATCAGGGCGTAGCCGATCTGGTACAGCTCCCGCGGCAGCCCGAGCGCGTCGCCGACGGCGAACACCGCGCCGAAGAACGCCCGGTTGATCTGCGGGCTCCACAGCAGCGCGAACAGCAGGATGAAGCCGTACGGGGCGAACAGGTCGTACATCCGCCGGTAGGCGGGGCTGAGCCAGGGCTGGAGCATGTTGCCGCCGTCCAGGCCCGGTACCGGCAGCAGGTTGAGCACGCTGGCGGTGAGCTGGAGGAACGCGAGCAGCCCGACACCGGCCCAGAACTCCAGCGGCCCGCCCAGCTCGGGGCCCCACACCACCGCGGCCACCAGCACCAGCGTGAACAGCACGTTTGTGGCCGGCCCGGCCAGGCTGACCAGCGTGTGCCGCAGCCGGCCCGGGATGGCGTGCCGGTCCACCCAGACCGCGCCACCGGGCAGGCCGATGCCGCCGAGCAGCACCACGACCACCGGCAGCACGATCGACAGCAGCGGGCTGGTGTACTTCAGCGGGTTGAGCGTCAGGTAGCCCCGGTGGGCGATGTCCCGGTCACCGGCCCGGTACGCGACCACGGCGTGGGCGTACTCGTGCAGGCACAGTGAGACCAGCCAGCCGGAGACCACGAAGAGGAACACGTCGAACCGGACGTTGCCGTACCGGTTCCAGGCCATCACCCCGCTGGCCACGAAGAGCGCGACCAGGGCCAGGAAGATCGGGCTCGGCCGGAACGCCGCCCGGGGCACGCCGAGGACCAGCGGCTCGCCGGGGCGGTCGTAGCCGGTCATTCGGCCGGGGGTTGCAGGCTCATCCGGTAGTCCACCCGGTCGTCCTCGACCAGCACGACGGTGGTGACGCCGGATGCCGCGAGCTCCCGCCAGGTCTGGCCGATCCACGACTCGGCGTCCGCCTGGCTCGTGAACGACTCGTCCGGCCCGTCGACCGCGTCGCCGTTCGTGCCCTCGTACCGCCAGCTCCACGCCATGCCGCGTCTCCCCTCGCCGCCGTCGTCCCGCAGGACGCCAAACCTCCGCAAGCCTAGTCGCCCGCCCACGACGCTTCACCCCTCGACCGGCGCGGGCCGACGCGCGGGTGCCCGCAAGGTTCGGCCGTCACCAGCGGGGTATCCACGCCGGACGTCGTCAGCGAGGGAGGACACCATGCGGCCGTTGCGGGAGATGGACACCGAGGAGATACGGGCGATGGCGGTACGCGGCGGCATCGAGGCGGCCCACGAGATGGACCGGGAGGAGCTGCTCGACGCGCTTCTCGCCCGCCCCGGCGAGGGAGCCTGGCAGGAGGATCCGAAGCCGGTTGACGTGAATCCCAACGACTATCGCTTCGAGGCCCCCGAGCGCCGACCGCGATGAGCCACCTCTCACTGCCCCGCCGGGGCGGCGGCATCTAAGGTACGGAGCATGTCCGTTGACGGGTGGCACACCCTCCTGGTGCTCGGCGGTATCCGCTCCGGCAAGTCCGAGATCGCCGAGTCGCTGGTCGCCGACGCGCCCACGGTCCGGTACGTGGCGACCGCCCCGGCCGGGGATCCCGAGGACACCGAGTGGGCGGCCCGCCTCGCGACGCACCGCGCCCGCCGGCCGGGGAGCTGGACCACCGAGGAGACGGCCGCGAACCCGGGCCGACTGGTCGAGGTGATCGCCGCCGCCGGGCCGAACGAGACGCTGCTCGTGGACGACCTGGGCGGCTGGGTGACGATGCTGCTCGACCCGGCCCACCAGCCGGCCGACGACACCGCCACGATCGCCGAGCTGGCCGCGGCGGTGCGCTCCAGCACCGCCCGGCTGGTGCTGGTCAGCCCCGAGGTGGGCCTGTCCCTGGTGCCCACCACGCCGCTCGGCCGGGCGTTCACTGACGCGCTCGGCGCCGCCAACCGCGCGGTCGCCGACGCCTGCGACGCGGTCGCGCTGGTGGTCGCCGGTCAGACCACCTGGCTCAAGCCGGCCGCTCCGGCCCACGCCGTGCCGCCCGCCGGCACGTCGCCCGAGGCCGGGCCGAGCCGCGACGCGGCGCCCCAGGTCGCGACATCCTGGGCCACGGCACCCCGGCCCGCGCCGGACCAGGCCGCGCCGACCGGAGCCGCCGCGAACCGGACCGCACCGGCTCAGGCCGTACCGGCCGACCTCGGCGCCGGGGACGTGACGCTGCCCGAGGTACTCACCCCGGCCGCCGCCCCGCTGCCCGCCCCGGCCGCGTCCGACGAGCCCGGCACGGGCGACTGGGCCGCCCCCACCATGGCGCTGCCGATGATCGCCACCGGCCTGGTGATCCAGCCGGGCATGGAACTGCCGATGCCGGACGACTACACCGGTCCGCAGGCGGTCGACCGGCTCGCCACGCTCGACCTTCCCGGCGCCGGTCTGGGCGTGCTGGAGCAGGTGGTCGGCTTCGCGGCCGCCACCCAGGGCACCTCGATGCCGCGGCCGTGGGACTCGGTGCGCGTACTGCTGATCCAGGGCGACCACGAAGGCGGCGTGTCGGCCGGCGCGCCGGCCGGTGAGTCGGCCCGCCGGGCCCGGCAGGCCCGCGCCGGCCGGGGCGCGCTGGCCCGGCTGGCCGCCGAGAACCGCGCCGACCTGCAGATCGTCGAGGCGCCCACGTCGGCGCCAATCGAGGACCGCCCGGCCCTGCCCGGCGACGAGGTGGAGGCGGCGCTGCGTTACGGCTGGCGGCTCGCCGAGCAGGCCGCCGACGCGGGGGTGCAGTTGCTGGTGCTCGCCGCGTGCGGTGCGGGCGCCGAGGCCGCCGCCGCGGCGGTGCTCGCGGCCACCGCGGGCGCGGAGCCGCCCACCGTGCTCGGCCGGGTGATCACCGAGCAGGGCGAGATCGACGACACCGCCTGGATGGTCCGCTGCGCGGCGGTACGCGACGCGCTGCACCGCACCCGCCGCTCGTCCCGCGAGGCCAAGGACATCCTGGCCGAGCTGGGTGGCGGCGACATCGCGCTGGCCACCGGCGTCCTGCTGGGCGCCACCGCCCGTAAGGTGCCGGTGCTGCTGGACGGCCCGGTCGGCACCGCCGCCGCGATGGTCAGCCGCGACCTGGCCGGGCAGGCGCGGCACTGGTGCCTGCTGCCCGACCACGGCGGCCGTCCGGGTGTGCGGCTGGCCGCCGACGTGCTCGGCCTGACGCCGCTGGTGGACCTGCGGCTCGACCTGGGCGAGGGGGCGACCGCGCTGGCCGCGCTGCCGCTGCTGCGCTCCGCGCTGACGCTCGCCGCCACGCTGCCGGCGCACCCGTCGCTGGGCGGCCCCGACGACGACGGCGACACCGGCGACGGCCGGACCGGCGACGAACCGGACTTCGCCGAGCCGGAGCCGGCCGGGCCGGGACCGACCACGATCGGGTCCGACGAGCCGGTCTCCCCCGGCCGACGTGCCGACTGAGGCGCGGCTCGCCGACGGCATCCGGCTGGCGCTCACCACGTTCACCACCGCACCGGTACGCGCCGGCCGGGTCGACCGGGCCGCCGCCGGCACCGCGATGGCGCTCGCCCCGCTGGTCGGCGCGCTGCTCGGCGCCGTACTCGGCGGGGCGCTGCTGCTCACCGGCGCGCTCGCGCCACCGCTCGTCGCCGCCGTGGTCACGGTGGGGCTGGGCGCGCTGCTCACCCGGGGCCTGCACCTGGACGGGCTGGCCGACACCGTGGACGCGCTCGGCTCGTACCGGCGTGGTCCGGCCGCGCTGAAGATCATGAAGCAGCCGGACGTCGGCCCGTTCGGGGTGGTCGCGCTGGTGGTCGTACTCCTGCTCCAGAGCGCGGTGCTCGCGGAGCTGGCCGGGCGGGACGCCCTCGCCGCGTTCGCCGCCGTGGTCGCGGCCACCGCGGCCGGGCGGCTCGCTGTGGGCCTGGCCTGCCGGCGCGGCGTGCCGGCCGCGCGGCCGGAGGGCCTGGGCGCGCTCGTGGCCGGCACCGTCGGGTGGGGCGCGCTGGCGCTCGGCGCGGTCGCCGTCGCGCTGGCGGCCGTGCCCGCGGCGCCGGACCGTCCGTGGCAGGGGCCGATCGCCGTGCTCGGCGCGCTCGCCGTCGCGGCCGGGCTGCTCCGGCACCTGGTACGCCGCTTCGGCGGCATCACCGGCGACGTGCTCGGGGCGCTCGTGGAGATCGTCACCACGCTGTCCTACCTGGGACTGGTGCTGACCGGCTGAGCGTCACCGGTCCGGGCGGGTAGCGTTCGGGGCGAGTGCACCGGCGCGGTCGAGGGGGACGGCATGCTCATCACGGACGACTTCCTGCCGGTACCGGTGCCCGAGTCGCTCGACGCGACCTATCTGGTGCCGATCACCGGCCTGCCCAAGGTGAGCCCGAAGACCGCAGTGGAAGGGCTGGCCGGGCGGCTCGCCGAGCCGGTGCACGGGCTGGCCAAGCAGATGCTCGACAGCCCGCTGATGACCGTCGACACCCGTACCGTCGACGAGTTCCCCGAGCTGCCGCCGGACCTGCTCACCGCGTTCGGCGCCACCGAGGAGCAACTGGCCCGGCTGGCCGCCGCCACCCACCTGGTGGTGGTGCAGGCCGAGTACCGGCCGGGCTGGCCGCCCGCGCACGAGTGGGCCGCCCGCGCGGTGGCCGCGGCGGTCGCCGAGACGGTCGGCGGGGACGTGGTGGACGTCTTCGGGCTCCAGTTCCTCGACCCGGCGGCGGCGCTGCGCTCGCTGCCCGACGAGCAGGGCCGGATCCGGCTCGTCGACTGGGTGCTGGTGCCCTACTCCTCGGACTCCGACGGGCTGTGGTTCACCACGAAGGGGCTGCGCCGGTTCGGGCTGCTGGAGTTGCAGGCCCAGGGCGTGCCGGACCACCTGACCCGGGCGTGGGGCGCGGTGATGACCGGCGCGGCCCGGCGGCTGCTGCGGGACTGGACCGACGGGCTCGCCGGTGAGGAGGTGCCGGCGTTCGTGCAGCTTCCCGTGCTGGCCACGGTGACCGGGCACGACATCGCCGTGGCGTACGGCAATCCGGAGCAGCACGGCGCGACCGCACCGGTGCTGCTGCGGCTGGAGCTGGACCCGGCCACCGACCCGGACGCCGACTCGTTCCTGAGCCTCAACCCGCCGCCCGGGCATCCGGGTCCGCCCGGCCGCTACTTCGCCGCCGCCTGCGCGACGCTGTTCAACGGCATCCAGCCGGACGTGCGCTACACCCGCACCGGGGACGCGATGAGCCGCGCGGTGGAGACCGCCCGGGAGGCGCTCGGCGACATCCGGGCCCGGTTCCTGGCCGGGCGGCTGCCCGAGGAGAGCCAGCTCGTGGTCAAGTACGGGCTGCCCGGCGACGACGGCCCCGAGTACGTCTGGGCCGGGGTGACCTCGTGGGAGAGCCCGGAACGGATCGTCGGCGCGAGCGCCAGCGACGCCAACACCGACCCGAACGTACGGATCGGCTCCCCCGTGGTGGTGGAGGCGTCGGACGTGGTCGACTGGGCGGTGCTGGACGGCACCGGCGTGCTGGAGGGCGGCTGGACGCAGGCAGTCCTCGACGCCGGGGAGCGCGGCGAGGACTGACCCGCGCGGCTCAGCGCGCCGAGCGCCGATCCGCCTCCGGCCTCAGCGCACCGAGGGCTTGACGAACGGCGGCCGGGTCAGGCGCATCCGGGCACGGCGGCCCCGGATGTCCACCTCCAGCTCCTCGCCGTCGGCCAGCTTCGGGTCGGTGTCGACGAGCGCCAGCGCGACGCCGTGCTTGAGCGTCGGGCTGAACGTGCCGCTGGTGACGGTGCCGACCTGCCGGTCGCCCGAGTACACGGCCATGCCGGGGCGCGGGATGGCCCGGTCGACAGCGGTCAGGCCGCGCAGCGTACGGGCGGGTCCGGCGGCCTTCTCGGCGCGCAGCGCGTCGCGGCCCCAGAACGCCGGCTTGTCCCAGCCCACCGCCCAGCCGGAGCGGCCCTGCACCGGGGTGATCTCCGGGGACAGGTCCTGCCCGTGCAGCGGATAGCCCATCTCGGTGCGCAGCGTGTCCCGGGCGGCCAGGCCGCAGGCGCGGACGTCGCCGGCTGCGGCGAAGAGCGCGTCCCAGACGGCGACCGCGTGCTCGGACGCCACGACCAGCTCGTAGCCCAGCTCGCCGGTGTAGCCGGTGCGGCACACGGTCAGCTCCACCCCGTCGAGCGTGGCGGTGGAGAAGCTCATGTAGTCGTGCCCGGTGGGCAGGCCGAGCGCGCCCAGCAGGTCCGCCGAGCGCGGGCCCTGGACGGCGAGCACCGCGTACGCCTCGTGCTCGTCGGTGACGGTGACACCGGCGGGCGCGGCGGCGCGCAGCCGGCGGGCCACCTCGGCGGTGTTCGCGGCGTTGGGGATCAGGAAGACGTGGTCGTCGGCGTGCAGGTAGGCGATGATGTCGTCCACCACGCCGCCGGTGGCGTCGTCGCAGCAGAGCGTGTACTGCGCCTGACCGGGAGCGATCCGGCCGAGGTCGTTGGTGAGGCAGGCGTTGACGAAGTCCGCCGCGCCCGGCCCGGTGACCCGGATCTTGCCCAGGTGCGAGACGTCGAACACGCCGACGCCCTCACGGACGGCGGTGTGCTCCTTGAGCACGCCGCCACCGGCGTACTCCAGCGGCATCTGCCAGCCCCCGAAGGGGGCGAACTTCGCGCCGAGCGCGGTGTGCCGCTCGTGCAGCGGGGAGCGGCGCAGCCGGGTCTCGGCGGCGTCGGAGGTCACCTCGGTCATGGGTGGCAACTTACCGGCCGCGACGACTGTGGTTAGCATCGGCGGGATCCCGTCGGCGCGCATCGGCGGGACACCCACGCCTTCCGGCGGGTAGGTTGCCGCCGGAGACACCTTCACCGCCGGTACGCGACGACGCGGCCGGCCCGGCCCGCCCGGAGTAGCTTTCGTGACATCGCCCCGCACCACCCTCAGCCTGGTCGACACCGACCCCGCCGAACTCGCCGTCGACGCGATCGTGATCGGCGTGCACAGCCAGACCACCGAGCCGGGCAGCGGCGCACCCGCCCACGCCCTGCTGCTGGCCACCGGCGGGGAGAGCATCGCCGCCGCGTTCGACGGAAAGCTGACCGAGACGCTGGCCCTGCTCGGCGCGACAGGTGGCCCGGGCGAGGTGATCAAGTTGGCCACGCTGGGCACCGTGACCGCCCCGCTGGTCGTGGCCGTCGGCCTCGGCCCGGAGCCCTCGGGCGCCGCTCCGGCCCCGGAGTCGCTGCGCCGGGCCGCCGGCGCCGCCGTACGGGCGCTGGCCGGCGCGGCGCGCGTCGCCCTGGCCCTGCCCCTGCCCGACGACGCCGACGCCCCGGCCGCGCTGCGCGCGGTCGCCGAGGGCGCGCTGCTGGGCGGCTACCGGTTCGCCGGCTACAAGACCAAGCCGCAGCCGGCCCGCCGTGAGCCGGTGGCCGAGGTGCTGGTGGCGGTGCCGGACGCGGCCGACGCGACCGCCCAGGCCGAGGTCGCGCGGGCGCAGGCGGTGGCCGGCGCGGTGCGGACCAGCCGGGACTGGGTGAACACCGCGCCGAACGAGCTGCGTCCCCCGGCGTTCGCCGACGCCGTCTCCGCCGCCGCCCGCGAGGCGGGGCTGGAGGTCGAGGTGCTGGACGAGGCGGCGCTCAAGGCCGGTGGCTACGGCGGCATCCTCGCCGTCGGCCAGGGCTCCGAGGCCCCGCCGCGGCTGGTGAAGCTCACCTGGACGCCGGAGGGCGGCGGCAACGGCAAGCGGGTCGCGCTGGTCGGCAAGGGCATCACGTTCGACACCGGCGGCATCTCGATCAAGCCGGCGCAGGGCATGTGGGAGATGAAGTCGGACATGGCCGGCGCGGCGGCGGTCGGCGCGGCCATGCTGGCGATCGCGGCGCTCAAGCCGTCGGTCACCGTCACCGGCTACCTGCCGATGGCGGAGAACATGCCGTCGGGCGCCAGCTACCGGCCGGGCGACGTGATCAGCATGTTCAACGGCAAGAAGGTGGAGGTGCTGAACACCGACGCCGAGGGCCGGATGGTGCTGGCCGACGCGATGGCGCGGGCCTGCGCGGACGGCGCGGACTACCTGTTCGAGACCTCCACGCTGACCGGCGGGCAGGTGATCGCGCTGGGCAAGCGGATCGCCGGTGTGATGGGCACCCCGGAGCTGTGCGAGCGGGTGCGGGTGGCCGGTGACGCGACCGGTGAGCCGGCCTGGCCGATGCCGCTGCCGGACGACGTGCGCAAGGGCATGGAGTCGGACGTCGCGGACATCTCGCAGGTCAACGCCGGGATGGACCGGGCCGGGCACATGCTGCAGGGCGGCGTGTTCCTGCGCGAATTCGTCACCGACGACGTGGCGTGGGCGCACATCGACATCGCCGGTCCGGGTTACCACTCGGGCGAGGCGACCGGCTACTGGACCAAGGGCGGCACCGGCGTGCCGGTGCGTACGCTCGTGCACCTGGTCGAGGACGTCGCCACCAACGGCTGACGTGCAAGGAAGGGCCCCTTCTTAACGCCTCGCGTTGTAGAAGGGGCCCTTTTTAACACCCGCGCCCGCGCCCGCGCCCGCTCAGAACAGCTCGGGACGGCGCTTGCGGCGTTCGTTGTAGTCGCGCATGCGCTGCGGATAGCCCATCAGCCGCACGTCGTAGATCGGGATGGCGATCCGGTGCGCCCAGCGGCGGGCCTCGTCCGGCCCGCCCACGCGCCGCCGGGTCCACTCGCCGTCGTCGGCGATCAGCATGATCGTGGTCTCGGTGACCGTCGTACGGGGTTCGATGTACGCCTCGACGCCCTTACGGGTCCGGACGAAGTTCTCCAAGTGGTCCAGATCGGCGCGGTCGGCGGCACGGTCGCGGCTCGCCGGGGCGGCCCGCTTTCGTCGTCGGAACAACCCCACCGAATCCACTCCTCCCCCAAGCCGTCATCGAGGACGGTGCCAAGGGTACGTGTCACCGACGTGTCGTTGGGCACCTCGGTACGCGCCCGGTCCGTGGTGGTGACAAGATGACCGAGGTGGGGTGTGCCTGTTACTCCGCCGTAACCCCCGATGCAGTGACGCGACCTGGGAGTTGGATGTGAGCGAGCCGAACGACACGACCTTCGACATCGTCATCCTCGGAGGTGGTAGCGGCGGCTACGCGGCGGCGCTGCGTGCCGCCCAGCTGGACCTCTCCGTCGCCCTCATCGAGAAGAGCAAGCTCGGCGGGACGTGCCTGCACAACGGGTGCATCCCGACCAAGGCGCTGCTGCACGCCGCCGAGATCGCCGACCAGACCCGCGAGTCCGAGCAGTTCGGCGTGAAGGCCGAGCTGGTGGGCATCGACATGAAGGCGGTCAACTCGTACAAGGACGGCGTGATCTCGCGCCTGCACAAGGGCCTGCAGGGCCTGGTGGGCAGCAGCAAGAAGATCACCTTCGTGGCGGGCGCCGGCAAGCTGGTCGGCAAGAACGTCGTCGAGGTGGACGGCAAGCGCTACACCGGCCGTAACGTCGTGCTGGCCTCCGGCTCGTACGCGAAGAGCCTGCCCGGCCTGGACGTCGACGGCGAGCGGATCATCACCAGCGACCACGCCCTGACCCTGGACCGCGTGCCGTCCTCGGCGATCGTGCTCGGCGGCGGCGTGATCGGCGTCGAGTTCGCCAGCGTCTGGAAGTCCTTCGGCGTGGACGTGACCATCGTCGAGGCGCTGCCCCGCCTGGTCGCCGCCGAGGACGAGGAGTCGTCGAAGGCGCTGGAGCGGGCGTTCCGCAAGCGGAAGATCAACTTCAAGGTCGGCAAGCCGTTCGAGAAGGTCGAGAAGACCGACAAGGGCGTGAAGCTGACGATTCAGGGCGGTGACACGGTCGAGGCCGAGCTGCTGCTGGTCGCCGTGGGCCGCGGCCCGAACACCGCCGGCCTCGGCTACGAGGAGCAGGGCGTCAAGATGGACCGCGGTTACGTGCTGACCGACGAGCGGCTGCGCACCAGCGTGCCGAACGTCTACGCGGTCGGCGACATCGTGCCCGGCCTGCAGCTCGCCCACCGTGGCTTCCAGCAGGGCATCTTCGTCGCCGAGGAGATCGCCGGGAAGAGCCCGGCCGTGATCGACGAGGCCGGCATCCCGCGCGTGACGTACTGCGACCCGGAGCTGGCGTCGGTCGGCCTGACCGAGGCGAAGGCCAAGGAGCAGTACGGCGCCGACAAGATCAAGACGTACAACTACAACCTGGGCGGCAACGGCAAGAGCCAGATCCTCAAGACCGCCGGCCACGTGAAGCTGGTCCGGGTGGACGACGGCCCGGTGGTCGGCGTGCACATGGTCGGCGCCCGGGTCGGTGAGCTGATCGGCGAGGCGCAGCTCATCTACAACTGGGAGGCGTACCCGGCCGAGGTGGCGCAGCTCGTGCACGCCCACCCGACGCAGAACGAGGCTCTGGGCGAGGCGCACCTGGCCCTGGCCGGCAAGCCGCTGCACGCGCACGCCTGACACGACAACCGCGGCGTCCGGCGACGGGCGAGAATCCCACCAGGGAATGAAGGAGTCTGGAGAACATGCCGGTATCGGTCACCATGCCCCGGCTCGGCGAGAGCGTCACCGAGGGCACCGTCACGCGCTGGCTCAAGCAGGAGGGTGACACCGTCGAGGTCGACGAGCCCCTGCTCGAGGTGTCGACCGACAAGGTCGACACCGAGATCCCGTCCCCCGCGGCGGGCGTGCTGAGCCGGATCGTGGTCGGCGAGGACGAGACCGCCGAGGTCGGCAGCGAGCTGGCGGTCATCGCCGGTGAGGGCGAGGACGCGGGCGCGGCCCCGAAGCAGGAGGCCGAGCCGGCCACCGAGCCGACCGCCGCCGCCGAGGGCACCGGCCCCGAGCCGGAGCAGCAGGCCGAGGAGGCCGCCGCCGAGCCGGGCGCCGAGGCCGAGCAGCCGGCCGTCGAGGAGCCGGCCCAGCCGGCGGCGTCGTCGGGCGAGGGTACGCCGGTGACCATGCCGGCCCTGGGCGAGAGCGTCACCGAGGGCACCGTCACCCGCTGGCTCAAGCAGGTCGGTGAGACCGTCGAGGTGGACGAGCCGCTGCTGGAGGTCTCCACCGACAAGGTCGACACCGAGATCCCGTCGCCGGTCGCCGGCACGCTGCAGGAGATCAAGGTCGCCGAGGACGAGACCGCCGACGTCGGCGCCGTGCTGGCGATCGTCGGGGTGGCCGGCGCCGCGCCCGCGAAGGCGGAGCCGAAGCCCGAGCCCAAGCCGGAGCCCAAGGCCGAGGCGAAGCCCGAGCCCAAGCCGGAGCCCAAGCCGGAGCCGAAGGTCGAGGAGCCGACGCCGGGCGCGGCCTACAACGAGCCGGCCGCCGAGGCGGAGCAGGCCGCGCAGCCGGCCAAGGCCGAGGCGGCGGCCCAGCCGGCCGCGCCGGCCGCCACGCAGCGCCGGAGCGTTCCGGCCGAGCACGGCGAGGACGCCGCCGGGTACGTGACGCCGCTGGTGCGCAAGCTCGCCGCCGAGCACGGCGTGGACCTGGGCTCGGTCAAGGGCACCGGCGTGGGTGGCCGCATCCGCAAGCAGGACGTGCTGGAGGCGGCGGAGAAGGCGAAGGCCGCCAAGCCCGCGCCGACCGCCGCCGCTCCGGCCGCGAAGGCGGAGGCGCCGGCCCAGCCGGCCGCCAAGCCGCAGCCGAGCGCCAAGCGGGGTACGACGGAGAAGCTGCCGCGTATCCGGGCCACCATCGCCAAGCGGATGCAGCAGTCGCTGCACGAGACGGCCCAGCTGACCACCGTGGTCGAGGTGGACGTCACCCGGGTCGCGAAGCTGCGGGCGCGGGCGAAGGAGTCGTTCCAGGCCAAGCACGGCGTGAAGCTGTCGTTCCTGCCGTTCTTCGCGCTCGCCGCCGTCGAGGCGCTCCAGACGTACCCGATCGTCCAGGCCAGCATGGACCTGGAGGGCGGGACGATCACCTACCCGGCCGCGGAGCACCTGGGCATCGCCGTGGACACCGAGCGCGGCCTGCTCGTGCCGGTCATCCACAACGCCGGTGACCTGAACATGGGCGGCATCGCCAAGCGGATCGCCGACCTGGCCGAGCGCACCCGGGCCAACAAGATCACCCCGGACGAGATGGCCGGGGCGACGTTCACGCTCACCAACACCGGCAGCCGGGGCGCCCTGTTCGACACCCCGATCGTGCCGTCGCCGCAGTCGGCGATGCTCGGCACGGGCGCTGTGGTGAAGCGCCCGGTCGTGGTGAACGACCCGGAGCTGGGCGAGGTCGTGGCGATCCGGTCGATGGTCTACCTGGCCATGTCGTACGACCACCGGCTGATCGACGGCGCCGACGCGGCCCGTTTCCTCACCGCGGTGAAGGAGCGGCTGGAGGCCGGCAACTTCGAGGCCGAGCTGGGTCTGTAGATCCGAGACGGCGAGGGGGCGCGCGGCGACATGCCGCGCGCCCCCTTCGTCGTCAGCGGCCTCAGCCCTTCAGGTGCTCCTCGGATACCGTCCAGAGCTGCTCGGCGGCCTCCGGGTCCCGGGCGTACGGCGCCCAGCCGGTCCGCGTGCCCGGCTGGTTCGGCCCGGCCTCCTGGCAGTCCTCGAAGTACCGGCCGCCGACGCCGTCGAGCAGCGGTGAGGTGGCGACCAGCACCGAGGTCGCCGCGCCCTGCTCCGGGGTCTTGAACGAGGCCGCGCCGCCACCGCTCTGCGCGCGCATCCGGGCCAACTCCTCCTCGGTGATGTAGCGCTGCAGGTTGGTCCGGATCGCGCCGGGCATCAGCGCATTGGTCCAGATGCCGTCGTCGGCCCAGCGCCGGGTCGCCTCCACCGCGAAGAGCACGTTCGCGGTCTTGGACTGCCCGTACGCCAGCCACGGGTCGTACGGCCGCTGCCGGAAGTGGATGTCGGAGAACTCCACCGGCGACCTCAGGTGGGCGGCCGAGCTGACCGAGACGATCCGCGCGCCGCCGGCCGCGGCGAGCGCCGGGCGCAGTCCGGTGGCGAGCGCGAAGTGCCCGAGGTGGTTCGTGGCGAACTGCATCTCCCAGCCCTGCTCGGTACGCATCTCCGGGGAGGCCATGATCCCGGCGTTGTTGACGAGCATGTGCAGCGGCCCGTCCCAGTTCCGGACGAACGCGGCCACCGACGCGAGATCGTCCAGGTCGAGCGGGGCGACCAGGATCCGGTCGTTGCCGGTGGCGCCGGTGAGCTCGGCGGCGGCGCGCTGACCGGCCTCGGTGTTGCGGACGGCGAGGGTGACGTCCGCTCCGGCGGAGGCGAGCGCGCGGGCGGTCTCCACACCGATCCCGGAGGCGCCGCCGGTGACGACGGCCCGCCGGCCGGTCAGGTCCAGGTCGCGGACCACTTCCAGGGCGGTGGTCTCGGAGTCGAACGGGGTCGTGACTGGTGTCGGGGTTGTCATGGTCCATCCTTGTCGACGGCGACGCGGACCGATGTCCGCCCGCTACGATGAGAAGCGGAGGATCCTCCGTTACTTGCTCAGCATAACCGGAGGAGACTCCGGTTACCACCGACCCGGGCCCGCGACCCGGTCGAGCCGAGGAGGAACCGTGCCCGACCGACCGCTGCGCGCCGACGCGCTGCGCAACCGGCAGCGCCTGCTGGACGCCGCGGTGCAGGCGTTTTCCCAGGCGGGCGCGGAGGTAACGCTCGACCGCGTCGCCAAGGAGGCCGGGGTCGGGATCGGCACGCTCTACCGCCACTTCCCCAGCCGGGAAGCGCTCATCGAGGCGGCGTACCGCAACGAGCTGGAGAAGCTCTGCGACGCCGCGCCGGCGCTGCTCGCCACCCGGCCCGCCGACGTGGCGCTGCGCACGTGGATGGACCGGTTCGTCGACTACCTCGCCACCAAGCGGGGCATGGCCGACGCGCTGCGGCTGGTCATCGCCGCAGGCGCCAACCCGTACGCGCAGAGCCGCGACCTGCTGCTGGCCGCGCTCGGCGAACTCCTCGCCGCCGGCGCGGCGGCCGGTGCCGTACGCGCCGACGTGGCCGCCGCCGACGTGCTCGCCAGCCTCAGCGGGGTGTCCCTGGTGGCCGGCGAGCCGGACCAGCGCGCCCAGGCCGGACGCCTGCTCGACCTGCTGATGGACGGCCTGCGCCACCGGACGGGCTGACCGAATCGGCCACCCGGCCCGACCTGCGCTGACAGACTCGGCCGGTGGGCTCGAACCGGTGGCGGGGACGCCTGGGGCCGGCGGTGCCGGTGGCCCCGGGCGCCCGCGTCGACCGGTTCGAGATCTTCTTCGACCTGGTCTTCGTCTTCTCGTTCTTCATCATCACCCGGGCCACCGCCCTGCAGGTGACCGGCGGGGCGCTGCTGCACGCGCTGCTGGTCCTCGCCGTGCTCTGGTGGTCGTGGGTGGTGCACAGCGTGGTCGCCACCCGGGTACGCCTCGGCGAAGGCTTCGTCCCGGTGCTCATGACAGTCGGCATGGCCGCGCTGTTCACGTTCGCGCTGTCGCTGCCACAGGCGTTCCGGGACCCGACCGGCAACGCGGCCGGGCCGATGGTCGCGGCGCTCAGCTACACCGTCCTGCGGTTGATCCACCTGCTGCTGTACCGGCACGCGGTCCGGGACAGCCCGAACGAGCGCCGGCAACTCCTCCGGTTCGCCCCGGAGTTGATCGGCAGCACCGCGCTGCTGCTGGTCGCCGCGCTGCTGCCGCCGAGGATCGACGACCTGTTCTCCGCGGCGGTGCTCCGCGACGTGCTGTGGGCGGTGGTCGTCCTGCTCCAGTACGGCACCGGCATCCTCGCCGGCACCTGGGGCTGGGGCGTCGCATCGGCCGAACACTGGACCGAGCGGTACGACCTGATCCTGATCATCGCGCTGGGCGAGTCCGTGATCTCGGTCGGCGTCGGCAGCAACCTGCTCGGCCAGCCGCCCACCTGGCCGGCCGTGACCGCGGCCGTGCTCGGCATCTTCTTCACCGCCGCGCTCTGGTGGGCGCACTACGACATGATCGGGCCGGCCGCCCGGATCGCGTTGCACGTCGCGCAGGACGGCCCCCGGGTGGCGATGGCCCGGGACGCGTACGCCTACCTGTTCCTGCCGATGATCGCGGGCATCATCCTGTTCGCGCTCGGCGCCGAGACGATAGTGCACGGCATCGCCGACCCGAACGTGCCGCCCAGCGAGCCGGGGCACGGGCCGAGCGTGCCGCTGCTGTTCGGCGGCGTGATCTGCTATCTCTGCGGCAACATGCTGTTCCAGCTCCGTACCCTGCGCACGCTGAGCTGGACGCGGGTCGCGACGGCGTTGCTGCTCGGCCTGAGCATCCCGGTCGCGGAACGGGTGCCGGGGCTGGCCGCGCTGGGCATGCTCACCGCCATCACGGTGGGTATGGTGGCCGTCGAAGTGATCGTCTTCGACGAGGGCCGGCGGGCCCTGCGGAAGCTGGTCTTCGAGGAACGCGCCAGCCACGAGGCGCACGAGGCGGCCTGGCGGGCCCGCTGGCACGAACGGCCCGACGACCGCGACGAAGGCGAGTGAACCACCGGCCCGCCGCCTCCGTGAAACCTGTCGGCCCCGCCGCGGGGCCACACCTGAGGGATACGGGGGCCACATGACCATCGACACCGTCCACGCCGGCGCGGCCGGCGCCTGGCAGCTCGGCGACCTGACCGTCAACCGGATGGGCCTGGGCGCGATGCGGCTGACCGCGAACGCCGACGGCAGCCCGAGCGACCGCGACCGGGCCGTCGCCGTGCTGCGCCGCGCCGTCGAGCTGGGCGTCAACCACATCGACACGGCCGCGTTCTACTTCTCGCCGCTGCGCTCGGCCAACGAGCTGATCAACCGGGCGCTGTGGCCGTACCCGGAGGATCTGGTCATCGTGACCAAGGTCGGGCCGGGCAAGGACCCGTCCGGGCAGTGGCTGCCGGCGGCCCGCCCGGACCAGCTGCGCGGCCAGGTGGAGGAGAACCTGCGCCAGCTCGGCCGCGACCACCTGGACGTGGTGAACCTGCGGGTGCACGGCCCGGAGCCGCTGTCCGAGCACTTCGGCGCGCTCGCCGAGCTGCGCGACGCCGGGCTGATCCGGCACCTCGGCGTCTCCGCCGTACGCCCCCACCAGGTCACCGAGGCGCGCGCCATCGCACCGGTGGTGTGTGTGCAGAACTCGTACGGCCTGGGCTACCGCCGTCAGCACGACGAGCTGATCCGTGACTGCGCCGCGCACGGCACCGCGTTCGTGCCGTTCTTCTCCCTCGTCACCAGCGGTCGGGAGGCCGGCGCGACCGGCGAGGAGCACCCGGAGGTGCTCGCGGTGGCCCGGGAGCACGGCGTGACGGCGGCCCAGGTCCGGCTGGCGTGGACGCTGGCCCGCGGCCCGAACGTGCTGGCCATCCCCGGCACCGGCGACCCGGCGCACCTGGAGCAGAACGTCGCCGCCGCCGCGCTGCGCCTGTCCCCCGACGACCTGGCCCGCCTCGACGCGGTGTGACGTTCGGCCGTCGGCAGAATCGGCGCGCGCGGGGTGGCCGGCGGCCCGGCGCGCGCCGATGCTGGGGCGATGGCGACCTTCTCCGTACAGGCCCATCCCACCGACGCGGCGAGCTGGACCGAGCTGGCCCGCACCGTCGAGGCGGCCGGTTTCGACGCGCTGTTCGCCGCCGACCATCCGGGCGACTGCGCGTCGCCGTTCGTCGCGCTGGCCGCCGCCGGAGCCGTGACCAGCACGCTGGGCCTCGGCTCGTACGTCTCCAACGCCGCTGTCCGGGAACCGATCCTGCTCGCCGCCGACGTGGCCACGCTGGACGTGGTCTCCGGCGGGCGGGCCCGGCTCGGGCTCGGCGCCGGCCACACCCCGGCCGAGTGGCGGGCCGTCGGGCGCGAGCGCCCGGACGTCGCCGCCCGGGTCCGCCGCTGCGTCGCGGTGGCCGAGGCGGTACGGGCGCTGCTGGCCGGCGACGAGGTCACTGTGGACACCGAGGAGCTGACCGCGTACGCGGCACGCCTGCACCGGCCGCGCCCGGTGCAGGACCGGATCCCGCTGACCGTCGGCACGGCCAACTCGACGCTGCTGCGCTGGGCCGGGAAGCACGCCGACGTGGTCGGTCTGACCGGCTTCGGCCGCACCCTGGCCGACGGCCACCAGCACAGCGTCCGGTGGCGGGCCGACCAGATCGAGGCGCAGCTCGCGCACGTCGCGGCCGGAGCGGACGGCCGGGAGACGCCGCCGGTGCTGGAGGCGCTGGTCCAGCACGTCGCGGTCACCGACGACGCCGAGGCGGCCGCCGCCACAACTGCCGCCGAGACCGGGCTCACCCCGGAGGAGGTGCTGGCCACCCCGTTCGTGCTGGCCGGCACGCCCGACGAGATCGTCGCGGCGGTGGCCGGGCACGAGCGCCGCTGGGGCGTCACCCATTTCGCGGTACGCGCCGACGCGGTGGCGCCGCTCGCGCCGCTGCTGCCCCGGCTGGCCGGAAAAGCGCTGGACTTCGAGCACACTCGAAAGTGAACACTGGGCGCATGACGACGACACGACGGCTGGGCCGCAGCGGCATCGAGGTCAGCGCGATCGGCATGGGCTGCTGGGCGATCGGCGGTCCGCTCTGGGACGGCACCCAACCGCTCGGCTGGGGCGAGGTGGACGACGACGAGTCGGTGCGTACCGTCCACCGGGCCCTCGACCTGGGCGCGACGCTGTTCGACACCTCCAGCAACTACGGCGCCGGGCACAGCGAGCGGGTACTCGGGCGCGCGCTGGCGGGCCGCCGGGACCGCGCGGTCATCGCGACCAAGTTCGGCTATCCCACCGACGAGGAGACCCGCCAGGCGCTCGGCGAGGACGCCAGTCCCGAGTACGCGCGGCGCAGCCTGGAGGGTTCGCTGCTCCGGCTCGGCACCGACCACGTCGACCTCTACCAGCTCCACCTGGGCGGTCTGCCGGTGCCACGGGCGCTGGACCTCGTCGGCACGCTGGAGGACCTGGTCGCGGAGGGGAAGATCCGGGCGTACGGCTGGAGCACCGACGACCCCGCCTCGGCGCGCGCCTTCGCCGAGGCGGGACCGCACTGCGCGGCGATCCAGCACGACCAGTCGGTGCTGCGGGACAACGCCGCCATGCTCGCGGTGTGCGCGGAGTTCGACCTGGCGAGCCTCAATCGAGGGCCGCTGGCGATGGGCCTGCTCACCGCGAAGTACCAGGACGCGCCGACCGCCCGGGGCGGCGACGACGTCCGCGGTGTGGCACCGGAGTGGCTGGACTGGTTCACCGGCGGCGTACCGCGCGCCGAGTGGGCGCAGCGGGTGGCCCGGGTCCGTGCGGCGCTGACCGCCGACGGCCGCACGCTCGCCCAGGGCGCGCTGGGCTGGCTGCTCGCCCGCAGCCCGCACACGCTGCCGATTCCCGGCTGCCGGACCGTGGCGCAGGCCGAGGAGAACCTGGGAGCGCTGGCGTACGGGCCGCTGCCGCAGGCCGCGTTCGCCGAGGTGGAACGCCTGCTCGCCGACCTGCGCACCGCCCCGGCCGACGCCTGACCGCTCTGTCCCGCCGCGGGGGGCCGCCTCAGAGGTGCCGGCGGACCTCCGCGGCGAACCGGGGCAGGCCGGTGCGTCCCAGCAGTACGAGCAGACCCGGTACGGTCGTCGGCTCCCTGCGGTAGGCGGCCGCCTGGCGGTGCAGGACGTCCAGTGTCTGCCCCGGGTAGAGGTCCAGCTGGTCGAGCAGGAAGTCGTCCGGGTGCATCGCCACGATGTCGAAGGACTTGAGCGACGCCTCGGGAAAATCACCGACGTTGAACGTGACCAGCACTTCCGCGTTCGCCCGGACGGCGGCAGCCAGCACGTGCCGGTCCTTGGGATCGTTGGACATGCCGTCGATGAGCGACTCGTACCCGCTGACCATGGCGTCCGGGAACGCCTCGGACATCTGGCCGATCCGGCGGTCGACCCGCTCCTCCGCGATGCCTCGTGCGATCAGGTTGCGTCGCAGCTCGTCAAGGACGTCCCTGGACCAGAGGGGCCGGTAGGCGGCGACCTCGGCCAGCCGCAGCAGGGTGTCGCAGAGATGCGCCGGGTAGAGGACGCAGGTGTCGAGAAAAGCCGGGAACGCCACTCAGGTCACGCTCATCTCGTCCTGCGCGGTGTGGCCGTCGCGTCGTACAGGCCGTCTTCCTCGGCTTCGGCGGTCATTCGGTCGAGCGTCCGGCGGCGTGCCTGCCGGGTCCGCTCCTGGTAGTCGAGAACGTCCCGGAGCATGACTCGCCGGTGACGGCCGCGCATCGTGTGCGGCATCTCGCCCTCGGACAGCAACCGGACCAGCGTGGGCCGGGAGATGTTGAGCAGGTCTGCCGCCTCCTGGGTCGTCAGCATCGTGTTGTGCGGTGCGATGGAGATCGCAAGCCCTTCGGACAGTGCCGTCACCACGTCCCGCAGCACTCCGTACAACTCGTCGGGGATCTCGATCTCGGACCCGTCCGGCCCGACCAGCCTGGCCCGCGCACGACCGCTGGCGCTCCGCAGTTCGTGCACGAACCGGGCCAGCTCAGCCGGGTCGTCCGGAGGAAGGACGGTACGTTCACGCAGCGCGCTGCTCATGACCACAAGGGTATCGCTATTCGAAAAAAACGCAACGCGTTCAGCGCGCGTGACGGGTGGGCGTGACGAGTGAGTGATTTCGCTCCACGCATCCGAATAGCGCCGCGTACTCGAAGATGTGAGCATGCGGATCCTCATGGCCGGCGCGTCCGGTTTCCTCGGCACCCGACTGGTCGACTGCCTCACCGCGGACGGCCACCAGGTCACCCGCCTGGTCCGCCGCCCACCACGCACACCCGCCGAGCGCCAGTGGAACCCGTCCGCCGCGCAACTGGACCCGCAGTGCGTCGCCGAGGCGGACGCGGTGGTGAACCTGGCCGGGGCCGGGGTGGGCGACAAGCGCTGGAACGACGAGTACCGGAAGCTGATCCGGACCAGCCGCGTGGACAGCACCACCACGCTCGCCATCACGATCGCCGGTCTGCCCACCGCGGACCGGCCCGCGGTGCTGCTGAACTCCTCGGCGGTCGGCTGGTACGGCGACACCGGTGACCGCGCGGTCACCGAGGAGGCGCCGGCCGGTGAGGGGTTCCTCGCCGACGTCTGCCGGGTGTGGGAGGCCGCGACCCGGCCGGCCGAGGACGCGGGCGTACGGGTGGTGCGGCTGCGGACCGGACTGCCGCTGCACCGCGACGGCGGCCTGCTCAAGCCGCAGCTGCTGCCGTTCCGGCTCGGCGTCGGCGGCAAGCTGGGCAACGGGCGGCAGTGGCTGCCGTGGATCTCGATGCGGGACTGGCTGAACGCGGCGAAGTTCCTGCTCGACCGCGACGACGTGGCGGGCCCGGTCAACGTGGTCGGCCCGGCGCCGGTCACCAACGCCGAGTTCACCCGGGAACTTGCCCGTCAGCTGCACCGCCCCGCGATCATGCCGATCCCGGCGGTGGCGCTGAAGGTGGTGCTCGGCGGCTTCTCGCAGGAGGCGCTCACCAGCACCCGGGTGCTGCCGGGCGTACTCGACAAGTCCGGCTTTCCCTGGACGCATCCGGACCTGCCGGGCGCGCTGCGCGCCGCCCTCACGGAGTGAGCCCGCGAGGGCGGCGCGGCGTGGCCGTTCAGCAGCCGATCACCCAGTACGCGGGCCCGGTCTGCTTGAGCGTGCTCGTGTAGAAGGTGTTGTAGAGGCCCATCCGCTGCCCGCTGCCCAGCGCGTAGGCGTACCCGCCGGACTGGTAGGCCCGCCCGGCCACCACGTGCGCGTAGTTGCTGGCGGTGACGCAGACCGGCGCGCCGGTCGGCGATGGCGTGGGCGAGGGTGACGCGGTGGGCGTGGGTGACGCGGTCGCCGTCGGGGTCGGGCTCGGCGAGGCGCCGCCACCGCCGAGCCCGAAGAAGAGCGCGTCCCGGTACGTCGAACAGATGGTGTCCAGGAAGTACGCCCCGGCGGTGCCGCACTGGTCCGCACCGGTACCCGGGTCGACGGGGGTGCCGTGGCCCATGCCGGAGACCCGGTAGAGGCGGACCTGGTCGTTGCCGTAGACCTCCAGGCTCGTGCCGGACGGCAGCGTGGACGTGCTGGTCGGGGTGGTCGACAGGCCCAGCACGTTCGTCCACTGGTCCCGGGACTCGGCGGCGTTCGCGGTCGCCACAGTGGTGTCGCTGGTGCCGTGCCAGATCGCCACCCGGGGCCGCTTGCCGGTGTAGCCGGCGTACGCGCCGCGGACCAGGTCGCCCCACTGGGCCGGGGTCTTGTCCACACCCGGGTTCATGCAGCTGAACGCGGTGACGGTGCTGGTCGCGCAGCGGTACGGGATGCCGGCGATGATCGAGCCGCCGGCGAAGACGTCGGGGTAGGCGGCGAGCATGGCCGCGCTCATCGCGCCGCCGGCGGAGAGGCCGCTGACGTACACGCGGGCGCCGTCGGTGCCGTAGGTGGTCCTGGCGTAGTCGACCATCTGTTTGATCGACAGCGCCTCGCCCTGACCGCGGGCGGTGTCACCGGCCTCGAACCAGTTGAAGCAGGAGTTGGCGTTGTTGCCGCTGGGCTGCTGCGGCGCGATGAGCGTGAACTTCCACTGGTCGGCGTACTTCTGCCAGCCGGAGTTGGCGACGTAGGTCGAGGCGTTCTGCACGCACCCGTGCAGCAGCACCACGGCGGGCGCGCCGGCCGGCAGGCCGTCCGGGCGGTACGCGTACATGGTCAGGTTTCCGGGGTTGGAGCCGAAGCCGGTGACCTGGGTGAGCGTGGCGGCCTGGGCGGGAAGGGCGGCGACCAGCGCGGTGGCCGCGGCCAGCACGACCCCGGCCGCCGCCCCGGCGACGCGGGCGATGAGGGATGAGGAGCGGGGCACGGGAACCTCCCGATCGTGGAATGTGAACTGAGTCACCTCCGAGTTGCCGCGACGTTACGGCCGTGTTTCGTCACACCGGAATGGCCGCCGCTCACACATTCACGACCGCCGAAGTGTGCGGGCGAGTTTCGTGTCCGGGCGGTCTGCCCAGGTCCGGTTGGTAACGTCCGCTGCGTGCCGTCCTCCCCGTTCCTGGCCACCGGGCCGTCGACGACCCGCGTCCGTGACCGGCGGGCCGACCTGCTGGTGACGCTCGCCGCCCTGGCGCTGGCCTTCTGGGTCACCAGCGGCATGTGGCGTGATCCCAACAGCCGCGCCATCACCGTCAACTCCAGCGACCAGGCGCTGTTCGAGTGGCTGCTGGCGTTCGGCGGGCACGCGCTCACCCACGGGGAGAACCCGCTCTACACCACGCTGATCAACGTCCCGGACGGGGTGAACCTCGCGGTGAACACCTCGATCACCGTGTACGCGGCGGTCTTCGCGCCGCTGACGTACCTGATCGGGCCGCCCGCGACGTTCCTGGTGATCCTCACGCTCAACCTCGCCGCCACCGCGGTGGCCTGGTACTGGCTGCTGAGCCGGTACCTGGTGCGCAGCCGGCTGGCCGCCGGTGTGGGGGCGCTGTTCATCGCCTTCTGCCCGGCGATGGTGTCGCACGCCAACGCGCACCTGAACTGGACCGCCGGCTGGCTGGTGCCGCTGCTGATCTGGGGCGTGTTCCGGCTGCGCCGCCCCGGCCGCGCGGTCACCGGCGGGATCGTGCTCGGGCTGCTGGTGGCGGCCGCGTTCTCGATCGCCGCCGAAGGGTTGTTCTTCACCGCGCTGGCGCTCGGCGTGTTCCTCGCCGTCTGGGCGCTGCACCCGGCCCGGTGGCCGGAGGTACGCGCCGCGCTGCCCCGGATGGCGGCCGGACTCGGAGTCACCGCGCTCGTCGCCGGAGCGCTGCTGGCGTACCCGCTCTGGCTGCACTTCCTCGGGCCGCAGCGGTTCCACGGCACCGGCTTCGATCCGCTGATCCACTCCGAGGACATCGCCGCGTACGGGTCGTACCCGCGCCGGTCGCTGGCCGGCTGGGCCGGGTGGGGCACCTCGCTGGCGCCCAACCCGACGGAGGAGAACTCGTTCTTCGGCGTACCGCTGCTCGTGCTCGGCCTGGCCTGCTTCGCGCTGCTGTGGTGGCGCGCGGACCGGGCGTTCCGGGCCACCCTCGCGGCGCTCGGGGTGACCGCGGTGGTCTTCGCGGTGCTGTCGTGGGGGCCGACGGTGAAGTGGAACGGCCGCCGTTTCGACCAGACGCTGCCGTTCGGGGTGCTGGACAACCTGCCGGTGATCAACGCGGCGCTGCCGTCGCGGCTGGCCCTTGTCGTCGCGCCGGTGATCGGCCTGCTGCTGGCGTACGCGATCGACTCGCTGCGCGCCCGGCCGCCCCGGCGCCGCGCCGTCGGCGTGGCCTGGGCGCTCGGGTTCGTCGCCGCGCTGCTGCCGCTGGTGCCGACGCCGCTGTTGACCAGCGTCCGTGAGCCGATTCCGCGGTTCATCACCAGTGGCGCCTGGCAGCGCTACGTCCCGCCCGACGGGGTGCTGACCCCGCTGCCGCTGACCGTCGACGTGTACCCGGACGGGCAGCGCTGGCAGGCGTACGCGCTGGCCCACCGGCAAAGTGAGTTCCGCATCCCGGCCGGGTTCTTCCTCGGGCCGGGCGGTCCGGAGGGCCGGGGCCGGATCGGGCCGGTGCCGCGCACCTTCGACTCGCTGATGGACCAGGCCGGCCGGACCGGGCTGGTGCCGATCATCACCGACGGCAGCATCCGCGAGTCCCGGGCGGACCTGCGCCACTGGGGCGTGCGGGCGGTGGTGCTGCCGGACCGGGTGCACGGCGCGAAGTACGACGTCGACGAGGACGCGCTGCGGCGTACCGCCACCGCGCTGCTCGGCGAGCCGGAGCGGGTGGAGGACGTCTGGCTGTGGCGGGTGCCGGACTGACCGCCACCTCGGCCCGATGGCGACGAGGCTCACGGGTCCGGTTCCCGGGGGCGGGACTAGGCTGGACGGGTGAGCGTGACGACTTCCGGGCTGACCGCCGTCCGCGCCGGCCTGCTCGACTACCAGGCCGCCTGGGACGAGCAGCGCCGGCTGCACGAGGCGGTGGTGGCCGGCGAGCAGGGCGACACGGTGCTGCTGCTGGAGCACCCCAGCGTCTACACCGCCGGCAAGCGCACCGAGCCGTGGGACCGCCCGATGGACGGCACCCCGGTGGTGGACGTGGACCGCGGCGGGAAGATCACCTGGCACGGTCCGGGGCAGCTCGTCGGCTACCCGATCGTCCGGCTGCCCGACCCGGTCGACGTGGTCGCGTACGTCCGCCGCACCGAGCAGCTGCTGATCGACGTGTGCGCCGAGTTCGGGCTGGCCGCCGGCCGGGTCGAGGGGCGCTCCGGCGTGTGGGTGCCGGAGGACGACAGGGGCCCGGCCCGCAAGGTGGCCGCCATCGGCATCCGGGTGGCCCGCGGCGTCACGCTGCACGGCTTCTCCGTCAACTGCGACTGCGACCTCGGCTTCTTCGACCGGATCGTGCCCTGCGGCATCCGCGACGCCGGGGTCACCTCGCTGACCGCCGAGCTGGGCCGGCCGATCACCGTCGCCGACGTGCTGCCGGTGGTCGAGCGACACCTGCCGACGCTGACGCAGGTCTGAGCCCCGTGCGGCTCGACCTGGTCACGCTCGTCGTGACCGAGTACGACCCCGCGATCGCCTTCTTCACCGAGGTGCTCGGCTTCGAGCTGGCCGAGGACAAGCCCTCGCTGACGAACGACGGCCGGCCCAAGCGCTGGGTGGTGGTACGCCCGCCGGGCGGTGGCACCGGCCTGCTGCTGGCCCGCGCCGACGGTGAGCACCAGGCCGGTGCGGTGGGCGACCAGACCCACGGCCGGGTGGGTTTCTTCCTCCAGGTCGACGACTTCGAGGCGGTGTACCGCCGGATGGCCGACGCGGGGGTCGAGTTCGTCCGGCCGCCCCGCACCGAGCCGTACGGCCGGGTCGCGGTCTTCCGCGACATCGCCGGCAACCTCTGGGACCTGCTCGGCCCGGCCTGACCGCCCGGTCCGGCCGATCGGCCCGGCCCGACCGCTCGGCGGCGCGGTGGCCGACCGGTCCGGATCGCCGTCCGCCCAGAACCGCCGCTCGCCCAGCCCCACCCCGCCATCGGTCACGGTGAGTGACAACGCCGCGTCCGCGGCATGTGACCTCCCGCCGACTTTGCTCTGCAGCCAGATCCGCAACGATCACGCCCGGTCGACCGTTGCGCTCGTGGCTGCAGAGCAAAGGGCGCAGACACCCTTCCCTCCCTCCGGACGGCAGTCCGCCATAACCCCAGCTCAGCGCAATCCGCCGACGCCGAGGGCCTCTCGACCGCCCCGCAACAACCCTCACCGAGAGTGACCACTAGGCCGAGCGATCTCTCGTCACGCTCAGTGGCAGATCCGAACCGATTCCGGAGGTCGGCGGCGAGACCGCCGACCCGATGCCGAGCCCGCGCCCGCCATCGGGGTCGGAACCGGGACCGGCTAGGAGCGAGCCCGCCGCCGCGGACCGGCACGGAGCAAGCCGCGCGAGGGCGCAGCCGTCAGGGCGTGAGGCGGTGCAGGTCGCGCGGGAAGGCGGTCACCTCCCGGACGTTCGCCGCGCCCGTCAGCCGCGCGACGAACCGCTCCAGCCCGATCGCGAACCCGCCGTGCGGCGGCATGCCGTGCCGGAACGCGTCCACGTACCCGGCGTACGGCTCGACCGGCTCGCCGCGCGCCGCCAGCGCGGCCAGGTAGTCGGCGTGCCGGTGCAGGCGCTGCCCGCCGGTGACCAGCTCCACGCCGCGGAACAGCAGGTCGAAACCGTTCGAGTACGCGGGCCGCGCCGGGTCCGGGTGGGTGTAGAAGGGGCGCTTCGCCATCGGATAGCCGGTGACGAAGAGGAAGTCGCTGCCGTGCTCGCGGAGCGCCCACTCCCCCAGCGCCCGCTCGTGCGCCGGGGCCAGATCGGGTTCGGAAGGCGGCGCGCCGGCGATCGTCAACGCCTCGGTGAAGTGCACCGCCGGGATCTCGGCCAGTACCTCCGGCGCCGTCACGCCGAGCGTGGCCAGCGCGCCGTCCGCCCGGTCGGCGACTGTCGCCACCATCCCGGCCAGGGTGTCCCGCAGCACCGCCATCACGTCCCGGTGGTCGGCCACGAACCCCAGCTCGACGTCGAGCGACGTGTACTGGGCCAGGTGCCGTGCGGTGTCGTGCGGCTCGGCGCGGAACACCGGCCCGACCTCGTACACGCGCTCGAAGACGCCCACCATGAGCTGCTTGTAGAACTGCGGCGACTGGGCCAGGTAGGCGGGACGGCCGAACCAGTCCAGCGCGAACACGTTCGCCCCGCTCTCGGTGGACGAGGCGACCACCTTCGGCGTGTGCACCTCGACGAAGCCCTGCCCGTCGAGCGTGGCCCGGAAGCCGGACACGGCCGCCGCCGAGATCCGCAGCGCGGCGGATCGGCTCGGGTGCCGCAGCGCGACCGGCGCGTGGTCGAGCTGGGTGGACAGGCCGGCCGTCAGCACCGGCCGGTACAGGTCGAACGGGGGCGGGACGGCGGGCGGCCCGAGCGGACGTACCGTCGGCTCGACGACCTCGACCCCGGCGGGCGCGGCCGGGTTCGCGACCACCGTGCCGACCACCTCGACGACCGTCTCCTCGGTGAGCGCCTCGACCTGCGCGCGCACGGCGGGCGCGGTGACCACCACCTGGGCGAGCCCGCCGCCGTCGCGGAGGACCAGGAAGGCCACCGACTTGAGCAGCCGGCGGCGGTGGACCCAGCCGGCGAGCCGCACGGTGGCGCCCACATGGGCGGGGAGTTGGGAGGACAGGATGCGTTGCACGACGACTACCTCCTTGACCAATCGCAACGCGATCCCCAGGGAGGTGTGGGCGAGCGGGAACCTCGCGGTGCCACCACACCTTCGCTCCCGCCGGGGCGGGAGCCTCGTTCGTCGCCTTTTCACCGGGGCCGGCCGGGCGGGCTCTACTGGGCGCACAGGCGCTGTTCTTCCCGCAGCTCGGGAGGGTCTTCACGGCCCGGCGCCAGACCGCCTCGCAGCAACCGGCGGCTCTCTCGACTGGCGGATCGGTCCGTTACTCGGCTCCGTCACAGCTCTGCCCGGCACGCTAGCACCGGGCGCCTCGCGGTGTGACCGGGATTTTTGGCCCTTCGTGTCCGGTGTCACAGCGATTCCGGGGTGACGGCGGTCGCCCGCCGTTCATCGACCGGCGCCGACCGGCGTACGCTCGGTTTTGTGACGATCGAGCAATCCGCGCCGACGACTGAGCAGCCCGCGCGCCCCGCGACGGTCGCCCCGGAGGGGCGGCGCATGCTGCGGATCGAGGCACGCAACGCCGAGACGCCGATCGAGCGCAAGCCGCCGTGGATCAAGGTCAAGGCCAAGATGGGCCCGGAGTACACCCAGTTGCGCGGGCTCGTCTCGCGCGAGGGGCTGCACACCGTGTGCCAGGAGGCCGGCTGCCCCAACATCTACGAGTGCTGGGAGGACCGGGAGGCCACCTTCCTCATCGGTGGTGACCAGTGCACCCGGCGCTGCGACTTCTGTCAGATCGACACCGGAAAGCCGGCCGAGTTCGACGCCGACGAGCCGCGGCGCGTCGCCGAGTCGGTCGCCGCGATGGGTCTGCGTTACGCGACCATCACCGGTGTCGCCCGCGACGACCTGCCCGACGGTGGCGCCTGGCTCTACGCCGAGACGGTCCGGCAGATCCACGCGCTGCAGTCCGGCTGCGGTGTCGAGCTGCTGATCCCCGACTTCAACGCCGTACCCGAGCAGCTCGCCGAGGTGTTCGGCTCGCGGCCCGAGGTGCTGGCGCACAACGTGGAGACGGTGCCGCGCATCTTCAAGCGGATCCGCCCGGCGTTCCGCTACGAGCGTTCGCTCGACGTGATCCGCCAGGCCCGCGCCGACGGCCTGGTCACCAAGAGCAACCTCATCCTGGGCATGGGCGAGGAGCGCGCCGAGGTGTCCCAGGCGCTGCGCGACCTGCACGAGGCGGGCTGCGAGCTGATCACCATCACGCAGTACCTGCGTCCCTCCCCCCGGCACCACCCGGTCACCCGCTGGGTCAAGCCGGAGGAGTTCGTCGAGCTGCGCGAGGAGGCCGAGGAGATCGGCTTCGCGGGCGTGATGAGCGGCCCGCTGGTCCGTTCGTCGTACCGCGCGGGCCGCCTCTACCAGCAGGCGCTCGACGCCCGCCGGGAGGTCGTCGCCGCCGGCTGAGGCCGGCCGTCGACCGCGTCACCCGCCGCCGGCCGCCCGCCGGATGCCATGATCACAGGCATGACCGCCGGGGTACGCGAGGAGCCACGCGAGACCGTGCGCTCCCGTACGCCCCGGCGGCTGCCGTTACCGACGCTGCTCGCCGTGCTCGTCGGGTTCGCCGCTGTGGGCTACCGGCTGGCGCTGCTGTTCGCCGACGTGCCGCCCACCAACAGCGACGAGGCGACGATGGGGCTGGCCGCCCTGCACATCGCCCGCGGCGACAGCTTCCCGGTTTGGTTCTACGGCCAGGCGTACATGGGCACGCTGGAGGCGTACCTGGCCGCGCCGCTGATCGCGCTGGCCGGACCGTCGGTGCTCGTGCTGCGGCTGCCCACGCTGGCGTTGTACGCGTTGTTCCTGCTGCTGTCCTGGCGGCTGACCCGGCGGCTCGGCGGTGACCGCTGGTACGCCCTGCTGGTCGTCGCCGTGCTGGCGCTCGGCGCGGACCGGGTGGTGAAGAACCAGCTCATCGCCGGTGGCGGCTATCCGGAGCTGAACCCGGCCGGCGCGGCGCTGGCGCTGCTCACCGTCGGGCTCTGCGTGACCGGGGCGGGCGCACGGCTGCCCCGCTGGGCGGCCTGGGGGCTGATCGCCGGAGTGCTGCTCTGGGTGGACCCACTGATCCTGCCGTACGTGCTGACGCTCGGCGCGCTGCTGGTGGCGTGGCGGTGGCGGGAACTGGCCGGGCGGGCCGGCGTGGTGCTGGCCGGGGCGCTGCTGCTGGGCGCGGCCCCGATGCTGGTGGACAGCCTCCGGCACGGCCGCAACCCGGTGAGCGCGGTGCTGGCGGCCGGTGGCACGGGCGCTGCCGCGGACTGGGCCGACCGGCTGTACGGCGGGCTGGTGCTCGGGCCGCCGCTGGCGATGGGCTTCTGCTCGCCCGGCCGGTGCGCCACCTGGCAGCTCTGGTGGGCGCTCGCGTTCCCGCTGCTGTTGCTGCTCGCCGCGTTCACCGCGTGGCACACCCTGCGACGAACCTGGGGCGGTCCACGCTCGGTGGAGCGGGTGTCGGCCGGGGTGCGGCTGGCGCTGCTCGGCGGCGCGGCCGGGGTCCTCGCCGCCTACGCGGTCAGCAACGCGGCCGGGCGGACGCCGATCGAGAGCAGCCGGTACCTGTCGTGCCTGGCGGTGGCGGTGCCCGCCCTGCTCTGGCCACTGTGGCAGGCCGTCCGCCCACTCGCCGAGGTGGAGTCGATCAAGGCGGCCGGCGAACGGGCGGCCGGGGCTAGGGCCCGCGTGGCGGGTGTCGGGGCGGTGGCGGTACTCGCAGGTGTGCTCGGAACCGGCGCGGCGACCACAGTGGAGGTGATCCGGGCGGCCCCGGCCGTGCACGCCGAGGCCGACCGGCACCGCTCGCTCGTGGACACGCTCGGCGCGCTCGGCGTCCGGCACGTGCGCGGCGGCTACTGGACGTGCAACCGGCTCACCTACGCCACCGGCGAGAACGTGCTCTGCGCCGTGGTCGAGGACGACCTGCGCCCCGGATTCGACCGGCTGCCCGCGTACCGGCGGGAGGTGGCCGCCGACCCGGACGCCGCCTGGGTGGCGCTCGCCGGCTCGCCGCTGGCCGCCCGGCTGGACGCGCGCCTCGGCCCCGAACCGGGCGCGCTCGACGTCGTCACGGTCGCCGGCTGGCGGATCTACCTGCCACGCCGCTGACGCAGGCCCGGTGGCGGGTCGAGCAGACCGAGGCGGTGGGCCAGCGCGGCGGCCTCCACCCGGTTGGTCACGTCCAGCTTGGCGATGATCCGGGACACGTGCACGCTCGCCGTCTTCGGCGAGATGAACAGCCGCTCGGCGATGCGGCTGTTGCTGTGCCCCTCGGCCACCAGCCGCAGCACCTCCCGTTCCCGGCTGGTCAGCAGGTCCGGCCCGGGTCGCCCGGTGCCGCGCAGCCCGACCCGGCGGGCCAGCGTCGCCGCCTGCTCGCCCAGCGGGGTGGCGCCGAGCCGGGCGGCCACCTCGACCGTCTCCCGTACCGCGGCGGCCACGTCGTCCCGCTCGCCCGCCGCGGCGGCCGCCTCGGCCAGCCCGAGCAGCGCCCGGCCCAGCGGGTACGGCTGCCCGGCCGTCCGCCACGCCGCCACCGCCGCCCGCCACTGCGCGAGCGCCCCGGCGGGACCGGTGGGCGCGAGCCCGGCCAGGACGGCGGTGACGTGCGCCGCGTACGCCTGTTCGGCCGGATGCCGGGCGGGCAGCGCGGCGGCCCTGGTGGACACGTCGGCGGCGAGCGTCGCGTCACCGGTCAGCGCGGCGGTACGCGCCACCGCGCCGAGCACCGGCCAGCCCTCGCGCGGCAGGTCGGCCAGGTGCGGGTCGGCCAGGGCGGCGCGCGCCGCGCGTACCGCTTCCAGCTTGTCGTCGGCGGCGAGTGCGGCCTCGACGCGCAGCTCGTGCAGCGGCAGCCGGTGGTTGGGCCACAGGTAGGGGCGGCTGAGGAACGCCAGCGCCCGCCCGACGACCTCGTCGGCGGCGGGGTGGGCGCGGGCCAGGTGCAGCCCGGCGCGCAGTTGCAGCCAGTGCAGACCGGAGACGCCCGGCGGGTCGATGCGGGCCGCCTCGGCGCAGGTGGCGTCCGCCTCGTCCCAGCGGCCCAGCGCGATCAGCGCCTCGGCCCGGTTCGACAGCAGGTACGCCCCGATCGAGCGGCTGATGCCGACCCGGCGTGCCTCGCTCACCCCGGCCGCGGCCGCCTGTTCGGACTCGTCGTAGCGGCCCAGCCCGTAGAGCACGTCGGAGAGGAAGACCAGCGCGCTGACCAGGGCCCACGAGTCACCGGCGGCACGGGCCCGCGCCTCGACCCGGCGCAGCTCGGCCAGCCCGCGCTCCGGCGTGCCGTCGAGGCGGTGCAGCAGGGCGATCCGGGTGGGCAGCAGCACCAGGTCGGTGCCGACCTCGGACGCGCCGGCCGCGGCTTCGGCGGCCACCGTGGCGGCCTCGCGCGGGTCGACCTTCATCAGGTGCGACGCGATGTCGGCCAGCACGGCGAACCGTTCCGGGCCGTCGGGGGCGCCGGCCGCCAGCCGGTACGCCTCGCGCAGCTCAGCCGCGCCGTCGCTCTTGCCGAGCAGCGCGAACAGCCGGCCCCGGTGGTCGAGCAGGCGGGCGGCGCGCAGCGGTTCGGCGTCGGAGTCGACCTCGGCCAGCGCGGCCCGGGTGAGCGTGAGCGCCCGGCTGAGGTCACCGGCGGTGACCGCGGCGATGAGCGTGTCCTCCAGTACCCGCAGGTGGTCCATGCCGAGCCGGTCCGCGGCGTCGGGCACCTGCTCCCACAGTTCGAGGACGCGCTCCAGCAGCCGGCTCTGCTCGGCGTACGCGTACCGTTCGGCGGCTGCCTCGGCGGCGACCCGGGCGGCGGTGAGCGCGCGCGGGTGGTCGTGCGCCGCGTACCAGTGGTGGGCGATCTCGGCCGGGGCGCGACCGGCGGCGACCAGGTGGGGTTGGGCCTCGATCGCGGCGGCGTACCGGGCGTGCAGCCGGGCGTGCTCGCCGGGCAGCAGGTCGTCGTGCACCGCCTCGCGGACCAGCGCGTGCCGGAACTCGTAGTCGCCGTCCGGGTCGGCCACCACGAGCTGACCGGCGACGGCGGCGCGCAGCGCGTCCTCCAGTTCGGCCTCGGGCAGGCCGGCCACCTCGGCGAGCAGCTGGTGGGCGAAGCGGGTGCCGCCGGCGGCGGCGATCCGCAGCACCCGCTGGGCCGGCTCGGGCAGCCGGTCGACGCGGGCCAGCAGCAGGTCGCGCAGCGTCTCCGGGATGGTGGCGCAGCCGACCGGGCCACCGGCGGCGGCCAGCTCCTCGATGAAGAACGGGTTGCCCTGGGTGCGCTCGTGCACGTCGTCCACGGTCCGGGCGAACTGCTCGACACCGAGCAGGTCGGCGAGCACGGCGGCGGTGCCGTCGCGGTCGAGGCGGCCCAGCTCGATCCGGTCCACGCCGCGGACCCGGTCCAGCTCGGCGAGGAACGGCCGCAGCGGGTGCCCGCGGTGCAGCTCGTCGGTGCGGTACGTGCAGACCACCAGCAGGCGGGTGGCGCGGGCGGCCCGCACCAGGAAGCCGATCAGGTCGCGGGTGGAGCGGTCGGCCCAGTGCAGGTCCTCGATCACCAGCACCAGCGGGCGTTCCTCGGCGATGCGCCGGAACAGGTCGGCGACCAGGTCGAACAGGTAGCCGCGCGGGGTGTCGGCGAGGGCCGGCCCGGCGGGCGCGGCGACGCCTGCGGGCATCCGGGCCAGCTCGGGCAGCAGCCGGGCGAACTCCGCCTCGTAGCCGGCGAAGGCGGCCGGCCCGTCGTGGCGCAGCACGTCGCGCAGCGCGGCCGCGAACGGGGCGAACGGCAGGCCGGCCTCGCCCAGTTCCAGGCACTGGCCGACCAGCAGCCGCGCCCCGGCGGTGTGGACGTGCGTGCCGAACTCCTCCAGCAGCCGGGTCTTGCCGACCCCGGCCTCGCCGCCCACGAGCACGGTCGTCGGGTCGCCGGAGCGTGCCCGGGCCAGCGCGTCGCCGAGCACTGTCAGCTCGGGCCGGCGGCCGACGAGGACGGTGCTGGCGGCGCGTACTGTCACGCCGTCGAGCATGCCACGGCCCCCCGACGGCCTCGCCTGGCCGATCGGGCGGTCGGTGGCCGCCGGCCCGGCCGCCCCCGTGACGGCCGGACCGGCGACGACCGCCGGCGCGGTCACCGGCGGGCGTCGGTGATGCGGGCGTGGTGCTGTCGGCGGCTCAGCCAGCCGCGCGGGTGCCGTCGGGGCAGCGACCGGGCCAGCCGGTCCTGCGCCGCGTCGGCCTGCAGTTCGGAGGCGTGGCTGCGGTGGATGCTCAGGATGAACTCCGCGTCGTTGCCGAACATGTCGGATCTCCCTGTCGTGGGTCTGTCGTCGCTGTCGAGATCCACTTTTCGCGCGAAGGTGCCCCCGGCACATGGGTACGCCGCCTGATCTTTGCCCCCGCCGCCTCCTTACCTGAGGGCCGACGAGGGGCCGCGCGGCCGTAAGGTACTCAGCCCGCTCCGGAAGAGGCGGCCACGGATCAACGTGACGTGCGCCGACCACTAGACTCTGCGGCATGGCAAAGCCCCAGGAGAAGGTCTCGTTCGGCCAGCGGCTGAAGCAGATCGGGATGGTGTTCCGGTTCACCGCCAAGCAGGACAAGTGGTTCGCGCCGCTGACGGCGGCGGCGGTGCTGATCCCGCTCGCGCTCACCGTGGTCGCGGTGATCGCCTGGGGCTGGATCTGGCTGCCGATCGGCATCCTGCTCGCCCTGCTGGCCGTGCTGATCGTGCTCAACCTGCGCTCCAACAAGGCGATGATGAACGCCGCCGAGGGGCAGCCGGGCGCGGCGGCGCAGATCATGGAGAGCATGCGCGGCGACTGGCGGGTCACCCCGGCGGTCAGCTCCACCACGCAGATGGACATGGTGCACCTGGTGGTGGGCCGCCAGGGCGTGATCCTGCTGGCCGAGGGGAACCCGCAGCGTGTGCGTGGCCTGCTCGGCCAGGAGAAGCGCCGGCTGGCGAAGGTGATCGGCACGGCGCCGCTGCACGACTACGTGATCGGGCAGGGCGAGGGTGAGCTGCCGGTCCGCAAGCTGCGGATGACGCTGATGCGGCTGCCCCGCGCCCTGTCCCCGAAGGACGTCAACGCCCTCGACAAGCGGCTCAAGGCGCTGACCGCGCGGCCGCAGATGCCCAAGGGCGCGGTCCCGAAGAACATGCGGCCGCCGCGTGGCGCGTTCCGGCAGACCCGGGGTCGCTGACCTTCGGCGTACGCGAGAAGGAGCCGGTCCCGTGCGGGGCCGGCTCCTTTCTTGTGCGGGTCAGCGGCGCGGGGCGTCGGTGACGACGGCGCCGGCGAGCCGGTCGTGCAGGCCGCGCTTGTGCTCGTCCATGAGCAGGGCCGGCACGACGAGGGCCAGCAGGAATCCGCGCAGCAGCCCGCGGAGCAGCCCGATCCGGCCGCCGTCGGCCCAGGCGACGCAGCGCAGCCGGGTCAGGTACATGCCGGGGGTCTGGGCGAACAGGCCGATGAAGAAGCCGTACTCCAGGATCAGCACCAGGACCGGCGGCCAGCCGTCGCGGACCGGGTCGGAGAAGGCCCGGGCGACCATCAGGCACAGCACCCAGTCGATGATCAGGGCGCCGAATCGGCGGCCGAGGCTGGGCGGGGTGAAAGCGGGGTCGGCGGCGGGCGGCACCGGTGTGGCGGCGGTATCGGTCACAGCGGCCAGGGTAGCGCCGCCGCAACCCCTGACGAAAAATCCGACATTCGCCACCAGAGCGTGCCGGAGTGACGCTCCGCAAGCGACGTAACACGGCGGAAACAGACGAGACACGGCCGGGCAACCCCCCGGCCATAGCGTCGCCAGTAGTTAGCTACCGGAGTGGACCTGCCAGGAGGACGTGTGTTCGCCAATTCCGAGGAACTCCTGCGATACCTCGCCAACGAGGACGTGAAGTTCGTCGACGTACGTTTCTGTGACCTGCCCGGCGTGATGCAGCACTTCAACCTGCCGGTCGAGTCGTTCGACGACAGCGTGTTCACCGACGGCCTCGCCTTCGACGGCTCCTCGATCCGCGGGTTCCAGGCCATCCACGAGTCCGACATGCTCCTGCTGCCGGACGTCGCCACCGCCTTCATCGACCCGTTCCGCACGCAGAAGACCCTCGCGCTGAACTTCTTCATCCACGACCCGTTCACCCGCGAGGCCTACTCCCGCGACCCCCGCAACGTCGCCAAGAAGGCCGAGGCCTACCTCGCCGCCAGCGGCATCGCCGACACCGCGTACTTCGGCGCGGAGGCGGAGTTCTACATCTTCGACTCCATCCGCCACGAAACCTCCGCCCACCAGTCGTTCTACTACATCGACTCGATCGAGGGCGCCTGGAACAGCGGCCGGATCGAAGAGGGCGGCAACCGCGGCTACAAGACCGCCTACAAGGGCGGCTACTTCCCGGTGCCCCCGGTGGACCACTACGCCGACCTGCGTGACCGGATCGTGCGGCGCCTCGTCGACGGCGGCTTCACCGTCGAGCGTTCGCACCACGAGGTCGGCACCGCCGGCCAGTCGGAGATCAACTACAAGTTCTCCACGCTGCTGCACGCCGCCGACCAGCTCCAGCTGTTCAAGTACATCGTCAAGAACGAGACCTGGGCCGCCGGCAAGACCGCGACGTTCATGCCCAAGCCGCTGTTCGGTGACAACGGCTCCGGCATGCACACCCACCAGAGCCTCTGGCGCGGCGGCGAACCGCTGTTCTACGACGAGACCGGCTACGCCGGCCTGTCCGACACCGCCCGCTGGTACATCGGCGGCCTGCTGCACCACGCCCCGTCGCTGCTGGCCTTCACCAACCCGACGGTGAACTCCTACCGTCGTCTGGTGCCGGGCTTCGAGGCCCCGGTGAACCTGGTCTACTCGCAGCGCAACCGCTCCGCCTGCACCCGCATCCCGGTCACCGGCAGCAACCCGAAGGCCAAGCGCGTCGAGTTCCGGGTGCCGGACCCGTCCAGCAACCCGTACCTGGCGTTCTCCGCGATGATGATGGCCGGCCTGGACGGCATCAAGAACAAGATCGAGCCGCCGGCGCCGATCGACAAGGACCTCTACGACCTCCCGCCGGAGGAGTGGGGCGACGTCAAGCAGGTCCCGGGTTCGCTGCCGGAGGTGCTCACCGCGCTCGAGGCCGACCACGACTACCTGCTCGACGGCGGCGTGTTCACGCCGGACCTGATCTCGACCTGGGTCGAGTGGAAGCGGGCCAACGAGGTCGACCCGGTGCGCCTGCGCCCGACCCCGCACGAGTTCGCGATGTACTTCGACTGCTGAGCGCTCTCGTCAGCACCGGCCGGGCCGGCTCCGCGATGGCGGAGCCGGCCCGGCCGTTTCACGCGGCTCGGCGGCGCAGTGCCGCCCGGACGCAGGCCACCGCGACGACCACCACCAGCACCGTCATCAGCACCGCGCCGGGCGCCTTGGTGAACCGGGCCAGGTTGGTGCCGTCGGGCAGCGTGAGCAGCGAGACCGCCGCGCAGGGGGCCACGAACCACACCTCCCGGGCCAGCGGCACCGCCGCGACCGCGAGCAGCGTCAGCGGCCAGATCGCGTACCAGGGGTGGAAGACCGGCGCGAGCAGCACGGTGGCGGCGAGCGCCAGTCCCGCGCCGAGCAGCGCCACCCGGGGCCGGGCCACTGTCAGCCGGGCCACCCGCTGCCGGCTGTCGTTGAGCCGCCGCAGCGTCGTCCACGCCCGCCACCAGAGCGCCGCCAGCAGCCCGGCCAGCAGCGCCAGCGCGACCGTCCGGACCACCGGCACGGCCGAGGGCCGCCGCCCGGCCAGTTCACCGGCGTAGTCGATGACGAACCCGATCGCGGTGGGCGGTGAGGTCCACTGCTGCGAGTCGCCGCTGTGGCCGAGTCCGCCGATCCAGCCCAGCCCGAGGCCGGTGGCGAGTGAGACGACGAGCAGCGTGCCGAGCACCGACGCGGCCAGTTGCCCGCCGTCGCGCAGCAGCGCCCGCCAGGTGTAGCGGCCGAGCACGGCGGCGAGCGCCGCGAACGGCAGCGCGACGACCGCCACCGCCTTCACCGCCACGGCCAGGCCGAGCAGCACCCCGGCGACCAGCAGCGCGCGCGGTTTGCCCGGCAGGCGGACCAGCACCAGCAGGCCGAGCAGGAGCAGGCCGAGCGCGAGCGCGTCGTTGTGCGCGCCGGCCACCAGGTGGATCCCGACCAGCGGGCAGGCGAGCACCAGCCAGGCGGCCCGGCGGGTGGGCACGCCGGCGGCCCGGGCCAGGCCGGGCAGGCAGAGCGCGGCCAGCAGCACCCCGGCCACCGCTATCAGCCGCAGCGCCACGACGGTCCCGATCAGGCCGCCGGCGGCGAGGACGGCGAGCCCGGCCAGCAGCACGAAGAACGGCCCGTACGGCGCCGGGGTGTCCCGCCAGATCGGCGACACCGAGTCGGTCCACGGGCAGCCGGCCGCCGCGACCCCCACCCGGTACGGGCTGAGGCCCTGCGTCCACGTCCAGCCCTGGCAGGCGTACGAGTAGACGTCGCGGCTGCCGATCGGCGGCGCGGCGAGCAGCGGCAGCGACCAGAGCCCGGCGGTCACGTACGCCCACCGGCCGGACGGCGCGCCCCACCGCAGCGACCACCAGGCGCCGACCAGCAGCAGCGTCCCGGCCAGCCAGCAGCCGAGCGTCAGCGGCCCGTTCGGGGCCGCCCAGATCGCGGCGAGCGTGCTGCGCGGGGGCGGGCCGGGCAGCGCGCCGCCGAGCCACCCGGCGACGGTGAGCAGTACCGCCCCGGCGAGACCGGCGTAGCGGGCGACGGCGGCGGCGATCGGCCGGACCGGTCCGTCGACCTCGCTCACCGGCACACTCCTCAGTCCGCGGGAACCGGCTGCCGGCCCTTGCGAGCCGACCGTACCAACCAGACGACCACGCCGATCACGAACAGCGTCATCAGCGGCGCACCGGGCATCTTGCTGTACCGGGCCAGCCCGGTGCCGTCGGCGAGCACCAGGAACGACGACACCACCGTGACGATCGAGAACCAGAGCGTGCGGTGCCCGGTGGCGGCCAGCACCGCCAGCGGCCACAGCCAGTACCAGGGGTGGAACAGCGGGGACAGCGCGACAGTGGCGGTCAGCGCCAGCCCGGCGTGCCAGAACGGCTCACCGCGACGCAACGAGCGGAACCACAGCCAGATCAGCACCCCGACCAGCACGACCATGCCGATCGCCCGGGTCACCGGCAGCGCGTCGACGTGCACCCCGAACGGCGCCAGCAGATAGCCGACCGTCTGCCCCACCGCGGTCGGCGGCGACGTCCAGGCCACCACCAGGCTGCCCTGCTCCAGCCCGCTGATGAACCCCAGCCCCAGGCCGGAGACGAGCGTCACCCCGGCCAGCGCCACGAGCGATCCGCCGACCACCCACCCGCCGTCGCGGACCAGCGACCTGATCCGGTACGCCCCGACGATGGCGGCGAGCGCGGCGAACGGCATCACGACCAGCGCGGTGACCTTGACGGCGGCTGCCAGTCCGAGCAGCGCCCCACCGGCGAGCAGCGGCCAGGGCCGCCCCGGCCGGGCCGCCACCACCGCGAGCCCGGCCACGAGCAGGCCGATCATCAGCGCGTCGTTGTGCGCGCCGGATATCAGGTGCACGGGCACCAGCGGGCTGGCCAGCGCCAGCCACAGCGCCCGCCGCGGCGGCACCCCGCAGCGGCGGGCCAGCACCGGCAGCGCCCACGCGGTGAGCGCCACCCCGGCCACGGCGAGCAGCCGGAACAGCGCGACCGCGCCGAGCAGCGACCCGGTCGCCTCCACCACCGCACCGGCGAGCAGCACGAACAGCGGCCCGTACGGCGCCGGGGTGTCCCGCCAGATGTAGGAGATGGTGTCCAGCCAGGGGCAGGGCAGCGCCGACACGCCCTGCTCGTAGGGGTTGATCCCGGCCGAGAAACTGGCGCCCTGGCAGGCGTACGCGTACACGTCCCGGCTGCCCAGCGGCGGCGCGACGAGCATCGGCAGCAGCCACAGCGCCACTGTGACCAGCACCCAGCGCGACGACGGCACCCGGTCCCGCAACGACCACCACGCCCACGCCAGCAGCCCGGTGCCGACCAGCCACAACCCGATGATCAGCGGCCCGTTCGGGCCCTGCCAGATGCTGACCGGGGTGGGACGCAACTCGCCGTCGGGCAGGGCGCCGCCGAGGAACGCGGCCACGGCGAGCAGCACCGAACCCGCCAGGCCGATCCAACGCGAGAGGTGGTGAGGCACGCCCGACATGCTGCCAGTACGGTGGTTCGCGATCAGGAGGTGGGCATGCGGGGTGGTCGGGTGGTGGCGGTGTCCGCCGCGTTCGCGCTCGTCCTCGCCGTGCTCCACCTCACGCTGCCGGTCACCGGCTCGGACCTGTCCGCCCAGGTCGCCCGCGCCGACTTCTTCGCCGCGCATCCGTCCGCCCTGGTCGACCTGCGCTGGTACGGCGGCGTGCACCCGTGGGGCTACAGCCTCGTCTCGCCGCCGCTGATGGCGCTGCTCGGCGTACGCGTCACCGGCGCGCTGGCCCTGCTCGCCTCCGCCGCCGCGTTCGCCGCCCTGCTGGTGCGGACCCGGGTGCCCCGACCGCTGCTCGGCAGCCTGGTCGGCGTGGTCACGATCGCCGGCAACCTGGTCTCCGGCCGGGTCACGTACGCCCTCGGCGTCGCGTTCGGCCTGGCCGCGCTGCTCGCGCTCACCGTGCCCGCCCGACGTGGAGCCGCCGTCGACGCCTCCGGCACCGGTGCCGGTGCGGCCGGTGCCGCTGCTGGTCCGGCCGGCCCCGGCGCGCCGGCCTCCCCCGTCGGCATCTGGGCGGGCCGGAGCGTCTGGGCGGCCGTCGCCGCCGTTGTCGCCGCGCTGCTCGCCTCCGCGGCCAGCCCGGTGGCCGGGCTGTTCGTCGGGCTCGCCGGCGTCGCGCTGCTGCTGAGCCGCCGGTACGCCGACGGCCTGCTGCTCGCCGTACCCGCGGCCGGACCGCTCGCCGTGACCGGGCTGCTGTTCGGCGAGGGTGGCTGGATGAACATCAGCCGCACCGACACCGTGCACGCCGTGGTGACGAGCCTGCTGGTCGCGGCGCTCGTGACGTACCGGCCGGTGCGGGTGGGCGCGCTGCTGTCCGCGGCCGGGGTGCTGGCGTCGGCGTTGCTGCCCACCCCGGTCGGGCTGAACGCCACCCGCCTGGTGGTGATGTTCGCGCTGCCGCTGCTGGCCGCCGCGGCGACGCCACCGGCGAGGCTGGGCATCCCCCGGTTGCCCCGGACCGCCGGTGCGGCCGGGCTGGCCGCGCTGCTCGCGGTCGTCTGCTGGTGGCAGCCGCCGGTGGTCACCGCCGACCTGCGCAGCGCCGACGATCCGACGGCCGAGCCGGCGTACTACGCGCCGCTGCGCGCGGAACTGGCCCGGCGCGGGCTCACCGGACGGGTGGAGGTGCCGCCGACCCGCAACTACTGGGAGGCGGCCCGGATGGGCGAGGTGCCACTGGCCCGGGGCTGGCTTCGCCAGGCCGACATCGACCGCAATCCGCTGTTCTTCACCACGGTGCCCGGCGCGGACGGCACCGGCATTCCGCTGACCCCCGTCACCTACCGGGACTGGCTGGCCGACAACGCGGTGCAGTACGTGGCAGTGCCCGACGCCGAGTTCTCCTGGGTGGGGCGATCCGAGGCGGAGCTGGTGGAGACGGGCCTGCCGTACCTGACCGAGGTCTGGTCGGACCGGCACTGGAAGCTGTACGCGGTGGCCGAGCCCACCCCGGTCGTCGGCGCGCCGGGTGAGCTGATCAGCCAGGACGGCGCCTCGATCACCTTCCGCGCCCCCGCCCCCGGCCCGATCCCGATCCGGGTCCGCCACGATCGCTGGCTGACCGCCTCAGGCGGCGCCGAAGTCACCCAAGACGGCAAGTGGACAACGGTGACGGTCCCCCGAGAGGGCACCTACACCCTCACAAGCTGATCCCGGCGGAGATCTTGGTACGAAATGGCCCCCATAGGGGCCGTTCCCTACCAAGATCTCTCGGCTTTCCTGAGATTCGGAAAGCATTTCTCGCGTGTCGGGACCAGCAGCGGCAGCGGAGGCGAGGGCGGCCATCGAGGTCCCGGCATCCCGTGGCACCGGGCTGGACCGCCTCGCCCTCTGACCGCCTCCCCGCTGCCGACGACAGGCGACGCAGCTAGGCATTACAGCTAGGGCCGCAAGTGCAAGATCGACGTTGGGACCGGGCGGGGCGAGGTCGAGGGCGGGACGGGGCACGGCCGACGTGAACAAGGCCGAGGGCCGGGCAGGCGCAGCCTAACCAAGAGGCGTGGGCGGGCGCAGGGCCTAGAGGGGGGACTCCAGGATGCGCTGGACGACCGTGCGGGAGTGGCGGCCGGTTCGCAGGTACTCGTCGAGGAACTCGCCCTGGTCCTCGCGCCCCAGCAGCCGCACCACCCCGGCCAGCTCCACCCCGTGCCGGGGCAACTGGTCCCCCGCCCGGCCGCGTACCAGCATCAACGCGTCGCGCACCTCGGCCGCGAGCGTCCAGCCGGCGGCCAGCTCGGCGGCGTCGGTGGCGTCGAGCAGGCCGGCGTCGCGGGCGGCGGTCAGGGCGTCGAGCGTACGGGTGCCGCGCAGCTCGGGGATCCGGCCGGCGTACCGGAGCTGAAGCAGCTGCACGGCCCACTCGACGTCGGCGAGCCCGCCCCGGCCCAGCTTGGTGTGGGTGGCCGGGTCGGCGCCCCGGGGCAGCCGCTCGGTTTCCACCCGCGCCTTGATCCGGCGGATCTCGATGACCTGCTCGCGGGTCAGCCCGTCGGCCGGGTAGCGCACCGGCTCGATCATCGCCTCGAACTCGGCGCCCAGGTCGGCGTCGCCGCAGACGAACCGGGCCCGCAGCAGCGCCTGCGCCTCCCACACCCGCGACCAGCGCGCGTAGTACTGCGCGTACGCGGCGAGGCTGCGTACCAGCGGGCCCTGCCGGCCCTCGGGGCGCAGGTCGGCGTCCACACCGAGCGGCGGGTCGGGGGCGGGCGCGGACAGCAGCCGGCGCAACTCCTCGGCGATGGCCTGCGCCGCCGCGCTCGCGGTGCTCTCGTCCACGCCGGGCGGCGGGTCGTAGACGAACAGCACGTCGGCGTCGGAGAGGTAGTTGGACTCGTACCCCCCGAGCCGGCCCATGCCGATCACCGCGAAGCGCAGGCCGGGCGGTCCGGGGTGGACGGTACGGGCGGCGCGCAGCGCGGCGGCCAGCGTGGCGTCGGTGACGTGGGACAGCGCGGTGCCCACCGCCGTCACGTCGACCACCGTGGGCCGCCGCTCGCCGCCGCCGACCGGGCGCGGGGTGAGCGGCGCGAGTGAGCCGGCGCGGCTGAGCACGTCGGCGGCGGCGATGCGGACCAGTTCCCGGCGGCGCAGCGCACGGACCGCCCGGATCGCCTCGACCGGGTCGTCGTGCCGGGCAGCGGCCGCGGCGAACCCGTCGACGAGCGTCTCGCGCGGGCGCGGGGTCAGTTCGCTGTCCTCGGCGAGCAGCCGCAGCGCCTCCGGCTCGCGGGACAGCATGTCGGCCGCGTACCGGGACGAGGAGAGCACCCGGGCCAGGCGGCGCGCCACCGGGCCGGAGTCGCGCAGCAGGCGCAGGTACCACGGGGTGCTGCCGAGCTTGTCGGACACCTGCCGGTAGTTGAGCAGACCTCGGTCCGGCTCGGGGGCGTCGGCGAACTCGTCCAGCAGCACCGGCAGCAGCGTGCGCTGGATCGCGGCGGTACGGCTGACGCCGCCGGTGAGCGCCTGCAGGTGCCGCAGCGCGCCGGCCGGGTCGGCGAAGCCGAGCACCTCCAGCCGGTGCCGGGCCGCCTCTGGCGTGAGCCGCAGCCCTTCGGCCGGGACCCGGGCGACCGATTCCAGCAGCGGCCGGTAGAGCAGTTTGGCGTGCAGCCGGCGTACCTCGGTGGCGTGGGTGACCCACTCGGCGCGGAACTCCTCGACGGCGCTGCGGCCCGGCGTGGCCGCGTAGCCGAGCGCGGCGGCGAGCCAGCGCAGCGCGGCCGGTTCGGTCGGCACGGTGTGGGTGCGGCGCAGGGCCTGGAGCTGGAGCCGGTGCTCGACGGCGCGCAGGAAGCGGTAGCCGCGCAGCAGCGCCTCCCCGTCGGCGCGGCCCACGTAGCCGCCGGCCACGAGCGCGCGCAGCGCCGGCACGGTGCCCGGCACCCGCAGCGACTCGTCGCCCCGGCCGTGCACGAGCTGGAGCAGCTGGACGGCGAACTCGATGTCGCGCAGCCCGCCCGGACCGCGCTTGATCTCGCGTTCCAGCTCCTTGGGCGGCACGTTGTCGAGGATCTTGCGGCGCATGGACCGGACGTCCTCGACCGCCTCGGGCCGTTCGGCGGCGGTCCACACGAGCGGGGCGAGCGCCTCGATCCACTCCCGGGCCAGCTCCAGGTCACCGGCGGCCGGGCGGGCCTTGAGCAGCGCCTGGAACTCCCAGGTGCGGGCCCAGCGCTTGTAGTAGGCGAGGTGGCTGGCGAGCGTGCGGACCAGCGGGCCCCGGTTGCCCTCGGGGCGCAGCGCCGCGTCGACCGGCCAGGCCACCAGTCCGCAGATCTGGATCAGCCGGGTGGCGATCTGGGTGGCGGCGGGCAGGTCGTCGTCGGTGGCGGAGACGAAGATGACGTCGACGTCGGAGACGTAGTTCAGCTCGTCGCCACCGCACTTGCCCATCGCCACCACGGCCAGGCGGGGGCGCGGCGTGCCCTCGGGCAGCTCGTCGGCGGCGATGTCGTAGGCGGCGGCCAGCGTGGCGTCGGCCAGCCCGGACAGCGCCGCCATGGTCTGCTCCAGGCCGCGCCCGCCGGTCAGGTCGGCCGCCGCGATCCGTAGCAGCGCGAGACGGTACGCCTGCCGCAGCAGCGGGACCGCGCCGGTCATGGTGGTGAGCCGGGCGGCCACGCTCAGGTCGAGCCGCCCGTCCGCGGTGGGGGCGAGCCCGTCCGGCTCGGTGGCCAGCACCGCCCACTGCCCCGGGTTGGCGACCAGGTGGTCGCCGAGCGCGGAGGAGGCGCCGAGCACCGCGATCAGGCGGCGGCGCAGCCCGGGGTCGGCGGCCAGCGCGTCGCGTACGGCCACCTCGTCGCCGGAGCGCCGCTCGGACTCGACCAGCCGGTGCAGCTGACGCAGCGCCAGATCGGGGTCGGCGGCGCGGGACAGCGCGGCGAGCAGTTCGGCGGCGCGTTCGTCGGCCGGCTCCTGCGTCTGGGGCCGCCACAGGTCGAGCCCGTCCGGGCCGAGCAGGTCGGCGGCGCGCGTGGCGCCGTCCCCCTCGGCGAATCCGTAGCGGGCCAGGCGCCCGCGGGCCGGCCGGGTCACCGTCAGGCCCCGAGCAGCGGCAGGCTGCGGCGCGGGTTGTCGTCGCCGAGTTCGCCGAGCGCGAGCGCGGCGAACCGGATCGCGAACGGCTGCCACGCCTCCTCGACGTCGGCCATCACCCGGTCGCAGGCGGCCACCACCAGTTCCGGGTCGTAGTCCAGCTCGGCCAGCACCGCCGAGTCGCGGGACCACTCGGCGATCATCGCGGTGTCGCACTCGATGTGGAACTGCAGGCCCCAGGCCCGGTCGCCGAGGCGGAACGCCTGGTGCGGGTAGCGGGTGGACGCGGCCAGCAGCGTCGCGCCGTGCGGCAGCTCGGTGATCTCGTCGGCGTGCCACTGGAGCACGTCGGGCATCAGCGGCACGTACCGGAACAGCGGATCGTCCTCGGCGGCGTCGCGCCGGCCCACCAGGGCCGGGCCGATCTCCGGCCCGGACGGGCTGCGCTCGACCAGGCCGGCGTGCGCGGTGGCGAGCAGTTGCGCGCCGAGGCAGATCGCGAGCGTGGGCACCCGCTGGCGGACCGCCTTGCGCAGCAGCCCCTCCAGCGCCGGGAACCAGGGCGCGCCGGGGGCGCCGTCGGACCCCGGGTACGCCTGCTGGTCGCCGCCGAGCACCACCAGCGCGGCGTATCCCTCCAGGTCGGCGGGGAGCGCGTCACCGGCGTGCGGACGCAGCACGCGCAGTTCCAGGCCCCCTTCGGTGAGCCACTCCCCCAGGCGGCGGAGGTCGTCGGTCGGGTCGTTCTCGATCACCAGCGCGGTCGCCACGACGTCGAGGCTAACCGGTGCGGCCGACAGGGCACGGTCCGGCAGGCCCTAGGCTCGCGATCGTGCCCGACGACTGCCTGCGCCCACCGGCCCTGCGTCCCGGCGACGCGGTGATGCTGGTGTCCCCGTCCGGACCGACCCGTCCCGAGCGGGTGGCCCGTGGCATCGAACTGCTCACCGGCTGGGGGCTGCGTCCGGTGCCCGCGCCGAACGCGTACGCCCGGCGCGGTTACCTGGCCGGCGACGACGCGCTGCGGGCCGCGGACCTGAACGCGGCGTTCGCCGACCCGGAGATCCGTGGGGTGATCTGCACGCGGGGCGGCTACGGCGCGCAGCGGGTGGTGGACCTGATCGACATGGCGGCGGTACGCCGGGACCCGAAGGTGGTGGCCGGGTTCTCCGACATCACCGCGTTGCAGTTCGCGCTCTGGCGGGGCGCCCGCCTGGCCGGGGTGCACGGGCCGGGGGCGGCGTGGCGGGACGAGCGCACGCCGCTGCGCTCGGCGGAGTCGCTGCACGCCGCGCTGACCAGCGCCGAGCCGGTGACGGTGGCGGCGGTCGAGGCGGAGGAGACGTACCCGGTGCGGGTGCCCGGCCGGGCCGAGGGCCGGCTGATCGGCGGCAACCTGTGCCTGATCACCGCGTCGATCGGCACGCCGGACATGCCGGACCTGACCGGTGCGATCCTGCTGGTCGAGGAGGTGCAGGAGCCGCCGTACAAGATCGACCGGATGCTCACCCACCTGCGTCGCTGCGGCGCGCTGGACGGGATCGCCGGGGTGGCGGTGGGCCAGTTCACCGAGTGCGCGGACGGCTGGGACACCACTGTCGTGGACGTGCTCACCGACCGCCTGGGCGACCTGGGCGTTCCGGTGCTCGGCGGCCTGCCCGTCGGCCACGGCCCCGACCAGCTCACCGTCCCGGTGAACACCCCCGCGGTCCTGGACGCCACCACAGGCACCCTGACGGTGACCGCCGCCGTCCGCTGAAGCCGAGGCCGAGGCCCGGCGATCATGAAGTTAGCGGCAGTTCAAAGATCCACAACTGCCGCCAACCTCATGATCAACGCGGCGCGGGCGGGGTGAGGTGGGCTACCGCGCCGATCTCCAGGGCTGCCCAGACCGTGCCGTCGGGGGTGACCGTGAGGCCATGGGGCTCCGACGCGGGGGTGGGCAGATCGTGGGCGGTGATGTGGCCGTCGGGGTCGAGGTGGGCGATGCGGTTGGCGCCCCACTCGGTGAACCAGCAGCCGCCGGCCGGGTCGGCGACGATCGCGTGCGGGCGTGCCGCGCGGTCCGGCAGCGGGAACTCGTCGATCCGCCCGTCCGGCGTGATCCGGCCGACCTGCCCGGCGGCGATCTCGACGAACCAGAGCGCGCCGTCGACACCCCGGGTGATGCCGACCGGCCCGGCCGCCTCGGTGGGCAGCGGATGCAGCGTCACCGATCCGTCCAGGTCGATCCGGGCGATCGCGTTCGCCTGGTTGAGCGTGAGCCAGAGCGCGTCGTCCGGGCCGGCCGCGAGCATCGACGGGAAGCCCTTCTCCACCGGCAGCGGGACGGACGTCACCTCCCCGTCGACGCTCACCCGGCCGACCGTGTCGTCGTTCATGCCGGCGTACCAGAGCGCGCCGTCCGGGCCCACCGCCAGCCCGCACGGGCCGCAGCCGGGCGGCAGCGCCACCGAGCCGGTCTCGCCGTCGACGGTGATCCGGCCGAGCCGGTCGTCGCCCGAGCGGGTGTACCAGAGCGCGCCGTCGGGGCCGCCGACGATGATCAGCGGGCGGCTGCCGGGTGGGTCGTCGCGGTAGGTCCGCACCTCACCGTCGGGGCCGAGCCGGGCGACGCCGCCGGAGCCGGCCAGCGCCAGCCAGAGCGCGCCGTCGGACCCGACCGTGATCGAGTACGGGCCGGAGCCCGGCCCGGTGAGCGGGATCTCGCGGATGGCAGGCTGTGTCATGGCGTGGCCTTTCGTCGGGTTTCGCCCAGCCTCGCGGGCGCTCCGGCACACCGGCAACACGAATAAAACGGGCCTTCCGGACGGGATTGCCAGCCTGCTGACAGGTTCGCCACGGGTTGCCCTCAGTTCCGGGGCTCACTGTCGGTGACGTCATCGCACCACCACCGAACAGGAGAATCGCATGATCCGCACGATGTCGAAGAAGCACCTGCTGGCCGGCCTGGCCGCTGCCGGCGTGCTCGGCGTCGGGATCGCCGCCCCGACGGTGGCGCTCGCCGACGACAAGAACCCGAAGCCGTCCTCGAGCGCCAGCAGCACCGACCAGGGTGACGAACGCCGCCAGAAGCACGCCGACCGGCAGGCCGAGTTCGCCGAGGCGCTCGCCAAGGAGCTGGGCGTGTCGACCGACAAGGTCACCGCGGCGCTGGAGAAGCTGCACGAGCAGCGGCAGGGCGACCGCCCGGAGCGGCCGGAGCGGCCGTCGACCGAGGACCGGCAGGCCGCGCTGAAGGAGCGCCTGGACCAGGCCGTCACCGACGGCAAGCTCACCCAGGAGCAGGCCGACGCGGTGCTCAAGGCCGCCGAGGCGGGCGTGTTCCCGGGTGGCCCCGGCCACGACGGCAAGGGCGGCCCGCACGGCGAGCGCGGCAAGGGCGGCCCGGACGGCAAGTGACCGCACGGCCACGCCGTTTCCCGCCGGCCGGCCCTCCTCGTGACCGGCGCCGGCGAGGCCACCGCCTGACACCAGGCGGGCGGGACAGAGGCGCCGCACCGGGACTCCCCGGTGCGGCGCCGGTCGCCGTCCCCGTGACACCGCGGCCGGCGGCACGGGGACGGCAGTAAATCAGCGAGCTGTCGCGTACGCGGCGCAGCCGATCAGTTCGAGGGAGACCTGGAGTCGCTCGAGGCTGATGTTCTTGGCGATGGTGTCCTCCGGGGTGTGGTACGGCGGCTCCAGCAGCGCCGGGCTCGTCTCACCCCGCCAGGAGAAGTTGGCGCTGGCGATGCCGACCTCCTGGAAGGACTGGTGGTCGCTGGAGCCGCGCTGCGTCACCGGCGACATCCGCGGGTCGTAGCCGAGGCGTACACCGGCGGCGGCCACCTCGTCGGTGGCCCGGTTGGACTGGCCGGTGAAGGACAGCAGCCAGTAGAGGGTGGCCGGGTCCCAGCTCGTGGCGACCATGTCGTTCTGGTACACCGCCAGGAAGCGGTCCCGCTCGGCCTGCGGGAGCTGCCGGACGTGGTGACGCGAGCCGAGCAGGCCCTGCTCCTCCGAGCCCCACAGCGCGAACCGCAGGGTGGCGTCGACCGGGATCGCCTTCATCACCCGGGCCAGTTCGAGGCAGAGCACCGTGCCGGAACCGTCGTCGTTGGCGCCGGGGGCGCCGATGACAGTGTCGTAGTGGGCGCTGACCATGACGACCGGCCCGTTCGCGCCGGACCGCCCGACCCGCTCCGCGACGACGTTGTGGGACGCCAGGTTGCGGTGCGCGACGGTGGAGATCGTGAGCGTGAGCCGCCCGGCCGCGAGCAGGGCACGCAGCCGCTCCTTCTGTGCCTGCGCGACGCCGACCACCGGGATCGGCACCGGCGTGCCCGCCGAGCCCGGCAGGGTCGGCGAGAACGCGCTGCTGCGCCGGGGCGGCACCCCGTCGGCGGCGAGGAACACCACGGCGGCCGCGCCGCGCGCCACAGCGGTGGCGACCAACTGCTCGCGCCGGGCCGCCACGTAGTCGACGAGCACGATCTGGCCGGTTACGCTCGCCGGGTAGTTCTCTTCAGCACCCGCGCCCACGTCCACCACGTCACCCTGGACTGTGGTGTCCAGCGCGGCCTGCGGGGAGGCGCCGGCCTGCCAGTTCAGGTCGGTGGGCAGCCCGGCCGGCGAGGCGAGCTGGGCGAGGAACTTGTCCGCCACCGCGAACGGCTCCAGCCGAACCTGGTAGCCGAGGCGGTCGAGCTGCTTGGCGATGTAGTCGGCGGCACGCCGCTCCGAGGCGGTCCCGCCGATACGCGGCCCGATCTCCTCGCTGAGGACGCGCAGGTGCGCCAGCGCCCGCTCGGCCGAGACCTGGGCGATGATCTTGCGATCGTCCGACGTGAGCGCCGGCTTCCGGCTCGATCCGGGGCGCTTGTCGTCGGCCGCCCAGGCCGGCGCGGGCAGGGCCACGGTGGCGGCGCCACCGAGAGCGATGGTCAGCATGCGGCGTCGGTTCACAGTGGATCCGGTGATGTCCGTGGCGGGGGAAGAGGGGTGGCCGTCGTTGGTCATACGCTTCTCCTGACTGTGCGAGCCGACCGGCGTTGGCCGTCCGACTCGGAGGATCTTGAACATAACCCGAGGTAGGGGGCGCATCCAAGATCCTCTCCGGCGATCACCGGACCCGACATCGACCGGTCTCTCGCCCGCCGTCGCTCCACGGTGGCCGGCCGCCACGGGTGGACGGACCGGGGTCAGCGGCCGGCCGGCGGGGTGAAGACGCCGAGCAGGTTGCCCGACGGGTCGTGCAACAGGGCCCGCACCAGACCGGCCGGCGTGGTCACCGGCCCCGTCACCACGACGCCGCCGGTCGCCTCGGCCCGGCGGCAGGTCTCCGCGACGTCCGCCACCTCGGCGTAGAAGATCGCGTAGTTGCCGGCGTCGGTGCCCCGGATCGCGCCGCCGATCCCCCGCTCACCGCCGGCGGTCGTCTGCCGGTACGACCCGGCCGGGCCGCCCTGCTCCTCGAAACTCCAGCCGAACAGGTCGGCGTAGAACCGCTGCGCCTCGTCCGGGCGGTCGGAGCTGATCTCGAACCAGGTCACGGGCGTGCTGGACATGCTTCCTCCTGAGGTTCGCGCCAGCGGTCGGCCGACGTCGTCAGGAATCAGCGTGGTGCCGGGACACGACAGCGTCCTGTCGGTGTTTCCACAGGGATCAGACCAGCGTGAGCGGGCGCACCCGGTCGACCGGCACATCGAGGTCGTCAGCACACCACTCCCGGGTCACCGGCTCGGCGAGCGGGCGCACCGAGCGGATCCGGTCGGTGCGGAAGCAGCGCACACCGTCGCGCAGCCGGCACCAGGCGACCAGATACCAGTGCACCGAGTTGCCCAGGTAGGCCAGCGGCTCCACGTCGCGTACCGAGTCGGCGCCGTCGCGGTCGGCGTACCGCAGGCGCAGCACCCGCCCGGCGGCGACCGCGTCGGCGACGACGGCCGGGACGGGCGTGCCCGGCCCGTCGCCCACCAGGTGCACCCGGCCGGCGAGCCGGTGCGCCTCGGCCACCGCGGCCGGTGGCATCACCGCGACCAGCTTGCGCAGCGCGGCGCCGGCCGCCGCGGCGAACGGGGAGCCGCCGAGCCGGTGCAGCGCGACGGCCATCGCCACGGCCTCGGCCGCCGTCAGGTTGACCGGCGGGAGCGTGCGCGCCCGGTCGACGACGTAGCCGCCGGTGCGGCCCGGCTCGGCCCAGATCGGCACGCCCGCGCCCTGCAACGCGGAGATGTCCCGCTCGACGGTGCGGGTGCTGACCTCGAAGCGGCGGGCCAGCCAGCTCGCGCTGCGCGGGCGCGGCGACACCGCCCGCAGCTCCTCGACCAGGGCGTAGAGGCGATCGGTGCGGTTCACCCCCGGACGCTAACCCGGGGGTACGACACCGCTCAGGCGATGCAGGCGCAGACGATCAGCGCGGCGCCGAAGTGGGAGGCGGCGCTGACCTTGGCGGCCGGGTGCGGCTCCTCGGCGGCGATCACGTCGCCCAGCCGGCCCGGGGTGAGCAGGTCCAGCACCAGGAACGCCAGCGCCATCACCAGCAGGCCGACCAGCCCGAAGACCACAGTGGAGGCGAGCCCCTTGGTGAACGAGCTGTAGCTGGTCAGCACGGCGGTGAAGACGATGCCGGCGATGCCGAGCTGGTTCGCGGCGAGCAGCAGCGCGGCGTTGCCGTTGCGGCGTACCCAGATCAGCTCCCGCAGCTTGCCCGGGGTGAGCACATCCACGAGCAGGAATCCGGCGGCCATCAGCGCCACCCCGACGATCCCGAACACGATGCTCTGCCACGCCCCGTCGAGCAGGTCTCCCAGCACCCAACGCCTCCCCGGCTCACCCGCCCGGCGAAGGTGCCGGGACGGTGCCGCAGACGATAGCGGCACCGTGCCAGGATGATCTAGAGAGACAGGTAGCGCTGCCGCTCGTACGGGGTGACCTCGCGGCGGTACTGCTCCCACTCGGCCCGCTTGTTACGCAGGAAGAAGTCGAAGACGTGCTCGCCGAGCACCTCGGCGACCAGCTCGGAGCCAGCCATCACGTCGATCGCCTCGGCCAGGTTCTCCGGCAGCGCCTCGTAGCCCATGGCGCGGCGCTCCGCGCTGCTCAGCGACCAGACGTCGTCCTCGGCGCCCGGCGGCAGCTCGTACCCCTCCTCGATGCCCTTGAGGCCGGCGCCGAGCATCACCGCGAACGCCAGGTAGGGGTTGGTCGCGGAGTCCAGCGAGCGGACCTCGACCCGGGCCGAGTTCGGCTTGCCGTACGCGGGCACCCGCACCAGCGCGGACCGGTTCAGGTGACCCCAGCAGACGTACGCGGGGCTCTCGGTGATCCGGTCCGGCAGCGCCTGCGGGAACAGCCGCTTGTACGAGTTGACCCACTGGTTCGTCACCGCGGTGTACTCCCGCGCGTGGGTGAGCAGCCCGGCGATGAACGACTTGGCGACCTTCGACAGCTTCATCGGGTCACCGGCGTCGTGGAACGCGTTGCGCTCCCCCTCGAACAGCGACAGGTGGGTGTGCATGCCGTTGCCGGGCTGGTCGGTGAACGGCTTCGGCATGAAGCTGGCCTGCACGCCGGTGGAAAGCGCGACCTCCTTCACCACGTGCCGGAAGGTCATGATGTTGTCGGCGGTGGTGAGCGCGTCGGCGTAGCGCAGGTCGATCTCCTGCTGGCCGGGGGCGACCTCGTGGTGGCTGTACTCCACCGAGATGCCGATCCGCTCCAGCGCCAGCACCGCCTGGCGGCGGAAGTCCCGCGCGACGGCGTGCGTGGTGTGCTCGAAGTAGCCGCCGGTGTCCACCGGGATCGGCACCGAGCCGTCCTGCGGGCCGTTCTCCAGCAGGAAGAACTCGATCTCCGGGTGGGTGTAGAACGTGAAGCCCTTGTCGGCGGCGCGGGAGAGCATGCGGCGCAGCACGTGCCTCGGGTCGGCCCAGGACGGGCTGCCGTCGGGCAGCGAGATGTCGCAGAACATCCGGGCGCTCTCGCCGCTGACGCCGCCCTCGAACGGGAAGACCTGGAACGTCGTCGGGTCCGGCATCGCGACCATGTCCGACTCGAAGACCCGGGCGAAGCCCTCGATCGCGGAGCCGTCGAAACCGATGCCCTCGTCGAAGGCCGCCTCCAGCTCCGCCGGGGCCACCGAGACGCTCTTGAGCGTGCCGAGCACATCGGTGAACCACAGCCGGACGAAACGGATGTCCCGCTCTTCCAGCGTACGGAGGACGAACTCCTGCTGACGGTCCACTTCCACCCCTCGTTACACGTACGTCCGCACCGGCGCCGGGCCGGCTCGGCCTGACCGCCCAGTCTCCACCGGGCTCGTTACGCCGACGTTACGCCCTCCCCGGCCGGCCGTCCCGCCGTGTCCGCCGCGCTGGGACGCGCGGGCCGGCACGCCTGTCTGCCCCAACCGGTCGGATTCGGCCGGGAGGGCTGGGGGAAGATGAGGACATGCCCACCCTGCGTCTCGCCCTGTGCCAGGTCAACCCGACGGTAGGCGACCTCGCCGGCAACGCCGGCCTGGTCCGCGAGTGGACCCGCCAGGCGGCCGGCTCCGGCGCCCAGCTCGTCCTGTTCCCCGAGCTGATGCTGACCGGCTACCCGGTCGAGGACCTGGTCTTCCGCCGCTCGTTCGTGGCCGCGTCCCGGGCCGCGCTGCACCGGCTCGCCGCCGACCTCGCCGCCGACGGCCACGGTGACCTGCCGGTCCTGGTCGGCTACCTGGACGCCGACGGCCCGCCGCAGGTCAGCTCCGACGCGGAGCCGGGCAAGGGTGCCCGCAACGCGGCGGCGCTGCTGCACCGGGGCGAGGTCGTCGCCACCTACTTCAAGCACCACCTGCCCAACTACGGCGTGTTCGACGAGGACCGCTACTTCGTCCCCGGTGACACGCTCACCGTGGTGCGCGTCGGCGGGGTGGACGTGGCGCTGACCATCTGCGAGGACTTGTGGCAGGCCGGTGGGCCGTTCGCGGCGGCGCGGCAGGCCGGCGTCGGGCTGGTGCTGAGCATCAACGGCTCGCCGTACGAGCTGAACAAGGACGACGTGCGGCTGCCGCTGGTGCGCCGGCGCGCCGCCGAGGCCGGGGCCGCCGTCGCGTACGTGAACATGGTCGGCGGCCAGGACGAGCTGGTCTACGACGGCGACTCGATGATCGTCGCCGCGGACGGCACGCTGCTGGCCCGGGCTCCGCAGTTCGTCGAGCACCTGCTGGTGCACGACCTGGAGCTGCCGGCGGCGGCCGGTGCGCCCGGCGAGGCCGGTGGGCTCAGTGACGGCATGCGGGTGGTCCGCGGCGAGGTGGCGACGATCCCGGCCACGCCGCCCGGACCGGCTGCGGACGGCGGCATCATCGAGCCGGTCGCCGACGAGGCCGAGGTGTGGCACGCGCTGGTGCTGGGCCTGCGCGACTACGTCGACAAGAACCGCTTCCCGTCGGTGGTGCTCGGCCTGTCCGGCGGCATCGACTCGGCGGTGGCGGCGGCCATCGCCGTGGACGCGGTCGGCCCGGAGCGGGTCGTCGGCGTCTCGATGCCCAGCCAGCACTCCTCCGAGCACTCCCGCACCGACGCGGAGGACCTGGCCAAGCGCACCGGCCTGGACTACCGGGTCGAGCCGATCCAGCCGATGGTGGACACGTTCCTGGCGAACATGTCGCTGTCCGGGGTGGCGGTGGAGAACCTCCAGGCCCGGGTACGCGGCGTGATCCTCATGGCGCTGTCGAACCAGGAGGGCCACCTGGTGCTCACCACCGGCAACAAGAGCGAGCTGGCGGTGGGCTACTCGACGCTGTACGGCGACTCGGTGGGCGGCTACAACCCGGTCAAGGACGTCTGGAAGACGCTCGTGTGGCGGCTGGCGAAGTGGCGCAACGCCGACGCGGCACGGCGCGGGCAGACGCCGCCGATCCCGGAGAACTCGATCGGCAAGCCGCCGTCGGCCGAGCTGAGCCCCGGCCAGCTCGACAGCGACACGCTGCCCGACTACGACGTGCTCGACCCGATCCTCATCGGCTACGTCGACGGCGACCTGGGCCGCGACGGCCTGGTCGAGTCCGGCCACGACCCGGCGGTGGTGGACAAGGTGCTGCGGATGGTGGATACCGCCGAGTACAAGCGACGGCAGTCCGCGCCGGGCACCAAGATCTCCATGAAGGCGTTCGGGCGGGACCGGCGGCTGCCGATCACCAACCGGTGGCGCGAGGACGGCTGACCGCTCCCGGCCGGGGAGTGACATCCTCCACTCCGATCTGCCCGCGGGCCGTCGCCCGGTGCGACGATCGCGGGGAACCCGGGGACCGCGTGCGCGGCCTCGAGGAAGGAGATTGTCATGGTGGAGTCCACCCCGGCCGAGGTGACGGCGCTCTACGGCGGCCCGGCCACCCGGCGGGTACGCACCCGCGACCTGATCGCCGCCAAGGAGCGCGGCGAGCGCTGGGCGATGCTCACCTCGTACGACCAGTACACCGCCTCGATCTTCGACCAGGCGGGCATCCCGGTGCTGCTGGTCGGCGACTCGGCGGCGAACAACGTGTTCGGCTACGAGACCACGCTGCCGGTGACCGCCGAGGAGCTGCTGCCGCTGGTCCGCGCCGTGGTACGGGCCACGAAGCAGTCGCTGATCGTCGGTGACCTGCCGTTCGGCTCGTACGAGGAGGGCCCGGCGCAGGCGCTGCGCACCGCGGTGCGGTTCATGAAGGAGGGCGGCTGCCACGCGGTGAAGCTGGAGGGCGGACGGCGCTGCGCGGCCCAGATCGAGGCCATCACCGGCGCCGGCATCCCGGTGATGGCGCACATCGGCTTCACCCCGCAGAGCGAGCACACGCTCGGCGGCTACCGGGTGCAGGGCCGGGGCGAGGCGGCCGAGGAGGTGCTCGCCGACGCGCGGGCGGTGGCCGAGGCGGGCGCGTTCGCGGTGGTGCTGGAGATGGTGCCGGGCGAGGTCGCCAAGCGGGTCACCGCCGAGCTGGCCATCCCCACCGTCGGCATCGGGGCCGGCCCGGACACCGACGGGCAGGTGCTGGTGTGGCAGGACATGGCCGGGCTGCGGACCGGCCGGGCGCCCCGCTTCGTGAAGCGCTACGCCGACCTGGCGGGCGCGCTCACCGACGCCACCCGCCGGTTCGCCGACGAGGTACGCGGCGGCGATTTCCCCGCGGCCGAGCACACCTTCTGAGGGTGTAAGGAAGGGCCCCTTCTTAACGCCTGGCGTAGAGGAGGGGCCCCTTCTTAACACGCGCGCGCGCCGCGCGCCGCGCGGCGCGCGGCGGTTCAGAGGTCGGTGACGCGGATGCCGGCGTGCGCCTTGTAGCGCTTGTTGATCGCGATCAGGTTGGCGGTGAACGCCTCGATCTGGTGGGCGTTGCGCAGCCGGCCGGCGTAGATGCCCCGCATGCCGGGGATCCGCGCGGCCAACGCGGCCACCACGCCGGCCACCTCCCGGTCCTCGGTGCAGATCAGCACGTCGAGGTCGATCCGGTCGATCTGCGGGTCGGCCAGCAGCGGCGCGCTGACGTGGTTGAACGCGGCGCACACCCGGGACTCGGGCAGCAGCCCGGCGGCCTGCTGCACCGCGCTGCCCTCTGGTACGTCGAGCGCGTACGGGCCCTGCTTGTCGAAGCCGAGCGGGTTGACGCAGTCCACCACGATCTTGCCGGCCAGCGGCTCGGCGAGCGCGGCGACGGTGACCGCGTGCCCGTCCCACGGCACCGCCACGATCACCACGTCGCTGCGCCGGGCCACGTCCTCGTTGTCGCCGCCGGACACGATGGCGCCGTCGGGCACCCCGGGCAGGGCGGCGATCTCGGCGGCGGCCTGGGAGGCCCGCTCCGCGGTGCGGGAGCCGATCAGCACGCTCTGCCCGGCGCGGGCGAACCGGTAGGCGAGACCTCGTCCCTGGTCGCCGGTGCCACCGATGATGCCGACGGTCAGCCCGGAGACGTCGGGCAGCGTGGTCGCGTCGTAAGCCATGCGCTCATCCTCGCAAAGCGAGGCGGCGTGCGGTGCATCCCGATGCTGTGACAATGGCCGCTGGTCAGGCCCGTTCGAAGGCGACCCGGCGCTGGGCCGGGTCGGCGACGGTGAGGCGTACCCGGACGCGCTCGCCCAGCGGCAGCTCGCCGGTGCAGCGGGCGCGGACCGGCGGCTCGTCCAGCGCGATCGTGCCGCCGGGCGGTCGGCCGGACCGGCCGTTGCCCGCCGGGCGCGGCTCGTCGACGTCGAGCACGGCCGCCTCGAACGTCTCCCCCACCCGGTGCGCGAGCAGCACCGCCTCGGCCAGTTCCACGGCGCCGCGGCTGGCCGCGCCGGCGGTCCGGTCGGTCGTGGCCATCACCTCGGGCAGCTTCGGCAGCGCGGCCCGCACCTGCTCGGGCACCTCCCGGCCCTCGTGCAGCGCCAGGCAGACCTCGGTGGCGTAGCGGTCGGCCAGCCGCCGCAGCGGCGCCGTGACGTGCGCGTACGCGGCCGCCACCCCGCCGTGCTCGGGCTGCTCGGGCAGCTCACCGTCGAACGCGGTGTACGCGGCGCCGCGCATCAGCTCGGCGGCCTGGTCGACGAAGGCGGCCACCCGGGGCTGGGAGGTGTCCAGCCCGTCGAGCACCTGACCGACGGGGGTGCCGTCCGGCCAGGGCACGCCGAGCGGTCCGGCGGCCAGCCGCAGCCGCTCGACCGCCTCCGCGCGGGGACTGGGCATGGTGCGCAGCAGTCCGATCCGGCCGGCCAGCATGATGTCGGCCGCCGCCATCCCGGTCAGCAGCGAGATCTGGGCGTTGTGCTCCTCCATCGGGCCGGGGCCGCGCAGCACCAGCCGCCACCCGTCGCCGTCGGGCTCGACGTCCTGCTCCGGCAGCGGCAGGTTGATCGCGCCCCGGCTCAGGCCACGGGCGGTGAGCAGCGCCCCGATCTCGGGCAGCAGGGCGATCGGCTCGGGCAGCCGGCCGGCGTCGGCGTCGCGCTGCACGCCGCCGTAGTCGAGCTTGGCCCGGCTGCGCACCAGCGCCCGCTCCAGCGTGACCGCGACGGTGGCGCCGTCGGCGTCCAGGTCGACGGTCCAGAGCACCGCGGCCCGGTCGGCGTCGGGCAGCAGGCTGGCCGCCCCTTCGCTGAGCGTGTGCGGGTGCAGCGGCACGTTGCCGTCGGGCAGGTAGACCGTCTGCCCCCGGCGCCACGTCTCGGCCTCCAGGTCACCGCCGAGGCGTACGTGGGTCAGCACGTCCGCGATCGCGTACCGGACGCGGTAGCCGCCGCCGGGACGGCGGGCGAGGTGCATGGCCTGGTCGAGGTCGCGCGAGGTCGCCGGGTCGACGGTGACGAACGGGACGTCGGTCCGGTCGGCGACGGCCGGTGGCGGCGCGGCTGCGGCCGCGTCGGCCTCGCGCTGCGCCGCGGCCGGGAAGCTCTCGGGCAGTCCCAGCTCGCGGCGCAGCGCGCCGAAGTCGATACGGGGCGCCAGTACGCGTCGGATCACCACGTGGTCAATCCTGACAGCGCCCCGCTCGTTCCGCCCTTCGGGGCGAGCGCCGTGTCCGTGCGGCGCCCCGCGGGAGGGCGGCGGGGGTCAGGCGCGGCGGGCCGGCGCCTTCCGGGCGGTGCTCTTGGCGGTGGTGGTCTTGCGGGCGGGCGCCTTCTTGGCCGCCGTGGTCTTCTTCGCCGTGGTGGTGGTCTTGCGCGCGGTGGTGGTCTTGCGCGCGGGCGCCTTCTTCGCCGCCGTCTTGCGCGCCGTGGGGCGGGTCGAGGCGGTGGCCTTCTTCGCCGGAGCCTTCTTCGCCGCTGTGGTCTTCTTGGCGGCGGTGGTCTTCTTCGCCGCCGCGGTGACCTTCCGCGCTCCGGTCGCCTTCGTCGCCGCCGCCGTCTTCTTCGCGGTCGTCTTGCGGGCCGGCGCCTTCTTCGCGGTGGTGCTCTTGCGCGCGGTGACAGTCGACTTCGCCGCCGTGGTCTTCCGGGCGGCGGTGGTCTTCTTCGCGGCCGTCGTCTTCTTCGCCGCGGTGGTCTTCTTCGCCGTCGTCTTCTTCGCGGTGGCCTTCTTGGCGGGCGCGCTCTTGGCGGTGGCCCGGCCAGCCGGCGCCGTCCGGGTACCAGCCTTCTTCGCGGCCGTCTTCTTGGCGGTCGTCCTGGTGGTGGCCTTCGTGGCCGGCGCCCCGCGGACCGCCGACACGACCTTCTTGGCGGCCGCCTTCTTCGCCACCGCCTTCTTCGCCGGCGTCCGTCCGGCGCCGGCGCCCGAGGCGTTCGGCGACGCCTTGGTGACCGTCGTCGACCTGCCCGCGGCGGTCCTCTTCGCGGTCGTCCGTTTCGCGGCCGGGCGGGTGGCCTGCTGTGCTTCGGCCATCTCGGTTCCCTTTCCTGGGGACGTGCTCCCGCCCTCGCGGGAGCACGGATCACCTCGACGCGGGCCCTCCCGCGCCGTCTAGCGGCCCTCCCCGGCCCAACGGGCGTCCTCGGCGTCCCACGCGTCGTTCCGCTCCCGCACCGTCTGCAGGGCGTTGTCCGCGTCGGCGGCTGAGGCGTACGGTCCGAGAACGTGCCGTGCGGGACACACGTCGGCATCGGTCTCGACCCGGTGGTGTCGCGTGCACCAGTAGTAGTGCCCACCACTTCCGTCGTCGCTCATGCGATCACTGTGCACTGGTAACCGCCCGTCCGCCACCGGAACGGCCCAAATAGTCACGCTTCTCCACATTAGACCTGGTCGGGACGGTTGCGGTGGGGAACCGCGCAAGCCCGTCCTCGTCCGAACGGCGGGTACCGCCAGTGGTGCGAACCGGACAGGATCGGCGCTCGTGATCACCATGACGACGGGCACGGGGGCCTGTCCGCGCTGCGGCACGACGCCGGTGTCGCTGGACGGGGCGTTGCCGTGGTGCCCCGGATGCGACTGGAACCTCGACACCTACGACGCGCGCCGCCAGGCGCCCGAGTTCGGCTGGTCGCCTGTCGACCGGCGGACCCACCGGCTCGCCGCACGGCTCACCCGTCAGCAGTACGCCGCCCTGGTCGCCCGGTCGCTGAAGTCGACCGGGCCGGGGTTCGCCGGCCTCCTCGTCACCGGCATCTCGGTGCTGCTCCTGCTCGGTGTGGCCGGGCTCGCGGCGGCCGGCGTGTGGCTGCTGTTCGCGTACCCCTTCCCGAACCTCGCCGTGGTCGGCGGCGTGGCGCTGATCGCGCTGGCGGTGGCGCTGCGCCCGCGCTTCGGCCGGGTCGACGGCGACCTGGACGTGCTCACCGCGCAGGAGGCGCCGGAGCTGCACGCCCTGGTCCGCGAGGTGGCGTCCGCGGTGGGCGCGCCGATGCCGCACGTGATCGGCGTCGACGGCGGCATCAACGCGTACGCGACAGCGGTCGGGCTGCGCCGGCGGCGCGTGCTCGGCCTCGGGCTGCCGTTGTGGGGCGCCCTGGACGGGCCCGCGCGGGTGGCGCTGTTGGGGCACGAGCTGGGCCATTTCGTCAACGGCGACGTACGGCGCGGGCCGGTCACCCAGCCGGCGCTGACCATGCTCGGCAACGCCGCCGACCTGTTCCGGCCCCGGGGCGGCTCCGACGGCGGCGGGCTGCTGGTACGGCCGTGACGCTCACCGAGGAACGGGCCGCGCGGATCGACGCCGAGCTGGCACGGCACTACGAGCGGGCGGGCCGGGCGCTGAGCTGGAACTCCTGACCCTTCAGGCGAGAGCCGGGACGGGCGCGGCGGCCGCCGCCGGCCGGGCCGCCGCGATCGCGTACGCCAGGACGTAGGGCGTGCACGCCAGGTAGAACATCGGCTCGACGAGCACCCGGTCGGTGATGAGGAACCGTTCCCAGCCGGTCGGCCGGGGCAGCCCGAACGACGAGTCGGTCCAGCAGGTGAACAGCCACAGCGGCGCGGAGATCCGGTCCACCGAGTCCGGCGGCAGGCCGTCCGCCACGGGCGCGCCGGCCGGGATCGAGGTGACCACCGCGAGCACCACCGCCGCGTCGGCCGCCACCAGCGCGCCGAGCAGCCCGGCCAGCCACGCGGCCCGGACCCGGCCCCGGCGTGCCAGCGCCCCGGCGGCCCACAGCGCCGCGACCAGCAGCGCCAGCCAGAGCAGCACCCCGGGCACCTTCTCCCCCACCCGGCTCTCGCCCCGGGCGGCGAGCAGCGCCGACGTGGCGGTCACCGTCGCGGCGATCGGCAGCACCACGCCGAGCGCGGTGGGCAGCGCCCCCACGCGTACGGTCCGGCGCGCGGCCCGGGCGACGACGAGCGCGAGCGCCACGCCGAGCAGCGCGGTGAGCGCCGACCAGGCCGGCAGTTGCGCGGCGGCGCGCATCTCCAGCCACCCGTGCGCCAGGGCCATCGCCGCGGCCGCGGCCACGAGGACCGCGAGGCAGGCCGGCGGCGCGAACAGCAACACCCCGGCGGTACGCGCCACCCGCCGGGTCACCACGCCGGGTCCGCGCCGGCACGTTCGGCGGGTACGAGGGCACGCAGCTCGGCCAGCGCCAGCCGGGCCGAGCGGATGCCCTCCCCGGTGAGGCGGTAGTAGCGGCGGGCCGGGCGGCCGGCGGCGACCGGGTCGACGGCCTCCCAGTCGGCGGTGAGCCAGCCGGCCGCCTGGAGGCGGTGCAGCACCGGGTAGAGCGTCCCGCTGGGCAGGCCGGTGAGCCGCATCAGGTCGAGGCCGTAGCGCGGCGCCTCGGGTTCGGCGAGCAGCGCCGAGAGCACCTTCGCCACCGGGATGGTCAGTCGCACAGCGGCACTCTATCGGAACTCTACATAGCATGGATGCACCGTCTTGCCGGGACGGACGGCGATCGGCGATGGACGGCGTGGTCCCTCCCGCGGGACCGGTGGCCCGTCCGGAGGGCCCGCTCAGGTGGATCACCGGTGGTCCGTGTGCACCTCGCACCTCCATATGCGAGCCTCGACGGACGAATCCGCTGTCGCGCTTCCAGCGGACAGCGGCCCGAGTTGGGGAGAGAAATCGTGGGCAACCTTGACATCGCGCTGAAGAACGCGATGAACATCGACGGCGCGATCGGCGCCGCGCTCGTCGACTACACCAGTGGCATGACCCTCGGCGTCGCCGGTGGCACCGGCGAGATCGACCTGACCGTCGCCGCCGCCGGGAACACCGACGTCGTACGCGCCAAGCTGCGCACCATCGAGATGCTCAAGCTCGACGACGAGATCGAGGACATCCTGATCACGCTCGGCAGCCAGTACCACCTGATCCGCCCGCTGAGCAACCGCACCGGCAAGGGCCTGTTCCTCTACCTGATGGTCAGCAAGAGCCGGGCCAACCTCGCGATGGCGCGGCACCAACTGCGCACGATCGAGGAGAGCCTGGAACTGTGAGCCGGGTGGACGACCTCCCCCGCCGTACGCGCCCCCAGACCGGCACCCTGCCGCCACCACGCGCGCTTCCGCCCTCGCTGGCCGGCAACCCGACCCTGCCGTACCCGGCCATCGCCCAGGAACTGTCCGCGCTGCGGTTGCAGATCCCCGGCGTGCACGGGTGCGTCCTCGGCGGCGTCGACGGCCTGCTCGTCACGCACAACCTGCAGAACGGCGCCGACCCGGACGACCTGGCCGCGCTCGCCGCCACCACGTACGGGCTCGGCCGCCAGGTCGGGCTCCGGCTCGGACAGGGCGACTTCCAGCAGTCCACGGTCCGCAACGCGGGCGGCTACCTCAGCGTGTACGCGATCAACGGCCAGGCCCTGCTCGCCGTGGTCGGCACGGACAGCATCAACGTGGCGCGCCTGCACCTGCACGCCCCGACCACCGCGGCCAAGCTCGCCGAGCTGCTCGACGGGGTCAGTCCGACCACGTCCTGACGTACGCCGGCCGCTCGGTCCCACCCGTCCGAATCGAGCCGGCCGGCGTACCCCAGGTTCTGCGGCTCGTGCGCGGCGGTCGCCCGCTCTGGCGCGGCGGGTCAGACGCCGAAGCGGCCCGCCCACGTGGTCACGTCGGCCACCGTGGCGTTGCCGCCGCAGACCACCAGGCCCAGCCGGGCGTCGCCGCCGACCCGCTCGATCACCCGGCGGGCGGCGGGCAGCAGGCACCCGGCGGCCGGCTCGGCCCACACCTTGGCGTGCTCGGCCAGCTCCAGCGTGCCCCGCACCGCCTCGGCGTCGGAGACCACGAGGACGTCGCTGACCAGCGCGGTCACATGATCGTAGGTGAGCTGCGAGACGGTCGGCGCGCTGAGCGTGGTCACGATCGACGACAACGGCACCTCGACCGGGCCGCCCTTCGCGATCGCCTGCGACATCGCCTGCGCGCCCTCGGTCTCCACGCCCCAGACGCGTACCCCCGGCCGGCGCGCCCGCAGCGCCGCCGCCACGCCCGAGATCAGCGCGCCCCCGCCGATGCTGACCAGCACGTCGGTCAGCTCACCGGCGTCGTCGGCCAGCTCCAGCCCGACAGTGCCCTGCCCGGCCAGCACGATCGGGTCGTCGAACGGGTGCAGCAGCGTCACACCCTCGTCCCGCAGCCGGTTCATCAGCGCGAACGCACCGGCCATGTCCTCGGTCAGCCGCACGTCCGCCCCGGCCGCGCGAGCCACCTCGACAGCGCGGGCGGGCGCGCTGCGCGGCATCACCACGGTCGCCGCCACCCCGAGCGCCCCGGCCATCACCGCGACCGCGATGCCGTGGTTACCGCCGCTGACCGCCACCACCCCGGCCGCCCGCTCGGCGTCGTCGAGCGCGAGCAGCTTCGCCGCCGCGCCCCGGGCCTTGAACGATCCGGTACGTTGCAGCAGCTCCAGCTTGGCGGTGACAGGTACGCCGAGCAGCTCGGACAGCCCTGGGCTGGGCAGGGTCGGCGTGTGCACCACGACGTCGGCGATCCGGTCGGCGGCCGCCTGGATGTCCGCAAGCTCGATCACCATCGCAGCGTGCCACAAGCGCCCCGCCGACCCTCTCCCGTCCCCCCTCTCCCCGCTCTCCCCGCTCTCCCCGCTCTCCCCATCGATCTTGGGGTTGTGGTGCCTGCCGAACTTCGCGAAACGGGGCGTTGTGGGCGCCACAACTCCAAGATCGGTGGGAGCCAGGGCGAGCGCCTGGGCTCGGTCGCTTTTACGGGCGGGTGGCGGCCACCTCGGCGTCGCTGCGGAGGATGCAGAACTCGTTGCCCTCCGGGTCGGCGAGCACCACCCAGCCGGTGCCGTCGGCCTCCCGCCGGTCGGCCACCACCGCCGCACCCAGCCCGGTCAGCCGGGCCAGTTCCTCGTCGCGCGTCCCCTCGACCGGACGCAGGTCGAGGTGGATGCGGTTCTTGACCTGCTTCGCGTCCGGCACCTCGATGAACAGCAAGCGGTGCCGCCCGTCCCGCGAGTAGATCATGCACTCCTCATGGCCCGGCTCGTTCGGATCGGCCGGGTCCTCGCGGTAGTCCAGAACCGATGCCCACCAGCGGGACAGGGCATAGGCGTCGGCACAGTCCACGGTGGTGTGGGACACGTAGGAGGTCACCACCTGATCATCGCAAGTCCGGAGGGAGAGGTTCCATCACGCCCAGGGCGGGTATTCCCGACCGTGCGTATCGACATTGACGAGCCGATGGCCGCAGAGCTGTTCTGGGAGGGCATGCGGGAGGTGGCAGCCAGTGCCGCCCGGCATCAGGACGACGACCTGTACCGGGCGATCGTCAAGATCGGCCGGGGTGCACTGGCCCAGGGCGGCGAGTTGGTGCCGCAGTGCGGGCTGTTCCTCCAGTGCCCGATCTGCGAGGCGGTGGCGGGCCAGCTCTGCATCAATGTGCCCGGTCACCCGCTCTGCGACGACGTACTCCACCCGCAGCGCATCGAGCTGGCCGAGATGGCACTGCGGGGAGAAGTGCCACTTCCCCCGCCGCTGCGGGATGAGTGAGCCGGCCTGAGGCCGAACGGCAACGCGACTCGTCAGCGGCGTGAATCGAGCTCTGGTCGACAGCCTCGACCGCTCACAACGCGTCGCCAGCCGTCAGTCCGGCGTCGAGCGCGGTCAGGAAGTCCAGCAACTCACGCCGTGCGGCCTCGTCATGTGTGCGGTGGTTCAGAAAGTCCGACGTGACGCACTGGGATCTGTCCTCGACCACCTCGATCAGCTCGGCCAGCTGACGGCGGGCCTCGACCACCGCGGCCGAGCCCACCTGACGGCACCAGTCCTCGATGAGGGCGGGATCGGTGGAGACGGCGTCGACCCCACAGCACAGGCGAACGCACTCGACCTCGCAGAAGATGACGCACTTGCGCAGGGGCGACGGCACGTCGACCGACACGTCCGCCATCGCCGCTCCCTTCCTCAGCCCGCCGACGGTGACGGGGTAGCCGATGCTAGCGCCGCCACCGCGCACCGCTCCTGCGAATTCGGGGCCGATCCGGAGCCATAGCCTGGCGATCGTCGAGGAGGTCGCCGGGTGAACATCTCGTGGAGTGCCACGTCTCCGACGTCAGGCAGGTTCGTACCGACGGAGCGGTCGGGCGTCGCCGGTCTGGTCGAACGGTTCGAGGAACTGCGTGCCCAGGGGCGCGGCTATCTCGAAGTACGGGGCGACGGCGCATCCCCGGTGCTGACACTCGGATTCACGGGGTCGGCGGCGGTCGTCCATCTGATGGCGGACGAGGACGCCGTCTTCCTGCTGGCCGCCGATGAGCCTGCGGACGCGGATGCCGAAGTACTGGTGCTGGACGACCCGGTGGAGTTCACCGCGGACGTCGTTCTCGACCTCGAACGCGCCTGGCAGGTCATCGAGGAGTACGTCCGCACGGGTGATGCCGGCCGGGCAGGAGAGTGGCACGAGTTGTAGCGCTGGCGGCCACGGCTGAGGGCGACGAGCGAGGACGTGCTACAACGCAGTCGTCCCGAGGACGCGGGGAGGACCGGGAATGGCGAGCCCGTTCGGCCGACGAGAACTCACGTTCCGCGCGGTGCGGGGCGGCAAGCCCGGCCGGCGGCAAGCCGCCCCGGCCGCCTACGGTGCCGGGGCGGTGAGCCACCGACAGCCGCCGGGACACCGCCCCGCAGTCGGACCTCAGCTCAGCGCGAGTTCGCCCGGGAAGCGCTCACGAAGCGCGGCGACGGCATGCTTCAGGCAGTAGTCGAGGCTGTGGCCGTCGACCCTGATCGACGCACCATCGAGCCGCTGACCCGAGATCACCACGGTCCAGGGCTTGCGCTCCCGCTCCCCGTCAATCTTGACCAGCCCGACCAGACCCATCTCCCCCAGGTGCTCCAACAGCTCCGGCACGCACTCATCCCACCTCATCCACGAATGGGATCACCGAGGCCGCTACGGAAGCCAGCGGGTCGGCCAAGTCGTGCGTCGGGGCTTCCGTCTGCCGCGCCAGTCCAACCCCGGGACTGGCTTGCCACCGGGTCACCGGGTCGCGGCACCAGCTCCACCGCCAGGGCGTGCCCGCCCCTCCCCACAGCCGCCGGCCCCACCCCGGAACCATCGAGCACAGGCCCGGAGACGGCCCGCAGCGGCACAGCCAGCCCGACCCGAGAAGAGGTGGACTGAGCCAGCGCTCAGGACGTCTCCAGGGCGTCAGGGCGTCGTCAGGGCGTCAAACGCCGGCCAAAGTTGACCAACGACGACCATCGACACCCGGACATAGAACCAGCTCAGAGCCATGATCACGGCTCTGAGCTGGTGGGCGACGGACGAGTCGACCTGTACGCCGGATTCTGTGCCCGGCACGCCCGTAGGCGCACCGGCGGCGGCCATCCATCTCGGCCTGCCGTTGCCGGCAGGCTCCAGCGGCCTACCCGCAGACATCGGGCGGGCAGCCCTCAAGCGTCTGCGCGGGTCGTCATCTTGCGGTGACGGCCCTTTCTTGGCCTTGCTCCGGGTGGGGTTTACCGAGCCACCCCGGTCACCCGGGGTGCTGGTGGGCTCTTACCCCACCGTTTCACCCTTACCGTCCCGTTACGGGCCGGCGGTCTGTTTTCTGTGGCACTGTCCCGCGGGTCACCCCGGGTTGCCGTTAGCAACCACCCTGCCCTGTGGAGTCCGGACGTTCCTCGGCGACGGGCCGGAACCCGTCGACGCGACCGCCCGGTCGACTCGTCCGTCGCGCTCTCATCCTAACGACGCACCCACCCCGCCCATTTCCACCCCGGCCCACCAGGGCGCGCCCGCCACTTCGGGGAGGTGGCGGCATCAACCGGCCCTCGATACAGCCACTTCCCCGAGCTGGCGCGGAACCCGCGGAACCCGCGGAAACCACCGGCCCACCGGCCCACGCGGCCCGGGGACCGGACCGACTAGCCTCGGGGGACCATGGATCTCTCCGACGCCGCGCTCCTGCTCGCCGCCGGTCTCGCCGCGGGCACAGTCAACGCGGTGGCCGGAGGTGGCTCGCTGATCACGTTCCCGGCGATGATCGCCACCGGTCTGCCGCCGGTGGCGGCGAACGTCTCCAACTCGGTGTCGGTCTTTCCCGGGTACGTGGCGAGCGTGGCGGGCAGCCGGATGGACCTGCCGCGCGGGCGGCAGTTGTGGTCGCTGCTGCCCACCGCCGTGCTCGGCACGATCGCCGGGTGCGCGCTGCTGCTGGCCACCCCGGCTCGGGCGTTCGAGCTGGTGGTGCCGTTCCTGGTGCTCGGCGCTACCGCCGTACTCGCGTTCCAGGGTCCGCTGCGCCGGCTGGTCGGCCATCCGGAACGGCTGGGCGCGCGCCGCCGTACCGTCACGGTGCAGACCATGGTCGCGCTCGGCACCGTGTACGGAGGCTACTTCGGCGCGGCCCTCGGGGTGATGCTGGTGGCCGGGTTGGCGCTGGTGCTGGACGCGACGCTGGCCCGGGTGTCGGCGGTGAAGAACCTGCTCTCGGCCGTGGTGGGGTTGACCACGCTGGTGGTGTTCGCCCTGTTCGGCCCGGTGAACTGGGCGGCGGTCGCGGTGGTCGCGCCGGCCACGCTGTTCGGCGGGTACGCGGGCGCGCGGCTGGCCCGCCGGCTTCCGCAGGTGGTGTTGAAGACGGTGATCGTGGTGTTCGGCACGGCCATCGGGTGCTACCTGCTGTGGCGCGCGTTGACCTGACGCCGCCCGGGCAAGACCGGAGCGTCAGTACGCCTCCCCCACCGGCTCCTCCGGGGCGTGCTCGGCACGGCGGGCGGCCCGGTTCCAGATGACCCGTTCGCCGTAGCCGGCCGCCATCAGGTGACCGAACGCGAGGTAGACCAGCACGCCGGCGGCGAGCACCGCGAAGCCGACCCAGAACGGCAGCGCCAGGCCGTGTTCGGCCAGCTTGCCGGAGATGATCGGCGCGGGTGCGGCGGCGCCCCAGCGGACCAGGTTGAACGCGCCGGTGGCGACGCGCCGATCGGCGGAGCCGAGCCCGAGTGCCAGGTCGGTCAGGTTGGCGTTGGCGAGGCCCATGAACAGGCCGGCGACGACGAGGACGACGAGCGACATGGCGGTGCCGGTGGAGGTGGCGAACGCGACCATGCAGACCAGCAGGCCGAGCAGGGCGACGCCGACGGTCTGCACCGCGCCGATGCGGTGGGCCAGCCGGTGCCCGATGAGCAGGATGCCGGCGGCGAGGCCGAGGCCCCAGCCGGTGAACGCCAGGCCGAGCGGGATGACGTCGAGGCGCAGGAACAGCGGCGTGTAGCCGAGTACGACGAAGAAGACGAAGTTGTACGCGGCGGTGACCACGCACAGCGTCACGAACGCGGGTTTGCGGTAGGTGGCGAAGATCTGGCCGACGCGTACCGGTGGTTGCGTGTTCGCCGGTTCGCGCAGCTTGCGGGCGGCGACGCCGAGCGCGAGCACCATGAACACGCCGCAGACGAAGAACGGCAGCCGCCAGCTAACCTCGCCGAGCAGGCCGCCGATGAGCGGGCCGACGGCGAAGCCGAGCCCGAGGGCGGTCTCGAACAGGCCGACCACCCATTCCCTGTCGTTGGCGAGGTTGACCAGCACCACCATGGCGGTGGCGAAGAACATCGCGTTGCCCAGGCCCCAGACGCCGCGCAGCACTGAGAGCTGCACGATGTCGTTGCTGAAGGAGGCGAGGATCGCGGCGAGGCCGACGACGGAGACGCCGGTGACGAGCACCGGTTTGAAACCGAACCGCCCGCTGGCCAGCGTCGCCGGGATCATGCCGACGGCCATGACCGCGATGTACGCGGTGAAGAGCAGCTCGACCTGCCAGGCGGTGACGCCGATCGCCTCGCCGATGGCGGGCAGGATCGGGTCGACGACGGCGATGCCGGCGATGGCGAGGAACGCGACGAGCGTGGTGGCGTAGATGGCACTGCGGTTGGGCTCGGATCGGCGATCCACTCCGCAACCTCCCAGATAGCTGTATTGTACAGGTAATTTTCTTGTATCATACAGCTATGAGCGAGGACGTCCACGGCACCGAAGTCACCCTCGGCCGGATCGAAACCGAGGTCGCGTTGCTGATGCGGCTCGGCGAGGCCACCCGCCGGGGCACCGGCACGATGGAGCACCGGCTGCTCGACCGCGCCGCGTACGTGATCCTGCGCCACCTGGACGCGGCCGGCCCGCAGAACGTCTCGGCGCTCGCCGCACGGCTGAGCCTGGACGGCTCCACAGTCACCCGGCAGGTCTCCGCGCTCCAGCGCGACGGCCTGATCTCGCGTACCCCCGACCCGGCCGACGGGCGCGGCACGGTGATCTCCGCGACGGCGGCCGGGCTCCAGCGGATGGCCGCCGTCCGGGCGGCCCGCACCCGGCTGTACGGCGACATCCTCGCCGCCTGGCCCGAGGCGGACCGGGAGACGCTCGCGGACATGTTGCACCGCCTCAACGAGGCGCTCGACGCGCGCACCCGCCGCCGCTGAGGGTGTTAGGAAGGGCCCCTTTCAATGCACGAGGCGTTAATAAGGGGCCCTTCCTTTCATGCCACGGGCTCGCGGGCGGCGTCGGCGGAGGGCGTTACGCGCGGGTCGTCCTCGTCGGCGAAGTAGTCGTCCGGCGTGGTGTGGTCGGGGCCGTCGGCCACCTTCGCGGCGCGCAACACCAGCGTGAGCAGCGCGGCCACCACCAAGTTCACCAGCACCGCGACGATGCCCACGTAGATGGTCTTCGGCGTGTCGAAGCCGAACTTCTCCAGCGGGAACGCCGATCCGGCGAAGTGCTTCTTGCCGGTCGCCGGGTTGCCGATCTGGTACAGCATCCACATGCCGAGGCCCATGCCCGCCGCCCAGCCGGCGATCAGCGCACCCCGGTGGAACCAGCGGGTGTAGAGGCCCAGCGCCACCGCCGGCAGCGTCTGCAGGATGATCACGCCGCCGATGAGCTGCAGGTCGATGGAGAACTGCGGGTCGAGGAAGACGATGCAGGCCACCGCGCCGACCTTCACCACCAGCGAGGTGATCTTCGAGACGTTCGCCTCCTGTGCCGGGGTGGCGTCCCGCTTCAGGTACTCCTTGTAGATGTTGCGGGTGAACAGGTTCGCCGCCGCGATCGACATGATCGCCGCCGGCACCAGCGCGCCGATGCCGATGGCGGCGTACGCGACGCCGGCGAACCAGTCCGGGAACTGCTGGTCGAACAGCAGCGGCACGACGGTGTTGCCGTCGGTGGTGCCCTCCTTCGCGCCGGGCAGCGGCTTCACGTTCGCCGCGATGGCCATGTAGCCGAGCAGCGCGATCAACCCCAGCAGCAGGCTGTACGCGGGCAGCGCGGACATGTTCCGCTTGATCACGTCGCGGTTCCGGCTGGCCAGCACACCGGTGATGCTGTGCGGGTAGAGGAACAGCGCCAGCGCCGAGCCGAACGCCAGCGTCACGTACTGGATCTGGTTGTTCTGGTTGAGCAGGATGCCGTCGCCGGGCGCGGGTGAGGCCTGGAACTTCGCGTCGGCGGCGTCGAAGATGGCGCTCCAGCCGCCCAGCTTGTACGGCAGCCAGATCACCGCGACCAGGATCACGATGTAGATCAGCGAGTCCTTGACGAACGCGATCAGCGCCGGCGCGCGCAGCCCCGACTGGTACGTGTACGCGGCCAGGATCGCGAACGCGATGATGATCGGCAGGTGCCGGGCCAGCGCGCTGTCCCCGGTCACGCCCATGGTCTTGAGCACCGCCTCGATGCCCACCAGTTGCAGCGCGATGTACGGCATGGTGGCGACGATGCCGGTGATCGCGACCAGCAGCGCCAGGATCGGCGAGCCGAACCGGTTGCGGACGAAGTCGGCGGGGGTGACGAAGCCGTGCCGGTGCGAGACCGACCAGAGCCGGCACAGCACCAGGAACACCAGCGGATAGATGACGATCGTGTACGGCACCGCGAAGAACCCCGCCGCGCCGGCCCCGAAGATCAGCGCCGGGACGGCCACGAACGTGTACGCGGTGTAGAGGTCACCGCCGACCAGGAACCAGGTGATCCAGCCGCCGAAGCTGCGCCCGCCCAGCCCCCACTCGTCCAGGTGGGCCATGTCCGTCGGTCTGCGCCACCGGGCCGCCACGAAGCCCATGGCGCTGACCAGCAGGAACAACAGCGTGAAGACGATGATCTCGGTGAGGTGGTCCCGCCACATCAGTGGTCACCCCGCTTCTTGGTCATCTGGTAGACCAGCGTGGTGGTGCCGACGCCCAGCAGGATCCAGGCCAGTTGCAGCCAGTAGAAGCGCGGGAAGCCGAACAGCCGGGGCGAGTCGGCGTTGAACAGTGCCGGGATCAGCGGCACCACGATCGGGATGAAGAGCAACCAGTTCCAGGGACTCTTGTCCTTCGCCCTGGATCGCGCCGTGTCGAGCGCCTCCGGTTCCGGTTCGGACATGTGACACCCCTCCGGGCATTCGTAGCGGGCCATGTGACGGCCGGAGGCTACGACCCTGTGACGGGGGTCACGTCCGATCGGGTGATGTCGATGCGCCGAACGGCCGCAGGCATGCGCCGAACGGCCGTCAGACGTCCGTGAGGTGCGAGGTGTCGTTCACCGAGCGGACCGCGACGCCGCCGTCCGGGTACAGGTCCAGCACCGAGATACCCGCCGTGTCCAGGTAGAGCCGGTGCAGGAACGCGTCGCCGGCGGCGAGCGCGTCGCGCAGCACCAGCTTGATCGGCGAGACGTGGGAGACCACCACGACGGTCTCCCCCGGGTACGCCGACCGCAGCCGGTCGACGGCCCGCCCGGTCCGCTCGGCGACCGCCACGAACGACTCGCCCTGCGGCGGGGCGACCCGGGTGGAGGCGAGCCAGGCGTCCAGTTCCGCCGCCCAGCGCTCGCGTACCTCGGCGAACGTGTGCCCCTCCCAGACGCCGAAGTCGCACTCGATCAGGTCGTCGTCGGTGCGTACCGGCGGGTTGCCGACCTGCGCGGCGATCGCCTCGGCGGTGGCCGTACACCTCGACAGCGGGGAACTGACCACCGCCGCGACGGACGGGGCCAGCGCGGCCACCCGGGCGGCGGTGGCCCGGGCCTGGGCCCGGCCCCGCTCGGTCAGCGGCACGTCGCCCCGGCCGGAGTAGTGCTTCCGCACGGTGCGCTCGGTTTCGCCGTGCCGGACCAGGATCAGCCGGGTGGCCTCCTCGGTCGGACGCGGCTCCCAGGAGGCGGGCGTGGTGGCCGGGTCGGTGCCGGTGGCCCGGACGACGGCCGCCTCCCGCGCCTCGGCCGCCGCCTCCGGCGCGGCGCCGGACGCGGCGGCGTCCATCGCCGCGTTGGCGAGCGCGTCGGCGTGCCGGTTGCGCTCCCGGGGGATCCAGGTGAAGCGTACGGCGGTGAACCGGCCGACCAGCCCGGCGGCCTGGGCGGCGAGCGGCCGCAGCCCCGGGTGCTTGATCTGCCAGCGGCCGCACATCTGCTCGACCACCAGCTTCGAGTCCATCCGCGCCTCGACCTCGGCCGCGCCCAGTTCGGCGGCGGCCTCCAGCCCGGCGATCAGACCCCGGTACTCGGCCACGTTGTTGGTGGCCGTGCCGATCGACTCCGACCGCTCGGCCAGCACCTCGCCGGTCTCCGGATCCCGGACCACGGCGCCGTAGCCGGCCGGGCCGGGGTTGCCCCGGGAGCCGCCGTCGGCCTCGACCACTACCGCGCGCACCGCCACGGCGGCTACAGTCCCGACTCGTTGGTCCGGACCATGATCCGCCGGCAGTCCTCGCAGCGGACCACGTCGTCCGGGTCGGCCTTGCGGATGCGGGCCAGGTCGGCGCCGGACAGGTCCAGCCGGCAGCCGCCGCAGCGGCCCCCGGTCAGCAGCGCGGCACCCAGCCCGGTGTCCTCGCGGATCTTGTCGTAGAGCCCGACCAGGTCCGACGGCAGGTCACCGGCGAGCGGCTGCCGGGCGGTGCGCTTGAACTCCTCCTCCTTGGCGATCTCCGCCAGGGCCTCGTCGCGGCGCTGCTCGGTCGCGGCGCGGCGGTCCCGGGCCTCGGCGAGCCGGCTCTCGATGCCGTCGAGCACGCCCTGCGCGGTCTCCCGCTGCTCCATCAGCTCCAGCTCGGCGTCCTCCAGATCGCTCTGCCGCCGGTTCAGCGAGACCAGCTCGTGCTGGATCGCCTCCAGCTCACGGGCCGGGCCGCTACCAGAGGCCAGCCGGGCCTCGTCCTTGCTCTTGCGCGCCCGCACCTGGTCGACGTCCTTCTCGATCCGGGCGATGTCCCGGTCCAGGTCGTCGACCGCCACCTGGGCGCGGACCCGCTCGTCCTCCAGCGCGGACAGCTCACGCGCCAGCGCCTCCAGCTCGGCGCGTTCCGGCAGGCTGCGGCGGCGGTGCGCGAGCTGCGCCAGCGCGGTGTCGATCGCCTGGAGGTCGAGCAGGCGGCGCTGCACCTTCGGGTCAGCCTTCACGTCGGGGCTCCTTGTCGTCCGGCCGGGGCGCGGCGGCGTGCACGGTCCACGGGTCGGTGTCCAGGTCGGACACCACGGTCTCGACGCCCAGCGCGCCGGTCAGGTGGGCGGCCAGGTCGTCCAGCCAGGGTCGCTCGGTCGCCCAGTGGGCGGCGTCCAGCAGCGCCGGGCCGCCCGCGGCGAGGTGTTCCCCGGCCGGGTGGTGACGCAGGTCCGCGGTGAGGAACGCGTCCACCCCGGCCGCGGTCGCCTCGGCGAGGAAGCCGTCCCCCGAGCCGCCGCTGACGGCGAGGGTACGAACCATACGCCCGGGATCCCCGGCGGCGCGAACTCCCCAGGCGGTGACCGGGAGCACGGCGGCGGCCAGCCGGGTCAGCTCGGCGAGCGTCATCGGCTCGGGCAGCTCGCCGATGCGGCCGATGCCCCGGCCGGGCCCGGCGGCGGGCGAGCCGGGGCGGGGCGGGTGCAACGGGCGCAGCCCGGTCAGCCCGAACCGGGCGGCGAGCGCGTCGGACACGCCGGGATCGGCCACGTCGGCGTTCGTGTGCGCCACGTACAGCGCGACGTCCGCCTTGATCAACCGGTGCACGATCCGGCCCTTGTACGTGGTGGCGGCCACCGAGGAGACGCCCCGCAGCAGCAGCGGGTGGTGCGCGACGATCATGTCCGCGCCGGCTTCGAGGGCCTCGTCCACGGTCTCCGGGACCACGTCCACCACGCAGGCGATCCGGCGTACCGGGTGGTCGGGCTCACCCACCACCAGGCCGACCCGGTCCCACTCCTCGGCCCAGGCGGGCGGGTAACGGCGGTCCAGGGCGGCCACCACGTCGGCGACGGTTGTGCTCACGGGCGGCCAGCTTACCGGCGTCCGGGCCGCTACACGCCGACCGCCGTCGGGCGTGGCTCCCGGGCGCGCCGGGAGCCACGCTCACACCGTCAGCCGACCGGGGCGACCGGCCGGTCCGCGCCGCGCAGGGCGGCCAGCCCGGCGTCCCAGGGGAAGGCGTCCGCGCGCCGCTCCCCCGTGCCGGGCGGATGCAGGCGTACGACGTGGTCGCCGAAGACCACCCGGACGCCCCACCCGGCCAGCCGGTCGAGGCTGGCCCGGAACGCCGGGTGCCCGGCCATCGCCACGTTCGTGTACGGGACGGCAGCGATCGGCACCCCCATCCCCTGCGCCTCGACCAGCAGGCCGAGCGCGAGGGTGTCGGTGATGCCGACCGCCCACTTGTTGATCGTGTTGACCGTCGCCGGGCACACCAGCATGGCGTCCGCCGGTGGCAGCACGTCCATGTCACCCGGGTTCTTGTAGTGCGTACGGACCGGGTGGCCGGTCTGCCGGGCCAGGGCCGCCCGGTCGACGAACTTCGCGCCGTCGGGCGTGGTGACCACGCAGACCGTCCACTCCTCCCGCTGGGCGAGGTCGACCAGCCGGCCGACGTGACGGGCCAGCGGCGAACCGCAGGCGATGACGTAGAGCACCCGCCGGTGCTCGCTCGCGGTCTCCGGACCGCTCATACTCCGACTCCCATGTGCTCAGCCAACTCCGCGATCGGCTGAGGCGGCGCACCACGTGTGCGACGGAGAATCTCGGACATCAATTCGTGCGCTATCGGCCGGCACCGGATCTCGGACGGCGCGAGCCGGTCGCCGCGCAGCAACATGTCCCCCGCGCTCGCCACGTCGCCGATCTGCGAGTAGCCCCGGGCCAGGTCGAGCAGGTGGTGCGCGCGCCGCTCCGGCAGCAGCGCGTTGAACGCGGGCTCGGACAGCCGCAGGTGCGTCTCCACCGCCCGGCCGCCGTCACCCAGCTCGACGGCCGCGGCGGCGCGGTGCAGCTCCAGGTTGGTCGGGCCGAAGGAGGTCCAGTAGTGGTTGTGGTCGCCGCCGAGCAGCTTGGCCGCCTCGTCGGCGCCGGCGAGCAGGTCGTCCACCGTCGCCGAGTCGCCGATCCGGGCGGCCGCCATCGCGCCCTGCAGCAGCAGCATGCCGTAGACGGAGAGCCGTTCGGGCCGGACGTCGTTGTCGCCGCCGGGCGCGAGCCGGCCGGCGATGCGCACGTTGAGCTCCAGCGCGGGGCGGGGACGGCCCATCGCGACGAGCGCGTTGCAGACCCTCGTGGTGGCGATCCCGGCCAGCAGCGGGTCGTCGGCCCGCTGGGCCACCGCCATCGACCGGTCGGCGGCCAGCCAGGCGAGGTCGCACTCGCCGAGCTTGCGCAGCACCGAGGAGGCGATCTGGTAGACCTGCCCGAGCAGGTGGGCGGCCTCGCGTACCTGCTCGTCGGCGGCGTAGCCGGCGTCCGCCGCCTGGGCGTCGCGCAGCAGCTTCGGCAGCGCGCGGGTGAGCATGCCGTACCGGCCGTACTGGTAGGTCAGCCAGGCGTGGTTGACGGCCTTGCGCATGTCGGCCAGCGGCGGCGGGAAGGGCGCCGCGTCGAAGTAGGCGCTCATCGAGTCGTACCGCTCCAGGGCGGTGCGGATCTCCTCCACCTCGACCTGGTCGATGCAGTTGAGCGCGTCGGTGCGCCGCTCCGGGTCCTTGCCGTGCAGCAGTTGCACGTCGATCTGGAGGATGTCGGCGATCTCGTAGAGGACGGAGAACTTGTCCAGCCGGCGGACGCCACGCTCCACCTTGTCCACCCAGCTCTTGGACTTGCCGAGCCGGTCGGCGAAGACCTGCTGGGACATCTTGCGCCGGCTCCGCCAGTACGCCACCCGCCGGCCTATGGGCAGTTCGTCCATCCCTGCTCCCTCCCCCTCACGGCGCCGGCCGGTCCCCCCACGTCCCCCAGGCTTGCCCCGATCGCACAGGTTGTGCGTCCACCGACCAGCCAGTTCTCGTAGTTTTCGTGCAAGTTGCACCGACCGTTAGTCACCACAACGAGCGTGAGTTTCGGCAGTGACGGCTTTCGACGTGTGGCATGTGGACGGTTTCGCGGGACGAGAGGGGATGTCAGACATGTGGAGGAATGTCCGGCCGCGCGTCGCTCATCTGTCCCCGCTGGAACGGGTCCGCCTGCGCCGCGTCGCGGTGCGGTACGCGCTGCACGGCTGGCCGGTCACGCCCGGCGCCTGCCTGGCCAACAGCCGCTTCGTCTGCGGCCGGGCCGGCTGCCCCACGGTGGGCTGCCACCCCGCCCTGGAGGACTGGGAGCACGCCGCCAGCACCGACCCGGCCCGGGTGGCCACCTGGTGGCGCAGCCGCCCGCACGGCGTCCTGCTGCCCACCGGCCGCGCGTTCGACGTCCTCGAGGTCGCCGCCCACCTGGGCCGGCAGGTGCTGGACGCGGTCGCCACCCATCCCGCCGGGCCCGGCGTACGCGGCCCGGCGCTGGTCACCCCGACCGGCCGCTGGATGTTCCTGGTCCGCCCCGGCGACCCGCTGCGCCCGGAACTGGAGCACTGCTTCCACGTGGTGCGGCACGGGCCCGGCTCGTGGATCCCGGCCCCGCCGACCCGGCTGCCCGAGGGGACGGTGCGCTGGGCGGTCGCCCCGGAGCAGGCCCGCTGGCAACTGCCCGACTCGTACCTGGTGCAGAACGCGCTGATCGCCGCGTTACGCGCGGCCGGCGTGACGCTCGGCGCGGACCTGTTCCCCGGCCACCTCCCGTTGCCCCGGCGGGGCCGCTGACCCACCCGTCCGCCCCGGACGGGTGGCCGACAGCGACCTCCCCGGCACCGGAATCGTTGAACCTGGCGAGGGCGCGTGCGCGCCGGAGCGGGGGTTTGAGGATGTCCAGGGACGACGCGGCCCGCCACACCGGCGGCACCGAGCCGGCGCGGCCCCGCCGCCGTGTGCACCCGTGGGCCTTCACCCGTCCCCTGGGCGTCCGCCCCGGCCGCCCCCGCCCGACGGGTTCCCGCCCAGCCATCCTCCACCGCCCCCTCCGCTGACCCCCCTCACCCCTCACCCCTCACCCCCGCCGATGCCGTTGATCAAGGAGTTTGTGTCCTCCAGCGCGGGCTAAACGGACACAAACTCCTTGATCACCGCGCTGGGGTGGGGATGGTGGGGAGGGTTCGGGAGTGGTGCAGGTGGGCTTCCTCGGTGACCACGGCGTGCTGCCAGGGGGACGGTAGGCGGTCGAGCCAGGCTAGGCCCTGGTTGCCCATGGCCACCGCGGCTGTCGCGTACGCGTCCGCCACGCCCAGGTCCGGGCCGGCCACCGTCACCGAGCGCAAGCCCTTCGCCGGTACGCCTCGACGCGGGTCGAGCACGTGGTGCCCGCGTTCGTACACGCCGGAGGTGGCGACCGCCAGGTCGGTGCCGGTCAGCACCAGACAGGTCGCCGCCGCGTCGAAGGGATGCCGCACCCCGATCCGCCACGGCTGTCCGGCCGCGTCGTGGCCGCGTACCCGCACGTCGCCGCCCGCGTTCACGCAGTGGTTCGGCGCGCCGGCGGCGACCAGCCGGTCCGAGGCGACCTGCGCCGCCCAGCCCTTGACGTAGCCGGACGGGTCGAGCCGCCCGGTCGCGTACACGTCGAAGAACCCGTCGGTGGCGGTCCACAGGTCGGCGCAGGCCGCCAGCACGGCGCGCAGGTCGGCGGAGGCGTCGGCGGGCCGCAACTCGCCCCGGTCGATCCGGCACACCTCGCTGTCGTCCCGGTACGTGCTGAACCGCGCGTCCACCTCGCGCAGCCAGCCGAACGTGTCCTCGGCCAGCTCGTGCAGGGTCCCCGGGGGCAGGTCGTCGGCCAGGTCCAGGCTGATCGCCGTACCCATGACGTGCTCGACCCGGCGCAGGCCGGAACGAACCGTCACGCCTTGTCCAGCGCGGCCTGCAACGACTGCTTGTACGCGGTGCTGGTGTACGTGGCCCCGGAGACGGTGCTCAGGTTGGCGCTCTGCCGGGCCACCACCTCACCGGACGTGCCGCTGTAGCGGGCCTGCACGTCGTCGCTGCGCTGCCCGGACTGCCCGCCCAGCGGCAGTCCGATCGCCGTCGCGTCGACGACCCGGCTGCCGCTGAGCGTGATCCGCACCTGCAGGGAGCCGTACTCGTAGGTGACCGACGGCCCGGTCACCGTGCGGGTGGTGACCTTCGGCGCGCTGGTGGTGGTCCGGGGCGCGGCGGGTGCGGTGCTGGTACGGGTGCCGCCCCGGCTGGCCGGGCTGCGGTCGGCGGACGCCTTCGGGGTGGGCTTCGCCGAGGCGCGCGACGACGGCGTGGCGCTGCCGGACGCGGCGGCGGTGGGCGACGGCGGCTCGGGCGCGGCCGAGCCGCCCGGGGCGACCGGAGCCAGCGCCACCGGCGCGTCCGGCAGGGTCTGCCCACTGCCCGGCGCGCCCTTGAGCACCACGAGCGCGGTGGTGCCGGCGGCCAGTCCGGTGATCGCGAGGAGCGCGCGACGCATGGTGGTGCCTTTCCTACAGCTCGAACGCGGTCAGGTGGATCTGGCGGCGGGGCACGCCGGCCGCGCGCAGCGCGGCGACCGCCTCGTCGACCAGGCCGCCCGGGCCGCACAGGTAGACGTCGCGCCGGGTCAGGTCGGGCACCAGACGGCGCAGCCCCTCCGGGTTCATCACCTGGCGGGGGCCGGGGTCGTCACGGCGGCCGACGACGTACCAGACGGAGGTCTGCCGGGCCTGCGCAAGCCAGTCCAGCTCCTGGTGCAGCAGCACGTCGGCCGGGGTGCTCGCGCGGTAGATCAGCGCCGCGCCGGGCGGCAGCTCCTCCAGCATGGCCCGCAGCGGGGCGATGCCGCTGCCGCCGGCGATGAGCAGCGTCCGCTCCCGGGTGCGGTGCGCGGCCGTGAACGTGCCGGAGGGGCCCTGCGCCCAGACCCGGGTACCGGGCGTCAGGTCGCGCAGCTCGGCGGTGTACCCGCCGACGACCTTCACCGTGATCCGCAGCCACCTGTCGTTGCCGGCGGCGGAGACGGAGAACGGGTGCGACTGCCACCAGCAGCCGGGGTTGAGGAACCGCCAGCGGAAGAACTGCCCGCCGAGCAGGTCGATCTGGTTGAGCCGCTGCCCGGTCAGGTAGACCGACACGGTGTCCTGGCTCTCCGCCACGACGTCGGCGACGCGCAGCCGGTGCCGCAGGTTGAACGCCAGCGGCGCGAGCACCCGGCCCCACACCAGCGCGGCCACCACCAGCACGTATCCGGCGATCCAGCCGGTACGCACCAGGCCCGGCTGGTGCAGCTGCGCGCCGTTGCTGAACTGGTGCGCGTAGCCGAGCAGCAGCGTGAGGTAGCTGGCCGCGTGCAGCAGGTGCCACAGCTCGTACGGCAGGCGGCGGCGCACCGCGCGTACCGCGGTGACCGCGACGGTGACCAGCACGCCGGCCGCGGCGAACGCGGTGATCATGTCCTCGTAGTCGGTCAGCAGCACGCCGACCTCGGCGAGCACCGAGTTGCGCTCCTGCCGGGAGTAGCCGACCACCAGCAGCGACATGTGCGTGAGCACCGCCACCAGCAGCGTCGCGCCGAGGTCCCGGTGCAGCCGGGAGATCCGCTCGCCGCCGAGCGCGCGTTCCAGCACGCCGAGCCGACTCATCATCAGCACCTGGACCAGCAGCAGGTAGCCGGCGATCAGGCCGGTGATCCGGCCGCCCGCGGTGAGCAGGTCGGCGGTGTCGGTGAGCGACCCGGCCGGGGTGTCCAGCCACCACGGCACCACCGCGGCGACCAGACCGAGCCAGAAGAGCGCGGCGAGCGCCCGCCGGGCGCCGGGTCCGCGGCGCGGACGAGCCGGGGGTACGGGAGCAGCCGGACGGCCGCCGTACGGGGCGGAGTGCCCGGTACGACGGCCGGCGGCGCGGGTTTCCTGGTACGTCACGCGTAGATCTTGACCGGGGTGAACTTCTGCCGGGGGAAGATCTTGTCCACCTCGGCGTTTGTCAGGCCGAAGCGGCCCTGCGCGACCGATCCGTAGACGTTGAACATGTTGTTGTACTCCGGCACGTCGCCGCTGTCCAACTTGTCCAGCCCGTTCCAGGTGCCGAGCAGCGAGCTGGCCAGCTTGCGGCCGGACAGCACGGTGACCACACCGCCGTGGCCGTGGTCGGTGCCGCCGCCGTTCGAGGCGACCCGGCGGCCGAACTCGCTGGACACCATGATCGTCACGTCCGCCGCCTGGTCGCCCAGGTCGGTGAAGAACGCGGCCATCGCGGCGGCCAGCTCGTTGAGCCGCCGCCAGAGCTGGCCGCCCTCGCGGGTGCCCTGGTTCTCGTGGGTGTCGTAGCCGCCCATGCCGACGGTGGCCACCCGCACGTTCGCGCCGCCCTTGATGAGCTGGGCGAGCTGCTTGAACGAGTTGCCGACGCCCCGGTACTCGACGCCCTCGGCGGCGGCGTACGGCTTCGCGGCGAGCTTCTGGGCGGTGGCGAGCGCGCCCATGCCCTCGATGACCGCCTCCTCCACCGGGTGGTTGATGCCGGTGAACAGGCCGCGGATCGCCTTCTCGGTGGCCGCCCGGAACTTGTCGTCGCCGTTGAGCCGCAGGTCGCCGACGCTGTTGAGGGAGATCGCGCCGTTCACGCCGACGAGCGAGCGCGGCAGCGTGCTGCCGATGCCGACGCTGCGGAACGCGGTGCCCTTGCCGAGCGCGTCGACCAGGCTGTCCAGCCAGCCCCGGCCGCCGGTCTCGCCGGGCAGGCCGCCCAGGTTGCAGGCGTCGGCGGCCTGGAAGTGGCTGCGGGACAGCCGCGGGTCGGACGCGGCCGGCACGAAGCCGAGCTGACCGGCCTTGAGCCACTTCTCCAGCGGCGCGAACGCGCTGGTCAGCTTGAAGCCGCGGGCCAGCGCCAGCGAGTCCTCGCCGAGCAGCAGGTCCGGGCGGGCCTTGGTGAGCACCGGGTCGCTCGCCGGGGCGACCAGGCTCAGCCCGTCCAGCCCGCCGTAGAGGAAGACGTGGATCAGCGTGCCGGTCTTGGTCGCGGCGAACGACGCCGACGTGGTGACGAACTGGGCCGTCGCCAGCGCGGTCGCGGTGGCCGCGGCGCCCGCGACGAAGGTACGGCGGGTGACGCCCCGGCCGTCCTGCTGTGCCTCCTCGATCTCCTCCAGCCGGCGGTACCGGTCGGCCTCGGCCGCGCTCTCGGCCGCGACGATGTCCGCCTCCGCGCGCAGCAGCGCCTCGGCCGGGTTGTCGGCCAGCCGCCGCAGGTCGGGGCATTCGGGGTGCAGGGGGTACGGGTTCACGGTCATCTCCATCGAATGCCTCACCGGAGGTGGTGCTGGGGGGACGCGAGGATCGTCCGCGCGACAGCGGCGATGGCCCCGTTGAAGGTGGCGTCGACCTTGGCGCTCTCGGCGACCCCGGCCACGGCGAGCACGAGCTTCTTCTCCTTGGCGCTGAGCTTCTGGTGCACCAGCCGCTGGGCCAGCGCGTCCACGTACGCCCCGGCGGTGGTCGGCGGCTTCGCCACCAGCTTCTCCGGCTTGGCGAACGTGAACTGCTTGCGGTAGCCGGCGATCAGGTCGCCCGCCTCGTTCCAGCCGTCGATCATCGTGCCGGCCGAGGTCCAGGCCAGGTAGACGTCGGCGTAGCCGTCCGGGGTGGGCTTGCCCATCGGGTACTGGCCGAGTTCGCGCATCTTGTCCTGGATCTGCCGCAGGCCCTGCGCGAACGGGGTCCGCCGATTGTCGCCGGAGTAGCCGGGGGCCGCGTCCGGCGAGACGCCGAGCGCCCGGTACGTGGCGACCAGGTACTCCATCGGGCGGCGTACCTTCTGGCCGACCGCGGCCCAGAACTCCGAGGAGCTGAACAGCGTCGCCAGCACCGGGCGGATCTGCCCCTTGTTCGTGGTGTACGCCTTGGCGAGCCGGTCCACCACGGACTTCGGCGGGGTGTCGGAGACGAACCGGGTGGCGAGGTTCTGCGCCACGTACCGGGCGGTCGACGGGTGCGTCGCGATGTAACGGATGTACGAGTCGATGACCTTGTCGGCGGCCACCGGATCGTCGGAGTTGTTGGCGTGGCTGAACCCGAGGATCTTCACCTTGCCGAGGTAGTGCCGCTCGGCGAAGAACTTGTACTTGCCGTCGGCGACACCGCGTCCGGTCTGCAGCAGCGCGGCCTGGCGTACGTCCTTCTCGGTGTAGCCACCGTCGACGCCGACGGAGTACAGCTCCAGGTTCTCCCGGGCCAGGTTCTCGTTGACCGCGTCCTTACGCGAGTCGACCTGGTTCAGGTAGAGCAGCAGCGCCGGGTGCTTGTTCGCGGCGACGAGCATCTCCGGGTAGCTGCCGAGCGCGTGCTTGCGGATGACGTCCCGGTCGAACGCGTTGCGGTAGTTCTCCCCGCCGTCGAAGTCGGCGGCGACGTGCAGGAAGTCGTTCCAGAAGTCGACCATCACCTCGAACAGCTGCCGGTCCGACCAGATCTGCCGGGCGATGGTGGCGTCCACCGTCTCCCGGGCCGGGTCGACGCCCTTCTCGTTGAGCTGCTCGCGCTGGTCGCGCAGCTGCGTCGGGCTGAGCTTGAGTGACTGCAGCTCGGCCAGCTTCAGCTCCGCCTTCGTCGGGGCGATCTTCTCCGGTTCGAGCTGCTGGCGCAGCCAGTCGTCGATGCCGAGCCGCTTGATGTCGGCGAGCATCTTCGGGGTCGCGCCGAACGTGGTGCGGGTGGCGAGGTGCCGGATCGGATCCTTGGCGAGCACCGTCTTCACGGTCACCTTGGTCGCCTCGGCGGCGGCGGCCGGGCTGCCGTAGAGCCGGCCGCCGGTGGGCGCGTTGCGCTTGAGCGCCTCGCCCGCCCGGGAGCCCATGTAGCTCTCGTTCTGCTCGGTGTAGGTCCGCACGGTGCTGGGCTGCTGGCCGCTCGGCCGCGCCGCGTTGCCGTCGGTGGTGACGGTGCCGGTGGCGTCACCGGCCGCTGCGTCACCGGTGAACAGTCCGCGTACCTGCGGAGACAGCGCGAAGGCGGCGCCACCGGCGACCACCGCGGCCCCGCCGAGGGTGGCCAGCGCGCGGCGGCGACCCCGGTTCGGCGGCTCGTCGCCGTCGTCGTCCAGCGTGGGCAGTCCCGGGCCGGGCGGCGGGCCGTACCCGCCGGCGGGCTGGGCGTAGCCGCCCTGCTGGGGGAAGCCGCCCTGCGGCGGGTAGCCACCGGCGGCGGGGGCGAAGCCGTCCGGTCCGACCCACTGCGGGCCCGGCGCGGCGGCGGGGTGAGCACCGGCGTACGGCGCGGCGTGCGGGTCGCGGTACCCGTCCGGATGGGGGTGCTGGTATCCGTCCCAGCCGCGGTCGTCCCGGGGTCGACGCGGTGGCACGTTCAGGTCGGCCATGTACCTATCCCGTTTTCTTCGAGTGCCGGCACGCCTGCCACCCGGGGGGTCGGGTGGCGCAGGGGCGGCGACGGTTGCCGGAGAAGTTGCCTACGGGAAAGTAGCCAGGCCGTCCCGGCCGCTCAAGGCACGCCGGACGCGCCCGCGAGCGCACTTAAGACGGTGCTCAGGCCCGCCGCGGAGGACCCGGCGGGGCGGCGAGTGCGCGGCGACCTCCGGAGCAGGGCCGATCCGGTCACGCACCGCCCGAACGCGAGGTTTCGCAGCCCGGCGAGGCCGCCGGGGGCGTTCACCGCCTCACCGAAACTTAAGGTACGGATAAGCCTGCGCTGAGAACCTCGTTCCGCCTGTCCGGTCCGGCGAAACAGCAGCAGCGGCGGCGCGTGACCGCCCTCCGATCCGGGTATGCCGCCGAACCGCTGAAGCCGTGAGGGGAAGGCACCGCCATGCTCAGCCAAGAGGATCAGCGCAGGTTCGAACAGATCACCCGCCGTCTGCGGGAGAGCGACCCTCGGTTCTTCGCCCGGTTGGACAGCCGGATAAAGGGACGCCGGGGCCGGTACATGATGCTGCTGACGATCGTGCTGTGGGCCTCGCTACCGGCGATGACAGTACTGGTCGGACGGCTGGCCGGGGCGATCTGCGCGGTGGTGCTGGTCGCCAACGCCGCCGTGATGTGGCGTTTCCGCCGCCGATTGCTGTAGGCGTAAGGAAGGGCCCCTTCTTAACGCCTCCGGTAGAGGAAGGGCCCCTTCTTAACGCGCGCCCTCGGCGCGACCGAACTCCGTGGGCGACGCGCCCTCGGCGCTGCCGAACTCCCGGTACGCCCGGCGCAGCCGCTCGGCCAGGCCAGGCCCGCCGATCGCGGCACCGGGCGACCCGAGCTGGCGCAGCAGCAGCTCCGAGCCGGTGGCGAGCGTGGGCGGCCGGTCCGGCAGCGCCACCGGCGCCAGCCAGAACCGGTCCAGCTCCTCGTCCGGCTCGACCGCCGGCAGCCCGGCCAGGGCCCGCGCCGCGCCGACCACCGGCACACCCGTCGTCGCCGCCGGGTCCGGCCCGGCGCCCGGGACCGATGCCGCGCCCGCGCCGAGCACACCGCCGTCCGCCACGGCGCCGCGCAGCGTACGCAGCCGGTCGAGCAGTTCGGCGCGGGACCGGCCACGCCAGTGCAGCAGGTGGAACGGGTCGGCGTCGAACGCCTCGGCGAGCAGGTAGAACGTGGCCGCCAGGTGTTTGCACGGCACCGCGAAGTCGGGGCAGCCGCAGCTCTGGTCCAGCTCGTCGATCTCGGCCGGGAACAGCGGCGCGCCCGCCTCGGCGAACAGCTCCTCCAGCTCGGCCGGCAGGTCGCCGGCGAGCAGCCGGGCGCTGAAGAACGCCTGCCCGGCCAGCTCCGACTCCAGCCGCCGCCACACCTTCTCCGGGTACGCGGCCAGCCCGATCCGCACCGGGTAGGGGCGCGGCCGGGAGCCCTGCACCTCGGCGGTGACCTTGCCGGGCGACACGTCCAGCCGGAGCACCTGCCCCCGGCGCGCGTACGCCCGGCCGCGGGTGAGCCGGGAGCCGAGCGCGAACGACTCCAGCACCTCCACGAAGCGCCGGGACCACCAGGACTGCCCGATCGCGCCTCTGGTGCTGCGCGCCCGCAGGCCACCCTCGACCCGCAACGGCGGCCGGTAGTCGTCAAAGCGGGGGCTCACTCGACCACCGCCCCGGACTCCAACGTGAACAGGTCCCGCAGCGTCTCGGTGGACAGCTCGGTGATCCACTGCTCGCCGCTGCCCACCACGGACCGGGCCAGGCTGCGCTTGTCCGCGATCATCGCGGCCACCTTCTCCTCGACGGTGCCGGCGCAGACGAACTTGCGTACCTGCACGCGGCGGCGCTGTCCGATGCGGAACGCCCGGTCGGTGGCCTGGTCCTCGACGGCCGGGTTCCACCACCGGTCCACGTGCACCACGTGGTTGGCGGCGGTCAGCGTGAGACCGGTGCCGCCGGCCTTGAGCGACAGCACGAACAGCGGCGGCCCCTGCGGCGACTGGAAGCGGGTCACCATGGCGTCCCGGTCGGCCTTGCCGACGCCGCCGTGCAGCAGCAGCACCTCCCGGCCGGTACGCGCCGACAGGTGCCCGCGCAGCATGCCGCCGAACTCGGCGTACTGGGTGAACAGCAGCGCCTTCTCCTCCGCGGCGAGCACCTCGTCGACGATCTCGTCGAGGCGTTCCAGCTTGCCGGAGCGGCCGTCCAGCGCGGAGCCGTCGTGCAGCAGCTGGGCGGGGTGGTTGCAGACCTGCTTGAGCCGGGTCATGGTGGCCAGCACCAGCCCGCGTCGTTCGATGCCGTCGCTGGACTCGATCTTCGCCATCATGTCGTCCACCACGGCCTGGTAGAGGGCGGCCTGCTCGGCGGTGAGGTTGCAGACCACCTCCATCTCCAGCTTCTCCGGCAGGTCGGTGATGATCGTCGGGTCGGTCTTGAGGCGGCGCAGCACGAACGGGCCGGTGATCCGGCGCAGCCGCTCGGCGACCTCGGCGTCGCCGTGCCGCTCGATCGGTTCGGCGAAGCGCTTGCGGAACGTCGCGGCCGGGCCGAGCAGCCCCGGATTCGCGAACTGCATGATCGACCAGAGGTCGGCGAGCCGGTTCTCCACCGGCGTACCGGTGACCGCGACCCGGTGCCGCGCGGGCAGCGACCGGACCGCCTCGGCCTGCCGGGTGGCGGCGTTCTTGATCGCCTGCGCCTCGTCCACCACCACCCGGTGCCAGTCGACGCCGGCCAGCTCGAACGCGTCCCGGGCGGCCACCGAGTACGTGGTGAGCACCAGGTCCGCCTCGCCCACCGCGGTGGCGAAGCCCTCGCCCCGGGCGCGCTCGGCGCCGTGGTGCACGTGTACGCGCAGGCCGGGCGCGAACTTCGCCGCCTCCCGCTGCCAGTTGCCGACGAGCGACATCGGGCAGACCAGCAGCGTGGGCCCGGCCTCCGGCGGGTCACCGGCGAGCAGCGCGAGCAGTTGGACGGTCTTGCCCAGCCCCATGTCGTCGGCGAGGATGCCGCCGAGCCCGAGCGACTGGAGGAACGCCAGCCAGGCCAGTCCGCGCCGCTGGTACGGCCGCAGCGTCCCGGTGAAACCCGGCGGCGGGTCGGCCGGGGTGAGCCGCCGTTCCGCCTCACCGGCGAGCAGTTCGCCGAGCGCGCCGTCGGCGACCACGTCCAGCACCGGCAGCTCACCGGCACTGTCGTCACCGGACAGTCCCATCCGCAGCAGGTCGGCCACCGTCAGCTCGCCGGAGGAGCGCAGCAGCTTCAGCCCGGCCTCCAGCCGCTGCGGGTCCAGCTCGACCCACCGGCCGCGCAGCCGGACCAGCGGCGACTTCAGGTCGGCCAGCGACGCCAGTTCCTCGGCGGTCAGCGGCTGGTCGCCGAGCGCCAGCGCCCAGCGGTAGTCGACGAGTGCGTCCAGCCCCAGCTTCCCGGCGCTTGTGGCCACCGCTCCCGGCGCGCTCCGGCTGCGCGCCCGCAGCCGCGCGCCGAGCCGCGACGAGGAACGTCGCCACCACGACGGCAGCAGCACCCCGAACCCGGCCGCGTGCAGCACCGGCGCGCCCTCGCGCAGGAACCGGTGCGCGCCGTCGGCGTCCAGTTCCATGCCTTCCGGCGCGGCGGTACGCAACGCGGCGTCCACCTCGGGCCACAGCCGGCTGGCCCGGCCCAGCTCGGCCAGGAGCGTCTCCTGCGGCTCCACGCCCCGGGCGGCCAGCGCCGGCGCGGGCCGCTGCCAGATGTGCGCGGCGTCCACCACGAGCCCCGGCTCGTCGGCCGGGTGCAGGCCGAACTCGACCCGCCAGACGGCGTCCTCGACCAGCTCGGCGACCGGGTCGACGTCCGGCTCGACCAGGCGGAACGTGGCCCGTACCGCGCCGCCCGCGGCGTCGCGCTGCCAGGCGTCCAGTTCGTCGCGAAGCGTCGCCAGCGCGTCCGGCTCGGCGGGGAACGCCCGCTCCGGGCCGGTCAGCGCGGCCAGCCAGCGCGGCACCGCGCCGACCGGGCGCATTCCCCGGTGCAGCCGGGTGTCGGCCAGCGCCACCCGGGCGGCGGCGTCGACCAGCGCGTCCAGCGCCTCGGCGACCAGCTCACCGGCTCCGATGTCGCCGGATCGCCCGGCCCACGCGCCGCCCGTCGGTCCGCCCGCCCGGCTGCTGTCCCGGACGGACCTGCTCGGCGAGCGCCCGCCCGGCATGGGCCCGGCGGCGTCCGTCCGCACATGCGCCGACGCCGGGGCGGCGGCCCCGCCAGGGCCTTCGCCCGCACCGACCGACGCCGCTGCCGGGCCCCACGGCTCGGGCCGCCATTCCCGGGCGGCGCGGGCCGCCGGTGGCAACGCCGTCGCCAGGTCGCGCGCCCAGCCCGCGTCGGTGCCGGTGAGCAGCGGCCGCCAGAGCGCCCACCCGGTCGCCACGTCGTCCGCCCCGACGGCCCGCAACCGCCGCCCGGCCCTCGCGCCGGAGGCCGCCGGTGACCGCCGCGCCGAGGCACGCCGGCCGGTCGCGGCCGGCCCGCCGTCGGGTCCACCACCACCGGGGTACGCGTCGAGCGCGACCGGCAGCAGCCGGCCGCGTGCGACCAGGTCGGTGGCGAAGTCGGCCAGCTCGCACAGGTGACGCAGGCTCGCCCCGACCGGGCCCGGCGCCGGCGCGCGCAGCAGCTCGTACGCGGCGTCCGGGGCGTACCCCAGGGCCGGGACCCGCCATCCGGCGCGGGTGACCGGGCCGCGGACCGGTTCCCCGACGGTGGCCCGGATCAGTTCCGGCGAGTCCACCGGCGAGCCGGCGCGGGTCGGCAGGTCCAGCAGGACGGAGACCGGCTCGCCCGGCATGCCGTCGAGCGCGGCGGCGAGCGTGGCGTGGTCGGCGGCGAACGGGTGCGGGCGCTCGCGCGGGACGCGGCCGGGCCGGCGGGGCGCGCGCGCCGGGCGCGTGCTGTCCTCGGCCCACAGGGCGAGCCCGCTACCGGGCAGCCACAGCCCGTGGATGACCAGCACTGCTCCCCCTCGCCGACGCCGGGGCCGGAAGACGGCGCCCGGGGAGTCAGGATAGGCCGCCGGGCGTCGCTATCGTCGGCGCCATGGTCGACCTTCTCGTGCTCGGCGGGCTCGGTGTGGACGTCCGCGTCCAGGTGCCCGCGCTGCCGCCGCCCGTCGCCGACTCGCTGCTGGTGCCGCCGATCGACATGCGGATCGGCAACACCGGCGCCGGGGTGGCGCTGGCCGCGCACGCGCTCGGCCTGCGGGTGGCGCTCGTCGACGTGCTGGGCGCCGACCCGGCAGGTGACGTGGTGCGGGCGGCGCTGGCGCGTACCTCGGTGCGGACCACGCTCGCGGACGCGCCGGCCGGCACCCGCCGCTCGGTGAACCTGGTCGACCCGGCCGGGCGGCGGATGTCGCTGCACGACCCGCGCCCGTGGTCGGGGCCGGCGCCGTTCGCCGACGCGGAGCTGGCCGCGCTCGTGGCCGAAGCGATCCACGTCCACCTGTCGATCATGGATTGGGCCCGGGACTCGCTGCCGGTGCTGCGCGCCGCCACGTCGGTCTCCACCGACCTGCACGACTGGGACGGCGAGAACGACTACCACCGTCCGTTCGCCCGGATCGCGGACCTGGTCTTCGTCAGCGACACCCGGCTCGGCGAGCGGGCCGCGAAGGAGGCGGCCGAGCTGGCGCCGCGCACGGTGCTGGTCACCGGCGGCGCGGCCGGCGCGACGCTGCACACCCCCGGCGCGCCGCCCGCACACGTGCCCGCCGCCACCCCGCCGGGGCCGGTGGTGGACACCAACGGCGCGGGGGACGCGTTCGCGGCCGGGGTGATCGCCGCCCGGCTGCGCGGCGCGGACGTGCTCGACGCGGCCCGGTACGCCGCCCGGGTGGCCGCCGCGGCCTGTACGCACGACGGGATGGAGTATCCGGACGGGCTGCTGCCCCGGGCCTGAGGCGTCAGATCGCGCCGGTCTCGCCGTCGGTCAGCTCGCGCAGGATGTCGGCGTGCCCGGCGTGCCGGGCGGTCTCCTCGATCAGGTGCACCAGCACCCAGCGCAGCGACACCTCGCCGAGCTGCGGGTGCGGCACCACGTGATCGAGGTCGAACCGCGCGGCGACCCGCCGGGATTCGTCGCAGGCCGCCTCGTACGCGGCGGCGAGCGTCTCGACCGTGTCGCCGGGGCGCAGCGCGAAGCTGGCGTCGGCGTCGGCCTGGGAGGTGAGGTAGACGTCGCCCGGCTCGGGGGCGAACAGGCGGCGGAACCAGTTCCCCTCGACCACCGTCAGGTGCTTGAGCAGCCCGGCCAGGGTGGTCAGCGAGGGCACCAGACGCCGGCTGGCGTCGGCGTCGGTCAGGCCGCGCACCTTGCGCAGCACGGTGCTCCGGTGGAAGTCGAGGAACGCGTCGAGGATCGCCCGTTCGCCGCCCGTACGGGCGAGGACCGGACCGAGAGTCGGATCGATCGTCGGGTGCGCCATCCCCGGACCCTAGTACGCACGGTGCCCGGTTCGCTGCCCCGCGTGATCCCCTGCGCGGGCGGGCCGGCCGGGGCAGGATGGGCGCATGGCTTCCACGGTGCAGATCCCCCTGGTGGGCGGCGCGGCCGACGGCGAGACCGTCACCGTCGAGCTGGACAGCAACGGCCGTCCCCCGCTGACCCACCACCACCTCGGGTCCAACGGGCTCGCGGAGGCACAGATCTACGAGCTGGAGTCGGACGCCCAGCCGGGACGGGAGTGGGTCTACGCCTGGCGTGGCCCGGCGGTCTGACGACCCGGCTCACACCGCCGGGGTCAGGGACCGGGCCCGGATGCTGTCCAGCACGCTGCGGGTCACCTGCGAGGTGCCGCGCGCCTGCTCGCAGACCTCCGCCACCCGGCGCGCGGTCTCGTCGGCCCGCGCCGCCCGCTCGTCCCACAGCCGGTCCACCTCGGCCAGCAGCGGGCCCTCGACCTCCCGTTCCACGCCGCGCAGCGCCGGCACTCCGAGCCGCTGGGCCAGGTCGAAGACCTTTCCGGCGTACGGCAGCGGCAGGAACGGTGTGCCCATCATGGCCGCGAAGATCAGGAAGTGCAGGCGCATGCCGACCGCGAGGTCGAAGTGGCGCATCAACCCGAGGATCTGCGCCGGACGGTAGTCGCCGTGCAGGATCCGGCCCCGGTCGGCGGCGGTCATGTGTGACAGCACGCCGTGCGAGTGCCGGATGTCGTCGCGTTCCATCGGCACGAACAGCACGTGCGCGTCGATCCGGTGCACCAGGAAGTCACCGATCTGGGCGAGCAGGCGGTGGTAGCCGTCCACGTCGAGCCGTTCGGCCGCCCGGCCCGGCTCGCGCACGCTCAGCCCGACCAGCCGGGAGTTGGCCGGCACGCCCTCCTCACGCAGCCACTGCTCGGGGAACTCCTCCGGTTCCAGCAGGAACGCCGGGTCGGCGGTGACGGTGATGGGATTGATCAGACCGGCCTCCTCCAGCACCATCCGCGACTCCTGGTCCCGGACGGTCACCTCGACCGCCTGCGCGAGCGTCTCGCGCACCATGCCGCTGTCGAGCGTGTCGCTGAGCGGGCCGACACCCACCGCGTACGTGAGCAGCGGTAGCCCGCGTTCCTGGGCGACCCGGACCACCCGCAGGTAGCGCCGGGCCTCCTTGTCGTAGAGGATCCCGCCGCCGCCGAGGATGAGCAGGTCGAGCTGGTTGAGCACCGGGGACGAGTCGACGCGGCTGACGCCCTCCCACGGCACCGCCTCGACCTCGGGGTGGGCCAGCGCGGTGTGCGCGGGGTTGCGGGAGAAGACGATGATCCGGGCGTTCGGCTCGTGTCGGCGCAGATCGTCCAGGAGACCCGTGAGGATCGCCTCGTCGCCGAGGTTGCGACCGCCGTAGGAGCCGAGCACGCCGATGGTCAGTCCGGTGCGTTCCCTCATCCGTTGCTCCTTCCCAGGGGTGTCCGCCGTGGTTTCCCCGCGCTCTGCGACACATGCCTAAGGGGGACTGCTCAAACCAGACAGCTGGTCGAAAAATGTTCGACTAGCCTGTCCGCCTTGATCGGTGACGGTGGAGGTGGGAATGGCGCGGATGTCGGCCCGTGGGCTCCGACACGGGCGGGTCTGGTTGCTGCTGGTGGGCGTCCGCGGCTGGTGGCAGTTACGCCTTGCTCTCGCTCGCCACAGATGGACCTGGTACACGGCCGTCGCAGGGTTTTTGTTGGGCGTCATCGGTCTGGCGTCGACCCCGCTGGGGTCATTTCCGGCACTGCTGGCTGGGCTGGCCGGCGTTCTACTCTCCGTACTCCTGCTGGCACCGGAGTGGCTAGCGTTGCGGCGCGGACGTGTCCGGCTCGTTCGACACCGAGGTGTGTCGACACCGCCCACAACCGGGACGGAAACTCTGGTAAGACTGCCGACAGATCACCATGAGGTGGCATGGTGCCGACCCGATGTCGATGAGGCACTCCCGGATGCCGAGGCGACTTACGGGTGGTCGGCAGAGCGGCTGGAGTTGCCTCGGCGAGTGGCAGCTCATTCCGGGCCGATCCTCGTCGCTCGAGTGCGCCGGCGGAGGACATTCAACGGACGCCTCGTCCGCCAGTTGAATGACCCGACACCGGAACTACTCGGAGGCGGCGAGGTGCGACTCGGCTGCACGGACTATTACGCACTTCTCTGTTCCAACTACCTGTTCGGCTGGCGGGTACTGGATCGAGCGACGGGAGCATTGAATCTGGATGGGAGCCTCCTGCCGTACGGAGAAGACGGCCGGCTCCTGCCGTTGTCGCAAAGCAGGTTGGCAAACGTAATCGGGGTGTCGACACTGGCGTTGACCAGGGATCGACGGCTCGTGCTGGCCTGGCAGCAACCGGAGGGGGAAGCGGGGCCAGGAGGGCTAGCCGCGCCCGCCGGCTCCGGCTCGGTAGACCTAGTCGACGTTGACGATACTCCGCCGGGCGCGATGTTCACCGACTTCATCAGTTCGGCCATGCGCCGCGAGTTGATGGAAGAGAGCCACCTCAATCCAGACCAGTTGGGAAAGACGCGGGTGCTCGGCTACTTTCGCTGGCTCAACCGAGGCGGCAAGCCGGAGTACGTGGGCCTGACCGAGCTCGCCGTATCATCAGATGATCTGGTGGGCACCGATGTTCGGCTCGTGGAGACGCCATACGTTCAGGGCTTGACCCTCGACTGCCGCCTGGACCTGCATCTACTCCGACGCGACCCAAACTCGCTTGATTGTCTGCCCGATGACGTCGCAGAGGCCGTCTCAATGCCGCTCTATATGTGCCTGCGAGCTCTGGGCTTCCTGTTACGTCGGGACGACGAACTTTACGGCCACTTGTCAATCCCAGCCGATAGCGGAGATCGGTAACCACGGCTACACGGCTTGCGCCTACCGGGAGGCGTCGCCGACCAGACGGGAGACGAGGTCGGAGACCACCTGATCGGTGTCGAACCCGGCGTCGATCGAGGTGGTGAGCAGGTCGAGCAGGAGCCCGTCGACGGCGTAGTGCAGCAGCGCCACCTCGTACGCCCCGCCCGGTAGTCCGGCGGCGAGGTGGTGGGCGACGTCGTCGGCGTACCCCCGGCGCAGCACGCCGCCGAGCGCGGACCGCAACTCGGGGCGGCGGGCGGCCTCCAGCCGCAGTTCGAACAGCGCGCGGGTGAGGCCCGGCTCGCGGGTGGTGCGCGCGACGATGTCGCGCAGGTAGTCGGTCATCAGCGCGAGCGACGGCGCACGGCGGCCGAGGTCGGCCAGCACGGCCGGGTCGGGTGCGATCCGGTCGAAGATCCGTTCGGCCAGGCCGGCCAGCAGCGCCGCGCGGGACGGGAAGTAGTTCGAGGTGGTGCCGGTGGGCACGCCCGCCTCGGCGTCGACCGCCCGGTGGGTCAGCCCGCGCGCGCCGGCGTCGGCGAGCACCCGCAGACCGGCGTCGGCGAGCAGGGTACGGCGTTCCGGGTTCCTGGCCACGCGAACACAGTAGCAACAACCACGACAGGTGTTGTAGATTCGCCACTGAACCACGACAGTCGTCGTGGATCACCTCGGACATCGGAGCCGGTTTGCGCAAGCTCGTGTATTTCGTCGCCAGCACCCTCGACGGCTTCATCGCCGCGCCCGACGGGTCGTTCGACTTCCTCCCGCTGACGCCCGACCTGGCGCCCCACCTGGTGGCCGAGTGGCCCCAGACGCTGCCCACGTTCGCCCACGCCCAGCTCGGCATCGACTCCCCGCCCGCCGGCCGCTTCGACACCGTGCTGATGGGCCGGGCCAGCTACGAGCCCGGCCTGAAGATGGGCGCGACAAGCCCGTACGCCCACCTGAAGCAGTACGTGTTCAGCCGCTCCCTGCCCCCTGCCGACTACCCGGACGTGAACGTCGTCGCCGGTGACCCGGTGGCCTTCGTCCGCGAGCTGAAGACACAACCCGGGCGCGACATCTGGCTCTGCGGCGGCGGGCAGCTCGCCGGTCAGCTCCTCGACGAGATCGACGAGCTGGTGGTCAAGCTCAACCCGGTGGTCGTCGGCAGCGGCATCAAGCTCGTCGACAGCGGCTTCGACCCGCGCCGGCTCACGCTCACCTCGGCGCGCCCGTTCGACGCCGGCGTGGTCGTCCTGCACTACACGCGCAACGAGTAACCCGGTTGCCCCGGACGGCGGGCGGCACGCACCGTGGGACGGTGACGAAGACTCGGCTGCACTGGCACGAACTGCCCGGGCACGTACGCGACGGCGTCGAGGGCGTCCTCGGCGACCGGGTGGTGGCGGCGCACTCGCAGCCGGGCGGCTTCTCCCCCGGCACCGCCGACCGCGTCCGTACCGCAGGCGGTGGCCGGGCCTTCGTCAAGGCGGTCAGCCCGGCGCAGAACGACCGCAGTCCCCACCTGCACCGCGCCGAGGCCCGGATCGCCGCCGCCCTGCCCCCGGACGCGCCCGCGCCCCGGCTGCTCGGCAGCTACGACGACGGCCACTGGATCGCGCTCGTCTTCACCGACGTCGAGGGCCGGCACCCGGCTACCCCGTGGCGTACCGGTGAGCTGGCCGCCGTGCTGTCCACGCTGGAGGCGATGGCGGCGACGCTCACCCCGGCGCCCGCCGCCGCCGGAACCACCACCGCCGCCGAACACCTCGCGTACGACTTCGGCGGCTGGCGGCGCCTCGCCGCCGACCCGCCGGCCGACCTCGACCCGTGGGCCCGGTCCCACCTGCCCGAGCTGTGCGCCGCCGCCGACCGGGGCCTGGCCGCGCTCGCCGGTGACACGCTCTGCCACGTCGACGTCCGCGCCGACAACCTGCTGCTCGGCCCGGACGGATCGGTCACCGTGGTCGACTGGCCGTGGGCCTGTCGCGGGCCGGCCTGGCTGGACAGCCTGTTCACCGTCGTCAACGTCCAGGTGTACGGCGGACACGACCCGGACGCGCTGCTGGCCGCCCAGCCGCTGACCGCCGATGTGGACCCGGCCGACCTGACCGGCGTGCTGGCCGGCCTCACCGGCTTCTTCCTCGACGGCGCCCGCCAGCCACCCCCACCCGGCATCCCCACGGTACGAGCGTTCCAGCGCCAACAGGGCGAGGCTCTCCTCCCTTGGCTGACCCACCGCCTGACCCCCTGACCCGCCCCGCGCGGAGTGCCGCCGTCGATCTTGGAGTTGTGGCGCCTCACAAGGCTCACCAAAGCGACATCCCAGGCGCCACAACTCCAAGATCAGCGAAGCGCCGAGGCGCGGGTGAGGGTGCCGAGGGGGTCGGCGAACAACGGGGTGAAGCCCCGTTCGGCGGCGCCGATCAAGGTGGCGTCGTAGCCGAGCGCGGACACCCGCAGGCGGGCCTTGTCGCGGGAGATGGGCAGCACGTTGGCGGCGATCCGGCTGCGGACGTGGTCGGCGCAGACCGGAAAGACCTCGCTGAGCGTGCCCCCGAAGATCACCACGCCGGGGTTGAACAGATTGATCACGTTCGCCACGCCGATGCCCAGCCAGTCACCGATGTGCCGCAGCGCGTCCCGGGCCGCCGGCTCGCCCCGCGCGGCGGCGGCCACCACGGCCCGTACCGCCTCGCGCCCCTTCTCCCCCGCCGGGCGGCCGGCGGCGTCGAGCAGCGCCCGCTCACCGACCTCGGCCTCCAGGCACCCGCGCGAGCCGCAGCCGCAGGGCCGCCCCTGGTACGGGTTCACGAGCATGTGCCCGACCTCGGAGGCGTACCCGCCGTCGCCGTCGAGCAGCTCACCGCCGACGATGATCCCGCCGCCGACGCCCACGTCACCGTGCAGGTAGACGACGTTCTGCACGCCGACTCCGGCGCCCCGCTGGTGCTCGGCCAGCGCGCCCAGGTGCGCCTCGTTGCCGACCAGGACGGGCAGGCCCAGGTCGAGCCGCCGGGCCAGCTCGGCGCCGAACGCCTGGTCGACCCAGCCCATGTCCGGTCCGAAGCGGACCATGCCGTCGCCGGGCCGGATCATCCCGCAGTACGACGCGCCGACGCCCACGCACACCGATCCGGGCGGCGCGGCGTGGTGCAGGGCCCGCCCGAAGTCGGCGAGCACCGAGACGACGGAGTCGAGGTCGGCCCCGGCCCGTGGGCGTTCCGCCTCCAGACGGGCCGACACCACGCCGCCGAGCCCGACGCGGGCGGCCACGAGCCGGTCCACGGCGATGTCGAAGGCGAGCACGTAGAAGGTGTCCGAGGCCGGGCGGACCACAAGCGAGGGTCGCCCCGCCCGTCCGCTGCCGCCGGCCGCCACCTCCCGGACCAGACCGGCCGACGCCAGTTCCGCGGTGAGCGCCATGACCGTGCTGCGGTTGACGCCCATCCACTCGGCCAGCTCGACGCGGGTGACCGGGCCGGTCAGGTGGACGCGCCGCAGCAGCGCGCCGAGGTTGGCTCTGCGGCCGTCCCCCTGCGCATGCCGGACCGTGGCCACATCCCTCAACATCGACTACTCCGTCGGCTGGCGGCAGGCTTGTGCCCCCAGGGTAGTTGCCATCTATCGACCGCTGCCAGCGACGACATCGCGACGGCTGGCGCCTTGGCCCGCACTTCCCGCCTTTAGCTCGAGCGGACGGGCTGCCGCTGAGCTCATTGCGACTTGGCGCCGTTCGGGGTCGGGCGATAGGTGGCTGACAGAAGGTCGGGCATATCGGTGAGGACATCGTTGAGCATTTTGATGACTTCGTCAGCTTCGTGCGCCTCCAAGGGCTGCCCGACCCTCCCGCTACGTCGGAGCACCTCGTCCAGGCGGCTGGCGAGAAGGTCGAGCTTTGACTTCTCGTCCGCCGCGATGTAGTGCTCGATGACTTCGGCAAGGTGCTTGTCGGTCAGGTGAGCTGCAGCATGGGCAAGAGGACTGCGGCGCAGCCGGTCTATTACCGCAATCCAGCGTTGAGTCAACTGGTCGGTCCGCTGGGCTCGACGGAGGCGCAGTTCGTGTTCGCCTTCCTCCTGTATCCGCTGCAAGTGGACCGCACGGAGTTGTTGGCGGACCTCCGGGTCGAGGCGGACCCTGACCTCGGGTCGACAGTGGAGCGCAACGCCGCGCCTTTCATAGGTGCGGTGGTTTCTCGAAAGTTCACGGTTCAGGCGGTACTCGAACTCGCCGGCCTGCTGAGGGTAAAAATTCCGTGCAAGCTCAACGCAGTGGCGTTCTACATCCCTTCGCGCAATATCTGCGAATTGCAGTGACCAGGCACCGAGCAGTTCCTCGCTGAGCTGTCTTGCCCGCCAGTTCAGCAGCACATCGATTTCGAAAGTGAAAACGGAGCCACGAGCCGACACGACGATGGGCCGGGACAGTCGGCGACGCTGACTGACACTCTCCGGAACGGGCTCTTGAGCGGACAGCGCTGTTCCGACGAAAGCGCGGCGCGCTGCTGTCCAGAGCCGGATCAGCCACGCCTGAAGTATCCTCCAGCCGCGGGTCGGGGTCTCCGTGAGAGCAGCCGCGTTAGGTGCGTTCATGAGCACTCCTGATCTCAAGCAGCCGACGTAGAAGACGATGACGCACGCGACAGCCAGTACGTAAACCTCGGCCGCACGCTCGGATCCAGGACGAGTTTCCGGAGCATCGTCTGAAAGGCCTCGGCGGTCGGCGCGTAGGCCCGGAAGGATCGAAGCCAGTGGCCCAGTTGGCGCCAGCCGTTCTCGGCATGGTCAGGATCCAACAGGACCAAGCGCCAGAGAGTGACAACGTCTTCCAAAGCGTGCGGCGACACCCCAGCCAGGGAGAGCAGGGGAAACTGGCCCGGGAGAGGGAGCTCCGACATGATCAGTCGGCTGAACGCGCGGCTGGCTGCGAGCTCCAGGGCGCGATCCTCACTCAGCGCCCACCTCTTTAGCAGCACCAATATCGGAGCATGGCCGATGTCTCCGGCAAGGCCTGCAACGGCACCGGTGATCTCATAGCCGAGGTAGCCATGGGCGTTCCGCGCCACGTGCGTCAGTTCTTGCAGCAAGCGGTTGTGGTTCGCGGGCCGGAAGCCCATCGACCAAGCCTTTGCGGCTGTGTCGCGCTCAAATGCGGCGCCGGACCGGGCGAGGGAGGAGATCTCCGCGCTCACGCGGCTGCTGATCCGATGGCCAGCCAGCCTGTCGGGAGGCCCCGAGTCGGCAAGGTTGGCCACGGCCACCAGTGCAGCCGCGGCAGCTCGACGAAGAGGCGGCCTCCGGTCCTTCGCCCAGTTGCCGATCACACTGTCGTAGACTTGCTCGAAGTCGTGACGGGCGAATCCGGCGGCAGCGACCGCCGCGCAGTGTTTGAAATCCTCAGCCGGATGAGCTGCCAGAGCGTTCAGCCACCCGATGAGCGCACTTCGGCTGTTGTCGAATTCGTTCCAAGCGACGTCCAGAAGCGCCCGGACCATGTCCGGCTCGACCTGTGCCTTGCGGGTTGCCAGACCAGATTTGAAACTACCTATTGCCTTTTCCTCACTGTCCCAGTGCTGAGCAAGATCGTCGCCGAGCAGCTCGGGGAAGCTGTATACCAGCGCAGGCCGACCGATTGCGGAATGAGCGAAGAGTCCATCAAGCCCTTCCAACAACAGCCCGGCGGCGTCCGTCACGTGTGCAATCGGATGGCCGGAGAACACTGCATAGGTCACTCGCAGGGCACGGCGGTGCTGGAGGTGGCGATGTTGATAGCTGCTGTCGACAGGTGGCGTCTCCAGGATGGCGCGCGCACGCACACGTCGCCGAATTTCCCCGGACGGAAGCAGCGCAGCTATTTGTTCGTCGCTTTGCGGAAGTCGGGTCGCTATCATCTCCGCCTGCTGCGCGCACTCACGAGGACGATGAAGAAGCGTTACACCACGGCGAACAAATTTTTTCTCCAGCAGACGGCGCGCATAGCGGGTCCCGCACCGCCGGTCACCGCATCTGTCGCTATGGACGCAGCGGCCGTGGAGATTGTAAACGAGATGCCGACGGAACACCGCTATCGGATCGATGCTGAGGTGGTGAAACACCTCCGCGTGATGGAGCGCGCCGCCTGGCGTGTCCAGATCGCGGACCATGATGGCACTTGATTCGCGTTGCTCAAATGTTCGCTCCAAGGCCCGGATGAGCCCGGCGGTGGCGTTGGGGCCGAGCCGGATGATATACCCGTGTCCCTTTTGCAGCAGATCGGGATGATCTCGAACTTGCAAGGGGTCACTGGATTCGGTGAGCATGATCTCTCGAACGTTCTCCCCGCCGTAGCGAGCCGCGAGCACAGCGCAGGCTGTGGTTAATCTCCCGGTGCCGGACGGGCCCGCGAGGCCAACTACCGGGCTCCGATCAAGGCGTTGGGTTAAATCCTTGAAGCATGCAGGCTTGACCAAGGTCGCCACCTTGAGCTTGATCCGGCTGACGGGGTCGATGCTGAGCCGAACGCGGTCGTCCTGCGCCACGTTGATGACGCTTCCGATAACGTGCGCGTAATCGCCATATACCGCTGGCCCATCGTTCCGAACGTCGTCAAAACGAATATGGTTGCCCTGCCCTGGCATCCAGGCTCGAAGCGTCGGGTTGGCCTGGACGAAGTCGGCCGAGTCGCCAGACTCATCGCCCTCCGCTTGGGCGTCCGACCGCCCTTCATCCTCTTTGTTCTCTTCACGTTTCTTGCTGTCTTGCAACTGTGCGCCCGCAGCGCCCTCGTCACCCTCCGGCCCTGCCGCCGCAGTCGGCTTCTTCGAGTCGTCTACCTCCTGACCCACCCCTTCCGGTGGCGCGTCAGGCCCTCCATCAGCGGGTGCCGGCTCGTCCGTAGAGGGACGCTGGGGAATCACGACCCGTCCTCCCCGTCCTCCTCTTCGCGCCACGCCGCATGCGAGCCGTAGGCGCGACCGTTGTCGCCGTACACAGTGGGCCCGTTGTTGGTCACCGTGCCGAAGTCGAACCTGCTCCCACTGGTCCGACGTGCCGGCGGCCGCTTGGCCTTCTCGACACGACGGCGAGCACCACTGCGACGATCGGCAGGGGGATCCATGGGAGTGCAGTTGACATTCTCATCCGGCACGAATATCCACGCCTCATCTACGAAGGACTTCACCTCGACGCGCACTCGGCGGAAGCGGTCTGGCCGGATACCGCTATAGGACTGGGAGACGACGTCGCGGTGGATCGTGTCCGACACGATCAACGCCACTGCGGCGTCAGGGAACGAGCCCAGCGCGTCGCGCAACGGCTCGGCGTTGACTAGCCTGGCGGCCGTTACGACTGCCTTGCCGGCGAAGCCGTTCTCGGCCAGAGCCACCAATCCTTGATGCATAGCGACGCGCATTCGGATACGAGCGTGATCTGAGGCTTGACGGTTGTGGTCACGCAAGACCCGTTCCATGGCCGGGACGAGTTCGGCAACAATCCTCGGCTCCGAGGTCCCAGGCGGAAAGATGGCGAATTCACCGTCTCCTGTCGCCTGGACCGTCCAACCACTCCGATCCAGTCCACAGAGATCCGCGGCTTCGCGCATAATCTTTCGGAAGTTTTTCTGCGCATGGAACTGTCCGACGTCGTCGTTCCTACTGTAGCTCTCCATATCCACGAACATGATCAGCCGCCGCTGCGACTGGACAACCGATGCCATCTCACCCTCCTCGCGCCCCGCCCTGCTTGCGAGACAATGTCACTTATAGCGAGGCGTGACCGTGGGAATGCCATCAAAATACGGGTTTCGGTTATAGGGCTGTTGTCGCATTCACGTCAATCCCTACTTCAAAGGGGCAAGGCGGGGGCAGCCCAGACTTGACTTGCACCATGAGCACCCCTCAGACTCCAGCTTCCTTCAGCACTTCAGACGTGGAACGCGCGTTGGCAACCGCCCGAATGCATCAAGACTCGATCCAGCATGCCGATGCCAAGATCGCCCGACTGGCCGGCTTGTACGGTGCGCTGGTAAGCCTCACCGCCAGCAGCATGCCCGCACCATCCGACATAACAGCCAATCCAGTTCTCGGCCTGCCCCTCGGCCTGGCCTGTGCTGTCTTCCTGTGCTGCTCGGCCGTGGGCACTCGGCACCTGGCACTCGGCTTCCGGCCGGTGGTGACCGGACCGAAGGGAGCGAACCGGTTCGGCTTCATCGAGCCTCGATCAGCACCACTTGCGCTGGATGCGGGACAGGAAATCACCGAGGCGTGGCAGCTTGTGATGCTGCTCGGTCAGATCGCACGTGGCAAGCATCGTCGGGTGCGCTCAGCACTTCCGTGGACCTTCATTGCAGCCGCCTCTGCAACGGCTTGGCTGATCCTTGCCTCCTTCGTGTAGCTGGGCACCCTGCCGCTTGGACACCTTCTGCAGGCCGACTGCATCGACCACAATGGCTCCTGTGCTGATGCAGCCGCAACCAGGCCGAGCATCGTCATGTCTCACGGCGAACGGGGTGCTGACATGCGACAACACCAGGAACGAGCGCAGACCTCGCCAGAGTGGCCTCCAGGGTCACTCCTCAACTGCTTGGCTCCGTCCGTGCGCGCTGCCTTCCTCTCCATCGGTACAGCCATCGAGGTGGAACCCGGAGACCGTATTCTCCGCGAAGGTGATGAGGGCAGCCATATGCTGCTACTTCGGCACGCATTGACTAAGGTAACCGTCAACCTGGCCGATGGCCGTCAGGCCCTGCTGGCGATCAGGGTTTCGGGCGACGTCGTAGGTGAGATATCAGCGCTGGCCGGCACGCCGCGCACCGCTACCGTCACGAGCTGCAGCAACGGCATGATCAATATCATTCATCGACGTGACTGGTACCCCTTCTTGCAGAATCACCCAGAGGCGGCGCTTGCGTTGGCGGGAACCACTGCAGCCCGTTTTCGCTGGGCCAATCAGCGGAGGGTCGAGTTCGCCTCCTACCCGGCGAAGGTTCGACTGGCTCGGGTTCTGGCCGAGCTTTCAGCCGCTCACGGCGAGCCGGTGCCAGGCGGCAGAACTCTTGGAGTGACGCTCACTCAGACCGAGTTGGCAACGCTGAGTGGTGCGGCGGAGCCGACCGTAGAGAAGGCGCTTCGCGAGCTTCGGCAGGCCGGGGCTCTTGAGACGGGGTACCGCCAAATCACCATCCGGGACCTTGCAGCCCTTCGACAGATCGGGCGCTTACCGAACGTACGACAAGAGTGGCGCAGGGAGTAGCGAGCGGTAAGCGTACGGCTGGGGTGGAACGCCGCGGGTGCCTCCCCGGCCGGGGAGGCACCCGTGATGCTTCTGTCGTCGCGGCCGACTGCTACTCCGCTTCGCGGACCGGGCTCTGCGGCACCACCATCACCGGCCGGTGCGCGCGGTGCAGGGTGGCCATGGCGACGCTGCCGAGCAGGATCTTGCGCATCGCCGTGCGTCCGCGCGAGCCGACCACCACCGCGCTCGCCTTGTGCTCGGTGGCGACCGCGGAGAGCGCGTCGGCAACCGCGCGTCCCGGGGCGCCGCGTCCGGCGCTCACCCGCACCGTGGTGACCTGCTGACCGCCGGCCGTCTCCGGGGTGGGCGTCTCCCCCTCGTCGCCGTCGACGGCGACCAGGACGACGTTCCGCTCGGGGAAGAGGCGCCGGGTGGAGTCGAGCGCCGCCTCGGCGCCGGCGGAGGCGTCCCAGCCGACCACCACCGGGCCGGCGGCGAGCGCGTCGTGCTCGTCGGTGAGCAGCGGGTGCGGCACCACCAGGACGGGTCGCGGGCTGTAATGCACGGCCATGTCCGAGACGCTGCCGAGCACGGCGCGGGCACCGCCGAGCCCGCGCGAGCCGAGCAGCAGCACGTCGGTCTGCTTCTCGTCGGCCAGTTCGGCGAGCCGGAGCCCTTCCCCGCCGTAGCTGCGGCACACGAGCGGCTCGGCGTCCCAGCCGGCGGCGCGGGCCAGCATCACGCCGACGGAGGTGAGCCGGTCGGCCTCCCGGCCGCCCTCGCGCTCGATCGCCTCCACGAACGCGTTGATGTTGCGCTTGCCGGTCCAGAGGCGCTTACGCAGTTCCTCGCTGGCGAACGGAGGCGTCCACAGATGCCCGATCCATGCGTGCGCGCCGGGGAACAGCAACGCGCCCGCCTCGATGGCGGCGCTCGCGGCCGGAGACCCGTCGTAACCCACCATCACTCGCCTGCCGTGCACGTCGCTCACCGCACCAAACCTCTCCTGCCGACGACATCCCACAAGATCGTATCCGCGGTCCGGCCGGGTCCGCGCCGGATCATCCGCCACGGACCCGTCGGTACGCTGGGCGGATGAGCACCCCGGACCTGTCGTACCTGCTCGACCACACCAGTCACGTGCTGCGCACCCGGGTGGCGGCGGCCCTGGCCGAGATCGGGCTGACCGCGCGGATGCACTGCGTGCTGGCGCACGCGCTGCCCGAGGAGCGTACGCAGATCCAGCTCGCCGAGATGGGCGACATGGACAAGACCACGATGGTGGTGACGGTGGACGCGCTGGAGCAGGCCGGCCTGGCGGTGCGGCGGCCGTCGCGTACCGACCGGCGGGCCCGGATCATCGCGGTCACCGAGGAGGGCGCCCGGGTCGCGGCGCGCAGCCAGGAGATCGTCGACCGGGTGCACGCCGAGGCACTGGCGAGCCTGCCGGAGGACGAGCGGGCGGTCTTCCTGCGCGCGCTGGAGCGCCTGGCGGCCGGCCACCTGGCCACCCCGGTGCCGAGCCCGAAACCGGCACGCCGCGCCCGCCAATAGTTCCCAAAGAGATTGTCTATAACGGGACTATCCGTTACGGTCCCTCCTGTCGCACCTCTCGACAGGAGGACTCCATGTCCGCTCCCCGCTCGCGTCAGGTCGCGCTCGGCGTGCTCGCCACCAGCGCCCTGATGACCATCCTCGACGGCAGCATCGTCACCGTGGCGATGCCCGCCATCCAGCGCGACCTGCGCTTCTCCCCGGCCGGCCTGAGCTGGGTGGTGAACGCGTACCTGATCGCGTTCGGCAGCCTGCTCCTGCTCGCCGGCCGCCTCGGCGACCTGCTCGGACGCCGGGCGATGTTCCTCGGCGGCACCGCGCTGTTCACCGCCGCGTCGGTGCTGGCCGGGCTCGCAGAGAGCAGCGCCATGCTCGTCGCGGCCCGCTTCCTCCAGGGCGTCGGCAGCGCGGCGGCGGTCGCGGTGAGCCTCGGCATCCTGGTCACGCTCTTTCCCGACGCCGCCGAGCGGGGCCGGGCGATCGCCGTGTTCGCCTTCACCGGCGCCGCCGGGGCGGCCATCGGCCAGGTCGCCGGTGGCCTGCTCACCGATGCGCTGGGCTGGCACTCGATCTTCCTGATCAACCTGCCGATCGGCCTGGCCACGATCGCGCTCGCGGTCCGTACGCTGCCCGCCGACCGGGGCCTCGGCCTGGCCGCCGGGGCCGACGTGGCAGGTGCGCTGCTGGTCACCGCCGGCCTGGTGCTCGGCATCTACACGGTGGTCACGATCGAGCGGTACGGGGCGACGTCGGCGCACACGCTCGGCCTGGGCGGGCTCGCCGTCGCGCTGGTCGCCGGGTTCGTGGTCCGGCAGGCCACCGCGCGCCGACCGCTCATGCCGCTGCGGATCCTGCGCTCGCGCGGCGTGGCGGTGGCGAACGTGGTCCAGATCCTCACCGTGGCGTCGACGTTCGCGTTCCAGGTGCTCGTCACGCTCTACCTCCAGCAGGTGCTCGGCTACGACGCCACCCGCACCGGGCTGGCCCTGCTCCCGGCGGCAGTCGTCATCGGCGCGGTGTCGCTGGGCGTCTCGGCCCGGCTCAACGCCCGGTTCGGCGAGCGGGCGGTGCTGCTGGCCGGGCTCGTGCTGCTCGTCGCCATGTTCGCGTGGCTGGCCCGCATACCGGTGGACGGCCGCTACCTGCCCGACGTGCTGCCGGTGATGCTGCTCGCCGGCGGGTTCGGGCTGGTGCTGCCGGCGCTGACCGCGCTCGCCATGTCCGCCGCCGGCGCCGGGGACGCCGGTCTCGCCTCCGGGCTGTTCAACACCACCCAGCAGCTCGGCATGGCGTTCGGCGTCGCGGTGCTGGCCACGCTGGCCGCCGCCCGTACCGCGGACCGGCTCGCGCTGGGCGACGACCGGGCCGTCGCGCTGACCAGCGGGTTCCACCTGGCGTTCGCGATCGGCGCGGGGCTGCTCGTGGTCGCCGTCGGGCTCGCGTACGCGCTGCTGCGCCCGCGCACGACGGCGGACGCGGACACCCCGGCGCTGGTGGGCTGAGTCAGCCGGGGGCGCGCGCCGGGTGGGTGAGGAACGGCAGCACCGCCGCCGGCAACGCGGGCGAGGTCAGCATGTCGTAGTGGGTCAGCCCGGGCAGCACCGCCAGCCGGGACGCGGGACGGTCGGTTCCGTCGCCGCCCGCGTCCCGGCCGCCGCCGAGCAGGCCGAAGAACTCCGCCGCGTGGCTCACCGGGATCTCGTCCGCGTCGGCGAAGACCAGCAGCACCGGCATCGGCAGCGCGGCCACCTCGGCGGACCAGTCGTAGTCCCGTCGCAGCAGCTCGCCGCCGCGGGCCCAGAGCGCCTGCCAGTCCTGCGGGCGGGGCGCCACCCGCGCGTACCGCTCGTGGAGCGGGGTGCCGCGCATCCGTTGCCCGACGCGCTCGTCGTGGGCGGACATCGCGGCGAGCGTCCGCGGGTACCAGCCGCGCCGCCGGAACGGCGTGGAGACCAGCACCAGGCGGCGGACCAGGCCGGGGTGCTGGATCGCGGTACGCAGGGCCACCCCGCCGCCGAGGGAGTAGCCGAGCACGTCGGCCCGGGGCAGGCCGAGGTGGCGCAGCAGCGCTGCGATGTCGTCCGCCATCGACTCGTACCGCAGCGGCCGGTCCACGTCGGCGGTGCGGCCGTGGCCCTGCAGGTCGACGGCGATCAGCCGCCGGCGCGTGGCCAGGGCGGGGCGGACCGGCGCGAACGTCTCCGTCGAGCCGTACTCGCCGTGCAGCAGGACCAGCGGCTTGCCGGTCCCGTGCTCCTCGTACCAGATCCGCAGCCCGCCGACCTCCGCATAGCTCACCCGCTGATCGTCGCGCCGCCGATGCCGCGGCGGGCGTGTTTACCGTCGCCGCTCAGCTCGAGGCGCGGGGGCGGGCCCGCAGGTGGGCGCGTTCGCCCTGGCTGCCGAAGAGGCTGAGGAACTCCACCCCCTCGCTGTCGGCACGCCCGAACCAGTGCGGTACGCGGGTGTCGAACTCGGCCGCCTCACCGGGGACCATCACCAGGTCGTGCTCGCCGAGCACGAGCCGCAGCCGCCCGTTGAGCACGTAGACCCACTCGTACCCCTCGTGGGTCTTCGGCTCGGGCTCGGACCGGCCGCCGGCCGGGATGATCAGCTTGTACGCCTGGATGCCGCCGGCGCGGCGGGTGAGCGGCAGCATGGTCATCCCGAACGCGGCGACCGGCCGCAGGTGGACGCGCGGGTCGCCGGTGGGCGGGGCGCCGACCAGCTCGTCCAGCGTCACGCCGTGCGCGCGGGCGAGCGGGAGCAGCAGTTCGAGGGTGGGCTTGCGGCCGCCGGACTCCAGCCGGGACAGCGTGCTCACCGAGATGCCGGTGGCGGCGGAGAGATCGGTGAGCGTGGTCTCCCGCTCACGCCGCAGCGCGCGCAGCCGGGGACCGACCGCGTCGAGGGCCTGGTCGAGGTCGACATCCATGCCCCCAGTTTGCCACATCAGCAAGAGAGTTTGCGGTTCTGCGCTTCCCCGCCGCAGTCTGGTCGCGGAGGTGGTCACGATGACCGAGTTACGTGAGGACTACGAGGTACTGGTGATCGGCGGCGGCGCGGCCGGGCTGAGCGGCGCGCTGATGCTGGCCCGGGCACGCCGGTCGGTGCTCGTGGTGGACGGCGGCGAACCGCGCAACGCGCCCGCCGACGGCGTACACGCGCTGCTGGGCCACGACGGCGTACCGCCGGCCGAACTGCTGGCGCGCGGCCGGGACGAGGTCCGCGGCTACGGCGGGCACCTAGCCGAGGGCCGGGTCGAGGCGGTACGCCGCGACGGCGACGGCTTCGAGGTGACGCTCGCCGACGGCCGGCGGGTACGCGCCGGTCATGTGCTCGTCGCCACCGGCCTGGTCGACGAACTGCCCGAGGTGCCGGGCCTGCGCGAGCGCTGGGGCCGGGACCTGGTGCACTGCCCGTACTGCCACGGCTGGGAGGTGCGGGACCGGCCGATCGGGGTGATCGGCAGCGGCCCGATGTCGGTGCACCAGACGCTGCTGTTCCGGCAGTGGAGCGACGACGTGGTCTACCTGCGGCACACCGCGCCGCCGCTGACCGACGAGCAGGCCGAGCAGCTCGCCGCCCGCGGCGTGCCGGTGGTCGAGGGCGAGGTCGCGGCCGTCGAGACGGCCGGGGACCGGGTGACCGGGGTACGCCTGCGCGACGGCCGCACCGTCGACCGGGAGGTGCTCACCGTCGCGCCCCGGATGGTCGCGCGCACCGGGTTCCTGGCCGGACTGGGCCTGCGCCCGCAACCGCACCCCAGCGGGATGGGCGAGTACCTGCCGGCCGACGAGTCGGGGCGTACCGAGGCGCCCGGGGTGTGGGTCGCGGGCAACGTGACCGACCTGTCGGCGCAGGTCGGGGCCGCTGCCGCGGCTGGTGCCCGGACCGCGGCGATGATCAACGCGGAACTGGTGAACGAGGAGACCCGCCGGGCGGTCGAGGCGCGGCGTGACGCGCGAGGGTGGGTGACCACGAATCCCCTCTAACCTGACAATTCTTCCCCTAGGTTGAGTCGGAGAGGGCAGTCGGAACCTGGGGGGCGACGTGAAGAGCTATCCGGCGATCGAGGATCACGGGCTCATCGGCGACCTCCAGACCGCAGCGCTGGTGACCTGTGACGGGACGATCGACTGGTTTTGCGCGCCGCGCTTCGACTCGCCCAGCGTCTTCTGCGCGTTGCTGGACAAGGACAAGGGCGGCTTCTTCCAGATCGCCCCGCACGACGTCCGGTACGTCACGAAGCAGCTCTACCTCCCCGGCACGCCGATCCTGATCACCCGGTTCATCAGCGCGGACGGCGTCGCCGAGGTGATGGACTTCATGCCGGTGACCGGCGAGCGGGTCACCGACTCGCACCGCATCGTGCGCATGGTCAACATGGTGCGCGGCAGCATGCGGTTCCGGGTGGAGTGCCGGCCGCGTTTCGACTTCGCCCGGGAGAGCCACGAGCTGGAGCGGCACCGCAACGGCTACCTGTTCCGGAGCCGGTCGGCGACGCTCGCCTTCAACCCGATCGATCCGGTGCGGCAGCTCTGGGCCAAGACCGGCGAGATCCGCATGGAGGGCGGCGACCTGATCGCCTACGGCACGTTGCAGGAGGGCGACACCGGCGGGGTGGTCCTGGAGACCGGCATCGACGAGCCCAGGATCATTCCGCCGGAAGAGGTCCAGGGCATGTTCGAGTGGACCCGGGACTACTGGCGGCGATGGGTCGAGCGCTCCCGCTACACCGGGCGCTGGCGGGAGATGGTCGAGCGCTCGGCCATCACGCTCAAGCTCATGACGTACGCGCCGACCGGCGCGATGATCGCCGCGCCGACCGCCGCGCTGCCCGAGCTGGTCGGCGGCTCCCGCAACTGGGACTACCGCTACACCTGGGTACGCGACACCTCGTTCTCCGTGCACGCGCTGCTCGGCCTCGGGTTCACCGAGGAGGTCAGCCGGTACATGGACTGGCTGGACGAGCGCATCCGCGAGGCCGGCGACCACCAGGACCCACTGAAGATCATGTACCGGGTGGACGGGTCCTCGGACCTGCACGAGGAGGTGCTCGACCACCTGGAGGGCTACCGCGGCTCCCGTCCGGTGCGGATCGGCAACGGCGCCGCCGACCAGCTCCAGCTCGACATCCACGGCGAGGCGCTCTACGCCATGCACCTCGCCGACGAGCAGGGCATCCGGGTGTCGCACCAGGTGTGGAAGAGCACCGTGCGGCTGATCGACTGGCTCTGCCACAACTGGGACCAGCGCGACGCCGGCATCTGGGAGAGCCGCCACCACCCCCGCAACTACACGTTCGGCCGGGTGATGTCGTGGGTGGCGCTGGACCGCGCCATCCGGCTGGCCACCCGCACCGGCCGGCCCGGCGACATGCACTGCTGGACCGAACAACGCAACCGGATCTACAACCAGGTCATGGCCCGCGGTTTCCACCGGGAACGCGGCAGTTTCGTGCAGGCGTACGACGAGAACGTGCTCGACGCCGCCCTCCTCTACATGCCGGCGGTCGGCTTCGTCACGCCCACCGACCCGCTGTGGCTGTCCACCCTCGAGTCGATCGAGCGGGACCTGGTCTCGGACAGCCTGGTCCACCGGTACGACCCGGTCCACTCCCCCGACGGGCTCCCCGGTCACGAGGGCACGTTCAACATGTGCACGTTCTGGTACGTCGAGGCGCTGGCCCGCTCCGGCCGGCTGGACGACGCCCGGCTCACCCTGGAGAAGATGTTCACCTTCAGCAACCACCTCGGGCTCTACGCCGAGGAGATCGCCTCCACCGGTGAGCAGATCGGCAACTATCCGCAGGCGTTCAGCCACCTCGCCCTGATCAACTCGGCGCTGGCGGTGAACGACCTGCTCGACGCCGAGGCCTCCGCCCGCCTCCGCCGGTAACTCCGGTGATCTCCGGCCCGGAGCCGGGTACTGTTTGCCGCATGAGGTTCTTCGCCGCTGTCATGAAGCCCTGGTCCCTCCGCTGACGGCGGCAGGGTGACCGGCTTCTTCTGACGTACCAGCTCTGCTCCGCCGTCCCGGCGTTCCCGCCGGGCGGTGTCCTCGCGCTGCCCGGCTCCATGACGAGCCGAAGAGCGGACTGTGCACAACCTCGACAACATTCCTTCCTTCCCATCCACCTCGGGCGGTTCGCTGCCCGCCGGGCACCGGGCGCACGTGCGGGCCGACGGCGTCCGCGTCGTACTCGGCGGCCGGGTCGTGCTGTCCGACGTCAGCGTGACCGTCTCCGCCGGTTCCCGCCTGGCGGTCGTCGGCGAGAACGGCCGTGGCAAGACCACCCTGCTGCACGTGCTGGCCGGCCTCATCGCTCCCGACCAGGGCGTGGTGGAACGGCTGGGCACGATCGGCGTCGCCCGGCAGAACCTGGAGTCGCGCCACGGCGAGACGGTGGGCACGCTCGTCCGGGAGGCGATCCGGGAGTCCGAACGCGCGCTGCGGGCGTTCGACGAGGCCGCGATCGCGCTCACCGAGGGCCGGGCGGGCGCGGACGACGCGTACGCCGCTGCCCTGGACGCGGCGACCCGGCTGGACGCCTGGGACGCGCAGCGGCGCGTCGACGTGGCGCTGGCCGGCCTCGACGCCTGCCCGGACCGGGACCGGGAGCTGGCCACGCTGTCCGTCGGCCAGCGCTACCGGGTCCGGCTGGCGTGCCTGCTGGGAGCGCGGGTGGACCTGCTGATGCTGGACGAGCCGACCAACCACCTCGACGCGGACAGCCTGGCCTTCCTCACCGCCCGGCTACGCGACCACCCGGGCGGCGTCGTGCTGGTGACCCACGACCGCGCCCTGCTGCGGGACGTCGCCACGGAGTTCCTGGACCTCGACCCCAGCGCGGACGGGCGCCCGCGCCGCTACGCCGGGGACTACGCCGCCTGGCAGGACGGGCGCCGCCGCGACTTCGCGCACTGGGTACGCGACCACGAGGCGCAGCAGGCCGAGCACCAGCGGCTGGCCGACGGGGTACGGCAGGCGCAGGACCGCCTCAGCACCGGCTGGCGGCCGGAGAAGGGACACGGCAAGCACCAGCGCCAGTCCCGCGCGCCCGGACTGGTCCAGGCGCTGCGCCGCCGGCAGGAGGCGCTCGACGCGCACCGCGTCACCGTGCCGGAGCCACCGCAGCCGCTGCGCTGGCCACCGCTGGACACCCGTCCCGGACTGCCGACCCTGCGCTGCCACGACGTGACGGTGGCCGGGCGCCTGCGTACCCCGGTCACGCTCACGCTCGACGGCGGGGACCGCCTGCTGGTGACCGGACCCAACGGCGCGGGCAAGTCGACGCTGCTCTCCGTGCTGGCCGGTGACCTCACGCCGTCGACCGGGGAGGTCCGGCACCTGTCCGGGGCGCGCGTCGCGTACCTCGGTCAGGAGGTGCCCGACTGGCCGCCGGCGCTGCTCGCGCACGACCTGTACGAGCAGCACGTGGGCCGGTTGCGCTCCGCCGGGCGCGTCGGCTCCGGCACGGCCCTGCCGCTGAGCGCGACGAACCTGCTCGACGCCGAGGCCCGGCGTACCCCCGTCGGCCGGATGTCGCACGGACAGCAACGGCGGCTGAACCTGGCGCTGCGCCTGGCCGAACGTCCCGACCTGCTGATCCTCGACGAACCCACCAACCACCTGTCCGCGCCGCTGGTCGACGACCTCACCGCCGCCCTGCTGACGACGAGGGCCGCGGTGGTGGTCGCCACCCACGACCGGCAGATGCTCCACGACCTGGCGGCGTGGCCCACGCTGTCGCTCACCGCCCCGGCGGCGCCAGGCCGTTCTGTCACGGAGGGTGATGCCCGGCCGGAAGACTGAGTGCTTCGAGCGATATGACTGAGAGGTATATTTATGCCTCTCAGTCATATCGACTTCTCGTCACCTATTCCCCACCGGGCTGGGCGCGCTGGCTACCGTGGATGTCCGGGGCAGTCGGCGAAGGAGCGGCGGGATGTCTGTCGACGGAGCGGGCGCCGGCCCCGTCAGCCGCCCCTCGCGCTACGAGGAGGTCGTCCTCGGCCTGCTACGGGGCGAGGGGGCGACCGTGCTGACAGCCGGTCTCTGGCTGCTCGTCACGTCCCTGTTCACCGCGCTGTTCCTGACCTTCGTCGGGTGGCAGGTGTGGGAGAACCGCATGCTGGAGACCAGGGGGCAGATCGCCGAGGCCGAGGTGGTACGCGCCAACTACGAGGGGCGCGGCAAGTCCCTGAACGTCGTCTACGTCTCGGGTCCGGTGGGCACGACAGCGATCCTGGAGAACCCGGCGCGCCGGCCGGCCGCCGGCGACGTGATAGCGGTCCGGTACGACCCCCGGCACCCCACCCACCTGCGGGAAGCGGACGCGCCGATCTGGCGGTGGCCGGACTTCCTGGTGACCGTGCCGCCCGCGGTGGCGGGCTGCCTCGTCGTACCGGCCGAGTGGATGCGGTTCCGGCGGCGGCTGCGGGAGCGACGACTCTGAGCAGTCACCGCCCCTGCGGACCCGCCTCCCGGGTCCACCCGACGAAGCGGCGGTGCAGCGCACCGGCAGGCGCCCAGGGCATGTCCTCGGAGGCTTGCACGAGATAGGCGCCGAGATACAGAGCCAGTGACACCGGCGCGCCGGCGTACTCCGCCCGCAGCTCACGCCTGCGAGTGGGGCACGGCCACGGCAGGTTGCAGCCGCCGCAGCTCCACACCGGCATGACCGGACCGTGGGTGGTCACCGCGCACCCTCCAGGAACCGCGCGGTGATCGCCCGCGCCTGCCGACTCGTCGCCCATTCCGCCTGCCAGCACGGGTACGGCGTGAGCCGTGCCCACCACGCCCGGCACCCTGCACACATGCCGTCGAGTCCCCGCACGTGTACCGCGAGGATCATCTCCTCCGGCCCGCCGATCACTCGTCGCCCGCCTGTGGCCAGTGACCACGATTGATCGGGAGCCGATGCCGCGAATGACAGGGCAGCTCGGCGCCGCACCGGCAAACCCGTCGCCACCGCCGCCAGCACCACACCGGCCGATGCCGCCGGGCGAACGTCAACGCGGCGGCCGACAGGTACGCGTCGTACGAGACGCGGCGCTCCCGCGAGGCATCGCCGTCCGGGGACCGTTGCCCGCCTCGCGCCTGGTCCAGCAGACGGCGTCTGGCGATCTCCTGCTCCATCGCCTGGATGCGCTCGCCAAAGCCGGACACCGTCGACGGCGGAAGGTACCGACCGACGAGCCGTCGCAGGAGCCCAATGGTCACCGTCATCTGTCCGGCCCTCCGTGGTGAGGGCACGGAGGACACCTGCTGATGTGCCTATCCGCGCCCGGTGGAGATCCAGCGTCACGCCGAGCGCGTCCACGATCCAGGAGGTGACTGTCCGCTAACCGGGTGTGCTGTCCGCTGTCGATCGGCGGGCGGGGGCGTACTCGACGCACAGGTCACGCAGCATCGCGGCCTCCGGCACGCCCGACTGCTCCACCTTCGCGAGCAGTTCCGCGGCTCGCCACCAGTTCGACGGCACCACCCGCCCGGACGCCACCGCCTGCGCCCCGAGCGCAACCGCCTCATCCGGCTGGTCGGCGGCGACCAGGGCAAGTCCGAGGTCGAGACGCGCCGACGCGGAACGGCGAGGACGCGCTCCCCCATCACCGTGCGGGTCCAGATCGGTCAGTACCGCCCGCGCCACCTGCTCGGCAGCCGGGTCACCGGCCCACGCCAACGTCGTGGCCATATAGGCGGCGGCCTTCGCGGGGTCGTAGCGGTAGTGATGCTCGGCCCGTTCCGGAACGGGCAGATTCGCCGTCAACCGCTCCACCCGCTCCAGCGCTCGCCGGGTGGCGGCCACATCACCGATCCGCGCCCACGCGCGAGCTTCCTGGGCAGTCGACTGAATCCTGGCCGAGCTGCCTTTCGGCGCGACCCGCTGTGCTTGATGAGACAGATCGAGTGCCGTCCGGTAGTCACCTTGCGTCAACACGTCCCAGGCCCGGGTCTCCAGACACCACGCCTGGATCTCCGCATGCTCGGCGTGTTCGGCAAGCTCACGAGCAGCACGCAGATGAGCAGCCGCCGCGCCGCGCTGCCGCAGGTCGATGTGAACGGTGGCCCGCAGCACCGCCAACCAACCGCCCGCAACCAACAGCCGACGCTGCTGAGCAAGCGTGACCCGTCCGTCCAGCAGCCGCACCACATAGGCCAGATGTCGCCGCACCAGCGGCAACAGATCCGCCGGCGCCATAGTCGGATAGGAGCTGGCGAGGTCGTCGACGCCCTGCTCGATCCGTTCGAGCACCTCACCGCTGACATCACTGGCGGCAACCCTCGCCCGCAACTCGCCCGCCTCGGCCGCATGGTCGATCGGCGCATCGACCAGCCGAGCAAGCACACCTCCGGCGTCGAGAATCCGGTCCAAGTGGCGCGCCGTGTCGACAGTCGGAGCCTTGAGCCCTGCTTCCAGCTCGTGCAGATGGCTCTTGCTTCGATGGGCGAGCTGCCCGAGGGACCGAAGCGACAGACCACGCCGCTCCCGAAACTCGCGCAGAGCTGCCCCGAAGCGCGGATCGACGGAGGAAGCCATAGCCCAGCTCCAAGCTCAAGAGGCCCGGCGAACTCACCCGGCCGCCATTCTGTCGACGGTACCCCGAAACGCCGCTCGTCGATGACCTACGGGCCACGCACCAACGGTGACACCACTGCGACACAGCGCTATCGTGTCGCTCATGGCCGCTCCCGACACGGCCCTGGGCGCCCTCCATGACGGGATGCGCATGAACCAGGACGACTTCGCACGCGCGCTGGAGGTCGTCACCGGCCTGCCCATCTCACTGCTCGGCTTCGCCGCGGTGCCCGGTGGGCACGTGGCCGACGACCAACAGGGTGGCCACGACCTGACCTCGCCCGTGTCGAACCTGGCCACGCCGACGCCGGCTGCCGAGCCCAGCACGGCGCACAGGTCATACGAGGGCGTGTGGCTCAGCCGCTACCAGTACTACTCCAGCGGACGGGAGGAGTCCTTCGCCGGACAGCACTTCGTCGTCCTGCTGCAGCACGGCGACAGGCTGACCGCGCGCAGCCTGCCCGGGTCGGCGTCCTCATCTCTGTCGCTGGACCTGACCGTGGACGGGGCCGTTGTCACCGGCACCTGGGTGGAGCAGACCGATCCGGCCGGCTACTACCGGGGTGCCCGCTATCACGGGGCGATCCAGCTTCTGGCCGAGCCGACGGGCCGGCGGATGGCCGGTAAGTGGGTCGGATTCGGCAAGGACATGGACGTGAACACCGGCCCGTGGGAGCTCGTCTTCCGCGACGCGTCGACCTCCCAGGCGACGCTGGACCGGTACAACACCTCAGCGACATAGCGCCGTGGCCTTGTTCTGGCGCCGACTACTCTGCACTCGGGGTACGACACGGCACGGCGTCCGGATCCGGCGAAACGCCCGGTGCCCACGACACAACAGGAGAGCGCTGTGACAGTCCGCGCCACGGGCCACCCACTGACCCGGCTGGAAGCCGCCCAGGCGCAGGCGGAGCACGTACTCGGCCCCCGGGAGGCGAAGCGGATCGCGACGTTCGGCAACGGCGGCCTGTACGTCCGGGCCGGCACCGGGGCGCAGGCCTTGGCCTGGCTCGTCGACTTCACGGTGTTCCTGTTCGGTGTCGGGGCGGGCGTCGTCGCCCTGTCCCTGGTGGACCGCGCGGTCACCCTGTCCGACAACTTCGCCGCCGGGGCGAGCCTCTCGTTGCTCGTGGTGGTGCCGCTGCTCTACGGCCTCTGCTACGGCAACGGCCGGGCGCTCGGCGCGCTGCTCACCGGCACCCAACTCGTAAGGGCGAAGGACGGCGGCCGGATCGGCCTCAAGGCGTGCTGGGCCATGCTGGTCCGGACGCTGTTGATGCCGGTGCTGGTCGTCGTGCTGGTGGTGACCGCGTTCAGTACCGGATCCTCAGACGCGCCCGGTTCGCTCGTGCGGACCACCATCGATCCGGGTGCCACCCGGCGGCTCCACGACGCGGGCATTCGCTGACCCGTCGCGCAATCGCGTCCCCATGGGCGGATACCGGCCCGCGTACCGCCTAGCCTCTCGGGGATGGAGCGACTGCGTGACCTTGCCGTCCGGCTGGCGATGGACGAGCCGGTCGGCGACGACCTGGCGATGGCGGCCGCGCACGCTCTGGCCCGTGGTGTCGACTCGCCGAGCCTGCGTGAGCTCGCCGGTCTGTCGAAGGGCCAGTCCCGGGAAGCCGTCGACCTGTTCCGGCAGGCGATGGAGGAACTCGGCTCGCCGGTCCCGGACGAGAGCGGCGCCCGGCTGCACCTCATGCGTGCGGCAGCGGCGAGCATCATCGCCGGAGAGGGCGATCCCGAGGACCTGGCGCACGAGATCTACTGGCAGTCGGCCTACTTTCCCTCTGAGGAGCTGCGCGAGGTGGGCTACCGCTTTCTGTACCTGTACGCCGATTGCGGCGCAGCGCCGGATCAGACGGAGGAGGCGGTGGCGGCCATGAAGGAGGCGGCGCGGTCGTTCCTGCACGACCATCTATCACCTCCTCGTCCGTCAACTCGGGCTGGTTGAAGAACATCAGGGTGATGACGTCCGGGCAGCGCAGGATCCGCAGCCCGAAGGGTACGGCTCCAAGCCTGATCTCCAGCCATCCGCCGCTCGCCGGGCCTCTTGCTATCGGCGTTGCTGTCACCCCAAGAGCGATGTGCCCCTGACGCCAGATCAGCTTGTGTATGGTCCGCCGAGTGATCATCAAGAGGGCCAACCGCCGGCGAGGGTCGACGTCTCGATGGCCGCTGTTCGCACCGGCCGTCGCGGTCGGCCTACTGGTGCTCGGGTTGACGCTCAACGCCGTAACAGTCCTCTATGACCTCACGCACTGGGACGTCGTGTACCACGTGTCGCCGGAGGAGGCAGCGAACCGGAACGGGCTTGCCGACCTGGGGGCCGAGGTCGTCGGCCGGCTGACGGTGGTCCTGTCCGGTCTCGCTATGGCCGGCCTGCTCCTGTCGCTGGTGGGTCTCGTGCGAGGCAGAGCGTGGGCACATACGATGACCTGCATCCTGACCATTCCAATGGCCCTCTGCTGCGGCCAGGCGTTCATCGCAAATCGGGGCTCGTTCGCCGGAAGCCCTGACAACCCGAACGCGCCTCAGCACACCTCGGCACCGAGCGGGATCCGCCTCGCTGACTCGCTGGGGCCACCGTTACTCGTGGGAGCAGCGATCGTCGTCCTGATTCTGCTGTTCCTACCTGCCATCTACCGGCGGTTCCACCCGACGAAAACGACGTAGTAAGAGCGTTTCCGCTTGATCAACAGCGGCGCAGCCACCAGGGGTCGTGACCGGGCGTTTGAGGATCGTGATGGGTACGCCTCAACAATGCGTCGTCCAGGCGGTCGACAACTACCTGAAGCTCTCGCCCGGCATGGCTTGGCAGCGAGACGATTGCCTCTTCCAAGCGCAGTCGTGCCCAGGCTTCGCCACAGCAGGAACAGGCGAACTCCGCTTCCCACGGCTTCCACCGATGCCGGCTGCCGTACGCATGCGCGCCCCAGATCCTGATGGCGGCGGCCACCGTGCCCGGGAGCCACCGCCGCCCTTCCACCAGACGGATGGCAGCGTTCGCGGAACCGGAGAGTCCAGGAACATCCCGATAACGGGCCCACGGGCTTCGCGTGATGCGCACGCGGCGGCGAAGTGATCGGGGCTGGGGCTGCCTACGAGGCACTGCCCCTTCGGTGGAGAATCACACCTCAGATCCTCGCATGAAGGTCAACAGGGCGCAGGTCGGTCGCCCCGAACCCCTCGACGTCAGGAATGGCGGGGTCGCGCAGTTCCCGAACGAGGACCAGTGCCCTGCCCCACGATGCATCGTCCAGTTCCACAGCCCCGGAGGGTACGGCTCCGAGCCTGATCTCCGGCGGCTCATTCGTTGTCGAGGCGCCCTGGAACCAGCCTTGACCGGCTGCCTCACAGTGGGGGCAGGCATCTCACCCAGGGAGGTCGAAGTGCGCTGGCTCATCGTTCTGATCATCATCGCGGCGGCCGTCGCTGCGGTCGCACTGTGGCGCCATAGCCGGAAGACACCAGTCGACGGCGGCCAGGTGCGTGACCTCCAGGCATCCGCCGAGGCCCGCCGCAGGCTCGACGACCATCGGAACCGGACGGACGGCGGCAACACCGGCAGCGGTGGCGTCGGTGGCTGGAGCGCCTGACCTCATTGCAGGTCGTCAACGGGCTACTCGTGCCGTCACCGCACCGGCGGTTTGGCTGGCGTGAGCGGCGGGTGCGGCCGGTTCGGAGCTGCGAGCTGTCGCTTGCTCTCCCGTGTCGTCCGCCGCTAGTCGCGGCTGCGGCTTCCGCAACGCGGCAAGAACACCTGTTGTTGAATCAGCTCGAGTCGGCGGCCAACCCCGCCTGCTGATTTGCCTCTGCCTTTGGCAGTCCGGACGCTTGAAGCACGTCGCTGATGGCAAGGCGCAGCCGGGAAATGAGGACCATCTCGCAGAATCCGATCTTTTCGGCGCAGGCCTGGTTGACCTCCTCGATGGCCTGTTGCGCCCGCGCGCGTGCAAGGTCGGGCTCTCGGCCGGCGACGAAATCGCGATGCAGCAGCCGCACCGCTTGGCCGAGGTGCTCGATCGACGCTGAGAGGCCGGCGGGTACGGGTTCACGCAGCCGTACCGCCGATACGACCCAGTGCGCCAATTCGCGGCTGTTGGAGTAGGCGGATTGGAGGTGCTCGGAGGCGCGCTGATACCGGCGCAGGATGCCCAATCGTCGCCACCGCCAGGGTGAGAGAAGCGCGATCTCCCCCGCCGCGGCGACCATCTCGATCGTCTTGTCTCTTTCCTGCTCTACCGCGATCAGGCGCTGCAAGGCGTCGTCGGCCTGTTGAACCTCACGCCGATCCAACGCCTCGGCGACAGCCGTGAGAGCACGGGCGAAAACATCCAGCGACGGACCGGCAGAGCGGTGCACGACGCGCACAGGGTTGGCCGGCAGGATCAGCAACGCCACGGCGATGGCCGTCGCACCCCCGATCAACGCGTTGACCGTCCGCGCCACAGCCAGGTGGGATTGCTGCGCAGTCAGCGTCCCCAGCAGCACCGCGGTGCTTCCTGCGTGCACCATCACGGCGCCGCCTCCGCGAATCACGGCTACCGACGAGATCGCGAATGCCACGATCACGGCGATCTGTATCGGCCCCGTCCCGATGGCGAAGATGATCAACTGCCCGGCCGCCACCCCGAGGATCACCCCGGCGATGAGTTCCGCCGCTCGCCTGATCCGATTGCCGAGGGCTGCTGCGACCGTGCCGATCGAGGCGGCGGGGGCGAACAACGCCTGTGGATTGTGCAGCACGTCGCTGGCGATGAACCAGGACAATCCAGCGGCCACACCCGCCTGAACAGCGATTATGGAGTACGTGCGAAGCCGCTCGAAAGCTTCCCGGCCTTCTCGTTGCACCATCTCTGGCCGCAAACCCGGGTCCACGGTAGCCACGTCTCACCTCCGAGGAGCAGTGCAGGCGAGGGTTACGTCTGCGGCAACCGCTCGGGGGAGGTAGCGGTCCTGCGAGGTGTGGCCTGGCAGCGTAATGCAGCGCCGGCCCGGTAGGGCATTCCCGCAGGCGCGGAAGCGCTTCCTGGTCAGAGGCCACAGGCTCATTCTCCCGGACCCCAGCCGCCCTGGTCCCGGCATCAATGGCAACGGATCTAACACGTGGAGCCCGTCGAGTCACCGCCCCGGGGAGTGATCTTCTCGGGACGGTTCCCGCTGATGTGAAAGGTGGGCGCGGCAGGTTTCGAACCTGCGACCCCTCGCTTGTAAGGCGAGTGCTCTCCCACTGAGCTACGCGCCCGGAACGCCCGTACGGCGGGCCGGAGCGGCCAGCTTACCTGCCCGCCTCCGGCCCGGTCGAACGACGTACCTGGGTGTGGGACTCAGGCAGCGGCGGCCTCGGCCAGCGCCTTGCGCCAGCCCTGCTGATCGCGCGCCTCGCCGGGCATGTTCATCTCCGCGAAGCGGACGACGCCGGTCTTGTCGATGACGAAGGTGCCCCGGTTGGCGATGCCCGCGACGTCGTTGAAGACGCCGTACGCCTGGGCGACCGCGCCGTGCGGCCAGAAGTCGGCGAGCAGCGGGAACTGGAAGCCCTCCTGCTCGGCCCAGATCTTGTGGGCGTACACGGAGTCGACGCTGACGGTCAGCACCTGGACGTCGTCGTTGGCGTACTCGTCGAGGTTGTCCCGCACCTCGGACAGCTCGCCCTGGCAGACGCCGGTGAAGGCGAGCGGGTAGAAGACGAGCAGGACGGTCTTGCGGCCACGGAAGTCGGCGAGCCGTACCTCCTGGTTGTTCTGGTCCTTGAGCAGGAAGTCGGGCGCTTCGGCGCCAACCTCGACGGGCATGTGCGCTCCTACTTCTTGCTCTTGGAGCCGCGCCGCATGACGAGGCGGGCGCCGCTCCAGTCGCGGCCGGCGTTGATGGTGGAGGTCTGCTGGAGCCCGGCGGTCTGCGCGCTCTCCGCGACCTCGCTCGGCTCGACGTGGCCGTCGCGGCCGGCCTTCGGGGTCAGGAGCCAGACCACGCCGTTGTCGGCGAGCGGCCCGAGGGCGTCCACGAGGAGCTCGAAGAGGTCACCGTCGCCGTCGCGGTGCCAGACCAGAACCGCGTCGACCACCTCGTCGGTGTCCTCGTCGACGAGTTCCCCACAGCGGTCGGTCAGGGCGTCCCGGAGATCGGTGTCGACGTCGTCGTCGTAGCCCATCTCCATGACGACCATGCCCGGCTCGATACCGAACCGGTCCGCCAGGCTGCGTACCCCGTCGGCCTGGCCAGCGGTCGCGCTCACTGTCGCGTGCCTCCTCATCTCATCCCTGCTCGTGGCGTCGGGTGACACCGTCGGGCCCAGTCCACACAGTTGCGGCTCGCCGCGCAAGTGGCGCACCGGGTGGAACGGAATTTACCGTGCCAGCAGCGTACGGGCACCCTGGGTGATGGCTTCCTCGGAGACCAGAACCTGACGAGCGGCCGGACCTAATGGTACAAACGAGTCAAGTCCGGCCACACGGCGCGCGGCGCCGACGTACCCGGTGTCGACGAGCGCGGACAGCACGCCCTCGCCCACCCCGCCGGAGCGCCGCGTCTCGTCCACCACCAGCACCCGGCCGGTCGCCGAGGCCTCCCGGATGATGTCGGCCACCGGCAGCGGGGCCAGCCAGCGCAGATCCACCACCCGGCTGCCCACGCCCTCCGTGGCCAGGGTGGCGGCCGCACGCAGCGACATCCGCACCCCGCCGCCGAAGGTGATGATGGTGAGGTCCTCGGCCGAGCCGATCCCGTAGACGCGGGCCCGCCCGATCGGCACGTGCCGGTCCGCCCAGGCGCCCGGCTCGGCGTACTCGGCCGTCCACTCGCCGTCGCCGTCGGCGTAGAGGTCGCGGGCGTGGTAGAGCGCCGCGGGCTCCAGGAAGACGCAGACACTGCCGTCCACCCGGGCGGCGGCCAGGCACGTACGCAGCATCGGCGCGGCGTCGTCCGGCCGCGCCGGCACGGCGACCACGAGCCCCGGCACGTCCCGCAGCACCGCCACCGAGTTGTCGTTGCGCGCGTGGCCGCCGAGCCCGTCCTCACCCGCCAGCGCGGCCACCCGCACCACCATCGGGTTGCGGAACGCGCCCCGGGAGAAGAACCGCATGGTGGCCGCCTCGCCGCGCAACTGATCCTCGGCGCTGTGCAGATACGCCAGGTACCGGATCTCCGGCACCGGCAGCATCCCGGCCAGGCCGGCGCCCAGCCCGAGCCCGAGGATCGAGGTCTCGTCCCGTGGCGTGTCGAACACCCGGGCCGCCCCGAACCGGTCCCGCAGCCCCTCGGTCACCCCGTGCGCCCCGCCGCCGGCGGCCACGTCCCGGCCGAACACCGCCATCCGAGGGTGGTCGAGCATGCCGTCGGCGAGCGCCGCGTTGATGCTCTGCGCCAGCGTCAGCGGCCCGGTCAGCTCCGGCGGTTTGCCGCCGAACGCCTCCGCCCGCGCCCCGGCGCCCGGCCCGGCCGCCCGCTCCGCCGCCTCGGCCACCGCCCGGGCCACCCGGACCGGCCGCCGCGGCGCCAGCTCCCGCACGACGTCGACAGCGGACGCCAGTTTCGGCTCGTCCAGCGCCTCCTCGGCGATGCGGCGCAGCTGCCAGCCCCGCTCGTCGTACCGGCTGAGCAGCTCCTCGCCCCCGGCGTACCCGGAGGTGACCAGCAGCCGCGCGGTGGCCAGCAGCGGGTCGCGGGCCGCGTCACCCTGGCCCATCAGCCGGACCGCGCCCAGGTGCAGCACGGCGGGCCGGCGGTGCCGGCGCACCCAGGCCGACGCCTCCGCCGCCACCCGGTAGCTCTCGGCCACGTCCGTGCCGTCGGCCGCGAAGTAGCGGATGCCGGGCCGGGACCGCAGCGTCGTCGCCACCCACCCGTCGGCGGAGCCGCCGCTGTCCTCGCACACGAACAGCACCGGGATACGCAGGCCGGTGTGGTCGTACCAGCCGGCGGTGTTGAGCGCGGCGGTCACCGTGGCGTGGTTGACCGAGGCGTCGCCGAAGGAGCAGACCACCACGGCGTCGGCGGGCCAGGCCGCCACCTCCGGCTCGCCGTCCGCGGGCCGGGCGCCCCGGCGTAGCCGCTCCAGCGCCAGCCCCAGGCCGACCGCGCGGGGCAGGTGCGAACCGGCGCTCGCGGCGGTCGGCACGACCGCGAGGTCGGCGCGGCCGAAGAGCTTCTGCCGGCCTCCGGCGGCCGGTTCCTCGGCGGAGGCGACAATGCCGCGCAGCACGTCGCGCGCCGCCGCCGCGAACGCGTCGTCGGGGGCAGGCGGCGGCAGATCGGGTACGCCGACAGTCGCGCCACCGTCCGCGTCCACCACGATCGAGGCTCCCACGGGAAGGCTGCCCGCCTCGCCGCCCGCCGTGTTCGTCCCATCGCTCGCGCCACCCGACGCACCGACGGCACCCGCCCGGCCAGCGTCGCCTCCCGCCCCCGGCCGTTCGAGATCTTGGTACGAAACGGCCCCTATAGGGGCACTTTCGTTCCAAGATCTCTCCGGTTCCCGGAGGGTGGAACGTTGTTCCTGGGAGGTGGGATTGATGTGCGAATCCTGGCCGGTGCCGCGCTGGGCGGGCAGGTCGTGCGATTCGTGCACGGCGACTGGCAGGGCCGGGGCGGCCGACGGGTCCGGGATGACAGCAGACGGTGCGGGGGCAACAGCCGACGAGGCGGGGGTGGCTCGCTGCGCGAAGGATGCGGCCGGCTCGTCGGGCGAGACACCGCTCGAGGTGCCGGGGACGGCACCGGACGAGCCGTGGACCTCGGCGCGGGCAGCGGTGCCGGGCGAGCCGTCGGCGGCGGTGCCGGGCGAGCCGGCGGCAGCCGGCGGAGCAGCACCGGGCGAGACGTCGACGGCGGCGCGAGGAACGGCACCGGGCGAGCCGTCGGTGGCGGCGTCGGGATCGGCCTCCGCGTCGGATGCCGACGGGGCGGGTGGCGCCGGGGCGGCGGGGAAGGCGCCGGCGGCCTGGGCGGCGCGCAGGCAGTAGAACGCCCCGGAGCGGTGGTGCAGCAGCGCGGGGTCGGTCGGCCGCAGCGCGGCGGCCACGGCGGCGTTGCCCTCGTGCCCCGCCGACTCGATGGTGTGGTACCCCTCACCGAAGCCGTGCAGCCACTGCCCGGCCAGGTCGAGCAGCCGGCTGGTCAGTTGCGCGTCGAACAGGGCCAGCGCCTGCGCCCCGGTCAGCGGCCCGCCGTCGGGCAGCCGCTCGCCCAGGTCGCGCCGCTGGTCGGGCGCCCCGAGCGCGGCCAGTTCGGCCCGGAGCCGGTCGTCGAGATCGTGCGGGGTGGTCACGTCGGACAGCATTACCGACTCGGGCCCGCCGCGCCCAGTCGGACACGTTCCGCCCGGCGTGGCTCAGACCTCGCCGCACTCCTCCGGGCACCCGCCGTCCGAGACCTTGAAAACGAGTTCACGTAACGCGGCCAGTTCGGCGGTGCTGAGGTCGTCGAGCAGCCGGGGGTCCGACATGACCTGGACGACCCGCTCGCGGACCTCCCGGCCGCGTTCGGTGACCACGAGCGCCTTCTGCCGCCGGTCGGCCGGGTCGGTGCGTCGTTCCACCAGCCCGGCCCGCTCCAGCCGGTCGGCCAGGCCGGTGACGTTCGACCTGTCGCAGCCGAGCTGCTCGGCGAGGTCGCGGGCCGGCAGCGGACGGTCCGGGTCCAGTTGGTGCAGCGCGCGGGCGGCCGCCGGCGTGAGCCCCAGCCCGGCGAGCGCCTCGTCCTGGTGGTGGCGCAGCGCGGCGGCGACGTGCAGGATCCGGCGCACGGTGTCCCCGGCCAGGCTCGGCCGGTCACCCGGACCGGGCTGATCAGCGGAGACAGTGGAGTGCGCCATCAGTCGATTGTACGTGACGGGTCAACAATTGATGCGCTCCACTATCTGTTCGGCCGCTCAGCCGGGCAGGAACGAGAAGCGCACCTGGCGGTCGGGGTTGTCGCCGTTGGTGTCGACCAGGCAGATCGACTGCCAGGTGCCGAGCTGGAGCCGCCCGCCGAGCACCGGCAGCGTCGCGTACGGCGGCACGAACGCCGGCAGCACGTGGTCGCGGCCGTGCCCGGGCGAGCCGTGCCGGTGCCGCCACCTGTCGTCGGTGGGGAGCAGGTCGTCCAGGGCCCGCAGCAGGTCGTCGTCGGACCCGGCGCCGGTCTCGATGATCGCCAGCCCGGCGGTGGCGTGCGGGACGAAGACGTGCAGCAGGCCGTCGCCGGCCCCGGCGACGAACCGCTCGGCCTCGCTCGTGATGTCCCGGACGGTCGGCCGGGAGCCGGTCCGGACGGTGATCACCTCACTGCGCATACGGCGCATTCTGCCGCAGTGCCCGGTTCGCCGCCGCGTCCGCCGATAGCGCATCCGGTGATCGCGCAAAGTTACTGATGGGTACCTGTGTTCAGCGTCGCGTCTGGGGGCGGGAGAGGTGACGGCACGCGCCACCAGGGGGCAGGATGGCGCTAGAGACCTATCCCACACGAAACCGAGGGAACGCCTGTGGCTACGGAACGCAAGCGCCCGGTGATCACCGCTGGTCTGCCGAGCCAGCTTCCGGACATCGACCCTGAAGAGACCAGCGAATGGGTCGAGTCGCTCGACGGTGTCATCGACGAGCGCGGGACAAAGCGAGCCCGGTACGTCATGCTGCGCCTGCTGGAGCGGGCCCGCGAGCGGCAGGTCGGGGTGCCGTCCCTGACGACCACCGACTACATCAACACGATCCCGCCGGAGCGCGAACCGTGGTTCCCGGGTGACGAGCACGTCGAGCGGCGGCTGCGGGCGTACATCAGGTGGAACGCCGCGATGCTGGTGCACCGGGCGCAGCGCCCGGAGATCGGCGTCGGTGGCCACATCTCCACGTTCGCCAGCTCCGCGTCGCTCTACGAGGTGGGCTTCAACCACTTCTTCCGGGGCAAGAACCACCCGGGCGGCGGCGACCAGATCTTCTACCAGGGCCACGCCTCCCCCGGCATGTACGCGCGGGCGTTCCTGGAGGGGCGGCTCAGCGAGAACCAGCTCGACGGGTTCCGGCAGGAGCTGTCGCACCCCGGTGGCGGGCTGCCGTCGTACCCGCACCCGCGGCTGATGCCGGACTTCTGGGAGTTCCCGACCGTCTCCATGGGTCTCGGGCCGCTGAACGCGATCTACCAGGCGCGGTTCAACCGCTACCTGCAGCACCGGGGCATCAAGGACACCTCCCAGCAGCACGTCTGGGCGTTCCTCGGCGACGGTGAGATGGACGAGGTCGAGTCGCTCGGCGCGATCGGCGTGGCCGCCCGCGAGGAGCTGGACAACCTCACCTTCGTGATCAACTGCAACCTCCAGCGCCTGGACGGACCGGTCCGCGGCAACGGCAAGGTCATGCAGGAACTGGAGGCGTTCTTCCGGGGCGCCGGCTGGAACGTCATCAAGGTCGTCTGGGGCCGGGAGTGGGACCCGCTGCTCGCCGCGGACACCGACGGCGCGCTGGTCAACCTGATGAACACCACGCCCGACGGCGACTACCAGACCTACAAGGCGGAGTCCGGGGCGTACGTGCGGGAGCACTTCTTCGGCCGCGACCCGCGGACCCGCAAGATGGTCGAGCACCTGTCCGACGACGAGATCTGGAACCTCAAGCGGGGTGGCCACGACTACCGCAAGCTCTACGCGGCCTACAAGGCGGCGATGGAGCACACCGGCCAGCCGACGGTGATCCTCGCCAAGACGATCAAGGGCTGGACGCTCGGCTCGCACTTCGAGGGCCGCAACGCCACGCACCAGATGAAGAAGCTGACGCTGGAGGACCTGAAGCTCTTCCGCGACCGCCTCTACCTGGACATCCCGGACAAGCAGCTGGAGGAGAACCCGTACCTCCCGCCGTACTACACCCCGGGCGAGAAGTCGGACGAGATCACCTACCTGAAGGACCGGCGCCAGCAGCTCGGCGGCTACCTGCCCACGCGCAGCACCGCCCGCAAGACGCTGGCCATCCCGGGCAGCGAGCGGTTCTCCGACGTCAAGCGCGGGTCGGGCAAGCAGAAGGTCGCCACCACGATGGCGTTCGTCCGCCTGCTCAAGGACATCATGAAGGACAAGGAGTTCGGCAAGCGCTGGGTGCCGATCATCCCGGACGAGGCCCGTACGTTCGGTATGGACTCGCTGTTCCCGACGCAGAAGATCTACTCGCCGCACGGCCAGCGTTACACCGCCGTCGACCGGGACCTGTTCCTGTCCTACAAGGAGTCGACCACCGGCCAGATCCTGCACGAGGGGATCAACGAGGCCGGGTCGGTGGCCTCGTTCACGGCGGCGGGCACGGCGTACGCCACGCACGGCGAACCGATGATCCCGCTGTACATCTTCTACTCGATGTTCGGCTTCCAGCGCACCGGCGACGGGTTCTGGGCGGCGGCGGACCAGATGGCGCGGGGCTTCGTGCTCGGCGCGACCGCCGGCCGGACCACGCTCAACGGTGAGGGCCTCCAGCACGAGGACGGTCACTCGCTGCTGCTCGCCGCCACCAACCCGGCGGTGGTCTCCTACGACGCGGCGTTCGCCTTCGAGCTGGCGCACATCGTGGAGAACGGCCTGCACCGGATGTACGGCGAGGCGCAGGAGAACATCTTCTACTACCTCACCGTCTACAACGAGCCGATCTTCCAGCCGGCCGAGCCGGAGGGCGTGGACGTCGAGGGCATCGTCAAGGGCATCCACCGCTACTCCCCCGCGCCGCAGGTCGGCGACGACGCGCCGAAGGCGAACATCCTCGCCTCCGGCACCGGCATGCAGTGGGCGCTCAAGGCCCAGCAGCTGCTCGCCGAGGACTGGGGCGTGTCCGCCGACGTGTGGTCGGTGACGTCCTGGACCGAGCTGCGCCGCGACGCGGTGGAGTGCGAGGAGCACAACCTGCTCAACCCGGGCGAGGAGCCGCGGGTGCCGTACATCGCGCGGAAGCTGGCCGACGCCGACGGGCCGAAGGTCGCGGTCAGCGACTGGATGCGCGCGGTACCGGACCTGATCGCCCGCTGGGTACCCGGCGACTACACCTCGCTGGGCACCGACGGCTTCGGCATGTCGGACACCCGGCACGCGCTGCGCCGCCACTTCCACGTCGACGCCGAGTCGGTGGCGGTGGCCACGCTGCGCCAGCTCGCGCTGCGCGGTGTGGTGCCGGCCCACGTGCCGGCCGACGCCGCCCGCAAGTACGCGCTGGACGACGTCAACGCCGCCCCGGTCGGCGAGACCGGCGGCGACAGCTGAAAGGAAGGGCCCCTTCTTAACGCCTCCGGTAGAGGAGGGGCCCCTTCTTAACACCTCGGGTAGAACGACGGCCCGGCGTCCCTGGCGGGAACGCCGGGCCGTCACCATCGCGGGCGACGCCGGGACTGGGCTCGGTCAGCCGACGGCGGCCAGGTCGGTCAGCCGGGCCAGCGAGTCCTCCAGGTCGGCGCCGACCCGGCGCAGGCCGAGCCGGAGCAGGGCCGCCTTGACGGGTCCGGCGGGCCACCGCACGACGATCAGGCGTACGACGGTGCCGCCGGCCTCCTCGTCCGGGGTCAGCTGGACGTAGATCTCGGTGCGCGCCTCGGCTCGGGCGCCGGCACCCTTCGCGCGTTCGCGCCAGCCGATCAGGGTCGGCTCCTGGAAGGCGATCACCTCGGCCTCGTGCGCGGCGCCGCGTCCGGCCTGGACTAGCTGCCGCCGCCCGAATCCCTCCCCGGACAGGACCTCGGCCGCGCGGACTCCCGCCAGCCAGGCCGGCAGCTGCTCGGCGCGCTGCACCACGTCCCAGACCACATCCACCGGCGCCGCCACGTGCGCGCTTCGTTCCACGAGGATCATGAGTATCTTTCCCCCACTTAAATCACATCCGCGATATTTGGCACTCTATGTGTAAATCGGACTTAAGCGGACGGGTTCGGAAAAGACACGCCGAACTCCCTTGCGCCACCCAGTCATCTCGGCCTATGGCGCGGCGGTCCGCCGAGCCCTAGAGTCGCGAGCACGCTTCATGTCTTGGAGGGTGCCTTGACGACCGCGCCGATGCCCGAGTTCCACGCCGGCTTCCGCTGGGGGGTCTCCACCTCCGCGTACCAGATCGAGGGCGCGACCACTGCCGACGGTCGCGGTCCGTCCATCTGGGACACGTTCGCGCACGAGCCGGGTCGGGTCGCCGACGCCAGCACCGGCGACCGGGCCTGCGACCACTTCCACAGGTACGCCGAGGACACCGCGCTGCTGGCCGGGCTGGGGGTGTCCGCGTACCGGTTCTCGCTCGCCTGGCCCCGGATCCAGCCGGACGGCACGGGCCCGGCCAACGCCGCCGGGCTGGACTTCTACGACCGGCTGGTGGACGGCCTGCTCGCCGCCGGGGTGGACCCGGTCGCCACGCTGTTCCACTGGGACCTGCCGCAGCCGCTGGAGGACGCCGGCGGCTGGCTGAACCGGGACACCGCCGCGCGCTTCGCCGAGTACGCCGACCTGGCCGCCGCCCGGCTCGGCGACCGGGTGAAGCTCTGGATCACGCTCAACGAGCCGTTCATCCACATGAGCATGGGCTACGGCATGGGCGTGCACGCCCCCGGCCGGATGCTGCTGTTCGACGCCTTCCCGGTGGCCCACCACCAGCTTCTCGGGCACGGTCTCGCGGTCTCCGCGCTGCGCGCCCGCACCACGTCCCCGGTGGCGATCGCCAACAACTACTCCCCGGTGCGGGTCGCCGGCGACACCGACGCGGACCGGGCCGCCGCCGCGGCGTACGACGCGCTGCACAACCTCCTGTTCACCGATCCGCTGCTCGGGCGCGGCTACCCGGACGCTCCCGGCCTCGACCCGGCGGTGATCCGGGACGGCGACCTGGACGTGCTGGCCGCGCCGATCGACGTGCTGGGGGTCAACTACTACAACCCGACCGCCATCCGGGCGCCCGAGGCGGGCTCGCCGCTGCCGTTCGACATCGTGCCGCTGGAGGGCTACCCGCGTACCGCGTTCGACTGGCCGGTGGCCCCGGACGGCCTGCGGGACCTGCTGCTCCAACTGCACCGGCGGTACGGCGACGCGCTGCCGCCGATCCAGATCACCGAGAGCGGCTGCGCGTACGACGACGCGCCGGACGCCGACGGCCGGGTGCACGACCCGGAGCGGATCGCGTACCTGGACGGGCACATCCGCGCGGTGCGCGGGGCGATGGCCGAGGGCGTGCCGGTGACCGGGTACTTCGTCTGGTCGCTGCTGGACAACTGGGAGTGGGCCGAGGGCTTCACCAAGCGGTTCGGCCTGGTGCACGTCGACTTCGACACGCAGCGGCGGACGCCGAAGTCGTCGTACGCCTGGTTCCGGGACCTGGTCCGGCGGTGACCACTGTGAACCCGACGCCGGCCTCGCTGCCGGCGGCGCTCGCCGAACCGACGGTGCCGGTACGGCGGAGCTGGATCGCGCTGATCTTCGCGGCCAACCTGGGCGTCTGGATGGCGTTCTTCACCCCGATCCAGGTGCTGTTGCCGCAGCAGGTGGAACGGATCGCGCCGGCCGACAAGGAGGCGATGCTGGCGGTGGTCACCGGCATCGGCGCGCTCGCCGCGGTGCTGGCGAACCCGCTCGCCGGCGCGCTGTCCGACCGCACCTCGCTGCGGCTGGCCAACCGCCACTTCGGCCGCCGGCACGTCTGGACCGCGTTCGGCGCGGTGATCGGCGCGCTCGCCCTGGTGCTGCTGGCCCGGCAGAACACGATCGCCGGGGTGGCGGTGGCCTGGGTGGCCGCGCAGGTCTGCTTCAACGCAATGCTGGCCAGCCTCACCGCGGCGATCCCCGATCGGGTGCCGGTGGCGCAGCGTGGCGGCGTGTCCGGCTGGGTGGGCATCCCGCAGGCGCTGGGCCTGGTGCTGGGCGCGGTGCTGGTGACGGCCGTGGTGACCGGCAACGCCGCCGGGTACGCCGCGATCGCGCTCGCCGTGCTGCTGCTGTCGCTGCCGTTCGCGCTGCTGACCCAGGACGACCACCTGCCCCGGGAGCACCGCTCGCCGCTGCGGCTGCGCTCGCTGTTCTCCTCGATGTGGATCAGCCCGCGCCGCCACCCCGACTTCGCCTGGGCGTGGTTCACCAGGTTCCTGGTGCAGACCGGCAACGCGCTGGGCACGCTCTACCTGCTCTACTTCCTCACCGACGGGGTACGGGTGGCCGACCCCGAGGGCTCGCTGCTGATCCTGATCCTGCTCTACACGGTCGGCATGATGCTGACCGCCGTGGTCGCCGGGCGCATGTCCGACCGCTCCGGCCGGCGCAAGGTCTTCGTGATCGCCTCCGGGCTGATCATGGCGGTGGCGGCGACGCTACTGGCGGTGGCACCCACCTGGCCGATGGCGATCGTCGCGGCGCTGCTGCTCGGCGCCGGGTACGGCGTCTACCTGTCGGTGGACGCCGCGCTGATCACGCAGGTGCTGCCCGCCGCCACGGACCGGGCCAAGGACCTCGGCGTGATCAACATCGCCAACTCGGCGCCGCAGGTGCTCGGCCCGGCGCTGTCCGCGCCGATCGTGGTGCACCTCGGCGGCTACCCGACGCTGTACGCGGTCACCGCGGCGGTCACCGTGCTGGGCAGCGCGCTGGTCGTGAAGATCCGCTCCGTGCCGTGACGCCCGCCGGCTGCCGCGCTTGTTAAGAAGGGGCCCCTTCACCTCCGGAGGCGTTAAGAAGGGGCCCTTCCTTTCTCGGTGGCGGCCCGCCGTAGGCTGGGGGACGTGACGGTACGTGTACGCTTCGCCCCCTCCCCGACCGGTATGTTCCACGTCGGCGGCGCCCGCTCGGCGCTGCAGAACTGGATCTTCGCCAAGCAGCAGGGCGGGGTGTTCGTGCTGCGCATCGAGGACACCGACGCGGCCCGCAACAAGCCCGAGTGGACCGAGGGCATCCTGTCCGCGCTGGAGTGGATCGGCATCGCGCGGGGAAGCTACGAGGGTCCGTACTTCCAGTCCTCGTACGCCGGCGAGCACCGGGCCGCCGCGCAGCGGCTGTACGAGGGCGGCCGGGCCTACTACTGCGACTGCACCCGCGAGGACGTGCAGGCGCGTACCGGGCCGCAGCAGCGCGGCTACGACGGCTTCTGCCGCGACCGCGGACTGGGGCCGGGCGAGGGCCGGGCGCTGCGCTTCCGTACGCCGGACGAGGGCGAGACCGTGGTGGTCGACCTGGTGCGCGGCGAGCCGACGTTCGAGAACAAGCTGATCGAGGACTTCGTCATCGCCCGCGGCGACGGCTCCCCGGTGTTCCTGCTGGCCAACGTCGTGGACGACATGTCGATGGGGATCACCCACGTGATCCGGGCCGAGGAGCACCTGCCGAACACCCCGAAGCAGCAGCTGCTGTGGGACGCGCTCGGGGTCAAGCCGCCGATCTGGGCGCACGTGCCGGTGGTGGTGAACGAGAAGCGGCAGAAGCTGTCCAAGCGGCGGGACAAGGTCGCGCTGGAGGCGTACCGGGACGAGGGCTACCTCGCCGACGCGATGCGCAACTACCTGATGCTGCTGGGCTGGGCGCCGTCGGGCGACCGGGAGATCGTGCCCTGGTCGGTGATCGAGGAGGAGTTCCGGCTGGACGAGGTCAACCCGTCCCCGGCGTTCTTCGACGAGAAGAAGCTGCGCGCGTTCAACGGCGACTACATCCGGGCGCTGCCGGTGGAGGACTTCGTCGCCGCCTGCCAGCCGTGGCTCACCGGCACCGACACCATCGCCCCGCCGCCGTGGCAGCCCGAGGAGTTCGACCCGGCCGCGTTCGCGGCGGTGGCTCCGCTGGCGCAGACCCGGATCGCGGTGCTCAGCGAGATCGTGCCGAACGTCGACTTCCTCTTCCTGGCCGACCCGCTGATCGACGAGGCGGCGTGGGCGAAGGCGATGAAGGAGGGCGCGGCCGACCTGCTGGACGCGGCGATCGTCGCGTTCGAGGCGCTGGAGTCCTGGGACGCCGAGTCGCTGAAGGCCACGCTGGAGGCGGTCGGCGCGGAGCGCGGGCTGAAGCTCGGCAAGGCGCAGGCGCCGGTACGGGTCGCGGTCACCGGCCGCACCGTCGGGCTGCCGCTGTTCGAGTCGCTGGAGGTGCTCGGCCGCGACCGTACGCTGACCCGGCTGCGCGCCGCCCGCGTACGCCTGGTCTGAGCGGCAGGCCCGCCGACGGCCCGGGCGTGTCGTGGCCGGGAGAAGGTAACCCTGTCGAGCGATATGCCTCTGAGTCATGATTATGACTCAGAGGCATATGCGTTTTCGGCGATCGTTGCGCCGGCCGCGTCACGCGGAGTGTTCCCCGCGAGCCGGCTCCCGCTGACCGGCCGGCGTCAGCGGCGGGCAGCCCGGCGGCGCAGCAGCAGCCCGCCGCCCAGAGCGGCCAGCACCACCACCGCGCCGGCCGCCCACAGCCAGCCCGTACCCCCGCCGTCGTCCGCCTCGGCGGCGGCCGGGGTCGGGCTCGGCGCCGCGCTGGTAGGCGCGGCGGGCGCGGCACTCGTGGGCGGCGCGCTCGCCGACGGCGCCTCGGCGGGGGTGCCGGTGGTCAGGGTGAACCGGATCTCCCCCTTGATCGGATGGCCGTCGTCGGAGGCCAGCCGGTAGGTGACGATGTAGAGCCCGGCCGCGCCCGGCCGGAACGGCACGGTCACCCGCTTGCCGGAGAAGGTCGGCGCGCCGCCGGCAGCGGCCACGTTGTCCGGCCCGGTGACGGTGACCTCGGTCGTGGCTTCCTTCGGCGTGGCCAGGAACCGCAGCTCGATCCGCTCCGGCGCGGCGGCCAGCCGGGCCCCGTCGCGCGGATCGCTGCCGGTCAGCGAGTTGTGCGCGGCGGCCGGCGCGGCCGGCAGCAGCGCGAACGCCGCCACCACCCCGAGCACCACCAGCCAGGTACGCGCCGTACGGGCGACCCTGCCCCCCATGGTTCCCTCCGTCCGGGTAAGATCCGGCCGATGATCATCGACCGCTCGTTGGTCGGTCTCAGCTCGCAAATAGTTCCAAATACTCTTCCACCTGCTGCAACCGAGCGCCGTTCTGCGGAGTCTTTGTGGTGGACACCGGTCCAGTGTGACTGCAGCGGAAGCCAGCCATCGAACGGGGCGAGGAGGCGGCGATGATCCGGAAGGTGAGACGGCTGCTGATCGCCGTGACCGGGACGATGGCGGCCCTCGCGTGCACACTGGCTCTGACCGGCGCGACGGCGGCCCACGCCGCCCCGAAACCGGCGCCCGCGCCCGCCCCGACCGGCGTCGACATCACCGGCGACAAGCTCGACGAGCCGCTGCGGCTGCGCACCGACAGCCGGTCGGCCGACGTCCACCTGGTGATCGACCAGATCAAGTGGCTGGGCGCGACCGGCCAGCTGCGCGGCCCGGCCGCCGCGGACCTCGGTCCGAAGTACACGGTGGTGGTGCACGTCGCCGCCGGTCCGCAGCGCACCTACGACCTCTTTCCCCTGGCCAAGGGCGGCCCGCGGGTCTACCGGCCGGCGAAGCAGCCGGACAGGAGCAACCTCCGCGCGGGCTGGTTCCTGGGGCGGCTCAACATGCCGGAGACGCTGCGCTCGGTAGGCGTGCCGTTGCCGGCGCAGTTCGACACGCTCGCCGGTGGCATCGGCGGCGGCGAGCGGGTACTGCCGGAGGAGGCGCTCGACCCGGTGGGCGAACTCGACACCGCCCTCGGCGAACTCCAGCGGCTGCTGCTGCTCAACGTGGGCGTCGTGCTGGTCATCACCGCCGGGCTCGCCGGCATCGCGCTGCTGGTGCGCCGCCGCACCCGCTGAGCCCGGCCCGACACCGCGTCGGCGTCAACCCGCCCGGCTCCGCGTCAGCACCAGCGACGCGGCGGGCGCTCCCGGCGGACCGTACGGTTGCGCGGGCGTACCGCGCCGTGGCGGTGGGCGCCCGCCCAGCCCGCCAGGTCGCTGCGACAACCCTGCTCCGGCGACGCCTCGTCCGCGAGATGCGCCGGCTCGACGGCCCGCTGACGGGGCACCGCCGGCTCGTCCTCGGCGCGCTCCGCGGCCCGGCCGACGGCCTGCTCGCCCTGGTGGTGCAGGCACGGCCGACGCGGGTGCGTGGCCGTGACCGGCTGGTCGTGGCCACGCCGGCACGGCTCGCCCTGGGCGCAACCGTGCTCGGCCTCCCCCTGCGCCATCCCGGCCTCCTCACCGTCGCCCTCGCGCGCCCGCCGGAACAGCCCGGGCGCGCCCTGACACCGTACTGGCCCACCCGGACAAGATCGCCAGCGCGTACCGGTGGAGATCGTCACGCCACGGCGAAGCCGCCACCTCGGAGTGGAACCGCTGCTCAGCGCATGTCAGGCTGGTGCGGTGAGCGAACCGGGCGGCACGGAGACGTCGGCGACGCTGCGCCGTATCGAACGGGCGGCGGGCGGCCTGGCCACCGCCAGCGTGGCCCGGATGGACGAGACACTGCCCTGGTTCCGCGACCTGCCCGCCGACCAGCGCTCCTGGGTCATGCTCGTGGCCCAGGCCGGCGTGCGGTCACTGGTGCAGTGGCTGCGCCAGGGTGGCGGCGCCACCGACCGCACCCAGGAGGTGTCGGACGAGGTCTTCGCCGCCGCGCCGCAGGCGCTGGCCCGCTCGATCAGCCTCCAGCAGACCGTGGCGCTGATCAAGGTGACCATCGACGTGGTCGAGGAACAGGTGTCGGAGCTGGCCGTGCCGGGCGAGGAGCAGTCGCTGCGGGAGGCGGTGCTGCGCTTCTCCCGGGAGATCGCGTTCGCCGCCGCGCGGGTCTACGCCCGGGCCGCCGAGAGCCGCGGCTCCTGGGACGCCCGGTTGCAGGCGCTCCTGGTCGACGCGTTGCTGCGCGGCGACTCCCCGGACGTGCTGGCCAGCCGGGCCGCCGCGCTCGGCTGGACGGACGCCCCACCGGTCGCGGTGGCGGTCGGCCGTTCCCCCGGCGGCGAGGTGGCCGCCGTGCTGCACACCGTCTACCGGCAGGCCCGGCGGATCGGCGTCGAGGTGATCGGCGGCGTGCACGGCGACCGGCTGGTCATCGTGCTGGGCGGGGCCGCCGACCCGGTGGCGGCCACGGAGAAGCTGCGTACCGCCTTCGGTGAGGGGCCGGTGGTGGTCGGCCCGGCGGTGCCCAGCCTGGACGAGGCCACCGAGTCGGCGCGGGCCGCGCTGGCCGGCTTCCGGGCCGCGCCGGCCTGGCCGACCGCGCCGTGCCCGGTCGCCGCGGACGAGTTGCTGCCGGAACGGGCGCTGGCCGGCGACACCGAGGCCCGCCGCCGGTTGCGCCACGACGTGTACGCGGCACTGGCCCGCTCCGGCGGCGAGCTGCTGGAGACGCTGGACGCGTTCTTCGCCGCCGGTGGCACGCTGGAGAGCGCCGCCCGGGCGCTCTTCGTGCACCCGAACACCGTGCGCTACCGCCTGAAGCGGATCGCCGAGGTGACCGCCTTCTCGCCGCTGGCCCCGCGCGACGCCTTCGCGCTGCAGGTGGCGCTGACTGTGGGTAGGCTCGACCCGGTGGTACCGGGGGTCTCCGACCGGCGATGACCGCCCACCGATTTTTGTAGGTTTCCTCCAAAGGTTCTAGTGCGGTTTCGTGCCGTGCGTTACAGCGCGACCCGCGAGTATCCGTCAGAGTCGTACACGTGCTCGCCGTACTCTCTCCGGGACAGGGTTCGCAGAAGCCCGGCTTCCTCGCTCCGTGGCTCGACCTCGACGGTGTCGAGGCGCGCCTGCGCTGGTGGTCGGCCCTGGCCGGGGTGGACCTGATCCATTTGGGCACCCGGGCGGACGCGGACGAGATCAAGGACACCGCCCGTACCCAGCCGCTGCTGGTCGCCGCCGCGCTGCTCGCCGCCGAGCACCTGCCGATGCACGACGTCGCGCTGGTCGCCGGGCACAGCGTGGGTGAGCTGGGCGCCGCCGCCCTGGCCGGGGTACTGCCGGCCGAGGCCGCCGTGACGCTCGCCGGCGTACGCGGACACGAGATGGCCGCGGCCTGCGCGCTGGAACCGACCGGGATGGCCGCGGTGCTCGGCGGTGACCCGGACGAGGTGCTCGCCGCGCTCCAGTCCCACGGGCTGCACCCGGCCAACCGCAACGGCGCCGGTCAGATCGTGGCCGCCGGTGCGATCGACGGGCTGGACAAGCTCGCCGCCGAACCGCCGGCCCGCACCCGGATCATCCGGCTCCAGGTGGCCGGCGCGTTCCACACGCCGTACATGGCGCCGGCCGAGGCCGCGCTGGCCGCCGTCGCCGCCGGTGTCACCGCCTCCGCCCCGGCCCGGATCCTGCTGTCCAACCTCGACGGCGCGCCGGTCGGGCACGGCCCGGAGACGCTGCAGCGGCTGGTCCGGCAGGTCACCGCCCCGGTCCGCTGGGACCTGTGCATGCGTACGCTGGCCGACCTCGGGGTCACCGGCGTGATCGAGCTGCCGCCCGCCGGCACCCTCGCCGGACTGGTCAAGCGGGAACTCAAGGGCGAGGGCGCGCCCGAGATCGTCACCCTGAACACCCCCGCCGACCTGCCCGCCGCGCGGCGGCTGGTCGCCCGGCACGCCGGTCCCGCCCGCCCGTACGCGCCGTGGTTCCGGATGGTCGTCTCCCCCGCCGCCGGCCGCCTCGCCCGGGCGGCCGAGGCGACGGTGGGCGCCGAGGTACGCGCCGGCCAGGTCCTCGGCCACGTCACCGGAGCGCAGGGGCCGGTCGAGGTGACCGCACACGACAACGGGCTGCTCACCGAGTGGCTCGCGCACCACGACGACCCGGTCGCCCCGGGCCAGCCCCTCGTCCGCATCGGAGGAACGCACTAAATGGCCGGCAGCCGGATCGTCGCGATGGGGCACTACCAGCCCTCCCGCGTCGTCACGAACGACGAGATCGCGCAGATGGTGGACACCAGCGACGAATGGATCCGGGACCGGGTCGGCATCGCCACCCGGCGGATCGCGGGCGACGAGACGGTCGCCGACATGGCCACCGCCGCCGCCGGCAAGGCGCTCGCCAACTCCGGCCTCACCGCCGCCGACATCGACATGGTCGTGGTGGCCACCTGCTCGTCGGTGGACCGCAGTCCCAACGTGGCCTGCCGGGTCGCGGCGAAGCTCGGCGTCACCGCGCCCGCCGCGTACGACCTCAACACCGCCTGCTCCGGCTTCGCGTACGGGCTGGGCACCGTGGACCACGCGATCCGGGCCGGCGCGGCGCGCAACGCGATCGTCGTCGGCGCCGAGAAGCTCTCCGACTTCACCGACTGGACCGACCGCTCGACCTGCATCATCTTCGCCGACGGCGCCGGGGCGGCCGTGGTGACCGCGACCGCCGACGACGAGCCGGCCGGGATCGGGCCGGTGGTCTGGGGCTCCGCGCCGGAGAAGAGCGACGCGGTACGCATCGAGGGCTGGCAGCCGTACATCGCGCAGGAGGGGCAGTCGGTGTTCCGCTGGGCCACCACCGCGCTGGCCCCGCTCGCGCTGCAGGCCTGCGAGCGGGCCGGGGTGGCCCCGTCGGAGCTGGCCGCGTTCGTGCCGCACCAGGCCAACGGCCGGATCATCGACGGCATCGCGAAGCGGCTGAACATTCCGGACGCGATCATCGCCAAGGACATCGTCGAGTCCGGCAACACGTCGGCGGCGAGCATCCCGCTGGCCCTGTCGAAGCTGGTCGAGCGGCGCGAGGTGCCCTCGGGCGCCCCGGTCCTGCTGTTCGGCTTCGGCGGCGGCCTGACCTACGCCGGTCAGGTCGTGCGCTGCCCCTGAGACCCCCTCGGGCGCGAACGCGCCGAGGCGCGTGACCGGCGACGCCGGTCACCGGTAACCCCCGATGAGAGGAACCAACCGCAATGACCCGTGACGAGATCACCGCCGGCCTCGCCGAGATCCTCGAAGAGGTTGCCGGGGTGAACCCGGACGACGTGGCCGAGGGGAAGTCCTTCACCGACGACCTCGACGTCGACTCGCTCTCCATGGTGGAGGTCGTGGTGGCGGCCGAGGAGAAGTTCGGCGTCAAGATCCCGGACAACGAGGTGCAGAACCTCAAGACGGTCGGTGACGCGGTCAGCTACATCGAGGCGCAGTCCTGATCATGAGTCGTCCCGACGTCGTCGTCACCGGGCTCGGCGCGACGACCCCGCTCGGCGGGGACGTCGCGTCGACCTGGGACGCCATGCTCGCCGGCCGCTCCGGGGTGAGTGCGCTCACCCAGGAGTGGGCGGCGGACCTGCCCGTCCGGATCGCCGCCCAGCTGGCGGTGGACCCGTCCGAGGTGCTGGACCGGGTGAAGCTGCGCCGGCTGGACCGCTCGGAGGCCATCGCCATCATCGCCGCCCGGCAGGCGTGGGCCGACGCCGGGCTGGCCGAGGCCGGGCCGGACCCGGAGCGCCTGGCGGTCAGCGTCGGCTCGGGCATCGGCGGCGCCACCACCCTGCTCGCCCAGGACGACATCCTGGAGAAGTCGGGCCCGCGGCGGGTCTCCCCGCACACCATCCCGATGCTGATGCCGAACGGTCCGGCCGCCTGGGTCGGGCTGGAGCTGGGCGCCAAGGCCGGCGTGCACACCGTGGCCAGCGCCTGCGCGACCGGCGCGGAGGCGATCGCGCTGGGTCTGGACATCATCCGCGCCGGCCGGGCCGACGTGGTGGTGGCCGGCGGCACCGAGGCGGTCATCCACCCGCTGCCGATCGCCGGCTTCAGCTCGATGCGGGCCATGTCGACCCGCAACGACGAGCCGGAGCGGGCCTCCCGGCCGTGGGACTCCGGTCGCGACGGCTTCGTCCTCGGTGAGGGCGCGGGCGTGGTGATCCTGGAGCGCGCCGACCACGCCGCCGCCCGGGGCGCCCGGGTGTACGCGCGCCTGGCCGGCGCGGGGATCACCTCGGACGCGTACGACATCGTGCAGCCGCACGCCGAGGGCGAGGGCGCGATCCGGGCCATCGCCCGGGCGGTCGCCGACGCGGACGTGGCCCGTACCGACATCGTGCACGTCAACGCACACGCCACCTCGACCCCGGTCGGGGACATGCTGGAGATCGGCGCGCTGCGCCAGGCGGTCGGCGACCACCCGGTGCTCACCGCCACCAAGTCGATGACCGGGCACCTGCTCGGCGCGGCCGGCGCGCTGGAGTCGATCGCCACCATCCTGGCCATCCGGGACGGCGTGATCCCGCCGACGATCAACCTGGACGACCCGGACGAGGGCCTCACCCTGGACGTCGCCGCGCACAAGGCGCGGCACATGGAGATCCCGGCGGCGCTGAACAACGCGTTCGGCTTCGGCGGACACAACGTGGCGCTGGTCTTCACCCGCCCCTGACGTAAGGAAGGGCCCCTTCTTAACAGCCGACTGTTAAGAAGGGGCCCTTCCTCTACCGCAGGCGTTAAGAAGGGGCCCTTCCTTACACCTCAGCGGTTGCGGGGGTGTAGGCGGGCGGTGCGCTCGTTGCCCCGCCGGTAGTTGCCGGTCCACCGGGCCATGGCCAGCTGCGGATCGTCGTCGACCTCGGCCAGGAACTGCGCCGCCCGGCCGCCGCGAAGCGTGCTCGCGACCCGGCCGTGATGCGTGATCACCACCGTGCCGTCGGCGCGCTGGACGTACCGGAATCCCTGTGCTGCCTCTCCCATGGCGCCACCCTGCCAGCCGGCCGCCCCGGGCCGCACCCGAGTTACCGGCGGCGGCGGTCAGGTGCGGCAGGTGGTGGCGGGCAGGCCGGAAACCGGCACCGGGGAGCGGCCGCCCGGGCGGGCCTTGCCGGCGAGCACCGCGGCGAGGCCGTTCATCGAGGCCCGGGTGGACGAGTAGGTCGCCATCAGCGTCGGGGACTTCGCCCCGGACAGCACGTACGGCGTGTCCATCGCCACCGTCACGGCGGCGTCGGCGCGCAGGTCCTTCGCGCCGTCGCCGTACCCGACCAGGTGCACCACCGTGCCGCCGGAGGGCACCACCTTGACGCCGGCCGCGGTGAGCGCCTCGGTCAGCAGCTTGCGGGTGCGCTCCCGGCCACCGGAGGAGGTCACGCTGACCGGTCCGGTCACCGCGCCGCCGCACTTGCCGCGCAGCACCGTCACCGCGGCGGTGGCGAGGTCGTCGGCGGCCTTGCGGTGTGCCGCGCCGTCGAGCGTGGACAGCGCTGGCGTGTCCCGCCCGGCCAGCCGGAACTTCATGGTGAGCACCCGGGTGACCGCCTCGACCAGGCGGGCGCGGGGCAGCGAGCCGTCCTTGAGCGCGGCGCGCAGCCCGTCGTACGCCTGGGTGACGTTCGGCGTCATCAGGATGAGGTCGTTGCCGGCGTTGAGCGCGCGCACGGCCGCCTCACCGGGTGACCACTTCTTGGCCGGGGCCATGTTCATCCCGTCGGTGATCACCACGCCCTGGAAGCCGAGCTGGCCGCGCAGCACGTCGGTGAGCAGCTTGCGGGAGAACGTGGCGGGGGTGCCCGGGTCGACCGCCTTGACGTCCAGGTGGGCCGACATCACCGCCATGGCCCCGGCGCCGATCCCGGCCCGGAACGGCGGGAACGCGATCCGGTCCAGGTCGGCGCGGGACTGCTTGATCACGGGCAGCTCGGTGTGCGAGTCCTCGGCGCTCAGGCCGTGCCCGGGGAAGTGCTTGACCGCCGCGCCGACGCCCTCGGCCTGCAGGCCGCGTACCGCGCCGGCCACCTGGGGGGACGCGGTCGCCGGGTCCGCGCCGAAGGACCGGGAGCCGATCACCGTGCTGCGGGTGACGAGCACGTCGGCGACCGGGGCGAAGTCGAGGTTGATGCCCATCGCGGCCAGCTCGGCCCCGGCGGCCCGCCAGGCGGCCTCGGTCAGCGCCGGGTTCCCGGCGGCGCCGGCCGCGAGCGGGCTGGGCAGCAGCGTCACGCCGTCGGTGATCCGGGTGACCACGCCGTACTCCTGGTCGGTGCCGATCAGGAACGGCGCGGCGCCGGCGGGCAGCTTGCCGGCGGCGGCGCGCAGCCCGTCGGTGAGCGCCCGGACCTGCTTCGGGTTGTCGACGTTCGTGGTGGCCTGGTTGCCGGAGGTGGGGTCGTCGGCGCTGAAGCCGACCAGGATGACGCCGCCGAGCCGGTACTTCGCCACCATCTCGGCGGGGGTGTCGACGCCGGCCAGCGCGCGGTTGCCGGCCGCCGAGCCGGCCGAGACCTCGGTGGCCGAGCTGCCGTAGGCGTACGGCATCAGCACCTGCCCGACCAGGTCCTCGTCGCTCAGCGTGCCGACCAGCGCGGCGGCGCGGGCGGCCGGGTCAGCGGCCGGCGACTCGCTCGGCGCGGGCGCGGCCGACGACGGCGCCGGACTCGTCGGGGTGGGACGGGGCCGGTCCGGCCCGTCCGAGCACCCGGAGACGAGAAGCGCGGTCAGTGCGGCGAGCGCGACGGCGGAGCGCCGCGGGGAAATCGACACGCGGCCCACCGTATCGGGGCAACTCGGCCGCCGTCACCCGACCCGGGTGAGCAGCGTCACCGGGGCGCCGTCGCCGGCGTAACGGTAGGGCTCCAGTTCGGCGTCCCAGGCGGTGCCCAGCGCCTTGTCCAGCGCGTGGGCGAGCGCCTCCGGGCTGCGCGCGGCGGCCATCAGGCTGCGCAGCCGGTCCTCGCCGAGCTGGATGTCACCGGCCGCGCCGACGGCGGCCCGGAACAGGCCCCGGCCCGGTACGTACATGAAACGCTCGCCGTCGACGCCGGGACTGGGTTCCTCGGTGACCTCGAAACGGATCATGGGCCACTGCCGGAGGGCAGCGGCCAGCTCCGCGCCGGTCCCCGGGCTGCCGGTCCAGCCGCACTCGGCGCGACGAGCGCCCGGATCGGCGGGCTGCGCCGTCCAGTGCAGGTTGACCGGCGCGGCGAGGACGCGCGCGATCGCCCACTCGACGTGCGAGCACACGGCGAGCGGGGTCGAGTGGACGTATACGACGCCACGCGTTGGCACGGTGACCTCCCGGTGAGCCGAGGTGCGTCTTCCCCTACGACCTCGTCCTACCGAGTGGTACCTGGACACACATGATGACCCGTGTGACTGGTGGTGCGCCAGCGAATCGGAAAATTCGCCGGTCCCAGCCGGCGGGAAATACCCGGGAGGTGGAGCCGGTTGTGCCCTCTGACGCCGCGACGACCAGCCAGGTGTCGCGGTCGTGTACAGTTCTCTGGGCGGTTCTGTGTGCCGCCGTACATCTTCGCGGGCAGGCGCTCAACCCGGGCGTCACTCGCACAGCCCCCGGACGGCTTTCCGTCCCCACCGTACGTCTGCAAGGAGTACCTCCGTGGCGAGCAACACCTCTAAGACCGCGCGCGCGTCAGTCCGGGCCGGCCAGGCTGGCCAGGGTGGCGCCCTCAGCGTGCTGGGCGAGTTCAAGTACCTGATCCCGCTCAACGGCGGCAAGCACGCCTACGTGCGCAACCTGACCAACGGCAAGACCGCGCACCTGCGCACCGACTCCGAGGCCTTCGTCGAGGAGATCCGGGTGCTGGCCGCCGCCGGCCACGCCGCCAAGATCCGGGCTGAGATCAACGGCCTCGCCGCCGCCCACCCGGACCACGGCTGGGAGGCCACCGAGAAGCGCCTGGTCGAGGCCGGCGTCTTCGAGGGCTGAGCACCCTTCACCCGCACCACCGCGACCGCCCGCCGGGATCACCCGGCGGGCGGTTTCGCGTCTGCTCCTGCGGCAGCAGCGTCACCTCACCGGTGGCGGATCGCCGGCGGATGCGCGTCCGGCTCGTCCATAGGCCGGACGCGAATCTTCTCCCCGCCCCGGTTGCCGTGGTGTCATGACGGGTAACGCCGGTGTCACCGCCGGGACACCCGGTGGACGCAAACCGGGCTCGGGGGTGGCGACATGGAACTGCGGCTTCCGGACGGCGTACGCCTGCACGTGACGGTCACCGGGCCGGTCGACGCCGAGGTCACCGTGGTGATGCTGCACGGCTGGACGCTCGACGGCCGCAGCTGGCACCGTCAGGTCGCCGAGCTGCGGGAACGGTTCGGCGACCGGGTCCGCCTGGTCACCTACGACGCGCGCGGCCACGGCCGGTCGAGCTGCCTGGCGCTGCGCGACGCCACGCTCGCCCAGCTCGGCGACGACCTCGCCACCGTGGTCGACGAGATCGCCCCGTCCGGGCCGATCGTGCTGGTCGGGCACTCGATGGGCGGAATGACGGTGATGGAGTACGCCCACCGCCACGCCGACCGGTTCGCCGCGCGTACCGCCGGGCTGGTCTTCGTCTCGACCACCGCCGAGGGGCACACGCACACCGTCTACGGCCTGTCCCCCCGCATCACGAGGTTGATCCGGCTCGCCGAGACCACCGGCGCCGGGGTGCTGGCCCGGTGCGGCGGCTGGCGGCCACCGCACGCGCTGCTGCGCGCGCTGCGCCCGAGCATCCGCTGGATGCTGTTCGGCGACCGCTGCGACCCGGCGGACATCCGGCTGGTCACCTCGGCGGTGGCCCGGGCCACGCTGCGCTCGATCGGCGGGTTCCGCGCCTCGATCGGGGCGCAGCACCGGCTGGAGACGCTCGCCGCGCTGGGCGGGCTGCCGGCCGCCGCGCTGGTCGGGGACCGGGACCGGCTCACCCCGCCGCCGTGCGCCGAGTCGATCGCGGCGGCGCTGCCCACCACGGAGCTGACCGTCTGCCCGGGCGCCGGTCACATGCTGATGATGGAGCGCCCGGACCAGGTGAACGACGCCGTGGCCGGGGTGCTGGACCGGGTGCTGACCGGCCGTCCGGCGGCCCGCCTCTGAGCGTCTCCCGCTCCGGAACGGCACTGACGTACGCCACGCGGACGGCATGCCCCGGCGCTGCGGTTGCCGGGGGCCCGTACCCTCATTCAGCCCGTCGTGCCGTCCGACCACAGGAGCATCCGCGTTGACCGACCAGACCACGCTGGACCGGGAGATCGCCGCCGAGCAGCGCCACCTCGACCGGGTGTACGCCCGGCTGGCCGAACTGCGCCGGTCGGCGGCCGACGCCGAGCGGGAGGGCTACCGGCTGGCCCGGGTCGGCAACTTCGGCGCGCTGGTCGAGCGGGATGCGATGGTCTTCCACGCCGCCCAGCGCCGGCACGTGCTGGACGCCGAGCACGAGGGGCTGGTGTTCGGGCGGCTGGACCTGCGTACCGGGCAGGTGCTGCACGTCGGCCGCCTCGGCGTGCGGGGCGTGGACGCGGAGACGCTGGTGGTGGACTGGCGGGCGCCCGCCGCCGCCGCGTTCTACCAGGCCACGCCCGCCGAGCCGCGCGGCGTGGTGCGCCGGCGCACGATCCAGTCGGCCTCGGAGAAGGTCACCCGGATCGAGGACGACCTGCTGGACCCGGAGGCCGCGCCGCCGGACATGGCGGTGGTCGGTGACGGGGCGCTGCTGGCCACGTTGTCCCGGGCCACCGGCCGGGGCATGCGCGACATCGTCGCCACCATCCAGCGCGAGCAGGACGAGGCGATCCGCTCCCCCGGCAACGGCGTCACGATCGTCTCCGGCGGCCCGGGGACCGGCAAGACGGCGGTGGCGCTGCACCGGGCCGCGTACCTGCTCTACTCCGACCGGGCCCGGTACGCCGGCGGCGGCATCCTGGTGGTCGGCCCGTCCGGCGTGTTCGTCGAGTACATCGCCTCGGTGCTGCCCTCACTGGGCGAGGAGACCGCCACGCTGCACTCGCTCGGCTCGCTCTTTCCCGGCCTGTCCGCGTCGCGGACCGACCCGCCGGACGTGGCGGCGGTGAAGGGCTCGCTGCGGATGCGCCGGGTGCTGGAACGCGCGGTCCGCGACGCGGTGCCGGACTCCCCCGCCGAGCTGCGCCTGCTGTACCGGGGTGAGCTGCTGCGCCTGGAGCGCCCCGCGCTGGACGCGATCCGGGACCGGACGCTGGCCCGGGGCGCGCGCCGCAACGAGGTACGCCGGGCGGCGTTCGACGCGGTGCTCGCCGCGCTCTACGCGCAGGCCCGCACGCTGCGGGTGGGACGGCTGCCGGAGCAGCCCGCGTTCGAGGACGAGATCATCGAGCGGCCGGAGTTCCGCGAGTTCCTCAAGGCGTGGTGGCCCCGGCTGCACCCCCGGCACGTGCTGGACTGGCTGGCCCGCCCGGACCGGCTGCGCCGCTACGCCGGGGGGATCCTCTCCTCGGCCGAGATCCGGTTGCTCGGGCAGGCGTACCGCACGCTCGCGACCGACGGGCTGACGGTGGCGGACATCGCGCTGCTGGACGAGCTGGACGCGCTGCTGGGCAAGCCGGTGCAGCGGGCCCGGCCCAAGCGCGACCCGTACCAGCTCGCCGGTGGCGTGCGCGAGCTGAGCACGTACGCCGATCGGCAGCGCGCCGCCCGCGCGGCGGCGCGGGAGCGTCCGGCCGACTACCGCGACTACGCGCACGTGGTGGTGGACGAGTCGCAGGACGTCTCGCCGATGCAGTGGCGGATGATCGGCCGGCGCGGGCGGCTGGCGTCCTGGACCGTTGTCGGTGACCCGGCGCAGACGGCCTGGACCGGCGACCCGCAGGAGCTGGACCGGGCCCGGGACCAGGCGCTGGGCCGGCGCAAGCGGCACCGCTACGAGCTGACCACCAACTACCGCAACTCGGCGGAGATCTTCGCGGTGGCGGCGGCGGAGATCCGCCGGCTCTACCCGGATCTGCCGCTGCCCGACGCGGTCCGGTCCACCGGCGTTCCGCCGGTCGAGCGCACGGTGCCCGCCGCCGAGCTGCCGGCGGCCACCGTCGAGGCGGCCGAGGCGCTGCTCGGCCAGGTGGAGGGCACCGTCGGCGTGATCACGCCGGTGCCGCGCCGGGACGAGGTGGCCGGCTGGCTGGGCGCGCTCGGCGCGGGCCGGCTCCAGGTGGTGACCAGCCTCCAGGCCAAGGGCATGGAGTACGACGGCGTGGTGCTGGTGGCGCCGAGCGAGATCCGGGCCGATCCGGGCTCGGGCGTGCGCACGCTCTACGTGGCGCTGTCCCGGGCGACCCAGCGCCTCACCACGCTCGACCCGGTGGGGTGCGGGGCCACGCCCGCGCCACCCACAGTTCACTTGCATACATAGCGATGTGAGCATACATTGGGCCCGGCCGGTACGCGGCAGGGAGGGTGTTGGCGTGGGCGCAGGTCATGACCACAGCAGCGCGGTGGCCAACGCGGCACACCGCCACGCAGGCCGGCTCTGGGCCGCGTTCGCGCTGCTCGCCGTCCTGATGGTGGTCGAGGCGGTGGCCGCCTTCACCACCGGCTCGCTCGCCCTGCTCTCCGACGCCGGGCACATGTTCACCGACGTGCTCGGCATCGGCATGGCCCTCGCGGCGATCACCGCCACCCGGCGCGCCGGCACCGACCCGCAGCGCACGTTCGGCCTCTACCGGCTGGAGGTGCTCGCCGCCCTCGCCAACGCCGTGCTGCTCGGCGCCGTCGCGGTCTACGTCCTGATCGAGGCGGTACGCCGCTTCGGCGAGCCGCCGGAGGTGCTGGCCGGCCCGATGCTCGTGGTGGCGGTGCTCGGCCTGCTCGCCAACATCGTCGCCTTCGCGCTGCTGCGCGCCGGGGCGAAGGAGAGCATCAACCTGCGCGGCGCGTACCTGGAGGTGCTCGGCGACCTGCTCGGCTCGCTCGGCGTGATCGCCGCGGCGCTGGTCATCGCGGTGACCGACTGGTGGTGGGCGGACCCACTGGTCGCCGTCGGGATCGGCCTGTTCATCCTGCCGCGCACCTGGCGGCTCGGCCGGGCCGCGGTGCGCATCCTGGTGCAGGCGGCGCCGGAGCACCTCCAGGTGACCGCCGTGCACGACCGGCTGGCCGCGGTCCCCGGCGTGGCCGAGGTGCACGACCTGCACGTCTGGACGCTCACCTCGGGCATGGAGGTGGCCTCGGCGCACCTGACCACCGACCCGGGCGTGGACCCGGCCGGGGTGCTGGCCGCCGCGCGGACGGCGCTGCACGAGGACTTCTCCATCGATCACGCCACGTTGCAGGTCGAACCCGGAGCGTCAGCCGGAGTGTGCGGAAAGACCGAGTGGTGATTAGGGCAGACTTAAATCACCGTGACTGCTGTACACTTATGTCGGTTTTGCCCCACCATGCGGCACTGCGCAACGGAGCCACGCCCGGGCCGCGCCGGTAGGCTCGGTCGCGGCCGCAGCCACCGGCGTCACCGGCGCAGGTGGGGTGGCCGTCGCCTAATCGCCCGAAGGGGCGAGCCGGGGAACCACGTACGTGGGGTGCATCCGCGTCAGCGGTAGGGATCTTCCGTCCCGAACCCGTCAGCTAACCCGGTCGGCGGTTGACGGAAGGACATGTGAATGCCCCCAGTGGCACCTGTACGACGGACGGCCGCCCGGTTGGCGGCCCTGCTCGTCGCGACGCTGACTGTCGGCGTCGCGACCGTTCCGGCCTCCCCCGCCTCGGCGGCGCCCCGGACCGGCCTGCTCGCCGCCGCGCCCGGCGACGACGAGGGCGGCACGCCGGAGCTGCGCGCCCAACTCGACGCGGCCAGCAAGGGCTGGCTGGAGGCGAAGGCCGCGCTGAACCGGTCGGTGAACCGCCAGAAGCAGCTCAACGACCAGCTCGCGAAGGTCGGCGCCGAGCTGGCCGTACGTGACGCCAAGGTCGGTGAGATCGCCGGGGTGGCGTACCGCGCCGGGCGGCTCGGCACCGCCGCCGCGCTGCTCGACAGCAGCAGCCCGGCGGGCTTCATGGACCGGGCCGCCACGCTGGAACAGGTCGCCGCGCACGAGGACCGCACGGTGCGCGAGCTGATCACCACCCGGGACGAGGCCACCCGCACCCGGGCCGCGCTCGACACCGAGATCCGCGAGCAGCGCAAGCAGGTCGAGGTGATGGGCAAGCGCAAGGAGCAGGCCGAGCGCGCGCTCGAAGTGGCGAACGAACGTTCCGCCCGCAACAACAGCAGCGGCGGCGGCAGCGTCCAGGGCACCTCAAGCAAGAACGCGAAGCCCGCGCCACGCAACTCGGACGGCTCGTGGCCGTCGGAGTCGTGCAGCGTCATCGACCCGACCCCGGCCAACGGCTGCATCACCCCGCGGACGCTGCACGCGCTGCAGCAGGCCAAGGCGGCCGGTTTCACCAGGTACGTCTCGTGCCACCGGCCCAGCGGCTCGGGCGAGCACCCGAAGGGGCGGGCCTGCGACTTCGCCGCCCAGAAGAACGGCTTCGGCGGCGTGGCCAGCGGCGGTGACCGGACGTACGGCAACAACCTGGCCGCGTACTTCGTGCGCAACGCCGACCCGCTCGCCGTGCTCTACGTGATCTGGTTCAAGCAGATCTGGCTGCCCAGCAGCGGGTGGAAGTCGTACAGCGGCGGCAACGGAGACCCGTCCAGCGACCACACCAACCACGTGCACCTGTCGGTGTACTAGCGCGCTCCCGGGGGGCCGGCCGGATCGGGCCGGCCCTCCAGCGTCGCGCCGAGACGGGCCGCCAGGCTCAGGTGAGCCGCCCGGGCCTGGCGGAACGCGTACCCGAACAGCGGCGCCGGCGCGGTGAGCGTGATCTCCACGTCGATGCGCACGGTGCCGTCGGGCTCGTCGCGCAGCCGGGTGTGGTTGCGCACCGTCGTCGCCGGCTGCTGCCGGGCCACAGTGACCACCTCGTCCTCGCTCGCGACCAGCACGTCCGCCTGGTACGTGACCGGGAAGTGCAGCGGGCCCAGTTGCAGCCGGTCGGTGATCGCGTAGCTGGCCAGCGCGCCCGGCCGGGCCGGCAGCTGCCGGACCCGGACGATCAGCGGATGCAGCTCGCCCTGGCGACTCAGGTCACCCAGCAGTGCCACCGCGTCGGCCCGGCTGCACCGGGCCTGCACGGTGTAGCTGAAGCTGTCGCTGCTCTGCAAGCGGGCCCCCTCGCCGTCGTACGTCGCGACGATCGTCCCGTACCGACGCCGGGCTGGCAACGGGTAGAAGGTCCCCTGGCCGCAGGGGGTGCGAACGGCGCTCAGGCGCCGGGCAGCACCTCGGGGGTGTCGTCGGCGAACCACGGCTCGGGAGCGCCGAAGAGGCCGAGCAGGCCGGTCACCCAGAGCTGCCGGTGCACGAACCGGCTCGGCTCGGTGACCACGAGCTTGACGCCGCTGACCTCGCAGGTCTGGAAGCCGGCCACCATGGCGCTGATGCCGACCGAGTCGATGAACGTGACGAGCCGCATGTTCAGCTCGATGCGCGAGGGACGGCCCTTCGCGAGCACCTCGGCGATCGCTTCCCGCACCTCGTACGCGGTGTCGACGTCGATCTCCCCACGGGGCGCGATCTGGACGACACCACCCGGCCGCACCGACTTCACGATCGACAGGCTCACGCGAGCACCTCCACTCGCCCTTGACGGGCGCCTCATCAGTACGCGGGCCGCGACCGAGAGTATTCCTCCAACGGCCCGGTCGCCACCCCCCGGGATGAGCAATTCGCGAACTGGGCACACCTGGGCGCTCCCAATCCGGACCTCCGGGTTCCAGTTTCCCCTTCGACGCGGGCCGCGGCCAGCCGTACGGCCGGTCGGACCCGTCGATCCGCCGACCAGGGTAGCGGGCGCGCGCACGTCCCGTCGGCACCGGTCCCGGCGCGTTCGGGTGGTTCGTCCCGTTCGCTGCTCACGAGCCGGGCACCACCGCGAGGGTTTGCCGCGTGCGCCGGTGGGGCACTGCCCCGAGACAGTGAACGCGCCGGATGGACACCGGAGTCCGAAGTGGCCGCCGGCCTTCGGCACCCGAGGAGGTAGAACGATGTTCGGATCCAACCTGCTGGACCGCCGGGGCAAGGCCGAGCGGGTCGCCGACCAGGCGTGGCAGCACCTGCTCTCCGCGGCCGGCTCCGCCGGTGACAGCGTGCGCGACGCCACCCGCAGCGCCCGCCGCAACTCCTCCGGCTTCGCCGACGACGCCACCGACCTGGTCGGCTCCGCCGCCGAGGAGGCGCGCCGGCGGGCCACGCTCGCCTTCGACGCGCTGGCCGGACGCCGGCCCGCCCTGCCCTGGACGCTGCTGATCGCGGCGGCGCTCGCGGGCGCGGCGATCGGCTGGGCCGCCGGCACCGCCGCGCGCGCCGCGGGCAGCCGCGACCGCGCCGCGGACGAGATCGAGTTCGTGGACGTGGACCGCCCGAACTCCCCGGCCGGCCTGGACGGCTGAACCCCACCCGACCGGCACGGTGGCCGCTCCCGGCACTCCCGGGGGCGGCCACCGTGCCGTGTGGTGCTCTCCCCCACCCGGACCGGGTGAGGGCCGGTCACCCGGGACACGCGCAGGATCGCGGGTGCGGGACCGCGTGCCCGCGCCGCCATCGACGGAGGGAGAGCCGGATGGCCACCGACACGATCACGCGCACCGACCGGGACATCCAGTCCGCGGTGCTCGACGAACTGACCTGGGAGCCCCGGGTCGGCCCGGACGAGATCGGCGTAACCGTCACCGAGGGCGTGGTGACGCTGACCGGCCGGGTGGACAGCTACGCCAAGAAGTGGGCTGCCGAGCGGGCCGCGCACCGGGCCGCCCGGGTCCGCGCGGTCGCCAACGACCTCGCCGTCCAGATCGCCACCGCGGCCGGCCGGGAGGACCCGGAGATCGCCGTCGCGGCCGTACGGGCGCTGGAATGGGACGCGTTCGTGCCGGTCGAGACGCTGCAGGTGACGGTCTCCGACGGCTGGGTCACGCTGCACGGCGACGTCGAGTGGGAGTACCAGCGGCGGGCCGCCGAACGGTCGGTCGCCCGGCTCACCGGCGTACGCGGGGTGAGCAACGGGATCGCCGTGCGCCCGGCGGTCCGCGCCGACGGCCACGACCTGGCCGAACGGATCGTGGACGCGCTCGCGCGCAACGCCGCCACCGAGGCCGAGAGCGTCGACGTCCGGGTGCACGGCGACACCGTCGTGCTGGGCGGGCAGGTCCACTCGCCCGGCGAGCGCGCGGAGATCGAGCGGGTGGTGTGGAACGCCCCCGGCATCCGGGAGGTGCACAACCACCTGGTCGTGCGCTGAGCCGAACCACCCCGCCCGGGTGAGCCCGCCTCACCCGGGCACCCGCCATGGTGGGAGGCATGAGTGATCCGAACGGGCTGATCACACCCGGGCGGGCCGCCCCCGGGTTCACGCTGCCGGCGGCGCCGGACGGGCGACAGGTGGGTCCCGGGCAGTTCCGGGGCCGTCCGGTGGTGCTGGCCTTCTATCCCGCCGACTGGTCACCGGTCTGCGGCGAGCAGATGGCCCTCTACCAGGCGGCCCTGCCCGAACTGGAGCGGTACGACGCGGTGCTGCTGGGCATCTCGGTGGACAGCGTCGACTCGCACCGGGCGTTCGCCGAGAGCCAGGGCATCCGGTTCCCGCTGCTCGCCGACTTCGAGCCCAAAGGCGAGGTGTCGCGCCGGTACGGCGCGTACGCGCCGCGTGGGCAGTCCGACCGGGCGCTCGTGGTGATCGACCCGGACGGCCGGGTGGCCTGGAGCCACCTGTCGCCGCCCGAGGTGAACCCGGGCGTGGACGGCATCCTCGACGCGCTGGAGCGGCTGGACGCGGATCGGCGGGTGAGCGCCCGATGACCACGCCACTTCAGGTCACCACCGCGCGGCTGCGGACCCCGGTGACCGAACACGACCACGTCCGCGGCCCGGCGGACGCGCCGGTCACGATCGTCGAGTACGGCGACTTCCAGTGCCGGTTCTGCGGCGCCGCGTACCCGAACCTGACCGAGGTGCTGCGCCAGCGGGCCGACGTGGTGCGGCTGGCGTACCGGCACTTCCCGATCGCCAACATCCACCCGTACGCGGAGAGCGCGGCGGAGACCGCCGAGGCGGCCGCCGCCCGGGGCCGGTTCTGGGAGATGTACGACTGGCTCTTCCAGCACCAGGACCAGCTCGACCCGGTGCACCTGTCGCTCGGCGTCGAGCAGATCGGACTGTCGCCGGACGAGATCGCCGCGGAGGTCGGCCGCCAGGAGTACGCCGACCGGGTGCGGCAGGACTTCGTCGGCGGCATCCGCAGCGGCGTCAACGGCACCCCGACGCTGTTCGTCAACGGCGTCCGCCACGACGGCGGCTACGACCTGGCCGAACTGCTGACAGCGGTGGACGCCGCCGCCGACGCCTGAGTCAGATCAACCGCAGCTCGCGCGCCCGCCGGACGGCGTCCCGCCGGCGGGTCGCGTCGAGCTTGCGGTAGATGTTGCGCACGTGCGTCTTGACGGTGTTCACCGACAGCGACAGCTCGGCGGCGATCTCCACGTTGGACAGGATGCTCTGCAGGTACCGCAGGATGGTCAGCTCCCGCTCGGTGAGCGGCTCGTCCAGCCCGCGCGCCGCGCCGTCCGCCGGCCCGGTGACCGGCTGCGCGTCCGCGCCCCGGACCAGTTCGCTCACCGTGGCCCAGTACGCGGTCCCGGAGTCCAGGTGCGCGGCCAGCAGGTCCCGTACCCCCGGGTCGGTGCGGGTGAAGACGCGCCGGTAGCCGTCCGGCTCGGCGAGCGCCAGCACCTCCTCCAGCGCCCGCCCGGCCCGCCGGGCGTCCCCGGACCCCCCGGCCAGTACCGCGTCGAGCAGCCCGGCGCCCAGCCGCACCGGCAGCGGCCAGTCCGCCGCGTCGGGCCCGGCCCAGTCGGGCAGCGTCCGCTCGGCCGCGCGGGCGTCACCGGCGCGCAGCAGCAACCGGGCGGACGCCAGCGCCGGCGCCGGCCCGTCACCGGTGGCGTCGAGCAGCGCCCGGGCGCCGTCGGCGTCACCGGCCGCCGCGCGTACCTGCGCCTCCTCGGCGGCCAGCCACCCGCCCAGCTCCGCGCCGGGCGCGACCGCACGCGCGCCGGCGAGTGTGCGCAGCGCGCCCGCCGGGTCGTCGCCGTCGGCCAGCAGCCCGGCCCGGCAGAGCGCGGCCAGCGCCGCTCCCCCCGGCTCCGCGGTGGCCGGACCGGCCAGCGCCAGGTGGGCCACGGCCTCCGCGGGCCGGTCCCGGTGCCAGGCCACGAGCGCCAGCGCCAGGTACGCGTAGCCGCAGTCCGCCCGCGCCGACCAGCCCTGGCAGGCCGGCATCGCCAGCGCCTCCCCGGCGAGTTCCTCGGCCGCCCGCAACGCGCCCCGGGCCGCCTCCAGCGCCGCCGACCGGCTGACGCAGAGCAGCTCGGTCCGCGGCCGCCCGGCCCGGCGCGCCGCCTCCCGCGCCTCGGCGAACCGGGTACGGGCTGCCGGCAGTTCCCCCTCGGCCAGCGCGACCAGTCCGTGCGCGGCGCCCGCCACCGCGCGTACGTCGTCGCGCTCGACCGACCCGGCACGCGGATCGGCTCCCGCGTCGGCAGCCGGGCCGGAAGCGGTGGCGAGCAGGCGATCGGCGGCCTCGCGTACCCCCTGGTGGTTCCCGCCGAGCCGGGCCAGGCTCAGCTCCACGGCGGCGGCCAGCCGGCGGAACCGGTCGCGGCGCGGCACGGGCAGGTCGTCGGCGTGGGCCAGCGCCCGCCGCAGCTGCCCGTCGGCGGCGGCCGGATCACCGGCGTACGCCCGCTCGGCGGCGGCGGCCAGCGCCAGCTCGGGATCCCGGCGGACCTGGTGCGCGGGCGGCTCCGGCGGGGCCGGCGCGGCGGTCGGCTCGTCCGGGGTCAGCTCGGGCCAGCGGCTGACCAGCAGCTCGGCGGCGGCGGTCCACTCACCGGCGGTCAGCGCGTGCCGTACCGCCTCGGCCGGCCGGTCATGGGCGGCGTACCAGTCCGCCGCCCGCCGGTGCAGCTCGCGCACCTCGTCGGCGGGCAGCCGGCCCAGTTCGTCCCGCAGCACGTCGGCCAGGAGCGGATGCGGCCGGTACCACTGCGGGTTGCCGCCGTCCTGGAGGAGGAAGCCGCCGTCCCGGGCCGCCTCGGCGAGCACCTGCCCGGCGTCGGCCCGCCCGGTCAGCGCGGCGGCCAGGTCGGCGCGGACCGCGACGGCCACCGCCACGCGGCGCAGGACGTCGCGGGTCGCCGGGCCCAGCGGGGCGAGCGCCTCGTCCCGCAGGTACGCGGCGACGTCCGGCTGGTCACCGGCGAACCGGTCCACCGCGCGGGCCGGGTCGGTCCCATCGGCCAGCGCGAGCGCGGCGAAGCGCAGCCCGGCGGGCCAGCCGGCGGTGCGCTCGGCCAGCCGGGGCACCGCCGGGGCGGGCACCGGCACGCCGTGCGCGACCAGCAGGTCGGCGACCTCGTCGGTGGTGAACGCCAGCTCGTCCGGGCCGATCAGCGTCAGTTCGCCGGCCAGCCGCCAGCGGTGCAGCGCCAGCGGCGGCTCGCGCCGCGCGCCGGCCACCAGCCGCAGCCGCCCGTCGGTGTGCTGAAGCAGGAACTCCAGCCCGGACAGCGCCGCCGGGTCGGTGACCCGGTGCAGGTCGTCGAGGACCAGCAGCACCGGCCGTTCCCGTCCGGCCAGCGCGGCGGCCAGCGACTCCAGTTGCTCCGGCCGGGGCGGGCCGTCCGGCACCGGTGGCGGTGGTCCCTCGTCCGGGTCGTCGACCGCGGCCGTCCGCAGGGCCGCCGCCAGGTAGCCCCAGAGCCGCCGTGCCGTGTCGCCCTCACCCACCGTCACCCAGGCCGGTGCCGGGCCGTCCCGCTCCGCCCGCGCCCAGGTGGACAACACGGCCGTCTTGCCCCAGCCGGCCGGCGCGAGCAGGAGCGTCACCGGACCGCTCGCGCCCCGCTCCACCCGCTCCACCAGCCGGGGCCGCAGCAGACCCGGCTCGGGTGGCGGCGGCGGCGTCAACCGGGACGCCAGCAGCGGCGGGCCGCCCGGCAGCGGACCACCGGCCAGGTCGGGCGAATCGATGCCGGCGGTACGCAGATCGGACGTACCGGTGATCTCGCTGGTGTCGTGTGGCGCGGCCACGAACCGGACCTGGTCGGCCTCCTCCGGCATGCATCCCTCCCCCTGTCGACGCGGGCAGCGGTTACCCGAACCGGGCCGGTTCACCCCTTCGGGGCGAACCCGGCTCACCCGCCCCTCGCCCACCCTGGAGGCACGCGGGCGGCCGGCCGGGCAGCGCCGGCCGCCCGAGGCCGGGACCTCGGGAGGTCAGGTGGCGCGGATCAGACGGCTGGCGGCGGGCGCGCTGGCGCTGGCGGCCGGCGGTGCGCGGAGGCTGGCCGATCGCCTGCCGCAGCGGGCCGCAACGGATCCACGGCCGGGGCGCTGGCAGAAGGTGACGGTGGCCGCCGAGCCCGAGCGGGTGCTCCCGGCCGGGCGGTGGCCCGAGCCGCTGCGCCGTCTCGACGGGGCGGTCGAGGTGTGGGCCCGCCCCGCGCCGGGCGGTCGCGGCACGGAGCTGGCGATCCGTCCGCTGGGCGGGGAGTGCACGTTGCCGGGGTTCGCCGCGCACCTGGTCGGTGACGACCCGGGCCGGTACCTGCGCCACGTGCTGCGGCAGACCAAGCAGCTCCTGGAGACCGGCGAGGTGCTGCGGGCGGACCGTTCGCCGCTGGAGCGGCCGGGACCGGTGCGATGAGGGCGCTGTGCTGGGCCGGGGCCGACGCGGTGGAGGTGCGCCGCGTCCCGGACCCGGAGCTGCGCAACGCCCAGGACATGATCGTGCGGGTGCGGCGCAGCATCACCTGCGGCGCGGACCTGCCGCTCCTGGACGGGCGGGTGCCCGAGGCGTCCGCCGGGGAGGTGCTCGGACGGGAGTTCCTCGGCGAGGTGGTCGAGGTCGGTACGGAGGTACGCCGGCACCGGGTCGCCGACCGGGTGGTGGTGGGCGCCGCGGTGGCCTGCGGGGCGTGCTGGTTCTGCCGGCAGGGGCTGCTCGCCTGCTGCGACAACGGCACGAGCGGCGTGACGGCCGAGCCGGAGTGGGGCCAGCCGTCAGCGGGCGGTTTCGGCCGGCCGGCCCGGCTGGGCGGGTTCGCCGGTGGCCACGCCGAGTTCGTCCGCGTGCCGTACGCGGACGTGGGCGCGTTCGCCGTACCGGAGTCGGTGAGCGACGACCGCGCGGTGTTCGCCGCCGACGCCGCGCCGGCCGGCTGGTACGGCGCGGAGCTGGGCGAGGTCGCCCCGGGCGACGTGGTGGCGGTGTGGGGCGCGGGCGCGGTCGGCCAGCTCACCGCCGGGGCGGCGGTGGCCCGGGGCGCGGACCGGGTGATCGTGGTCGACGACCGGGACGACCGGCTGAGCATGGTCGCCCGGCACGCCGGGGTGGAGGCGCTCAACCACAGGTACGTGGACGTGCTCGCCGAGCTGCGGGAGCGCAGCGGCGGCCGGGGCCCGGACGTCTGCGTCGACGCCTCCGGGGTGCCGGCCGAGCCGAACCGGTGGCCGCTGACCGAGGCGGACGGCGGGGCGGCGCTGCGCGAGGCGGTGCACGCGTGCCGCAAGGGCGGCGTCGTGGTGGTGCTCGACGCCCGGCCCGGTGTGGTGGACCGGTTCCCGCTCGGCGCGCTCGCGGACAAGGGTCTCGCCGTCCGCGCGGCCCGGCGGCGGGGCGCGACGGCGATCCCGGAGCTGCTGGCCCGGATGGCCCGCGACGAGCTGGTCACCGAGCATCTGGCCACGCACCGGATGCCGCTGGAGCGCGGCGCCGACGGGTACGCGTTGTTCCGCGACCGGGCCGACGGATGCGTCCGGGTGGTCTTCACGCCGTGAAGGTGAACGCCGTGGATGGCACACTCGGCGGATGCGCGCAGACCGTCCGTACGACCTCGTCCTGTTCGGCGCCACCGGCTTCACCGGCGGGCTGACCGCCGAGTACCTGGCCCGGCACGCGCCGGAGCGGCTGCGCTGGGCGCTGGCCGGGCGTAACCCGGACAAGCTGGCCGCGGTGCGGGAGCGGCTCGCCGCGATCGACCCGGCCCTGGCCGAGCTGCCGCTGCTCACCGCCGACGTGACCGACCCGGCGTCGCTGCGCGCGGTGGCGGAGTGCGCCCGGGTGGTGGCCAGCACCGTCGGGCCGTACGTGCACCACGGCGAGCCGCTTGTGGCCGCGTGCGCCGCGGCCGGCACCGACTACCTCGACATCACCGGTGAGCCGGAGTTCGTGGACCGGATGTACGTGCGGCACCACGCCGAGGCGGTACGCACCGGGGCCCGCCTGGTGCACGCCTGCGGCTTCGACTCGATCCCGCACGACCTGGGCGTCTGGTACACGGTCAAGCAACTGCCCGCAGACGGGCCGATCGCCGTGGACGGGTACGTGCGGGCCGGTGGCCGGTTCTCCGCCGGCACGTACCACTCGGCGCTCACCGCGTTCTCCCGTACCGGTGAGACGAGCCGCGCGGCGCGGGCGCGGCGGGCGATGGAGCCGAAGCCCGACGGGCGCCGGGTCCGCGCGGTGCCGGGCAAGGTCGGCCGGGTACGCGAGTTCGGCCAGTGGGCGGTGCCCCTGCCCACCATCGACCCGCAGGTGGTCCGCCGGTCCGCGGCGGCCCGCCCGGAGTACGGCCCGGACTTCCGCTACCGGCACTTCGCCGCGCTGAAGCGGCTGCCCACGGTGCTCGTCGCAGGTGTCGGGCTGGCCGGTGTGATGGGGCTGGTGAAGGTGGCGCCGACGCGGCGCTGGCTGCTCGGACGGCTCGCCTCCGGGCAGGGCCCGACGGCCGAGCAGCGGGCCAAGTCGTGGTTCCGGGTGCGGTTCGTGGGCACCGGTGGCGACCGCCGGGTGGTGACCGAGGTGGCCGGCGGCGACCCGGGCTACGACGAGACGGCCAAGATGCTCGCCGAGTCGGCGCTCTGCCTGGCCTTCGACGACCTGCCGGAGACCGCCGGGCAGGTCACGCCGGTCGCGGCGATGGGCGACGCGCTGCTGGACCGGCTGGTACGCGCGGGCATCACGTTCCGCACGCTGTCGGCGTGAGGTTGACCCTCGACCCGCTTGAGGTCACAGGATGACGGCCGTGGAGAGCGAGCTTCGCAGCATCGGCGAGCTGGCCCGGGCCAGTGGCCTGACGGTCAGCGCGCTGCGGTTCTACGACCGTTCCGGGGTGCTGGCCCCGGCCCGGGTGGACCCGGTGACCGGCTACCGCTGGTACACCGAGGAGCAGGTGGACCCGGCCCGGCTGGTGGCCGGGCTGCGCCGGGTCGGGATGCCGCTGGCCGGCATCGCCGAGGCGCTGCGGAACCGGCACCGGCCGGCCGAGGTGCACCGGCTGCTGGACGCGCACCTGCGCCGCCTGGAGGACGGCCTGGCCGACGCGCGTCGCGAGCTCTCCCGGATCCGTTGCCTGATCGACCCGGAGGAGCCCACAGTGACCACCCGCCTCGCGCTGGCCCGCACCGACCTGGCCGCCGCCGTGGACGCCGTACGCTTCGCCGTCGGCGCCGACCCCGAGCTGCCGGTCCTGTCCGGCGTGCTGCTGGAGGTCGCCCTCGACGGGGTGCACCTGATCGCCACCGACCGGCACCGGCTCGCCGTGGCCCGGGTCGCCGGCACCGTCGACGGCCCGCCGGTGAGCGTGCTGCTGCCGGTGGCCGCCGTCGACGAGCTGCGGGCGCTGCTGGACGCTGCCGGCTCGGTGTCGGGCCCCGACGGCTCGGACGTCGCCGAGGTCGTCGTCGCTCCCGGCCGGGTGACCGTCACGGTGGCGGGCCGGCCGCTGACCGCCGTACCGCTGCCGTACGACTTCCCGGACTACCGCCGGCTGCTGCGCGCGCAGCTCGGTGACGTACCCGCGTACCGGATCCCGGTCGACGGCGCGGCGCTGCGCGCGGCGCTCACCGCCGACGGCGTCCCGGTCTGCCACCGCGCGCACGAGGGCGTCGAGCACGAGGTGGTGGCGCTCGGCCTGGACGGCGGCGGCGAGCTGCGCCTTGTCGACCCGGCCGGCGCGGCCGGCGCTGACGCGCTTCGGGTTGGGCTCAACCGGGAGTACCTGCTGGACGCGCTGGGGTCCGGCGACGGCCAGCTCGTGCTGGAGCTGGACGGGCCGATCGCCCCGCTCGCCGTGCGACGGACCGACGACGCGGACGCCTTCTCGGTCCTGATGCCGGTACGCCTCTGACGCTCAGCGCTCCCCGGCCTCCGTCACCCGACCTCCGCCACCCGGCCTCAGCCAGGCCCCGGCGGAAGACGCCAGTGACTGTGCGTGATGCGAACGCTCCCCGGGATGTTTGCCCCTCGCGGACTTTGCTCTGCAGCCATCCGCGCGACGCTGACGCTGCGTCGAACGCCGCGTCGGTGGCTGCAGAGCAAAGTCGCCGAAGGGGCACACCCGCCCGAAGGCGAATCCGTCAGATTGACCAGGTCAGCACGCCCACCAGCGGACGCGGGTCGGAGCGGGCACCAGCGCACCGTCACGGACTGTGAGCACACCCCTCCGACAGCACCACCGTCACGCGCCGTCACCGAAACGGGCCCCGTGGCGGCGGGCTGTGCGGGCCGGGCCGGGGCGACGGGGGCGCGACGGTAGCATCTGGAGGTCCCACCTGACTGCCTGGACGGAGGCGTACGAGCAGCATGCTCGACATGGAGTTGATCCGGAAGGATCGCGAGGCGGTGGCGACCGCGCTGGCGAAGCGTCTGGATCCCGCCGAGGTCACCCGGACGCTGGACGACATCCAGCGGCTCGACCAGGAACGACGCGCCCTGATCACGGAGATCGACGCCGAGCGGCAGCGCCGCAAGGCCGAGGCGCGGGCGTACGCGGAGGCGAAACGGTCCGGCGGCACGCCGCAGCCGGTCGCCCCGGAGGCCGAGCGCAAGCAGCTCGCGGAGCTGGAGTCCCAGCTCGACGAGGTGCAGTCCCGGCTCCGCGCGGTGATGAGCGAGCTGCCGAACCTGCCCGCCGACGACGTGGTCGCCGGGGGCAAGGAGGCCAACCGGGTGGTGCGGACGTTCGGCGAGGCGCCGGACATCGAGAAGGTGCGCGACCACGTGGAGCTGAGCCGCGCGCTCGGCCTGGTCGACCACGAGCGGGGCGTGAAGCTCGGCGGCTCGGGCTTCTGGATGTACACCGGTCTGGGCGCCCGGCTGGAGTGGGCGCTGGTGAACTGGCTGATCGAGCAGAACATCCAGGCCGGCTACGAGTTCCTGCTCCCGCCGCACCTGCTGCTGGACAGCGCCGGCTACGCGGCCGGGCAGTTCCCGAAGTTCCACGACGACGTCTACCACATCGACAAGCAGTCGTCCTCGCGCGGCCAGTTCCTGCTGCCCACGGCGGAGACGGCGATCCTCGGCGCGTACCAGGACGAGATCCTGGAGACGCCGAAGCTGCCGCTGAAGGCGTTCGCGTACACGCCGTGCTACCGGCGCGAGGCGGCCGGTTCGCACTCCGACGAGCGCGGCACTGTGCGCGGCCACCAGTTCAACAAGGTGGAGATCTTCCAGTTCACGCTGCCGGAGCAGGCGGGCGCGGCGCTGGAGGCGATGGTCGGGCACGTCGAGGGCCTGGTCGGCAAGCTGGGTCTGCACTTCCAGACCAGCCTGCTGGCCGCCGGTGACGCCAGCGCCTCGATGAAGAAGACGCTCGACGTCGAGGTGTGGATGCCGAGCACCGGCAAGTACAAGGAGGTGTCGTCGGTCTCCTGGGCCGGTGACTACCAGGCGCGCCGGGCGGCGATCCGCTACCGCGAGCCGGGCGCGAAGCAGACCCGTTTCGTGCACACGCTCAACGGCTCGGCGCTGGCCACCAGCCGCCTGTTCCCGGCCATCCTGGAGCAGCACCAGCAGCCCGACGGCTCGGTGGTGGTCCCGGAGGTCCTGCGCGACAAGCTCGGCACCGACCGCCTCACCCCGCGCTGACCCGCTCCCCCGCCGCCGTCCCCGCCCCTTCCCCGCGATCTTGCACTTCCGGCCCGCGAGAAGTCCGCTTCACCCCTTCCGCCCGGGCCCCAACCGCAAGATCGCGGGAGAGAGAGCGGGGACGGCGGCGGGTGAGGAGCACGGCGGCCAGGAGCAAGGCCGCGAGGACGGCGGGGCCCAGAGTGTCGACGGCGCGCACCAGGGTCTGCTGGAGCTGGGCGGCGGCGCGGATCACCGGGTCGGTGAAGGCGTCGTACCGGCCCTGGGCGAGGCGCACCTCGTACCAGCCGTACCAGGCGACGTAGCCGCCCGCGACCACGAGCACCAGGCCGCTCAGACGCGGCGCCCAGGCGCCCGCGCCGCGTAGTCGCGCCACGACCCGGCCGCGCAGCAGCGCCACGGCGAGCGCGGCCACCCCGACCACGAGCGCCATGCCCAGCGCGTACGCGCCGAACAGCGCCAGCCCGCGCAGCGGCGACCCGGCCCGCATGCTGGTCACCACGATCGCCAGGAACGGCGCTATCGCGCAGCTCAGCGACGTGAGCGCGTACGCCGCGCCGAACAGCACCATGGACGGCCAGGTGCGGGTGAGCCGGGGCGCGACGCGCAGCGGGCGCGGGGCGGGCAGCCGACGGCCGGCGAGCAGCCAGCACCCGGCCAGCGCCAGCAGCACGCCGAGCGTCACCGTCAGCCACGGCAGCCGAGGGCGCAACCAGTCGGCGGCCGGTGCCACGGCCAGCCCGAACGCGCCGAACACCAGCACGTACCCGAGGGTGAGCGCGGCCGTCGCGGTGAGCGCGCGGCCGACCGCGCCGCGCCCGCCGTCGGGCCCGGCGACGAGCAGTGACAGGTACGCGGGCAGCATCGCGAAGCCGCACGGGTTGACCGCGCCGAGCATGCCGGCGGTCAGGGCGAGCAGCAGCGCGCCGGTCATCCCCGGGCCAGCGTCTCGACCTGCCGGGTGAGCGCCTCACCGTCCAGGAATCCCTGGTGGACGACCCGGCCGGTCCGGTCCAGGACGACGAACGTGCTCTGCTCGGTCACCTTGAAACGGCGCCACAGCGCGCCGTTGCGGTCGTCGATCTGGGTCGTGCCGCCCAGGTCGAACTCGGTGACGAAGTCCTTCATCGCCTTCTGCTCGCCGAGCCCGGCGACGCCGACGATCGGGACCGTGTCCCGGTAGGCGGGTGCGATCTCGGCGACCGTCCACGCCTGGCTGGCGCAGGTGGCGCACCAGGGCGCCCAGAACCAGAGCAGCACCGGCCGCCCGGCCAGGCCGGCGGCGGAGAACGCCGTACCGTCGAGGGTCTTGCCGGTGAACGCCAGCGTGGCCGGCACCGCGGCCGGTGGCGCGGACGTCGGCCCGCCCGGCGTCGCGGCGGGGGACGCGACGTCCGGGGGCGCGGCGGCGGGGGCCGCGGGTGCCACCGCCCCGGCCTCGGGCCCGGCCGCGCAGCCGGTGGCGAGCGTGGCGGCGAGTACGACGGCGGCGGTCACACGAACGGCGGTACGCATCGGCGGCTCCTGGGTTCTACTCGGCCCGGACCAGGCGAAGCGCGAGTTCGGGACAGACCTTTACCGCCTTGAGCGCGCCTTCGCGCAGCCACGTCGGCACCGGGGTGGGCGGGAACGCCGGGTAGCCGTTGCCGTCGAGCCGGATGAAGTCCGGCACCACGTGCGCGCAGAGCCCGTGGCCGTCGCAACGGGACCAGTCGAGCGTGAGTTTCTGCGGGTTGGCGTCGGGCGCGCCGGGCAGGCCCATCGTGCCCTTGACCCGCTTGCCGCAGCCCTCGCCGGTGGCGTGCAGCCGCAGGTCGTCGGCGAACACCTCCATGGCGGACAGCGCGAACCGGGCGGTGCCGTCCGGGTGGCTGCACGCGCCGCGTCCCTTGACGTCCCCGGCCGCGGCGCGGACCAGCTCGACCGGGGCGCTGCCGGAGACCGCGAGGTCGACCGAGCGGGCCAGGTCGGGTAGGCCCATCTTGCACGGGCCGCACTGCCCGGCGGACTCACCGGCCAGGTACCGCACGACCTGGGCGGCCTCGCCGAGCGGGCAGGTGTCGGCGCCGAGCGGCACGATGATGCCGGCGCCGAGCGTGCCGCCGACGGCGGTGAGCCCCTTGCGGGACACCTCGGCCCGGTCCGCCGCCGCCGCAGTGATCCACTTGCCGTGGTAGCCGCCCATCAGGATGCCCGGGCCGGGCGGCACCTCGCACAGGTCGAGGATCTCGCGTAGCGGGGTGCCCGCGGCGCACTCCACCACGGCGGGCCGCTTCGCCGACCCGGTGACGGTGAGCAGCACGGTGCCGGGCTCGTCGTCGGTGCCGAGCGCGGCGTACTCGTACGGGCCGATCCGGGCGGCGACGGCGAGCTGGGAGTACGTCTCGGCGTTCGACAGCAGGGTGGGCAGCCCGCCGACGCCGGAGTCGCTGGAGCGCTTCTTGGTGCCGGGCGGGATGTGCGGCAGGCCGTTGATGCCGTTGACGAGCGCGCCGCCCTCGCCGGAGATGAACCGGTGCGGCACCGTGACGATCGTGGTGGGCACCGGCATCCGGCGTTCCTGCAGCGCCTCGGCCAGCGAGGGCCGGCCCACGTCGTCGTCGGCGACGCCGATGACGATCTCCTCCGCGTCCAGCGCGAACGCGGCCAGCGCGGCGCCGTCCAGGATCAGGTGCGGGGCGCGGGTGAGCAGCACCTTGTCCTTCCAGCTCGCCGGTTCCCCCTCGGTGGCGTTGACGACGACCACGGCGGAGAGGTCCTGCCGCTCGCAGGACTCCAGCACCGCACGCAGCTTGCGGGCGAACGGGAAGCCCGCGCCGCCCTTGCCCTTGAGGTCGATGGCTTCGGCGAGCCGCAGCAGCGCCGCCGGTTCCATCGGGCCGATCGGGCCGTGCACCTCCTCGTGGGCGAGCAGGTCGAGCCGGCCGAACTCGGCGAACCCGGCGGTCAGGCGGGGCTCGCCGACGCAGGCGACCGGTGGGACCGTGGTCTGCCGCGTCACCGGGCCTCACCCCGCAGCCCGGCCCAGTACGCCCCGTCGACCGCGTCCGCGTCGGCCCGCTTGCGACGGCCGGACCGGCTGTCCTTGCCGGCCCGCATGGCGCGACGGGAGGCGAGGTCGACGAGCGTCGGGGTGTCGTCCACGAACGCCTCGTCGGCGTCGTAGCGGGCCGGCGGGCGCCAGTAGTCCGGCTCCTCCGGCACGTCCTCCTCGTCCCGGTAGCGCCGGCCGGATCCGCTGAGCGGCTGCGCCGACATCGGGCTGCCGGAGATCGGCCCGGCCGAGATCGGCTCACCGGAGACCGGGCGGGTCTCCCAGCGGCGCGGGCTGTCCCACGGCTCCTCCGGCTCGCTGCCGGCACGCGGCGGCGCGGAGTAGCGGGCCACCTCGGCCGGGGTGGCGTACCGGCTGCTGTCCGGCGGGGCGGAGTGGCGGCCCCCGGTGTCCGGGGGCGCGGAGTGGCGGCCACCGCTCTCCGGCGGGGCCGAGTAGCGGGCGGCGACGTCCTCGTCGGCCCGGGAGCGGCGACCGACCCGTTCCTCGTCGGTCCGGGACCGGCGGCTCACCCGCTCCTCGTCGGTGCGGGACCGGCGGCCCGCCGGCTCCTCCTCGGACCGGCGACGACGGCGGGAGCGTTCACTGTCGGACCGGCGTGCCGGCACCAGTTCCTCGTCCCGGTCGAAGAGGACCGGCTCGCGCTCCTCCTCGCGTACCCGGGTGGCGACCCGCTCCTCGTCGCGGCGGCGGGCGGCCGCGCGGACCGGTTCGCGCAGCGAGCCGGGTTCCGGCACCACGGGTACGGCGAACCGCTCGGGGTCGCGCCGCCGGGCGGTGCCGGCCGGCGCGGTCCAGGTGGCGGTGGCCTCGGCCCAGCGGCCCCGGCCGGCGCCGCTGTCCTCCTTGGCGGTGTCCTTCTTGCGGGTGAGCACGGCGAACACGCCGGTCCGCTCCTCGGCCTTGCCGGCCATGGCCTTGTTGAGCGCGGCGGCCTGGTGCTGTTCCCGGCTGCGCTTGCCCAGGTGGACGGAGAGCCGCACCATCAGCGCCAGCACCACGGCCAGCACGCAGGCGAGGTAGCTGAGCAGCACCCAGGTCGCCGCGGGCCGGCCGGCGTTGAGGCCGTGCACCAGCGCGAACGGCCAGGACACGTAGGCCATCGAGTGCAGCGCCCGCCAGAACCACTTGGGGCCGACGCCGGCGAACCGGACCCGGACGATTCCGGTCCAGAGCACGCCCACCATCAGCAGCGCGGCGACGGTGCCGAGTCCGACGTAGAGGCCGGCGCCGCCGATGAACGGCACCACCGCGTCGGTGGGGCCGGCCCGGCCGATGGCCACCTTGGTGATGACGTGGAAGACCAGTCCGGCCACGCCGAGCACGCCGGTGGCGCGGTGCGCGGACTGGAGCAGCACGCGGTGCCGGATGAGCAGCACGAGGCGGTCGGTGGCGAGCAGGCCCAGCATGACGGTGATGCTGAGCGCGACCAGGGCGACCACCCCGGCGAAGAACTCGGTGAAGAAGAATCCGTACGAGTACATGAGCCCGCCGGCGCCGGCCAGCTCCACTCCGGCCCACGCGAGGCCGAGTGCGGAAGCGGTCAGCGCCGCGATCGCGGACTTCGACATGGTCCGGGCACCACGGCTGCTGGTGGTGGTCCGGACGGTCGTCGTCTTCTCGTTCTGCTGTGCCCGGGCCATCTGCTCCTCGATCGTCTCGCGGCGGCGCCCCCACCGGCCGACCCTGCTCCCCACTCAGGTACGGAGCGACGGCGCGGACGGATCACCTCCGGTGGCGAATTTCTCGGCCGGTTTTTCGAACCGTCCGGTCCGGACGCGCGTGTAGCGCCTGATGCAACGACGAATGCCCATACGTTGACAGTCCTTGCAACATTCTCGTAACCTTGCCGCAAAATTTCAGCGCGGGCTGCAAGAAGCCAGCACTGAGACAGGCTCCACTCCCCCGCATCCCCCGCACCCCCGCAGGAGTCCTGATGCATCGACGCCGATTCCGCGCCGCGGCGCTCGCCCTGGGCCTGGCCGCCAGCCTGCTCGTCCCGATCACGGCGGCGGCTCCCCCGGCCACCGCCGCCACCCCGGGCGCCAAGAAGGTCATCGTCCAGCTCTTCGAGTGGAACTGGACGTCGGTGGCCGCCGAGTGCACCAGCACACTGGGCCCGAAGGGCTACGGCTACGTGCAGGTGTCCCCGCCCCAGGAGCACGTCAACAGCAACCAGTGGTGGGTGTCGTACCAGCCGGTCAGCTACCGGATCGAGTCCCGCAAGGGCACGCGCGCGCAGTTCCAGTCCATGGTGAACACGTGCCACGCGGCGGGCGTGAAGGTGATCGTCGACGCCGTGGTCAACCACATGTCCGGGCAGGAGAACGGCGGCACCGGGTGGGCCGGCTCGTCGTACGGCCACTACAACTATCCCGGCATCTACTCGGCGCAGGACTTCCACTACTGCGGGCGCAACGGCAACAACGACATCGCCAACTACAACGACCGGTACGAGGTGCAGAACTGCGAGCTGGTCAACCTCGCCGACCTCAAGACCGAGTCGGAGTACGTGCGCGGCCGGCTCGCCGCGTACCTCAACGACCTGCTCTCCCTCGGCGTCGACGGTTTCCGCCTGGACGGCAGCAAGCACATGCCGGCCGCCGACATCGCCGCGATCAAGGCCAAGCTGAACCGCAGCGCGTACCTGGTGCAGGAGGTCATCTACGGCGCGGGCGAGCCGATCCAGCCGACCGAGTACACCGGCAACGGTGACGTGCACGAGTTCCGGTACGGCAAGGACCTGGCCCGGATGTTCAACAACGAGCGGCTGGCGTACCTGAAGAACTTCGGTGAGTCCTGGGGCTACCTGTCGAGCGCGAAGGCGGTGGTCTTCACCGACAACCACGACACCCAGCGCGAGGGCGGCGTGCTCACCTACCGCGACCGCGGCACGTACGCGCTGGCCAACGCGTTCATGCTGGCCTGGCCGTACGGCACCCCGGCGGTGATGTCGAGCTTCACCTACAGCGGCCGGGACCAGGGCCCGCCCGCCGACGGCAGCAACCGGATCACCAACGTCACCTGCTACTCGGGCTGGGAGTGCGAGCACCGCTGGCCGGTCATCGCCAACATGGTCGGCTTCCGCAACGCCACCGAGGGCGCCGGGGTCTCCAACTGGTACGACAACGGCTACCAGCACATCGCGTTCAGCCGTACCGGCAAGGGCTACCTGACGATCAACGACGAGGGCAGCGCGGTGAACGGCCGCTCGTACTACACCGGGCTGCCGGCCGGCCGCTACTGCGACGTCGTCCACGGCACGTTCAGCAACGGCTCGTGCAGCGGTCCGGTGATCACGGTGGACTCGTCCGGCTGGTTCGCCGCGAACGTCCCCGCGCACGACGCGATCGCCATCCACATCGGCGCGAAGCTCAGCTGAGCCACCCGGGCCGCGAAGCCCCCGTACCCGTAGTACCGGGTACGGGGGCTTCCGGTCGGTTACAGTCAGTTTCGTGCTGTTCGACCGGTTTGCCGCGCGCCGACCTCCCGGTTGGCTGATCGCCGCGCTCGCCGTACCGCTGCTGCTCGTCACCGCGCTGCTGGTCGGCCGCGCGCTCACCGTCACGCCCGCGCGCCCGTCAACGCCGGTCGTCGCCGCGCCCACGAGCACGACCGCCGCGCCGAGCCCGTCGCCGTACGAGTCGGTGCCGCCCGCCGCGCGCCCGCCGGACGACCTGCCGGTGATCACCTACGACCCGGCGCCGCGCGGCTTCCCGCCCGACCCGGATCCGGCCGACACCCGCCAGCTCGGCGAAGGGCTGCGCCCGAACCGCAACGTGGCCGCGTACGACGCGCCGGGCGGCCGTCCGCTGGCCTTCCTCGCGCCGACCATCAACGGCGTACGGCTCACCGTGCCGATCGTCGAACGCCGCTCCGGCTGGACCGCCGTGCTGCTCCCGTCGGCCAACCGCACCATCGCCTGGCTGCCCTCGGGCGGCTGGACCACGGTGGCGCTGCGCGACCAGATCGTGGTGGAACGGCGCACCCACCGCCTCACCTGGAGCCGGGACGGGCGCGCGATGCGCACCTGGCCGGTCAGCCTCGGCATGTCCGGGCAGCTCACCCCGCTGGGCCGCACGTTCGTGCTGGGCCGCACCCCGCCTCCGGAGGCCGTCTACGGCGGCGTCGACATCTTCGCCCTCGGCGCGATCCCCGACGACCCGGGTGCGGTGCCGACCGGGCTGCGCGGCGCCCACATCGGACTGCACAGCTGGTACAACGACGACACGCTCGGCAAGAACGTCACGAACGGCTGCATCCGGCTGACCCGCAGCGCCCAGCGCCTGCTGCTGACCGAGGTCGAGCCGGGCACCGCCTTCGTCGTGGTGGACCGCCTGCCCTGACCGGGCTCAGCCCAGCAGCCAGCCGTTGGCCTCGGCCACCCGCACCGCGTCGGCCCGGTTGCGGGCGCCGGTCTTGCCGATGGCTGCGGAAAGATGATTGCGTACGGTCCCCTCGGACAGGTGCAACGTCGCCGCCAGCTCGGCCACCGTGCCGCCGCCGCGCGCCGTACGCAGCACCTCGGTCTCCCGCTCGGTGAGCGGGCTCGGCCCGGTGGCGAGCGTCTCGGCGGCGAGCGCCGGGTCGACCACCCGCAGCCCGGCGTGCACCCGGCGGACCGCGTCGGCGAGCTGCCGGGCCGGGGTGTCCTTGACCACGAAGCCGTTCGCGCCCGCCTCCATCGCCCGGCGCAGGTAGCCGGGCCGCCCGAACGTGGTCACCACGAGCACCCGGCAGGACGGCAGCGCGGCCCGCAGCGCGGCGGTCGCGGCCACCCCGTCCAGGCCCGGCATCTCCACGTCGAGCAGCGCCACGTCCGGGCCGGCGCGCAGCGCCTCCGGCACCACCTCGTCGCCGCGGCTCACCTCGGCCACCACCGTCAGGTCCGGCTCCAGCGACAGCAGCGCTGCGAGCGCGCCCCGGACCAGCGCCTGGTCGTCGGCGAGCAGCAGCCTGATCGGCTCGGTCACGGGCGCGTCCCTCCGTCCGGATCCGCTGCGGGCACCGTCACCCGGAGCAGGAAGCCACGCCCGTCGTCCGGCCGCGCCACCGTCACCGTCACCGTCGCGTCCAGCCGCCGGGCCCGCTCCCGCAGCCCGGCCAGCCCGTGCCCGGCCGTGCCCCGCTGGTCCGCCGGGCCCCGGCCGTCGTCGCGTACCTCCACCGCCGACGGTTCCACCCGGATGACGCAGTGGCGGGCGCCGCTGTGCCGCACCACGTTCGTCACCCCCTCGCGGATCGCCCAGCCGAACAGCTCGTCGCGGTCCGCCGGCAGCGGCGGCACCGACTCCGGCAGCTCCGCGACGACGCCCGCGGCGGTCAGCGCCGACCGCGCGCCGGCCAGTTCGGAGGCCAGATCCACCCCGCGGTACGCCCCGACGGTGCTCCGCACGTCCGCCAGCGCCTCCCGGGCCAGCCGCTCGATGTCGGCGACCTCGGTGGCGGCGCGGGCCGGGTCCAGCTCCAGCAGCCGGCCGGCCAGCTCGGCCTTGACCGCCACCACGGTGAGCGAGTGCCCGAGGATGTCGTGCAGGTCCCGGGCGGCGCGGGCGCGTTCCTCCGCCACCGCCAGTCGGCGGATCTCCTGCTGCGCGGCCTGGAGTTCGCCGTTGCGCTGGGCCAGCCGGCTCACCCCGAACATCGCGAACGAGGCGAGCAGCACCGCGAAGACGAGCGTGCTCTCGTGCTCCCAGCCGGGCACCAGACGCGCGGTCACCGGCGGCGCCGCCGCGGCCAGCACCACCACGACCAGCGCCTCTGCCGACGGCAGCAGGAACACCGCGGCTGCCCCGACGAAGACCAGTGTGGTCAGCCAGTCGCCGCCGGTGCCGGGGATCCCGGCCAGCCCGAGCGCGAGCAGCACGGCGATCAGCAGCCGGGCCCGGCCGGGCGGCACCGGTCGATGGCGCTGCCGTCGGCCCCGGGCCCATTCGAAGATCAGCACGTACGCCACGGCGAACGCGACGAGCGCGCCGATCCCGACCAGCCGCCGCCACAGTTGCGGCTGGTGCAGTGCGGTGCCGAGCGGGATGTTGAGGAAGAACAGCCAGACCGCCGCCAGCAGCCAGCCGGTGAACCGCCAGTGGCGGTTCACCGGCCGGGCCGGACCGGGCGGCGACGTCACGCCGACCACGCTAGACCCCGCTCAGACACGGGTGGTGTCCCGGCGGAACAGCCGGGCCGCGCCGAGACCGAAGAACACGGTCCAGGCGGTCACGTTCGCCACCGCCGCCCAGTCCACCCCGGTGCCGGTCAGCGGCGCGCGGGCGAGCTGACCGACCCCGTACACCGGGGTGAACTTGGCGATCTGCCGCATCACGTCGGGCAGCAGCTCCAGCGGGACGAACAGGCCGCCCAGCATGGCCAGGATCGCCAGCGCCGGGCCCACGAACTGCATGACGTTCTCGGCCGGGGCGAGGTAGCCGACGAAGAGCCCGAACGCGGCGAACACGAGCGCGCCGACCCAGGCGGTCAGGCCGGACTCGACCCAGACGTGGGCCGGCAGCCGGACCCCGGAGGCCGCGCCGACGGCGAACTCCACGAGTACGCCGAGCAGGCCGAGCACCATCGCGGTGGCGACCTTGGTCGCCACGTACGCGGCGGGGCGCAGCGGAGTGAGCCGCAGTTGCCGGCTCCAGCCCAGCGCGCGTTCGGTGGCGACGGCCGCGCCGGCGCTGGTGGTGGCGACCATGGCCGCGTACACGGCCAGGCTGATCATGATCCAGCCGGTGACCGGCAGCCCGTTGTCCAGCTTCTCCCCGCGCGTGGGCAGCCCGAACAGCAGGAAGAACACGGCCGGCATGACCAGGATGAACAGCAGCGTACGGCGGTTGCGCAGCACCCGGCGGATCTCGATGGCGAGCACCGGCGCGCAGAACCCGCCGAGCATGGGCGGCCGGCGGTCGACGGCGCGGGCGGTGGTGGACGAGGTCGTGGCGGTCATGGCGAGGCTCCCCGGTTCAGGCGGTCAGGGTGAGGAACGCGTCCTCGAGGTTGCGTGAGGTGATCTCCAGGTCCCGGGCGTCCGTGCGGGTCAGCAGGTGCCGGGCGACCACATCGGAGTCCCCGGTGTGCACGAGGACCGCGTCGCCGCGTACCTCGACCGAGCGGACGCCCGGCAGCGCGGCGAGTGCGGCCTGGTCGGCGCCGGGCAGCGTCGCCCGCACCACCCGCCCGGCGGCCAGGTTCTTGATCTCGGCGGTGGTGCCGTCGGCGACCACGCGGCCCTGGCGGATCAGCACGATCCGGTCCGCGTACGCGTCGGCTTCGTCCAGGTAGTGGGTGGCGAACAGGACGGTCCGGCCGGAGCGGGCGTCGGCCCGGATCGCCTGCCAGAAGTCGCGCCGGCCCTCGACGTCCATGCCGGTGGTCGGCTCGTCCAGCACCATCAGGTCCGGGTCGGGCAGCAGCGCGAGCGCGAACCGCAGGCGCTGCTGCTGCCCGCCCGAGCACTTGCCGACCGCCCGGTCGGCGATCCCGGCGATGCCGGCGCGCTCCAGCACCTCCGCCACCGGCCGGGTGTGGCCGTAGAAGTGCGCGGTCATCCGTACCGTCTCGGCGACGGTGAGGTCCTTGAGCAGGCCGCCGGTCTGCATCACGGCGGCGACCCGGCCGTGCCGGACGGCGTCGGCCGGCTCGCCGCCGAAGAGGCGGACCGTGCCGGCGTCCGGGCGGGCCAGCCCGAGCAGCATGTCGACGGTGGTGGTCTTGCCGGCGCCGTTGGGGCCGAGGAACGCCACCACCTCACCGGGGGCGATCCGCAGGTCGAGCCCGTCGACGGCGGTCACCGGGCCGAAGGTCTTGGTGAGTCCGGCCAGGTCCACGGCCGGTGCGGAATCGGTCATGTCCCGATGCTCCGGCGTGCGGTGTCCGGTTCCCCGGAGCGGCAGTCACCTTCCGGCCGTGACATTTGTCAGGCGGTCACGCCGCCGACGCCGGACGCTCTGGGGCCGATCAGGCCGTCGCGCCGCCGTCGATCGCGATCGACGCGCCGGTGACGTGCCGTCCGCCGGGGCCCACCAGGTGACTGACAGTCGCCGCCACGTCGTCCGGGGTCGCGTACCGGCCGAGGGCGATGTGCGACCGCTGCCCGTCCGCGCCCGCGCTGTCCGCCGGGTTCATGTCGGTGTCGGTCGAGCCGGGCAGGATCAGGTTGACGGTGATCCCACGCGGACCGAGTTCGCGGGCGAGCGCCCGGGTCAGCCCGTTCACGGCGCTCTTGGTCATCGCGTACGCGCTCACCCCCGGTGCCGGGACGCGGCTGGCGAAGCTGCTGCCGATGTTGACGATCCGCCCGCCCGCGCCCATGTGGCGTACCGCCGCCTGGGTGGCGAGGTAGACCCCGCGCACGTTCACCGCGATCGCCCGGTCCAGGGCGTCGAGGCTGACCGACTCGATCGGCCCACCCGCGAACACGCCGGCGTTGTTGACCAGGATGTCCAGCCGCCCCAACTCGGCGACGGTCCGGTCCACTGCGCCGATCACGGCCGTCGCGTCGGCGCTGTCCGCGTTGATCGCCAGGCCGGTCCGCCCGTACGCCTCGATCTCGGCCACCACGGACTTCGCGCTGTCCTGCGCGGTGCGGTAGGTGAACGCGACGTGGATGCCGTCCTCGGCCAGCCGGCGCACGACGGCGGCGCCGATACCCCGGCTCCCGCCCGTCACCAGGGCAACCCTGTCGGCAAGTCTGACCGTCATGTCGTCATCCTGACAGTCGACTCAGGACGCTGATCATCCGGGTCAGCCGTCAATTCCTGTCCGGCCGGTCAGGCAGGATTGCCGGCGCCCAGTCCGGGTACGCGCGGGCCGTCCAGCGGCGAAACGGGGAGGCGGACATGAGCGCACCGACGGGACGGGTCGACACGATCGTGCTCATCCACGGGCTCTGGATGACCTCGCGGAGCTGGGAGCACTGGGCGCAGCGGTACGCCGCGCGCGGCTTCCAGGTGCTCACGCCCGCCTGGCCCGGGATGGACCGCGAGGTGGAGGAGCTGCGGGCCGACCCGGCCCCGATCGCCGCGCAGCGCATCGCCGACATCACCGACCACTACGCGGCGATCGTCAAGGGCCTGCCGCGCCCGCCGATCATCATGGGCCACTCGTTCGGCGGCCTGATCGCCCAGTTGCTGGCGGACCGCCGCCTCGGCGCCGCGGTGGTCGCCGTGCACCCCGCGCCGGTACGGGGTGTGCTCAAGCTGCCGCCCAGCACGCTGCGGTCCGGATATTCGATCCTGCACAACCCGGCCAACCGGCACCGCGCCGTGCCGTTCACGCCGGAGGACTTCCGGTACGCCTTCGGCAACACCATCAGCCAGCAGGAGTCCGACGCCGCCTGGGAGCGGTACGCCGTACCGGGCGCCGGGCACGTGCTGTTCGAGGCCGCGTTCGCCAACCTGGACCCGCACTCCGCCACCGAGATCGACAAGAAGCGCAGCGACCGCGCCCCGCTGCTGATCACCGCGGGCGGCGAGGACCACGTGGTGCCCGCGACCTTGGCCAGCTCGATCGCCAACCTCTACCGGAGTTCGACGGCGCTCACCGGCTACCGGGAGTTCCCCGGCCGGTCGCACTTCGTCGGCGGCGAACCGGGCTGGGAGGAGGAGGCGGACTACGCGCTGGAGTGGGCGGTCGAGGCGGCGAACGAGTACTCGCCGACAGTGGTCGCCGAGGCCCCGCGACGGCGTTGACCCACGGAGATATCAAGATCAGCGAAAATTGATATCATCACCTCGTTCGAGTGCTCGGACGAGGAGGCGCACGTGTCCCGGACCATCCTTGACGTCGACGACGACCTCCTGGCCGAGGCCGCCGAGATCCTCGGTACCGGCACCAAGAAGGCCACCGTCAACGCCGCGCTGCAGGAAGTGGTCAACCGGGAGAAGCGCCGGGAGTTCGCCGACTGGCTCAAGAGCGGCGGCCTGCCGGACCTCACCGACCCGCAGCAGGCGTCGAAGCCCGAAGCGGCATGACGCGGGAGCGCTACCTTCTCGACAAGTCGGCGCTCGCCAGGTGGCCGAAGCCCGCCGTGGCACCCGTCCTGGACGAGTTGTCCGAGCGCGGTCTGCTGGCGGTCTGCGGGGCGGTCGAGATCGAGGTGGTGCACAGCGCCCGCTCGGCCAAGGACGCGCAGCGCGCTCGATGGCTGCTTCGCGGCTTCGACTGGCTCGCCATGCCGGACGACATCTGGGATCGTGCGATCGACGTCCAGGTGCAGGCGCTGCACAAGGGCAACCACCGCGCGCTTTCGATGGCCGATCTGCTGATCGCCGCCACCGCCGAACGGCATGGCGTGACCGTTCTGCACTACGACGGCGACTTCGACCTGATCACCGCGATCACCGGCCAGCCGACGACGTGGGTCGTCCCGGCCGGAAAGGCCGACTGACCGACTACGGTCCTCATTCCCAGGAGTCGGAGATGTCGAGGACCTCGAGGTCGGGCGGGGCCGCCGCCGCTACCGTCCCGACGTCCCGTGTGACCAGGTAGCACCGGTAGAGCACGGCGGTGGCGATCGCGTGGGCCACGTCGAGCGGCACCTTGCGGCTCGCCGCGATCCGGGCCACCCGCCGGCTGGTCGGACCGTCGTATACCGCGATCCGGATGTCCCGGTCCGTGTCGAGGAGCAGGTCGAGCAGATCGGCGGCCGGAGTACCCGCTACCTGAAGCTGCGCCTGCCCCAGGCAGAGCGCCGGGATCCACACCTCCTGCTCGGGATCCTCCTGCGCGAGGGTCAGCAGCGCACCCGGCTCGACGCTGTCCCCAGCGGCGTACGCGAGCAGTGCGGACGTGTCCAGGACGAGCCCGTTCACGCGGCAGCCGCCCCGTCACCGTCCCCGAACTGGCGTAGCCACTCCATGTTCCGATCGTGTTGCTCGTCGGTGATCGGCGGCTGTTGTGCCAGCCTCCGGCGAGCCCGCTCGACGTCCTCGTCGGTCACCACATAGCCGTGCTCAGCCCATCGGGCACGCAGACCGTCCGCTCGCATCTTCCGCCGGAGCACGTCGGCGATGAAGCCGGACGTCGTGCCCTGCGACCGCTCGACGTACTCGGCCACGTCGTCGGGCAGGCTGATCGTGATGCGCCGCGTCATACTCTCACCATAGCTCGTGCATACTCCGCTTTCGGTGCGGCACGCGGTGCCGGTCGAGCGGGTGCTCATCGCGGCCGGAACCGCCGGGAGCACTCACCGTCGTGTCCGGGCCGGAGCAGACACCGCTGCCCACCGGGCAGCAACCGGTCGCAGAACACCCAGTGGCGGACGTTCTGGTCGTCCTCCGCCGAGACCGTGGTGCCACCGGGCTCGGTCTGCGGCAGGACGTGCGACCAGTGCGCCACCACCCGGGCCAGCCGCTGAGCGGAGAGCAGGTCGTTGACGACGACCGGCAGGTGGATCACCCATCGCTCGGTCACCTGTCGTACCCCCGTTCGTTGCGGGCCCGGGCCTGCTCCGACTGCCAGCGACGCAGCGCGTTCTTGATCCGGTCTGTCTCCCGGCGGCTCTGCGCCAGCGCGTCGTAGACGACGGCCAGGTCACCGGCGACGCGGTCGAGGAACTCCCGCACCTCCTGCGGATCGAGCCCACGCCGGCCCAGCTGGGTCGTCCGGAAGCTCCGCTCACGGACCTGCCACGGACGCAAGGGCTGATAGGTGGACGAGCGGTAGCAGGTCGATCCGAGGACCGACCGCCGGCGACGCCGGACACGCCGGAGGAAGACGCGCATGACAGGACCTGCCCCTCACCGTCGAGATCGAACCGTGGAAGGGCGGGCCCACCGGCCCGCCCCGCACCGGCGGACCCACCCCGGACCTGCCACCGCCGCCTTCGACCAGCAGTACGTCAGCAGGGCTCACATGGCCACTGAGCAGCGATAACTCCACAGTGGCCGCAGAGGAAGTGAAGCACCAGACCAATGCAATTGCAACATCGCAATAGCAGCTTGACCATAGCAACCTAGCTAACGAGAAATACTCGCTGTGACGTGTCTATTGATTGTGAGACAACACGGCGCTTCAATTGGACGTCCGCTTGTTGAGGAACAACCGCAGTCGGAGGCAGCGCGTGTCACAAGGAGTCACCGGCTCGACGATGTTGCGGCGGCAGATCGGCCGCAAGTTCGAGTCACTGCGCAAGTCCGCAGGACTGACGATGGAGCAGGCTGCGGAACGTCTGGACCGAGCACGGGCGACGCTGCATCGGATCGAGAACGGTGCCGAGCACGTCCGCTTCCGGCAGGCAGACGTACAACAGATGCTCGACCTCTATGGCGCATCAACCGACGACCGTGACCTGCTGCTTGCCCTGACGGCAGCCACCAGAGAGAACAAGAACTGGTGGCACGACTACGTCGGCTCGGGCCTACCGCGCTGGTTCCAGCTCTACATCGGACTTGAAGCTGCCGCATCCAACATCCGGCAGTACGAGGCCGAATTGGTTCCCGGCCTGCTTCAAACACGCGCCTACGCCGAGGAGGTCTTCCGAACGCCTGGCGGCTCGATCGACGCGAAGGACAGCAGCGAGCGGCAGCGGGCGGTCCAACTGCGCGTCGAGCGGCAAGCGCTCCTCACCCGGTTCTCCGCGCCGCAACTCAGCGTGATAATCAACGAGGCCGTGTTGCGTCGACGAGTCGGCAGCGCCACGATCATGGCCGAACAGCTCCACCAGATCCTGAAGGCAGCAGAGCTACCCAACGTGACCGTCCAAGTTGTGGAATTTTCCGCCGGGCTACATGCCGGGGCCATGGCGGGAGCCTTCTCGATCTTGGACTTCCCGAAGGACAGCAACGGCAAAGAGGTGGAACCACCGGTGGCGTACCTGGAGGCAGCGACCGGCGCCATCTACCTCGACAAGCCGCACGAAATCGCCGCCTACGACACCATCTGGGCCGACATGACGAGCCGCGCCCTTACCGAGTCCCGATCAAAGAGTCTGATCCAGCAAGTCGCAGAGGAGTACTCACGTGCCTGACCTGACCGGTGCCGCCTGGCGCAAGTCGAGTCGCAGCAACAACGGCGGCAACTGTGTCGAGGTCGCCGACGGCCTGCCCGGAGTGGTCGGGCTGCGCGACAGCAAGGACCCCGACGGTCCGACCCTCGCTTTCCCGCCGAGCAGTTGGGCCGCCTTCATCCGGGCCGTCAAGAACGAGATGCTGGGCCACTGACCGGCCGTCGCGGCTGGTTGGCAGGCGTACGACGAGGTGTTGCCGGACGATGCCGACCGGCCCGGCCGCACCATCTAGATCCTGACCTCTGGCGCGGGCGAGTACGGGTCGATGGGCAGCGCCTTAAGCCGTGCTGACCATCCCCGAGCCGGCCGATCCGGGGGTCGTCTGCGTCGAGACCGCGCGGGTAGCCTCTATCTCGAAGGTCAACAGGTGAGGGAGTACAGCCGCGTCTTCGAGCACCTGGTCGCCACGGCGGCCGGCGCCCGGGAGTCGCGCGACCTCATCCTGGGGGCGATCGACGAGCTATGAGAGGACGGCGCGGGTGGAAGAGGCCAACCAGGCGACGATGACCTGGCGCAAGAGCACCCGTAGCAACGGTTCCGGCGACTGCGTCGAGGTCGCCGACAACCTGCCCGGCGTGGTCGGGCTACGCGACAGCAAGGACCCCGCCGGTCCGGCCCTCGCGTTCCAGCCGAGCAGTTGGACCGCTTTCATCCGGGCCGTCAAGAACGAGACCCTGAGCCACTGATCGGCTGTCTCGCCGCACAGGAGCGGCATTGTCGGCGTACTGACACTGCGTGCGGCTTCCGGTCAACGACCCGCTTACCGTCCCCTCCATGAGCCATTCGCACGAAACCAGCGTCGAGGATGTCGACGTGGCGATCGACTTCGTGATCAGGAACGGCGCGGAGGACCGAGGGCAGACCCTCTCGTACTCTCGGGTGTTCAATGCAGCGGGCCTTCCCGCGCCGCAGGAGCTCCACATGGGCGGCGACCCTCAGCGGGTCACGGAGTTCATGGAGGCGTTTCACAAGCGCTGCGAGGCACGGCAACTGCCTCCCTTGGACGCGCTCGTCGTGCACGTCGCCGCCCGCCGAGCGGGATTCCCCGGAGCGGGCTATTTCCGTATCAACGGTCTTGCCGACCCGCTCGCGGACCGCGCCAAACCGGAAGCCGTGACGGCGAGCGTCCGATTCTGGGAGGAGCAGCGAGAGACCTGCAAGCGGTGGGGGGTCAAGAGCCGACGCGGCCATACGTGAAGCCGTGCAGACGGCACGTAGACCCTGGCTTCGACACAGCCCGGCAACGGCGCGCTGAACCTTTGGTCGGTAGCTGGACCCGAGGCGCTCAATAGGGTCGTGCGCTGCGTCTTCCGCTCGGTCACCGGTGGATTCCACGGCCGGCCCGCTCGGCAGCGTCGCCCGGCGGGACCTGGCGCGGCAGGGGCCGGTCCGGTCCCGCCAGCTTCCGCCACAGGAACTCCAGCGTGAGTGTCCAGACGAAGGCGCGCTGCTCGTTGTTCGCCGCCGCACCGTGCCCGCCCTCGACGTTCTCATGGTAGGTCACGTCGTGCCCGTACTCCCGCAGCCGGGCCGCCATCTTGCGGGCGTGCGCGGGATGCACCCGGTCGTCTCGGGTCGAGGTCACGAACAGGACCGGCGGGTACGCCTCGCCGGCCCGGACGTTGTGGTACGGCGAGTACTCCCGCAGGTAGGCCCAGTCCTCCTCCCGGTCCGGGTCGCCGTACTCGGCCATCCACGAGGCGCCGGCCAGCAGCCGGTGGTAGCGCCGCATGTCCAGCAGGGGCACGTGCGCGACAACCGCGCCGAACAGCGCCGGGTAGCGGGTGAGCATCACTCCCATCAGCAGCCCGCCGTTGCTACCGCCCTCGATGCCCAGCCTTCGCGGCGTGGTGATCCCGCGCGTCACCAGGTCGGCCGCGACCGCCGCGAAGTCCTCGTACGCCCGCAGCCGGTTCTCCCGCAGCGCCGCGCGGTGCCACCGTGGGCCGTACTCGCCGCCGCCCCGGATGTTCGCCACCGCGTACGTGCCGCCGCGGGCCAGCCACCCCCGGCCGATGACTCCGCTGTAGTTCGGGGTCATCGGGATCTCGTAGCCGCCGTAGCCGGTGAGCAGCGCCGGCCCGCCGGTCGCGTCCGCCTTTCCCACCACGAAGTACGGCACCAGCGTCCCGTCAACCGAGGTGGCGAAGAACTGGCGCACCGCCAGGCCCTCAGGATTGAAGAAGGCCGGCTCTCGCTTGAGCGTTTCCACCGGGCCGCCGACCTGCCCGAGTCGCAGCGTCGCCGGTTGCAGGAACCCTTCGGAGTCGAGCAGATAGGCATCGCTGTGGTCCGGGTCGGTCTCTACGATCCGGCTGTGCCGACCCACCGGCGGTTCGGCGAGCGGCTCACGCCGCCAGCCCGACCCGTCGGGCGTCAGCACCTCAAGCCGGCTCCGCACGTCGAGGAGGGTCTCCAGGATCAGGTGGCGTCGCGTCCAGGCCCAGCCGCTCAGCGCGGCGCGGTCGTCCGGCCGGAAGAGCACCGCCAAATCCCGCCCGCCAGCCAGGAACGCGTCGAACGGGGTGACCAGCAGCGTGCCCGCCGGATGCGTGACCCCGCCGACCGTCCACGCCGAGCGCAGTCGGATCAGCAGCCACTCCCGGTGCACGTCCGAGTCGGCGTCCTCCGGCACGTCGATCGGCACCAGCTCGTCGGCCTCGGTCAGCAGGTGCTTCCGTACCCGATAGAAGTCCAGGCTTCGGGCTACGAAGTCACGCGCGAAGCCGGGACTCGGATCGTGCCAGGCGTGGACGCTGACGTCGTCCGCGCGCCCCTCGTGTACGAGGGCAGCCGCGGAGAGCGGGGTGCCTCGCCGCCAGCGCTTGACGACTCGTGGATATCCCGACGAGGTCAGTGATCCGGGTCCGAAGTCGGTGCCGACGAAGATGTGGTCGGCGTCGATCCAACAGACGTCGGTCTTTGCCTCGGGGAGCGCGAAACCGTCCTCGACAAAGTCGCGGCGCACCAGGTCGAACTCCCGTACGACGACCGCGTCCGCGCCACCGCGGGACAGGCTGATCAGGCAACGCCGGTAACCGGGGCGCAGCACCGTCACCTGCTGCCAGACCCAGTTCTCGCCCTCCTTGGCGGCGAGGGCGTCCAGGTCGAGCAGCACGTCCCACTCCGGCGCCGGCTGGCGATACTGGTCGAGGGTGGTCCGCCGCCACACCCCGCGCGGGTGCACGGTGTCGGTCCAGAAGTTGTAGTAGAAGCCGTCCGCACGCCATCCCGGATACGGGATGCGGTCGTCTGCGTCCAGCACCTGCCGGATCTCCGTCCGCAGGCCGGCGAACGCCTCACCGTCGGTCAGCGCGGCGGCGGTCTCCAGGTTCCGCTCCCGCACCCACCGCACGGCGTCCGCGCCTTCAAGCTCCTCCAACCAGAGGTACGGGTCGTCGCCCTCATCAACCTGCGTCGCCACCCTCGCCACTATCCCGATGAGCGGCCCTGATCCAGTCCCAGATGTCAGCATGGCGACTCAACAGGTAGCCATGAGAGAGGCCGGCCCGGTCGACTTGGACGGCGAAGACCAGCTCGTGCGGAGTCACAGGCCGCGCTCGTCGCGCAGGTCGGCCAGCGGGACGGGGGTGTCGCCGGCGTCGATACGGGCCAGGGCATCGCGGGCCGCCGAGACATCTGCGGCATCCTCGGCTCGCTCGATCGCCTCGGCAAGCTCGGCGGGGACGATGGCCGCCAAGCGCTGCCCCCGGCGGGTCACGTAGGTGATCCGCCCGGCGTAGTGGGCACGCGACACGACATCCGCGAGGCTGTCTCGGGCATCGGAGATCGGCAGTTCGGCGGCGGGCTCGCTCATGTCCCGATCGTACGACTCGTACGACTCGTACAAGTGCAAAAGTGCCGCCTGCCGACCCTGGTGTGCGGGTGGGTGCGCCGGGTATGACGGAAACATGAGGGCGAGTTTCCGTCTGGGTCGGATCGCCGGCGTACCGGTCGGCGTCAACTGGAGTGTCCTGGTCATCTTCGTGCTGATCGCGTGGGCGCTGTCGGCGAGCCTGTTCCCCGCCTCGTACCCCGGTCACTCCCCCGTCGCCTACGTCGCGGCCGGCCTGGCCGCCGCCGTGGTCTTCTTCCTCGGCCTGCTCGCCCACGAGGTGGCGCACGCGGTGGTCGCCAAGCGCAACGGCATCGAGGTCGAGGGCATCACGCTCTGGCTGTTCGGCGGTGTCGCCGAGCTGAAGGGCGAGGCGAAGGACCCGGGCGCCGAGCTGCGGATCGCCGGGGTCGGGCCGCTGGTCAGCCTGATCATCGGCGTGTTCTTCGCGGCGATCGCGGTGGCGGTGGCCGCCGCGGGCGGGCACGGGCTGCTGCTCGGCGCGCTGGCCTGGCTGGCGGGCATCAACGTACTGCTGGCGATCTTCAACGTGCTGCCGGCCGCCCCGCTGGACGGCGGGCGGCTGCTGCGCGCGGCGGTGTGGAAGTTCACCGGCGACCGAACCAAGGCGTCGGTGGTGGCGGCCCGCGCGGGCTGGGTGCTCGGCGTCGTGCTGATCGGGCTGGGGCTGTGGCGGTTCTTCACCGGCGCCGGGTTCGGCGGGTTGTGGCTGGCGCTGATCGGCTGGTTCCTGCTCGGCGCCGCCGGCCAGGAGGAACGCGCCGCCCGGATGGGCGACGCGCTGCGCGGCATCCGGGTCGGCGACGTGATGACGCCGCAGCCGCAGACCGCGTCCGGCGACCTCACAGTGGCCGACTTCGTCGACCACTACCTTTTCGCGTACCGGCACTCCGCGCTCCCACTGACCGTCGACGGCAGGCCGGTCGGTCTGGTCACGCTCGATCGGGTACGCGGCATCGCGGCCGACCGCCGTGCGTCGACCACGCTGGCCGAGGTGTCCTGCCGGGCCGACGAGCTGGTGCTCGCCCGCCCGGACGAGCAGCTCACCGACCTGCTGCCCCGGCTCAACGAGTGCACCGACGGCCGCGCTCTCGTGGTGGTCGACAACCAGCTTGTCGGCATCGTCTCGCCCAGCGACATCAGCCGCGCGGTGCAGCGCGGCAGCCTGCGCCAGCAGATGCCGGCCGGGCGTTGAGTCAGTCCCGGGGGAAGTAGCGGTCCATCTCGGCGGTGCGGAACTTCCCCTTCGGGTCGAACTCGCGCAGCAGCGCGGCGAAGTCGGCGTGCCGGGGGTACGCGGCGGCGGGGTCGCGCTCGAACAGCTTGCCCCAGTGCGGGCGCGGCGCGAACGGGGCGAGCCGTTCCTCCACCTCGGCCAGCACCGGCGCGACAGCGACCGGATCGCCGATCCAGGTGAAGTGCAGCGCCAGCGAGTCGCGCCGGAAGTTCGGGCTCAGCCACAGCTCGTCGGCGGCGACCGTACGCAGCTCGCAGATCTGGAGCACGGCGGCGATGCGGTCGGCGACCGGGTCGAGCGCGGCGAGCGCCGCCGTCGCGTCGGCCCGGGCCACGTGCCACTCCGACTGCAGCTCGTCGCCGCTACTGGGGGTGAAGCCGAGCCGGAAGTGCGGCAGCCGCTCGTGCCACGGCCCCGGCTCGCCGAGCTGAGCGGTGCAGTGCTCCGGCGACATGCCGGGCACCGGGTGCCGGGGCGAGTCGGCGGCCACCGTGTCCAGCCAGTCGGCGGGCGGCGGGGCCTCGTCGGCGTACTGCTTCACCCACACCTGGTCGAAGCGCTCCGAGCGCCACGAGGTGAAGACGCTGACGCTGTACGCGGCGTCGAGCGCCTCGTCCAGCGCGGCGCGGGGCAGGCCCAGACGGACGTGCTGCCGGATCTCGTACGTGGGCACCACGTCGAGCGTGAGCCGGGTGACCACGCCCAGCGCGCCCAGGTTGACCACCATCCCGGCGAAGCGCGGATCGGCCCGGTCGACGGTGATCAGGTCGCCGTCGGCGGTGACGAGTTCCAGCGCGGCGACGGCGACGGCCAGGTTGCGGTTCCGCGCGCCGGAGCCGTGGGTGGCGGTGGCGACCGAGCCGGCCACCGAGATGTGCGGCAGCGACGCGAGGTTCGCCAACGCGTACCCCTGGGCCTGGAGCGCGGTGGCCAGGTCGCCGTAGCGGACGCCCGCCGCGACGGTGACGGCGCCGCGGTCGGGGTCGAGCGCGACGGCGGGCGGCAGGCCGTCCAGCGCGATCTGGGTGCCGGTGGTGTCGCCGAGCCGGTTGAACGAGTGGCCGGTGCCGACGGCCCGGACCAGGTCGGCCTCCGCGACCAGCCGCCGCAGTTCGTCGGTCGAGGTCGGCCGCGATCGGGTACGCGCCGACCAGCTGACGTTTCCGGCCCAGTTCGTGTCCGTCATGCGCGCCATCATCCGCCATCATGCGCCGACAGGGTTGCCCCGGCCACTCGGCGGGAATCCTGGCGGGATGAGCAGCTACCGCGACCCGAGCCTCCGCGGCGACGTGTACCCGTCGGAGGAGGAGATCGACCCGACCGGCGTGGACCCCGACGCTGCGGAGATGCCGCCCGCCGGTGTGGGACCCGCCGGTGTGGGACCCGCCGGTGTGGGGGTGACGCCCGCCGCGACCGCCCCGGTTCCGGGGCCCACGCCGGAGCCCGAGCCCGCGCCGGTGCCCCACCCGGGGCCGCCGCCGCGCCAGGGGGCGGGCCGGTCGATCGTGACCCGGCACCTGGACGGTTCCGTCGAGGTGGTCACGGATCTGGACGGCGACGGTGTGGCCGACGTGGTGCAGATCGACCTGGACGGCGACGGCGTACCCGACGTGACGTACCTGGACAGCGACCGCGACGGCCGCCTCGACACGGTCCGCCGCGCCACAACAAGCTGACCCGCCCGCCGCCCACGCGACTCGGCGACGATCTTGGAGTTCTGGCGTCCACACCGCCGTTGATCATGCGGTTGCCGCCCCGACAAGAGCCGTAAATCCGGCACCGGAAGGGCCGCAACCGCAAGATCGCGGGGTTTGTGGGGGGCGGCGCGGGAGTGCCTCCCGTAACGCGAGATTGTTGTTCCGCAAGGTGGGACCGCTGGAGATCTTGGTACGGAAGGGCCCCTATAGGGGCCGTTCCGTACCAAGATCTCGACGGGAGGCGGGAGGCGGGAGGCGGGACGGGCGGCGGACAGGGCCGGGTCAGATGTGGGGCATCACCTCGGCGGCTACCAGCTCCAGGTGGTCCAGGTCGGTCAGGTCCAGCACCTGGAGGTAGGCCCGGGAGCTGCCCGCCTCGGCGTACCGGCCGAGCGTCTCGACCACCTCGGCGGGCGTGCCGGCGGCGCCGTTGGCGCGCAACTCGTCCGGGTCGCGCCCGATCGCCTCGGCGCGCCGCTTCACCTCGGCCTCGTTGCGGCCGCAGCACAGCACGAGCGCGTTGGACCAGGCCATCGTGGACGGATCGCGGTCGATCTCGGCGCAGGCGTCGCGTACCCGCTGGAACTGCGTGACGGTGTCCTCGACCGAGACGAACGGCAGGTTGAACTCGTCGGCGTACCGAGCGGCCAGGCGGGGCGTGCGCTTCGGTCCCATGCCGCCGAGCAGGATCGGCGGGCGGGGGCGCTGCACCGGCTTGGGCAGCGCCGGCGAGTCGCTGACCGGGTAGTACGTGCCGGGGAAGTCGAACGTGGAGCCCGCCGGGGTGGACCAGAGCCCGGTGATCACCGCGAGCTGCTCCTCCAGCCGGTCGAACCGCTCCCCCAGCGGCGGGAACGGGATGCCGTACGCGGTGTGTTCCTCGGCGTACCAGCCGGTGCCGATGCCCAGCTCGACCCGGCCGCCGCTCATCTGGTCGACCTGCGCCACCGTGATCGCCAGCGGGCCGGGGAGCCGGAACGTGGCGGCGGTCATCAGCGTGCCGAGCCGGATCCGGGTGGTGTCGCGGGCCAGCCCGGCGAGCGTGGTCCAGGCGTCGGTCGGGCCGGGGTCACCGCTCACCGAGCCCATCTTCAGGTAGTGGTCGGAGCGGAAGAACGCGGCGAAGCCGGTCTCCTCCGCACGCCGGGCCACGGCGAGGAGCTGGTCGTACGTGGCGCCCTGCTGGGGTTCGGTGAAGATCCGCAGTTCCATGCCCCGAGCATATGGAGCCGGCCGGGGCGGGGCAGCGCGACCTGTCATTCCTTGCCAGGCATATAACCGATGAGGCATATTGAAGGCGTGACAGTCGACGCCTTCGCCGTGCTGGCCGAGCCCTCCCGGCGCCGCATCCTGGACCGGCTGCGCCGGACCGAGAGCAGCGTCGGCGAGCTGGTGGACGCGCTGGGCATGAGCCAGCCGGCCGTCTCCAAGCACCTGCGCGTGCTCCGCGACGCCGGACTGGTCACCTGCCGTACTGCCGCGCAGCGGCGGATCTACCGGGTCGACACCGCGCCGCTACGAGCAGTCGACGACTGGCTCGAGCCCTACCGGTCGATGTGGACCACGCATCTCGACGCCCTGGAACGCCATCTCGACAGTCAGGAGTGACAGATGGACCGCGACTCGTTCCGCCCCGGCCCACTCGCCCGGGTGAGGCTGACACCCGAAAACGAACTGGTCTTCGTCCGCGACCTGCGGCACCCGCCGGAAACCGTGTGGGCCGCGCTCACCGACCCGGATCGGCTCGCCGAGTGGGCGCCGTTCCTGGCCGACCGTGACCTGGGCCGCCCCGGCGACGCCGTACTCAGCGCCGTCGACGGCGACCAGAGCTACCCGGCGCCGGCCCGGGTGCTGCGCGCCGACCGGCCGCACCTGCTGGAGTACACCTGGGGCGACGACCTGCTGCGCTGGGAGCTGACCGCCAACGGCGACGGCACCACGCTCACGCTGCGGCACCGGGTCGGCGGTCCCGACCTCGCCCCGATGACTGCCGCCGGCTGGCACATCTGCCTCGACGTCGCCGCGCATCTGCTCGACGGCGACCCGGTCGGCCCGATCCGGGGCGCGGAGGCGAAGGACTTCGGCTGGGCGGACCTGCGCGACGCGTACGCCGAACGCCTGAACCGCGACTGACGACTGCGGTCACCCGGTCCGGCGGCGCAGCCACCCGGCGGCGCCGCCGACAAGCGTCGTTCCGATGGTGGTGCCGATCGCCACCAGCGCCGCCCCGACCGCCCACAGGCCGGTGTCGTCGGTCGAGGCGGCGTGCACCGCCCACGGAACGGTGAACGCCACTGTCATCACGGTCGCCACCAGCCAGATGTTCAGCCACCAGCCGGCGACGGCGGCCAGCGCGCCCAGGGTCAGCACCGCGGCGGCGACCTGCCAGACCGCGTACGGCCCGCTCATGTCGCCGGTCTGCGGGTCCACGGTCCAGCCGGACTCCCAGCTCAGCCAGGCCACCCAGGCGCCGGCCGTGGCCAGCGCCAGGAACAGACCGCCGAGCAGCGTACGTCTCGTCGTCACGCCTTCGATCCTGCCCGGCCGGCGGGGCTGGCGAATGAGCACGCGTACTCGATTTCGCCGCCGCGCACACGACGGTGTGCGCGGCGTGTGCGCCCGGTGCCAGCGGCCCTGGCCATCGTCGGCGTCATGAGTTACGCATTCGAAGCGGAGGGCCTGGTCAAGCGGTTCGGTACGACCACCGCGCTGGCCGGGATCGACCTCGCCGCACGCCGGGGGACCGTGCTGGGGGTGCTGGGACCCAACGGCGCCGGCAAGACCACTGCGGTACGGATCCTCGCCACGCTGTTGCGCCCGGACGGGGGGCGCGCGACTGTCGGCGGCTACGACGTGGTCACCGACGCCGCCCGGGTACGGCGGCTGATCGGGCTGACCGGCCAGTACGCCTCGGTGGACGAGGACCTGACCGGCACCCAGAACCTGGTGCTGATCGGCCGGCTGCTCGACCTGAGCCGCCACGAGGCGCGGGCGCGGGCGGCGGAGCTGCTCGCCTGGTTCGGCCTGACCGACGCGGCCGGACGCCCGGCCAAGACGTACTCCGGGGGTATGCGCCGCCGCCTGGACCTGGCCGCGAGCCTGGTCGGCCGGCCGGAGGTGATCTACCTGGACGAGCCGACGACCGGGCTGGACCCGGCGAAGCGGGAGGAGATGTGGGGCGTGGTCCGCTCGCTCGTCGACGACGGGTCGACGGTGCTGCTGACCACGCAGTACCTGGACGAGGCCGACGCGCTCGCCGACGAGATCTCGGTGATCGACCACGGCCGGGTGATCGCGCACGGTACGCCGGGCGAGCTGAAGCGGATCGCCGGCAGCCAGACGATCGTGGTCCGGCCGACCGATCCGGGCCGGATCGGCGCGGTCGCCGAGATCCTGCGCGCCGCCACCGGGACCGATCCCGAGCTGCCCCGGCCGGGCGTGCTGACCGTGCCGGTGGACGACGACACCCCGTTCACCGCTGTGGTCCGCCGGCTCGACGACGCCGGCATCGGAGTGGTCGAGCTGGCGTTGCGGCTGCCCAGCCTCGACGAGGTGTTCTTCACGTTGACCGGCCACGGCGCCGAGGAGCAGGCGGAGGTGGCGGCATGACCACGACGACCCGTACGGCGACGCCGCCGCCCCGGACCGGCACGCCCCGCGCCTCCGCCCGTCCGTTCGGGCTGGTCCGGCACAGTCTCGCGCTGGCCGGCCGCAGCCTGGTCAAGACGATCCGGACCCCGGAACAACTGCTCGACGTCACGCTCCAGCCGGTCGTCTTCGTGCTGATCTTCGTCTACCTGCTCGGCGGCGCGGTCGCCGGCTCGCAGCACGAGTACCTGCAGTTCCTCCTGCCCGCGATCATGGTGCAGACCGTGCTGTTCGCGTCCATCGCCACCGGCGTCAGCCTCAACACCGACGTCGAGAAGGGCGTCTTCGACAGGTTCCGCAGCCTGCCGATCGCCCGGTCCGCGCCGCTCGTCGGCTCGGTGGTCGGCGACCTGGTCCGGTTCGTGGTCTCCATCGCGGTGCTGCTGGGGTTCGGCTACGCACTCGGCTTCCGGATCGGCACCGATCCGCTGTCCGCGCTCGCCGCCTGCCTGCTGACCATCGCGTTCGCGTTCGCGGTCAGCTGGATCGGCGTGCTGCTCGGGGTGCTGATGCGCAGCCCGGGCGCGGTGCAGGGCACGGCGTTCCTGCTGCTGTTCCCGCTGACCTTCGGCACCAACATGATGGTGCCGACGGACACGCTGCCCGGCTGGTTGCAGTGGTGGGTCGGGGTCAACCCGGTGGCCGACGTGATGGAGGCGGCCCGGGGTCTGATGATCGGCGGCCCGGTGGCCGGGCCGGTGACCCGGTCGCTGCTCTGGACCGTGGCGATCATCGCGGTGTTCGCGCCGCTCGCCGTCCGCGCCTACCGCCGCCGCGCCTGAGGGCGCCTCATCCAGCCGGGTCGCCGCCCACGAACGCGAGGGCGTCGGCCCGGCTGCGGCCGTGACCCCGGGCGTACGCGGCGGCGTATCCGTCCTCGCCCAGCTCGGCGCGCAGCCGCTCGGCGAGCCGCTGCGCGTCGGGATTGGAGCGGTCCGGCCGCCCGCGCAGCGAGTCGGAGACGCCGAGCAGTTCGGCGGCCCGCTCGTACCGGCCCTCGGCCACCGCCAACGCCACCCAGCCGACAGTGACGATCGCGACCACCGGCATGTCCCGGGCGGCGAGGCTGCGCGTGGTCGCATCGTCGAGACAGCGACGCGCACCCGGAAGGTCACCGCGGGCCAGCGCCAGATGGCCCGTCTCGGTCAGCAGCAGGGCACGGAACTGCGGGGCGGCCAACGGCGTCTCGTCCTGGCGGCGCGTCGCCTCGGCGAGGCACTCCTGCGCCTCGTCCAGCGACCCCTCGGAGCGGGCGATGCTGCCGAGCATCATCAGCCCGAACGCGCCGTCCCGGCCGTCCCGGTCGGTCACGAACCGGCGCAGTTCGGCCTTGGCGCCGGCCACGTCGCCGGAGCGGGCCCGGATGGCGGCGAGCCAGATCAGCTGGAAGCCGGGCTCGGAGGCCGGGTTGAGTTCCCGGGCCAGCCGCACCGACTCCTCCAGCGCCGCGGTCGCCGCCTCGAAGTCGCCGCGTTTGGTGAGCGCGTCGGCGTACTCGCTGAGCACGTGCGACAGGCTCATCCGCTCGCCGACCGCGCGCAGCTCCGCGGCGGCGTCGGTCAGGTCACGCAGCATGCCCTCGGCGTCGCCGTCGTTCTCCTTGAACTTGCCGCGTACCCCCAGCAGCGTGCCGTCGGTCCACGGGTCGGGATGCCCGCGCGCACGGTCGATCGCCGCGATCCCGGCCGCCGTGTCGTCGTCGAAGATCGACAGCATCGGCGCGAGCAACCCCACGATCGGATGCTTGGTCCCCTCCACCGCCCGCAGGGTCGTGGTCAGCTCGGCGATCTGCTCCGGCGTCGGCCCCCGCTCGCCGCCTGCCAGCTCCGAACCGATGCGGATGGCGAGCACAACCGCCCGCTCCTCCGCCAGGGCCGGGCCGGGCAGCGCCAGCGCGCGGGCCAGCACGTCACCGCCGATGCCGCCGTCGCCCCAGATCACCAGCGGCAACGCAAGCCCCGCGCCGATGCGCAGCGCGGTGTCGGCGTCACCGGCGTCGCAGGCGTAGTGCAGCGCGCCGACTATGTTCTCCCGTTCCGCCTCCAGCAGCCGCAGCCACGGCAGTTGACCGGCCGTGCGCAGGTGCGGCTCCGCGGTCCGGACCAGCTCCCGGAAGTACGCCGCGTGCGCGGCGCGCGCCCCGGCCGACGCCCCGGCGGCGGCGAGCCGTTCCAGCCCGTACTCCCGGATGGTCTCCAGCATCCGGAACCGCCCGTCGCCGACCACCTGGAGCAGCGACTTGTCCACGAGCGCGTCGAGCAGCGCGGCGGCGGCCGGGCCGGCGACGCCGGCCGCCGAGTCGGCGGTGACCGACGCCGGGAAGACCGCGAGCCGTTCGGCGAGCTGCCGCTCGTCGTCGGTGAGCAGCCCCCAGCTCCAGTCCACCACCGCCCGCAGCGTGCGGTGCCGGGGCAGCGCGGTGCGGCTGCCGCCGGTCAGCAGCCGGAACCGGTCGTCCAGACCGGCCGCGACCTGCCGCGGCGACAGCGTCCGCAGGCGCGCCGCCGCGAGTTCGATGGCCAGCGGCAGGCCGTCAAGCCGCCGGCAGATCTCCACCACTGCCGCCACGTTCTCGCCGGTCACCGCGAACCCGGGCCGCACGGCGGCGGCCCGGTCGCGCAGCAACTGCACCGACGGGTACGCGAGCGCGTCGCCCGGCGTCGCGTCCGCCGGTGGCAGCCGCAACGGGGGTACGGGTTCCAGCACCTCGCCGACGATGCCAAGCGGCTCCCGGGAGGTGGCCAGCACGCGCAGCCCCGGACAGTGGCCGAGCAGGTCCTCGGCGAGCCGGGCGGCGGCCTCGACGACGTGTTCGCAGTTGTCCAGCACGATCAGCGTCTCGTCGGTGGCGATCGTGTCCACCAGGCGGCCGAGCGTGTCGCGGGCCGGGTGGCGTACCGGTTCCAGCTTCCGGTCCCGCCGCCCGAGCGTGTCGAGCACGGCCCGTGGCACGTCCGCCGGGTCCGTGATCGGCGCCAGCTCGACCAGCCACGCCCCGCCGGGTACGCCGTCGGCGAGCCGGCCCGCCGCCACGCTCGCCAGCCGCGTCTTGCCCGCTCCGCCCGGCCCGAGCAGGGTGACCAGCCGGTTGCCGGCGAGCAGCCCGGTGAGCCGGCGCAGGTCCTCGTCGCGCCCGACGAACGTGGTGAGCGCGGCCCGCAGGTTGCCCCGCGTCACGGCCGTCGGCTGCCGCGGGGCCGCCTCGCCGCGCAGCAGTTCCAGGTGCGCGGCCCGCAACTGCGGTGACGGGTCGACGCCCAGCTCGTCGGCGAGCCGCTGCCGGATCCGCTCGTACGCGGCGAGCGCCTCGGCGGGCCGCCCGGCGGCGGCGAGCGTACGCAGGTGCAGTTCGGCCAGCCGCTCCCGCAGCGGATGCGCGGCGGTCAGCTCCTCCAGCTCGGCGACCAGCAGTTCCGGCCGCCCGGCGCGCAGCTCCGCCTCGATCCGGTCCTCCTGCGCGGTGAGCCGCAGTTCCGCCAGCCGCGCCACCGCTGCCGCCGCGTACGGCGCGTCGGTGACCTCGGCCAGCGCCGGCCCGCGCCACAGCGCGAGCGCGTCGCGCAACGTAGTCCGCGCCGTCGTCGCGTCCCCGTCGCGCAGCGCCGCCCGCCCCTGCCGGGCCAGTCGCTCGAACCGCCCCGCGTCCACGTCGTCCGGGTCCAGGTCGAGCCGGTAGCCCGCCGGGCTGCTGCGTACCCCGAGCCCGGGCACCGCCCGGCGCAGCCGCGACACGAGCGTCTGCACCGCGTTGGCGGTGTCGGTGGGCGGCTCATCGCCCCAGAGCGCCTCGGCCAGCGCCGGTACGCTCACCGGCCGGCCCGGGTCCAGCGCGAGGCGGATCAGCAGCGCCCGCAGCCGCGCCCCGGCGACGTCGAGCGGCCGGTCGCCGTCGCGGACCTCAAGCGGCCCGAGGATCCCCACCCGCACCATGTCACTCTCTCACCCGCCGGCGAACCGATGGTGGCAAGATCGCGGGCGTGACGAGTGTGTCCCGCCCGCTGCCACGGCTCGTGGGGCCGGAGGCGTTCGCGGACGTCCCCGCCGACCGGCTCCTGGCGGTGCTGGAGGCGGTCACGATGGTCCTCACGCTCCCCCACCGCGCCGCCGAGCGGGTGGACGCGCTGGTGGTGGCCACCGGCCAGGGCGAGGACTGGCGTCTCACCGACGCGATCCGCGCCTGGGAGACCGGCCCGGCGCTGCGGCACCTGCTGGTGGCGAACACCGACTCGGCCGAGCGGACGTACCGCCCGCTCACACTGGACCGGCTGCGCGGACTCGGTCTGCGCCGGGTCGACGGGGTCGTGCTCCAGGCCGAGCCGGTCACCGGCACCGGCCGGCAGGCCACCTGGGTCGTGGAGCAGGTACGGGCGCTGGGCATCGGCAGCGTCGCGCTCGTCGTCTCGCCGTACCACCTGGTCCGGGTCTATCTCACAGTGCTGCGGGCCTGCGACGACGCCGGCCTGCGGATCCCGATGGTGCCGCTACCAGTGGCTGTCGCACCGGACGCCCCGGTGCCGGAGACCGGCGCGGCCGGGTACGACCTGGTGGCCGGCGAGGTCAGCCGGCTGCTCCGCTATCCCGGCCAGGGGTGGATCGCCACCCCGGAACGGCTACGCGACTACCTGCGCTGGCTCTGGTCCGAGCACCACCCTCTGCTCACCGGCGCCTGAAGGTTCCCCGGCGGGCTACGCGTCGGGGATCCGGACGGTGAGCACCCGGGTGAGGACGCGGAAACCGGCCGCGTCGTACATCCTGCGGGCCGGGTTGCCGTCGACCACCGACAGGCCGACGGACGGCAGCCCCGCCTCCCGCGCGCCGCGCAGCGCGTGGACGAGCAGCGCCCGCCCGAACCCGCGCCGCTGCGCCCGGGGCGCGACACCGAGGTTGAGGATCCAGACGCAGTCGTCGTCGGTCCACGGCACCGGCCCGGCGCACAGCACGTGCCCGGCGCTGCGGCCGTCCGGGTCGATCAGCCGGGCCGAGGCGGGCACCAGGGGCGGCACCGGCTCACCGGTGTCGAACATCGCCCGCACCTGTTCGGTGTCGCTGGGCTGCCAGCGGCCGTCCGGGTGGTCCGGGCCGTACGCCGCGTCCAGCCCTGCGGCGAGGTCGTCGTCCCAGCCGGGGGCGCCGAGCGACCAGCCGTCCGGCAGCGCCACCGGCTCGGGCACGTCGGTCAGGTCGTGCCGCATGTCAGTGGCGGCCCGGCTCAGCTTCAGCCCGTCGGCCACCAGCGCCGCCGCCAGCGCCTCGTCCGGCGTCTCCAGCCGATGCCCGGCGAGGTCACGCCGCACCTGCGCGACGAGCCGGGTGAACGGCGCCCCGGCCAGCGGCCTCACGCCGGCCGCGACCCGCGTGCCGTCGTCGTCCCGCAGCCGCATCCGGGCCAGCGGCACGTCGTCGGCATCGAACAGCAGCGAGTCGTCAGGGGCGTCGGGGTGCGGTCGTACCGGCATTCGCGGCAGCGTACCCGGCGCGCCCCGCCCCCGCTTCCCCGCCGATCTTGGAGTTGTGGCGCCTGAATCGCCCTACTCGGTGGCATTCGTCAACCGCCACAACTCCAAGATCGACTAGTGCGCCCGCGGGCGGCCAGGGCGCGGGCCTAGGGTTGGGGGGTGAGCAGGGTCGATCGGGGTAGCAGGACGATCGGGGCCGCGCCGGCAGCGGTGTACGGGGCGCTCGTGGACCGGGCGGCCCTGGAGGCGTGGTTGCCGCCGGACGGGATGCGCGGGCGGATCGAGCGGTGGGATCCTCGGCCCGGGGGCGGGTTCCGGATGGTGCTCACCTATCTCGATCCGGCGGGCAGCCCGGGCAAGACGTCGGACGCCACCGACGTGGTCGACGTCGGGTTCGCCGAACTCGTACCGGCGCGCCGGGTCGTGCAGACCGCCGTGTTCCAGGCCGACGACCCCGCGTACGCGGGCACCATGACCATGACCTGGCACCTCGCGGCGGCCGGCGACGGCACCGAGGTGACGGTCACGGCCACCGGCGTACCACCGGGCATCGACCAGGCGGCGCACCAGGAGGGCATCGCGTCCTCGCTGGCGCACCTGGCCGCGTACCTCGAACCGGGCGGCTGACCTCGGCGGACGCCGGGATTGGCGGCGGTTTTTGCGGGTAGCCGCCCGCGGTGACCGGGCAGCGGGAGAGGCGTGGCGGCCGGCGGGGGTCGTCGCGGCGCGCCGGCCTGGACGCGGAACGGTTCGACGAGGCGTGGGAGCGCGTGAACGAGCGCGGCCGGGCCGCCGGGCGGGACCGGATGCAGCAGCTGCGGGTCAAGTCCGTACTCGCCGTGCAGGCCGGTCTGGCGGCGGCGCTGGCCTGGGCCGTCGCGCGCTGGGTCACCAGCATGCCGAGCCCGATCTTCGCCCCGGCGGCCGCGGTCGCGGTGATCACCTCGTCGTTCGGACGGCGCCTCTCCAACACCGTCGAGCTGCTCGCCGGGGTGACGCTCGGCATCATCGTGTCGGACCTGCTGATCGGCGCCGTCGGCGCCGGGGTGTGGCAGACCGGCGTGATCGTCGCGGCGTCCGTCCTGGTCGCGCTGGCATTGAGTACGCGGGGCGGGATCGTGGGCAACGCCAGCGGTACGGCGGTGCTGCTCGGCGCGCTCTCCTCGTCCCGGCACACGCTGGAGTTCCCCCGCTTCGTGGACGCGCTGATCGGCGGCGGCGTGGGCCTGGTGGTGACACTGCTGCTGGTGCCGATCAACCCGCTGCGGATCATGCGGCGGGTGGCCGCGCCGACGTTGCGGCAGCTCGCCGACCAGCTCGCGGCGACCGCCACCGCGCTGCGGCGGCGCGACCACGAGCTGGCCGACCGGGCGCTGAGCCGGTCGCAGGCGATCGGCACGGACCTGGGCCGATTCTGGGACGTCTTCGGCGGCGCGAAGGAAACCGTCGACCTCGCCCCGGCCCGGTGGCCGAGGCGGCGATCCGTTCAGCATTACCAGCTCGGCGCGCCGGACGTGGACCAGGCGGTCTGGAACACCCGGGTGCTGGCGCGGCGGGCCGTGGTGCTGATCGAGGACGGGGAGCCGATCCCGGAGAGCCTGCCGGACGCCGTGGAGGCGCTCGGCGCGGCGGTGCACGCCGTACAGGAGGAGGTTCTCGCGGACCAGGGTCCGGAGGACGCCCGCCGGCACGCGCTGAGCGCGGTGGCGGCCGCGACGCGCGCGGAGCTGGCCGGGACCGGGCTGTCCGGCACAGTGATCGTGGGGCAGGTCCGGACCGCCGCGAGCGACATCCTCCAGGCGACCGGGATGGACCGGGCGGAGGCGCTGCGGCGCATCCGGGAGGTGGCCGCCGCGCAGTCGTGACCCGGTCAGTCGTCCCCGCGGACGCGGGCGTGCAGATGCATGTCGTGCCGTCCGTCGTCGTGCACGGCCGCGCTGCGCTTGGTGCCCTCCAGCCGGAACCCGGCCTTGACCGCCACCCGGCACGACGCGACGTTGCCGGTCGAGTGGTCCAGCCAGAGCCGGTGCAGCCGGCCGTCCGCGAGCGCCCACGCGCTCAGCGCCCGCAGCGCGCCGGAGGCCACGCCGGTGCCGCGGGCGGCCGGAACCACCCAGTACGCGCACGCGGCCTCGCCGTCGTCGAGGTTGACGCCGCCCAACGTCATGCGCCCCACCACCTCGTCGCCCCGGGTCACCGCCCAGCTCGCGCCCGTCTCCTCCTGCCACGATCGACGGGAGTGGGCGAACCACTGGAGGACCTGCTCCGGCGACGCGGGCCGGCGGGTGTGCCAGCGGCGGATCTCCGGATCCTGGTACGCGGCCAGGACGGTCGGCGCGTCCCCGTCCGCCCAGGGGCGCAGGACCAGGCCGCCCTCGGCGGGCAACGTCGGTTGCGGGCCGGCGGCCAACGTACCGGCGGGAACGGCGGGCGGTGTGGACACCTGAAAACGCATGCCCGACTCTCCCCCGCCGACCACCCCACATGTCAATCGGGTTCAGATCGGCACGTGTGAGGGTCCACGCGTCACGTGGCCGCTCGGCTAGGGTGCGCTGGTGGCAGTGACGGCAGCGGGCGTCTTCCGGCGTACGCCGCGGGAACGGGCCGACCAACGACTCGCCTGGGAGCGCGCCGACCAGGCGTTCTTCGCGGCCGGGGCCTGCCACATCCTGGCCTGGGTGTGCCGGGACACCTACCCGGACCGGCCGATCGGTCTCGCGGGGTTGCGGTTCGCGGGCGAGCGCCAGGTCTTCCACGTGTACGCGACCTGGGCGGACTGGGCGTTCGACCACGCCGGATGGAACCGGGAGGCGGACCTGCTCGCCGCCAACCGGGAGTTCGAACGGCGTCCACTGGACCGGATCGGGATCACGGGCGACCTCGCCACGTTCTGCCGGGCCCAGCATCACCGCATGCCGCACCAGTACTTCGGTGACCCGCTCCCCCGCGCCCGCGACTACGTGAACCGGCATCCCCCGCCGGTGAGCAGGTAGGCGACCCGAATCAGCGCCGGCGCACGGCTCGCCACGAACTCGGCCAGCACCGCCCGCTCGTCCTCGTCCACCGCACCACCCTCGTCTCCTCGTTCACCAGTGACAGACGCGCGGGGACGCCGCCGCTATCCCGGAATCGGCGAGAATCCTGCTCAGAGCTCCGCCTACACTGCGCCGCGTGGACCAGGCCGCACCGGTGCTGCTGCTCGGCTGCGAACACAGCTCCAACACCTCGCTGCACCTGGCGGAATGGCGGCAGGCGTCGCCGCCGCGGGCGGTGACGGGCTCGGCGGTACGGCTGCCGGACGGAACGAGCCGGTGGACCACGTGGACCGACGTCGTCACCGACGAGGACGACTTCAACCGGCTGGGCGCCGACTTCGAGGCCACCGGCGGCGCGACGACCGGCCGGGTCGGCAGCGCGACGGCCAGGCTGATGCGCCAACGCGCCCTGGTCGACTTCGCGACCGCGTGGATGGCCACCAACCGCACGGGCTGATCGCCGTCCCCGTCCGCCGCCCGGACTCACACGACGGACGGGGCGCTCGACTCACGCGGGGCGTTGTTCGTTCTCCTCGCCAGGAGGACGCTGGCGGATCGGCTCGGTCGTGTGACCTTCGGACGGCGGCGGCATCAACAGAGCGGTCGGGTCCGCACCCGACGGCACAGCGGGTCCACTCAACGCCGCGGGCGCGTCGGGATACGCGGAGCCGCTGTGTTCCCGCAAGTGCTCGCGGAGTTGGGAGATCATCCTGTCCACGGAGGACGGCTCCGTCACACCCTGGATACCCATCGCCTCGTTGGGCGCGATCCCCAGCCAGAGGTCGACAGCCACCCGGCCGGAGACGAGCAGTTTGATGATCTGGCGCTGCGTGTAGTGCCCGAACTGTGCACCCATGTTCGGCCCGTTGCCGATGGCTCCCGAGAAGACCCCGCCGCTGTTGCCGTCGGAGCCGGGTTTCCACTGCTCGTTGAAGACGCTCACCCGGTCCGCGGACGTCTCCATCCCGTCCACGTTGCCGAGCGCGTACTCCTTTGTGGAGTCGCGGATCGTGAACCCGGTGGCGATGTCGAGCACGCACTCGTACACCGGCAGGCGCCAGTTCGACATGTAGACGATCATGATCTTGTACGCGGAGTAGCGGAGTTTGCCGTCCCGTCCCCTGTTCCAGTGGAACGGGAGAACCGAGAACAGCTCGGGGATTCCGTAGAAGACGAGATAGGGCTGCCTGCCCTGGGAAAGCTCGGTGGGGTGGATGTTCAGCCGCCGGTAGCCCATCTGCGCGATGGCTTCCTCGGCCCCGTACAGCCAGGCGTCCATCTCCTGATCGGTCGCCCGGGGATAGGCGCGCCGGCGCGCCTCCGCATAGTTCAGGAGCCCGATGAGCCCCAGGACGACGAGCACCGCGCCGCCGACCCCACAGAGGAATCCGAGACAGATCGCCGCGTCACCGACGGCGAACATCACCAGGGCCATCAGCAGGAGTCCGCCACCGAATGCCAGCTTGACGTACTGGGCTACCGGCGTGGACGGTTCGGGCGCGAAATACTTGCCGGCTCGCTCTGCGCGTTGTTCAGGATGCATCAGATCCCCTGGTTTCGGCTGAGCCCCTGCCAGGTCGGGCACTCGACAGCAGGAACGTGGTTGATGATCTCGCGGGCGCGATCACTGCCGACGCCCGACAGCGCCGCCTGAAGGCCGCGCAGCCTGGAGCGGTCGGTCGGAATGCCACGGATTTCGTAGTAGTCCTCGATGATCAGCGCCCAGAGGGCTCGCAAATGGTTGCTCGTATAGCCGGGCTCGATCTGAATGCCGATCTGCAGCAGATTCTCCATCGCCCGGATCACCTCGTACCGGTACCCGCCGGGGCGTCGGCCGCCGAGAGCGGCCAGCACCCGGTAGTAGTAGACATCGACTTCGCGTGGATACATGTTCACGAGCGTGTTGAAGCGCTCCAGGGCCCGCGCGTACGCCCCATTGTTGAGAGCAGCGACCGCCTCGACGAATTCCGGGTCGACGCGGATCTGCTCCGGGAGCAGGTCCGCCAACGGCGGCCAGGCCTCAGCCAGCGTGGCGAGCGGGATGATCCACGAGATCCGCAGCCTCTTGTCCATGTCGGCGGTCGAAACCATGCCGACGACGCGGCCCGACGTGACGTCGACAACGGGGCCGCCGCTGTATCCGCGCTGGATCTGGCCGTCGAATCCGGGCAGACCGTTCACCTGGATGAGCTTCCCGGTCTCATCAGGCCCGATGACCTGGACCCGGGTCCGCTGACCGCGGTCGTCCGCCGCCGAATACTGTTCCGGAAAGCCGAGCGCGTCGAGCGGCGTCTCCGGCCGCGGCGGCGCACTGGGCCCGAGCGGCGCCGTAGGCCAGCTCTCCGGCACGTCGACGACTGCCACGTCGGTCCCGTCGTACCGGCCCGGACTCCAGCCCGGCACCGCGTAGCGGGTGGAACAGACCTGGCCCGAGCCCCAGCCCCCCGGCGCCTCCGCCCAGCACCGGACCCGGCCCTCGACCACGTGAGCGCACGTGAGGGCCACGCCCGGCGCCACGACGAATGCGGTTCCCAGCACCTGCGACGGAGCACCATCATTCGTCGTGGCTCGGATCCGCAGCCGCCAGGGTTCAGAGGAGGTGATCATTTCGGTGCGGAGTCTTCCCGTCGCCAGACCAGTTCGACACCGAGGTTTCCTTCGTACGCGGTCTTCGCGATGACGGCGTTCATCTCAGCCGTCATCTTCACCGCGAAGGTGAGCTTGACCTCGCTCGGCCCCAGGTCCTCGCGGAACACACGCATGGCCTCCAGAGCCGCCGCGCGTACGCTCCGAAGGGACTCCTCGAAGGATCTCGGTTCGGTACGACCGCTGCGGCCCACCGGTCCGATGCCGGCGCTCTCGCCACGAATATCCAGGTCCTGGCCATCGACCTCGATGAGGACCGGATCCGCTCCATGCACCGCGAATTGCCTGGTAACTGGCACAGCACTCCTTCGGACGGAAGGAAAAGAGGTCAGCGGGACAATGCAGACGACGCGACAATGCGTCGAGGATCGACCGGCAGCACACCCGCAACTTGCGAGGATCGTTCAACCGGCTTGAAATCGATCCTGGCGTTCGCGCGCTGATGCCAGGATCAGACATTCGGCCGGTTCGGATGTCAGCAACACGACTTCTGGTCGAATATCGCGCTCCACTGAGGACTTGGTCCGATGATCAAATCTGCGCCGGCGCGAGACTGGTAACCGAATGGGCGGAGTGGTGGCGTAGGACGTCGTTGACCTGGCGGGGCGGAGTTCGCATCCGCGACCGTGGGATTACGAGATCAAGATTGGCGGCATCGCACGCATCCCGTTTTCCGGTACGGTGACGCTTCACGAGTCGCGCCCTTACCGTCGAAGGCCTCGCCGTTCAGGAGGTGATGCGCGTGAGAAGGACCAGCCGCATGGTGTGGTGGCCGCTCAGCATCTTCCTGATGGCGGCACCGGCAGCCTGTACGTCCTCAAGCGGTACCGGCCAGGGTGGGGCCAGACCACCCACGCCAACTGCGTCTCTGGGCACCGACCCCAGCGCGACCCCGTCAGCTGACGTGGGCGCCGGGCAGGAGTCGTGCACCAAATCGGTCGATACGATCACGGAACCGCCGGCGGGTTATCGGCTCGTGGGAGAGGACGTCGCGGTACCTGCCCGGCCGGTGCTTCAAGTAGCGGAATCGGGGCAACCGGACCCGGCAGCCCGGCTGTTCGCCAAATGGGGCCTGGTCATACGCGGCGGCGCAGTGGTCGATCTTCGGGTGGCATCCGGCTGGGAGGACAAGGCGCGTCTCGGATGGGGCTCGTCAGTGGTGCCGGCCGTGAGCGCCCACGTGCGCGCCTGCGCACCTGTCGATGACCGACCTCAGTGGCTGGCCTTCGTCGGCGGCACCTGGGTTGCGCGGCCGGCCTGCCTACCGCTCACCATCACGTCGCGGGGGCAGACGGCGCATGTACAACTAGGTGTCGGTGTCCCCTGCGACGGAACCAAACCGCCGAGTTCGTAGGAATCCTGAGCTTGAGGCTTACTTGTCTAGGGCTCGAGCGTGGTGGGCATGCCGAAGGCGGCGACGTGACGGGCACCGATGAAGGCGTTGCTCTCTACGATCTTCCCGTTCTCGATCCGGAGTACGTCGACGACCAACGCCTCGTAGTGCCGGCTGCCGGGCCGGCGGAGATAGTTGATCAGTGCCGGGCGCCCGTTGGCCGAGGTGGGGAACGTACGCCAGTCGAGCGGTCGGCCGAGGAACTCCGCGGCCGCGTCGATCCCGACGACCGGCGGCTCGGGCGGCATCGTGATCCGTACGTCCTCGGCGAGCAGTTCCCGTATCGTCTCCGGGTCCTTCGCGTCGGCGTAGCGGCGCAGGATCTCTTCGTCCTCACTGGTGAGCTGCGGGCGGCGCCAGTCCTTCGGGTCCGACGGAGCGCGTCCCCGAAGGGTGTGGCGGGCCCGCTGGAGGAGGCTGTTGACGGCCGCTACGGCGGTGTCGAGCGCGGCGGCGATCTCCTGTGGCGTCCAGCCGTGGACGTCGCGCAGCACGAAGGCCGCCCGCTGCCGCGGCGGCAGGTACATGAGCGCTGCGATCACGGCCAGCTCGACGGTCTCCCGAGCGGCGAGACCGGCCTGCGCATCGTCGGCAAGCAGGGCGTCGGGATAGGGACCGAGCTCGGTGGACCACTCCAGCGGATCACCGTACGGCACCGCCCGTCGACCGGCCGCCTTGCGGCTGTCGAGGAAGACGTTCGTGGCGATCCGGTACAACCAGGTGCGCGCCGACGCCCGACCCTCGAAGCGGTGGCGAGCCCGCCAGGCACGCAGGAAGGTCTCCTGCACCAGGTCGTCCGCGTCGGTGACGTTCCCGACGAGGCGGTAGCAGTGGACGTGTAGCTCACGCCGGTGCTCGTCGAAGGCGCGCTGCAGCCAGACCGCCTGCTCGTCAGGCGAGTCGGACATGTGATTTCCCCGGGGCTGAGTGGTGCTCACAACCGTACTGACGACCGTGGCCCCCATCCGTCATCGGTCACCGATGACAATCGCCGGCTCGGTCGTCTGTACCTGTGACCGATCCCCACTCCACAAAGGAGACAGTCATGACGGCAACCCCCGCGTCCAGCGCCGCCGCGCCCCCGGTCGTCGACCGGGAGACCTGGCTGCGCAAGCGCGACGAACTGCTGGTACGGGAGAAGGCCCACACCCGCGAAGGAGACGCGATCGCAGCCGCTCGTCGTCAGCTACCGATGACCTTGATGCCGACGGTGACGGTGCGGGGCCCGGGCGGGGACACCCCACTGGTGGAGGTGTTCGAGGGCCGCCGGATGCTCATCGCGTACTTCCACATGTGGCACGACGGCAAACCGTACGAGCACCAGTGTGAGGGGTGTACCTTCTCGACCTGTCACATGCAGACGCTGGACTACCTGCACGCTCGGGACGTCACCTACGCCGTGTTCTGCGAGGGTCCCTACGACGAAAGCGCCCCGTTCGCGGAGTTCATGGGCTACCGGTTCCCCTGGTATTCGGCGAAGGACTCCGACCCGGCTCTGGCCGACGGTCGTCACTTCGGGTTCATCGCGTGCTACCTGCGCGACGGCGACAAGGTCTACGAGACCTACTGGACCACCGGGCGGGGCGTGGAGGCGTTGATGACCACCTACCACGCCCTGGACCTCACGGTGTACGGCCGGCAGGAGAACTGGGAGAACTCGCCTGAAGGCTGGCCGCGGGTCGCCGGGCACCCGTGGCGTCTCGACGGCCGCCCCACCGCGCAATGGTCACGCCCCGGCGTTGCACCGCGATGACGTCCTGATCGTAGTTGAGCTGGGAAAACGGCTGGTGGGGCGGGCGGGTTTCGACCCCGCCACCGAGGAATCATGAGATCAAGATGGGCGACCCAGCGACCTGCCTGAATGGGCTCTCACCAGCGGAAACACCTCTCGATATCTCTCACCACTCCCCCAGAGGCGGTCGGCCTCTTGCGGACTGGGTGCGAACTGCCCGCAAGCCTCTCGTCCCGCAAGAGGCGGCTACCCATCGAGCGCCTTCTGCCACGCCGACAGCTCCTGTCGAAGCCGTCCCACCTCATCAGGTGGGGCGTCCGGGAATCTGGGCACTGCTTCAGCGATTCCCTCCACCGCCTCCTCACCGATCACCTGACTGATGGCATCCCATAGGACCCTTCGCGCCCGAGACGCTTGAGGGCCGATCAGCCACTCGTCGATGAAGCGGTCGACGGTCCCGGCGTCTGCATGGCCGCCTGCCATCCTTGAACCGATCCGGTCAATCGAGCGGGTGAGGCACTCAAGGAAGCGAGCTACCTCGATCGCCCGGTCAAGTGGGACGGTCACCGTTGATTCGTCGCGGTTCACATCCAAGGCTGCCCCTCTGGATCAAGATGCCGTCGCAGACCGTCCAGATCCTCGACGGATAGCCGCCAGTCTGCCCCCGTCCCCCGGATAGGTGCCAAAAACTGCGGTGCCCGGTTGGGGTCAAGGATGGCTGTAGGCCATCGGCATACCGACGCGCAGCGCCCTTGACGCCGGGCGGGTGGCGTAGAGGATCGGGCACCCGGGGACGGTTCACGCCCTGGCCCTCATCGTCGTCAAACCGCATTCGGCGACCTACGAGAGGCCGGGGGCAAGCAGTTCCGCTGCGCGGCAGCCGATCGCCCCAACCTCAACTGGGAGCGACGCCTACGCCGATCGTCCCGCCTCACAGCCCTTCAAGCCCTTGGTAGGCCCCGTCAGCGTGGCCGGCCGGCCCGGCCGATGCCGGCGCTTGCGCCGCCAGCAGGCCGCCTTGATCCTAAAGAGGCCAATTCGGCAGTTCGCGGTGTAGAACTCTTGTCTTCCGTCGGCTGATGCGCGACACCCGTCCGCCAACTGATCGGCGACACCTACGCGCTGGTCGCGGCATGAGCGAGCGTCAGCGATGATGGCGCGACCGTTCAGATGGGGAAACGATGACGACACGACCGACTCTGTTCCTGACGGTAGGACTGCCAGGCACCGGGAAGACCACAGAAGCGCGGCGCATAGAAGTCGAGGAGCAGGCTCTTCGCCTCACGAAGGACGAGTGGGTAAAGGCCCTGTACGGCCTCGCGAACCCGCCGTCGGCCTCGGACGTGATCGAAGGACGGCTCATCGAGATTGGGCTGCGCGCCCTCAATCTCGGCATCAACGTCGTCATCGACTTCGGCCTCTGGGGTCGAGATGAGCGCTCCGCGCTACGGCAGGCAGCTGCCGACCTCGGCGCGGCGGTGGAGATGCGCTACTTCGAACTCCCACCGGCCGAGCAACGGAGACGACTCGACCAACGCCAAGCCGAAGAGCCGCACACGACGTGGCACATGTCCGACGAGGAACTCGACAGGTGGGCTGCCCTCATCAGCATCCCGACCGAAGGGGAACTCGACGGCAGTGAACCCGTCGACTGCCCGCCGGCAGAATTCGCGACGTGGGAGGACTGGCGCAGGCATCGCTGGCCTCCGTCGGTCCCCTGACACCAAGGATTCCGAACCAACCACCCATCGGCAGACCGCACGTCCCGACGCCCACTGATGTGCCCCGGTGACGAGCTGGTGTTCACATCCCCAACGGGCGAGGTGTTGCGTAACAACAACTTCCGTCGCCGGGTCTTCGACCGGGCTTCGGCGTCGATCGAGCTTGCGAACCGGACGCCGCACGAGCTGCGGCACAACGGCGGCCAGTGTCGCGGTGGCGGAGGGGCCAATGTGAAGGCGGCCATGACCTCGACGCAGTGCACCCGAGCCGTCGGCACCATGGCTGAGCTGGAGAAACGGCTTGGTGGGGCGGGCGGGGTTCGAACCCGCGACCGAGGGATTATGAGTCCCCTGCTCTAACCGGCTGAGCTACCGCCCCGTCACCGCGCCGGATCGTAACCCGCCGATCGTTTCGCGGACCACCACCGGCCGGGCGGAAAGACTACCGCGACAGCACGATGGGCTACGCGAGGATAACAACGCGCAACCCACCGGCCAACGGCTCTACGCGCGCCGCAGATCGGCGAGGACGGCGCCGACCGTGCGCCAGCCGCTGGCGAGCGCGCCCTGGATGGACGGGCTGTCCCGGTGGTCCCCGGCCACGTACAGGCCGTCGCCGAGCGCGACCGGCTTGCGCAGGCGGCCCTGCGGCGGCGGGGCGGCGGGCAGCGCGTCCGGCACGGTGACGGTGGTGAGGTGGGTCCAGTCGGCGGTGGAGCGGCCGTAGAGGCGGTCCAGCTCGCGGCGGATCACCGGTTCGGGTGGGGTCTGCGGGCCGACCACCGAGGTGGCGACCAGGTGCTGGCCATCCGGGGCGTACGTGGGCGCGGCCCGGCTCACCACCACCGTGTTGGCGATCGTTTCCCGCCGGTCGCCGTCGAGCAGCAGGATCGGCTCGTCCAGTGGCGCCGTCTCGGTGCGGTGGTAATAGGTGGTGTAGGCGTGCATGCGTACCCTCGGCAGCCCGGGCAGCAGCGTGGCCGCCGCCGGCGGGTCGGCCGCGACCACGACGGCGCGGCAGGTGATCTCGCCGGACGGGGTGCGGACGCGGCCGGGCGCGACCTCGGTGACCGGGGTGTTCAGGTCGATCAGCTCGGCGGGCAGCGGCGCGGCGAGCGCCCGGGGCAGCGCCGCCATGCCGTCCGCGGGCAGGCCGATGCGGCCCCGGGCGAAGGAGCGCATGATGACCGCGAGGACGTGGCTGGAGGTGGCCAGCTCGCGGTCGAGCAGCACGCCGGACAGGAACGGCCGGAGCAGTTCCTCGATGATCGCGTCGGAGAGCCCGGCCCGGCGCAGCGCCTTCTCGGCGCTGGTCTCGGGTGTGTTGAGCAGCCGCCCGACCGGCAGCGTCGCGTAGCCGGCGGCGAGCGCGCCGAAGCGCAGCCGGTCGGTCAGTGTCCCGATGCCGGCGGTGAGCGTGGCGGGCGCGCCGGCGGGCTCGCGCAGCGGGTTGACGAGTCGTTCCAGCCGGTCGCCGCGGCGCACCAGCACGCCGGGCGTGAACCAGCCCATCTCGAGGGCGCCGACGTCGACCAGGCCGGCCAGCCGTGGGTACGCGGTGTTCAGCACCTGGAAGCCGCGGTCCAGCAGGAACCCGTCGACGCGGTCGGTGGCGACCCGCCCGCCGAGCCGGTCGCTCGCCTCCAGCAGCCGCCAGGGCACGCCGGCCCGGTGCAGCCGCCGGGCGGCGGCGAGACCGGCCAGGCCGCCGCCGACGACCACCACGTCGGTGTCAGGCACGGTCCACCCCCGCGCCGGCCCGGTCGCCCTCGCGGTGCGACCGCGACAACCGGCCCGGCCACCAGACCTTCGGCCCGATGTCGTACGCGAGCGCGGGCACCAGCAGCGAGCGGACCACTATGGTGTCGAGCAGGACGCCGACGGCGACGGCCACGCCCAGCTCGACGAGCACAACGAGCGGCAGTACGGCGAGCGCGGAGAACGTGGCGGCGAGCACGATGCCGGCGGAGGTGATCACGCCGCCGGTGACGGCCAGGCCGACGAGCACACCGGCGCGGGTGCCGCGGCGTACCGATTCCTCCCGGACCCGGCTCATCAGGAAGATGTTGTAGTCGATGCCGAGCGCGACCAGGAAGACGAACGCGAACAGCGGGAACGACTGGTCGACGCCGGGGAAGTCGAACACGTACTTGAACAGCAGCGCGCAGAGGCCGAGCGTGGCCAGGAACGACAGCACCACCGTGGCGATCAGCAGCACCGGGGCGACCAGGGCGCGCAGCAGCACGGCCAGGATGACCGCGATGACCAGCAGCACCACCGGGATGATCACGTTGCGGTCGCGGACGGAGGCGTCGGCGGTGTCCACGTTGATCGCGGTGAAGCCGCCGACCACGGCGTCCGCGCCGGGCACCCGGTGCACCGCCTCGCGCAGGTCGCGGATGGTCCGCTCGGCGCCGTTGCTGTCCGGCGCGTCGGCGAGCGTGACGTTGAGCTGCACCCGCCCGTCGACCACCTTGGGGGGCGCGTTCGGGTCGGGCGGCGCGTTCTCGCCGCGCTGGCCGAGCGGCAGCACCGAGGCCACTCCCGGTACGCCCTGCGCCACCTGGGCGACCTGCCGCGCGGTGTCCTGGGTGGTGAAGATGGTGGCGGGGCTGCCGGTGCCGGCCGGGAAGTGCCTGTCGATGACCTCCTGCCCGGCCACCGAGTCGGTGCGCTGGGTGAACAGCTGGGACTGGCCGAGCGTGGTGGCGCCGAGCTGGGTCACCCCGATCGCGAGCACGGCGAGCGCCACGGCGGTGACGACCCAGACGGTACGGGAGCGGCGCGCCACGAAGCCGGCGATCCGCGCCCAGATGCCGTGCTCGGCGCGCGGGTCGGCCTCGTCGTGCCGGGGCCGCCGGGGCCAGAACGCCCACCTGCCGCCGAGGACCAGCAGCGCGGGCAGGAACGTGAGCATCACCAGCAGCGTGGCGGCGATGCCGACGGCGCTCACCGGGCCGAGCGCCCGGTTGGAGTTGAGACTGGACAGCAGCAGGCAGAGCAGGCTGACGATGACTGTGGCGCCGGAGGCGACGATGGCCGGCGCGGCGCCCTTCCAGGCGGTCTTCATCGCGTCCCAGGGCCGCTCGTGCCGGTGCAGTTCCTCCCGGTAGCGGGCGATGAGCAGCAGCGCGTAGTCGGTGCCGGCGCCGAACACGAGCACGGTGAGGATGCCCTGTGCCTGCCCGTTGAGCTTGACGATGTCGTGGTCGGCGAGCAGGTAGACGAAGACGGCCGCCAGCGAGTACGACATCCCGGCGGCCAGCAGCGGGAAGATCCACAGCACCGGGCTGCGGTAGACGACGAGGAGGATGACCAGGACCACGGTGAGGGTGACGAGCAGCAGCGGTCCATCGATCGCGCCGAACACCTCGATCAGGTCGCCGAGCAGCCCGGCGGGTCCGGCGACGTCGACGGTGAGCCCGTCGCGGTCCGGGCCGGCGATGTCGCGCAGGCGTTCCACCACCGCGCGGATCTGTTCGCCCTCGCCGCTGTCGATCGGCACGATCACCTGGGCGGCCTGCCGGTCCTGGCTGACGACCGGTGGCGGCAGCGGGCCGACCACGCCCGGTACGTCGGCGAAGCGGGCCGCGTCGGCCTGGATCCGTTGCTGGTCGGCCGGGGTGAGGCCACCGGCGCGTTCGTAGACCACGAGCGCCGGCGTGGTCTCCCGGTCGACGAATCCGGCGGCCAGGTCCTGCGCGCGGGTGGCCTCGGCGTCGGCCGGCAGGAAGGAGGCGTTGTCGTTGGTGGAGACCTCGCCGAGCTTGCCCGAGTACGGCCCGGCGACGCCGCCGATGATCAGCCAGCCGAGCACCACGGCTACCGCGATCAGCGTCGCGGTCCAGCGGCTGCGTCCTGCGGCCATCTCCACCGTCCTCGAATCGACGCAACAATCGACGCAGCGGGAGTCTAGGTCGACGCCGACCATCCTGCCGGGCGAGTGACGACTCGCGGGCGGAAACCGGGCAGCCGGGACACGCGAGGGGCCGGAACGGGAAACGCCCGCCGGCAGGGCCGACGGGCGTGACGTGGAGCGAAGCTCCCCCGATTGGACTCGAACCAATAACCTGCCGGTTAACAGCCGGCTGCTCTGCCAATTGAGCTACAGGGGACCGTGCACCGCTCGGATCGGATCTCTCCGCTCCGTGCGACGGGGACAAGAGTACAGGACATCGGGGGGTTGTGCGCCAGGGGGTTGCCGGAGGAGGACCGGACCGGCGGACGCGCCAGGATTACGGACAAATCGTCATCTCGGCGCAGGGAGGCATGAGCGGAGAGCAGGATGGGTAGTTAGCCGTCGACAGAGAACGCAGGCGCAAGATGGTCGTTCCGCCGAGCCGGCGGAAATCGGCAAGAGCGTCAGGTACGGAAGGAGCCGCCATGCGCGGAAAGATCATGTTTCTTGGCGGGCTGGCTGCGGGATTCGTCCTGGGCGCCCGTGCCGGCCGGGAGAAGTACGAGGAGCTGGTGGTCCGGGGGCGCAAGGTGCTCGACCACCCGACCGTCCAGGAGGCGGCCGGGGTCGCGCAGGCCCAGGCGACCCGGCTCTACTCCGAGGGCAAGGACAAGCTGGGGCAGACCAAGCTGGGTGAGAAGCTCGCCACCGGCAACGGTGGCAAGCCGGGCATGACCGAGGCCGACAAGCCGTTCGCGGGCACGCCGGCCGCGGTCGGCAGCCGCAGCGCCAACGGCACGGGCTCGACCAGTTCGACCAGCGCGTCCGGCTCGACCACGACCGGCACGAGCACCAAGCCGTCCACCGGCAACACGCTCTGACGCAAGCGGACAGCGGGCCGGTCACCTCCGGGTGACCGGCCCGCTCCCGTGTGCTCGGGCGCCGATGTGGCACATTCTCCGTGGGGAGGTGACCACATGCCGATGGTCGGACCGGAAACGGCGGATCAGGCGCGGCTGCTGCGCCTGCTGCGCGACGACGGCCCGCGGTCCCGGGTCGAGCTGACCGACCTCCTCGGCCTGCCGCGGGCCCGGTTCGCCGCCGAGGTGGACCGGTTGACCGCGCTGGGCCTGGTGGAGAGCGCCGGCCCGGCTGCCTCGCGGGGCGGGCGACGGTCGTCGCTGCTGCGCATCGGCGCGCAGGTCCGGTTCGGCGCGGTGCTCGTCGGCGGCGGCACGCTGCGGGTCGCGCTCACCGACGGCGAGCTGAACCCGCTGGCCCGGCACGACGAGCCGGTGGACGTCCGGCTCGGCCCGGACGTGGTGGTCGGACGCATGGTCGAGCTGCTCGGCAAGCTGCGCGTCGAGGCGGGGCTGACGTCGCTGACCGGCGTCGGTGTCGCGCTGCCCGCGCCGGTCGAGGTCCGCGACGGCACGCCGGTCTCCCCGCCGGCCCTGCCCGGCTGGCACCGCTTCCCGGTACGCGACACGCTCGCCGCCGAGCTGGGCTGCCCGGTGCAGGTCGACAACGACGCCAACGCGATGGCCCTCGGTGAACGGCACGCCGGCACCGGCCGCCCGTTCGACGACTTCCTCGCCGTCAAGCTGGGCGACGCGGTCGGCTGCGGGCTTGTGCTCGCCGGTTCGCTCTACCGGGGCGCGGCCAGCGGGGCCGGCGACATCGGCCACCTCCAGCTCAGCGAGGACGGGCCGCTCTGCGGCTGCGGCAACAACGGGTGCGTCGAGGCGTACTGCGGGGATGCCGCGCTGGTGCGGGAGGCGGTGACGGCCGCGCGGGCCGGGCGCTCGACGGTGCTCGCGGACCGGCTGGCCGCGGCCGGGACGCTGGCGGTGGCCGACGTGGCGGCGGCGGCCACCGAGGGCGACCCGGCGGCGCAGACCATCGTCCGCGACGCCGCCCGCCGGCTCGGGCAGGTGCTGGTCGGGCTGGTCAGCTTCGTCAACCCGGCCATCGTCATCATCGGGGGCGCGCCGGCCGGGATCGGGCCGGTCCTGCTCGCCGAGATCCGGGGCGTGGTCTACCGGCGCTCCACGCCGCTGGCCACCGGCAGCCTGCCGATCGTCCTGTCCGACCTCGGCGACACCGCCGCCCTGATCGGCGCGGCCCACCTGGTCAGCACCCAGACCTACGCCGCCCGCTGACCCCCACCCCCGCCCTCACCTCACCTCACCCCGTCGATCTTGCACTTGCGGCCCTCCCGAAACGGGCATAAGCGGCATCACGTGGGCCGCAAGTGCAAGATCGCGAGCGCAGGAGGAGGGTCAGTCGCGGCTGCTGAAGGCAGCGTCGAAGGCGGCGCTCGGGGCGTCGAAGGCCAGGCGGCGGACGAACTGGAGCGCCTCCGGCGCGCCGACCAGGCGGTCCATGCCGGCGTCCTCCCACTCGACCGAGATCGGGCCGTCGTAGCCGATCGCGTTCAGCGCCCGGAAGCAGTCCTCCCACGGCACGTCACCGTGGCCGGTGGAGACGAAGTCCCAGCCGCGCCGCAGGTCGGCCCAGGGCAGGTGGGAGGAGAGCCGGCCGCGCCGGCCGTCCCCGGTACGGACCTTCGCGTCCTTGCAGTCGACGTGGTAGATCCGTTCGGCGAAGTCGAAGATGAAGTTCACCGGGTCCAGCTCCTGCCAGACGAAATGCGACGGGTCCCAGTTGAGCCCGAACGCCTCCCGGTGCCCGATCGCCTCCAGCGTCCGCTTGGTGGTCCAGTAGTCGTACGCGATCTCGCTGGGGTGCACCTCGTGCGCGAACCGCACGCCCACCTCGTCGAACACGTCCAGGATCGGGTTCCACCTGTCGGCGAAGTCCTGGTAGCCGCGCTCGATCATGGCCGGTGGCACCGGCGGGAACATGGCCACCGTGTGCCAGATGGACGAGCCGGTGAAGCCGACGACGGTGCGTACGCCGAGTTTCGCCGCCGCCCGCGCGGTGTCCTTGATCTCCTCGGCGGCCCGCTGCCGCACCCCTTCCGGCTCGCCGTCGCCCCAGATCCGGGCCGGCAGGATGTCCTGGTGCCGCTCGTCGATCGGGTGGTCGCAGACGGCCTGCCCGACCAGGTGGTTGGAGATGGCGAACACCTGAAGGTTGTGCTTGGCCAGGGTGGCCCGCTTGCGCTCGACGTACGAGTCGTCGGCGAGCGCCTTGTCCACCTCGAAGTGGTCGCCCCAGCAGGCGATCTCCAGTCCGTCGTAGCCCCACTCGGCGGCGAGCCGGCAGACCTCGTCGAACGGAAGGTCGGCCCACTGGCCGGTGAAGAGCGTGATGGGTCGCGCCATTGTCCTTCTCCCCTGTGGTGATGGGGGATTCCGTCGCGGACCGGGGCGAGGACGACCGGAGGCGGCGGCCTGAGGGCACCGGTGGACGCCGGAGCGTCTGCCTCCCGGGCGGGTTGCGCCTCCCGCCGGGTCACCGGCCACCTCGCGGTCGCCGCCTCCACTCTATGGCCTACCTCAGGGCAGGGTCCAGCGCTGGTTCGCCGCGCCCGTGCACGTCCACAGGTGCACCGCCGTGCCGTCGGCCGAGTTGTTGCCGGACACGTCCAGGCACTTGCCCGACGACGGGTTGCGCAGCGTCCCGTCCGCCTGCGCCGACCAGGTCTGCGCGCCGGTGCCGTTGCACGACCACAACTGGATCTTCGTGCCGTTCGCGTTGCCGCCGCCGGAGACGTCCAGGCACTTGCCCAGCGCCTTCACCGGCCCGTTCGGCGTCACCGTCCACGTCTGCGCCGTCGAGCCGTTGCAGGTGTAGAGCTGGATCTGGGTGCCGTCGGCCGACGAGGCGTTCCGCACGTCCAGGCACTTGCCGGCCAGCCCCTTGATCGGGCCGGTGCCACCGCTTGCGGTGCCGCGGACCAGCGTGAAGTCGTCCACGTCGAACAGGCCGGTGCCGCTGCCGGCGAACGTCAGGTGCACGGTCTGCGTACCGGAGGGCACGCCGGTGAGCGCGGTGGACACGTCGGCGAACGTGGTCCAGCTGCCGGTGTTCGGCACCGCCACCTGGCCGAGCAGCGGTCCGGTCGGCGAGCCGGTCCGCACCTGGAGCGTGCCGCCGGGCCCGCCGGAGACCACCCGGGCGCGCAGCGACGTCACACCGGTCAGGTCCAGCCCCGGGTACGCGGCCCAGTCGCCCGGATCCACGTACCCCAGGGTCTGGCCGCCGTTGGCGCCGGCCTTGGGGTACGCGCTGACGCCGCTGGCCGAACCGAACGCCTCGGCCTGGACCGTGGTGTTGCCGGTCGGCGGCGGCGTCCCGCCCAGCTCCTTGATCCGGATGTTGCGGAACGACACGTCGTCGCCGGTGCCGTGGTTCTGGATGCCGACGTGCCCGGCGAGCGACCGCACCGGATCGGTGTTTGTGAAGTCGTTGATGCGTACCCCGTTGAGGAACACCTGCAGCCGTTCCCCTTCGACCAGGATCTCGTAGGTGTTCCACTCCCCCGCCGGGTTCAGCGCCGCGTCCCGGGCCGCCAGGTCGGCGGACTTGAAGCCGTAGATCGCGCCGGTGGTCCGGTCGGCGGCGTCGGTGGGGTCGATCTGGATCTCGTAGCCGTTGTCCACCGCCGAGTTCGGGTCGCTCGACGGCGGGAAGCCGACGAACACGCCCGAGTTGTCGTCACCGGCCAGCCGCCAGTCCAGCTTGAGCGAGTAGTTGGTGAACTGCTTCGCGCTGTACCAGTACAGGCCCATGCCGCCGACCGAGGTGAGCGTGGCGTCGGTGTTGGTGAAGCTGCCCGGCCCGGCCTGCGACCAGCCGGTGGTGCCGCCGTTGTAGAGCGCGGTGTAGCCGGCCTCCGGCCGGCAGTCGGCCTTCGTGCGCCCGGCCGCGTAGCGGATGCCGCCGAGCAGGTGGTTGCGGAACGCCGCGTCGGCGTAGGAGGCCTGGGTGTGGCCGCCGCCGGTGTAGAAGGACCGGCCACCGCTGTACGTCTTGCACCAGGCGTGCGGGTGGTCGCCGCCCATCGAGCCTCCCGAGTACGAGGACTCGTCGAGACTGGCCAGCACGTGCGCGGTGGAGCGGGCGGTGGAGCGGTAGTCGTACCACTCGTCGGTGCGGTTCCACTGCTGCGGCAGGTGCGCGGTGGCCGCGTGCGCCCGGTCCTCCACCTTGACGGTGGCCGGCTGGATGGCCGGGTGGGACGCGAACCACGCGCCGACGAGGTTGCCGTAGAACGGCCAGTCGTACTCGGTGTCGGCGGCTGAGTGCACGCCGACGTACCCGCCCCCGGCGCCGATGTACGCCTCGAACGCCGACTGCTGGGTGGCGTTCAGGACGTCCCCGGTGGTGTTGAGGAAGATCACCGCCTCGAAACGGGCCAGGTTGGCGGTGGTGAACTGGGCGGCGTCCTCGGTCGCGGTGACGGTGAAGTTGTTCGCCGCGCCAAGCTCCCGCACGGCCTGCGTGCCGACCGCGATGGAGTCGTGGCGGAAGCCGGCGGTCTTGGAGAAGACGAGCACGTCGTAGGGGGCGTCGGCGGCGCTCGCCGGGGTGCCGGCGCTGGTGGCGGCCACGGCGGTCACCGCGACCAGCGCGATACGGAGGAGTCTCATCGGCGTTCTTCCTTCCCACCTCACGGCAGCGTCCACTTCTGGTTGGCCGCACCCGTGCAGGTCCACAGGTGCACCGCCGTGCCGTCGGCCGAGTTGTTGCCGGACACGTCCAGGCACTTGCCCGACTGCGGGTTGCGCAGCGTCCCGTCGGCCTGCGCCGACCAGTTCTGCGCGCCGGTGCCGTTGCACGCGTAGAGCTGGATCTTCGTGCCGTCCGCGCTGGCCCCGCCGGACACGTCCAGGCACTTGCCGAGCGCCTTCACCGTGGCGTTCGGCGTCACGGTCCACGACTGCGCCGTCGTGCCGTTGCAGGTGTAGAGCTGGATCTGGGTGCCGTCGGCGGTGGCGGCGTTGCGCACGTCCAGGCACTTGCCGGCCAGGCCCTTCACCGGGCCGGTGCGCACGGCCGACGTGGTGAGCGTGAACGCGTCCAGGTCGTAGAGCGCCCCGGTGCCACCGGCGAACGTCAGATAGAGCGTGGTGGTGCCGGCCGGCGGATTGGCGATCGTGCCGGTGACTGTGGTGAACGTGTCCCAGGCGCCGGTGACCGGGACGGTGGCCGAGCCGAGCACGGCGCCGGTGGCCGAGCCGGCCCGTACCTGGAGCGTGCCGCCGGCCCCGGCGGACGACACCCGGGCGGTGAACCCGGTGGCGTCGGCGAGCAGGTACGGCTGGAACGCGATCCAGTCCCCGTTGTGGATGTCGCCGACGGTCTTGCCGCCCTCCGCGGTGGCCTTGTCGAACGTGTTGATCCCGGACGAGGTCTTGAAGTGCTCGGCCTGCCGGTGCCGGGGCTGGAGCGTGTGCTGGGTGTGCGTGGTGAGGCCGCCGGAGTCGGTGTACTCGGCGTCGAAGACCGCGAAGATGTTCGCCGCGTCGTCGTGCTCACCGTCGACGGGTACGGCGATCGAGCCGGTGCAGCCGGTCGCCGAGGTGATCTGGTGGCCGTGCTGGTCGTGGCCGAGCACGTAGGTCATCTTGACCTTCGTGCAGTCGATGGTGGCGTCCTCCGGGTCGGTGACGGTGATCCGGAACGGCACGGTGTCGCCGAAGGAGAACAGCTTGCCGTTGCCGGGTGTCTCGATGACCACTGTCGGCGCGGTGTTGCCGACGGTGATCGTCACGCTGGCGGTGCCGGTGGCGCCCTGCGGGTCGCGCACCGTGAGCGTGGCGGTGTACCTGCCGTTGGCGGTGTAGGTGTGCGAGGGGTTCGCCGCGGTGGAGGTGCCGCCGTCGCCGAACGTCCAGGCGTACGTGAGCGCGCCGCCCTCCGGGTCGGACGAGCCGGCCGAGGAGAAGGCCACCGCGAGCGGCGCGGCGCCGGAGGTCCGGTCGGCGGCGGCGCGGGCCACCGGGGCGCGGTTGGCGCCGCCCAGGTAGTCGAAGCGGTACAGCGCCGAGTTGGCGTCGCCGTTGAAGTAGCCGGTGCCGTAGTCGAGCACGTAGTACGCCCCGTCCGGGCCGAACGCGGAGTCCATCACCTGCTTGCCGGTCCACGGGAAGCTGTCGATGGTGCCGGGTGAGCCGTCCGCGTTGACGTGGATCGGCTTGATCCAGCCCCGGCCGAACTCGGTGGCGAAGAACTGCCCGTCGAACGACTGCGGGAACTTGGTGGTGGACGGGTTCGCCGCGTCGTACCGGTAGACCGGGCCGCCCATCGGCGACTCGGAGCCGCCGCCGAACTCGGGCGGGCTGCCCGCGTCACCGGCGTAGCGGATCCAGGACGGCTTCGCCGCCGGCAGCGTGGTCAGGCCGGTGTTGCGGAACGAGTTGTTCGTCGGCCCGCCCGTGCAGTTGTACTTCGGTCCGGCGGTGCCGGTGGCGAAGTCCCATTCGGCGTACGTCTCGGCGGCCGTGTTGGTGCCGGTGCAGTACGGCCAGCCGTAATTGCCGGGCCCGGTGACCCGGTTGAACTCGACCTGCCCGGACGGGCCGCGGGCGGTGGTGGTGCCGGCGTCCGGCCCGTAGTCGCCCACGTAGACGATGCCGGTGGCCTTGTCGACGCTGATCCGGAACGGGTTGCGGAAGCCCATCGCGTAGATCTCCGGGCGGGTCCGCGCGGTGCCGGGCGCGAAGAGGTTGCCGGCCGGGATCGAGTACGTGCCGTTGGCGTTCACCTTGATCCGCAGGATCTTGCCCCGCAGGTCGTTGGTGTTGCCGGCGCTGCGCTGCGCGTCGTACCCGGGGTTGCGGTTGGTGCGCTCGTCGATCGGCGCGTATCCGGCCGAGTCGAACGGGTTGGTGTCGTCGCCGGTGGACAGGTAGAGGTTGCCGGCGGCGTCGAAGTCGATGTCACCGCCGACGTGGCAGCACAGCCCCCGGTCGGCCGGTACGTCGAGCACGTCGACCTTGCTGGCCTGGTTGAGCGTGAAGTCGGCGTTGAGCGTGAACCGGGACAGCCGGTTGACGCCCTGCCAGGCGGAGAAGTCGGTGCCGGTGGCGGGCGCGTCGCCGGCGGGGGTGGACAGCGGCGGCGCGTAGTAGAGGTAGATGTGCCGGTTGGAGGCGAAGCCGGGGTCGACACCGACGCCCTGCAGCCCCTCCTCGTCGTGGGTGTAGACCGGCAGCGTGCCGATGACTGTGGTGGCGCCGGCCGCGTCGGTGCGGCGCAGCGTGCCGTTGCGGGCGGTGTGCAGGACCGACCGGTCGGGCAGCACCGCCAGGGACATCGGTTCGCCGGTCTCGGCGACGCCGCGGGCGAGTTCGACCTGCTGGAAGTCGCTCGCCGTGATCGGGTGGGCGGACGCCGGGACGGGCGCCGCGGCCGCTGTGACGGTGCCGGCGGTGGCCGCGAGCAGCAGCGCTGCGGCAGCGGCGAACGGTCGTCGGGCACGGGGGTGGTGGTGGCTGGACATGCTGTGCTGTCCCTTCCTGACGCGCGCAGCCAGGACCGGGCGCGCGTCGCGCCGGATGCCGAGCGGGGGATGCTGCGCCTCGGCGAGGCGGGCGGTACGGGGGCGGATCGCCTCGTCGGGTCAGCTAGGTACTGTGCACGACATTAAAACCTTTCGATCAGCCTGTCCATAGCTTCTGATCGATAGGCTTACACTTTCGCCGCCACGCGACAAAAGTAGGTGTCACTCGCGGCGGTCGACAGCCCGCTCCGCGAGCGCGGCGAGCACCCGCCGGGCCGGCTCCGCGAGCCCCGCCGCGTCCAGCGCGACCACTGCCGCGTCGGCCCGGGTACGGATCATCCGCTCCACCGCCTCCCGGGCGCCGGACTCCTCGACGATGCCCCGCACCTCGGCGGCGCCCGCCTGATCCAGCGCCGGATCGCCGACCAGCTCGCGCAGCCGGGCCACCCCGGCCGGGGAGGCGGACGCCCGGGCCAGCGCCAGCAGCACCGTCGGCTTGCCCTCGCGCAGGTCGTCCAGATTGGACTTTCCGGTCACCGCCGGATCGCCGAAGACGCCGAGGACGTCGTCGCGGAGCTGGAACGCGTCCCCGAGCGGATCGCCGAACCCGGCCAGCGCCGCCACCTCCGCCGGCGTCGCGCCGGCCAGCGCGGCGCCGATCTGCACCGGACGGGTCACCGTGTAACGGGCCGTCTTCAGCCGCACCACGGCGAGCGCGCTCGCCACCGAACCGTCCCCGGCCGCCGCGACCACGTCCAGGTACTCCCCCGCGATCACCTCCGAGCGCATCCGGGCCAGCAGGACCTGCCCGCCGCGCAGCCGCTCGGGCGGCAACCCGCAGCCGTGGAACATCTGCGCCGACCAGGTGGCGCAGAGGTCCCCGCAGAGCACCGCCGCCTGCCGGCCGTACGCCGCCGGGTCGCCGCGCCAGCCGGACCGCTCGTGCAGGTCGGCGAAGAAGCGGTGCAGCGTGGGCGCTCCCCGGCGGCGGTCACTGCGGTCCACGATGTCGTCGTGGATCAGCGCGAACGCGTGGAACAGCTCCAGCGACGCCGCGGCCACCACGATCGGCCGCTCGTCCGGGCCGCCGAAGCCCCGCCAGCCCCAGTAGCAGAACAGCGGTCGCAGCCGCTTCCCACCGGCCAGCACGAACCGGCGCAAAGCGGAGTGAACAGTCCCCGTACCGTCGTCCGGCCGACCCGGCCCTCTCGCGTCCAGGAACGCGGCGAGCTCGGCGTCGAAACGGCCCCGAAGCAGGGCCGGGTCGGTCGGTGCGACGGTCACGGTCATGGTGCCTCCCAGGCCAATCCGGCGAGTTCCAGCAACAACGCCTTCACATCGGTCGCCTCCACCCGGGGCCGGATCGCGGCCGGGTCGGAGCAGAGCAGCACCGGGCCGTCCGCCGGATCGGCCGGCAGGCGCCCGTGCGAACCACGCACCGCCCGCGCCCCGGCGTCCAGCCCGACCACGTTCATCAGATAGCGCAGGCCGAGCTTCTTGCGCGCCAGCGCCACCGCCGCACGACGTTTCGCCGCGCCCGGAGCGGCCGGATCGAAGAACAGCTCGGCCGGGTCGTAGCCCGGCTTACGGTGGATCTCCACCAGCCGCGCGAAGTCGGGTGCCCGCGCGTCGTCCAGCCAGTAGTAGTAGGTGAACCAGGCGTCCGGCTCGGCCACCAGCACCAACTCGCCCGAGCGGGGATGGTCCAGGCCGTACCCGGCCTGCCCGGCGGCGTCCAGCACCTCGGCCACGCCGGGCAGCGCCGCGCAGAGCTTCGCCACCGCCGGCACGTCCGCCGGATCCCGGACGTAGACGTGTGCCACCTGGTGGTCGGCCACCGCGAACGCCCGTGACGTCCACGGGTCGAGGTATTCCATCCCGGCCTGGGTGTAGACCCGCAGCAATCCTTCGGCGCGCAGCAGCCGGTTCACGTCCACCGGGCGGGACACGTCGGTGATGCCGTACTCGGACAACGCCACCACAGTAGCCTCCCGATCACGGGCCGCGTCCAGCAGCGGGCCGAGCACGGTGTCCAGCTCCGCCGCCGCGGCGGCGGCCTCCGGCCCGGACGGACCGAAGCGTTGCAGGTCGTAGTCCAGATGCGGCAGGTAGACAAGGGTCAGGTCGGGGGCGTGGTCGGCGAGGATGCGCTGCGCCGCCCGGCTGATCCACGCCGAGGACGGCAGCCCCGCGCCCGGCCCCCAGTAGCTGAACAGCGGGAACGTGCCGAGCGCGTCGGTGAGCGTGTCCCGCAGCCGCGGCGGGTCGGTCCAGCAGTCCGGCTCCTTGCGCCCGTCGGCGTGGTAGACCGGGCGCGGCGTGACCGTCCAGTCCACGTCCGCGCCCATCGCGTACCACCAGCAGACGTTCGCGACCCGGTAGCCCGGCTCGACGCGGCGGGCCGCCTGCCACACCTTCTCGCCGCCGACCAGCGCGTTGTGCTGCCGCCAGAGCAGCACCTCGCCCAGGTCGCGGAAGTACCAGCCGTTGCCCACCACGCCGTGCCCGGCGGGCAGCTCGCCGGTGAGGAACGTGGACTGCGCCGAGCAGGTCACCGCCGGCAGCACGGTGCCCAGCTCGGCGGCGAACCCGGCGTCGGCCACCGCGCGCAGCCGGGGCATGTGCGCCAGCAGCCGCGGGGTCAGCCCGACCACGTCGAGCACCACCAGCCGCCGGCTCATGCGGTGCCGGCCTTCGTTCGCGACTGCGGGGCTCGCAGGACCGGCTCACTCCTCGCGCTCACGAGGACATCACCGCCGTCGGCGCCAGCCCGAGCGCGGTCAGCTCGTCGCGGGCGAAGGCCAGCTCGGCGGCGATGCCGGCGGCCAGCTCCGCGTCGCCGCGCGGCCGCCGCGCCTCCGGCAGCACCCCCCAGGTGTACGTCTCGACGTCGAGGTGGTCGCAGCCGGCGGCCGGACCGGCGAACAGCGCGGCGAGCGCCTCCCGCAGCACCGGCACCGTGGAGCGCAGCGGCGGTTCGGGCGGGGCGTGCAGCGGCACGTGGTAGTGCACCCGCCAGGCACCGGGCAGCCCCGCGTCGAGCGCGGCGTCGAGGTCGTCGGCCGCGTACGCCGGATCGGCCGGATCGGCGGCGCCGGCGCAACCGGCCGCGCGGGTCTGGTGCAGGAACCTCGGCTCGACGAAGCGGCGCAACGCCGCGCCCGCCCCGGCCGGATCGGGCGCCTCGACGGCGGCGGACACCTGGACCTTCACCACGGGGAGACCGGCGGCACGCAGCCCGGCCAGGGCATCCGCCGGCTGCTCCCAGGCGCACGCCAGGTGTGCGAGGTCCAGGCAGATCCCGAGCCGGTCGGTATCCATGGCTGAGAATACCTCGCGTGCTTGTCCCGTCGACTCCACCAGGCAGCCGGGTTCCGGCTCGAAGCCGACCCGGATCACCCGGCCGGTCTCCCGCTGCACCGCCGCCAGCCCGTCGGCCAGCGCGTCGAGCCGGCGCCGGGCGGTCGCGGCGCGCGCGGTGTCCCACGGCGTACGCCAGGCCAGCGGCAGCGTCGAGACCGACCCGTGGACCGCGTCGTCGGGCAGCAGGTCGGCCAGCACCCGGGCCAGGTCCAGCGTGTACGCCGAGCGCTGCGGCGTGGTCCAGTCCGGGTGGTACACCGCGCCCTTGACCACCGGGGCCTGGAACGCGGCGTACGGGAAGCCGTTGAGCGTGACCACCTCCAGGCCCCGCACGGTCAGCTCGTGACGCAGCCGGCGGCGGGCCGCCGGGTCGGCGGCGAGCGCGGCGGCCACCGGCGCGGCCAGCCAGAGCCCGAGCCCGAGCAGGTCGGCGCCGAGCGCCCGGCGCACCGCTACCGCGTACGTGTCGAGCTGGGCGACGATGCCGGGCAGGTCCTCGGCCGGGTGGACGTTCGTGCAGTAGCCGAGATGGACGGTCGTGCCGTCGGCGTGGCGCAACCGCATCACTCGCCTCCGCGCAGGATCGAGTTGCCGGCGAAGGTGGGGTCGTTCGCCTCCAGGGCGGTCAGGTCGAGCCGGCCGGACTGGCCGTAGAACTCGACCGGGTTGCGCCACAGCACCCGGTCCACGTCGTCGGCGCTGAACCCGGCCAGCTGCATCGCCTCCCCGGTGGCCCGGGTCAGCAGCGGGTCCGACCGCCCCCAGTCGGCGGCCGAGTTGACCAGCATCCGCTCGGTCCCGTACCGCTTCAGCAGCTCGACCATGCGCGGCGGCGACATCTTCGTCTCCGGGTAGATGGAGAAGCCCAGCCAGCAGCCGGTGTCCCGGACCAGCCCCACAGTCACCTCGTTGAGGTGGTCGACGAGCACCCGTTCCGGCGCGATGTCCGACTCGGCGACCACGTCGAGCGTGCGCCGTACGCCGCGTGCCTTGTCCCGGTGCGGCGTGTGCACCAGCGCGGGCAGGTCGTACGCGACGGCCAGGGCGAGCTGCCCGGCCAGCGCGGCGTCCTCGGCCGGCGTCATCGCGTCGTAGCCGATCTCGCCGACGGCCACCACGCCGTCCTTGTCCAGGTAGCGGGGCAGCAGGTCGAGCACCGGGCGGCAGCGCGGGTCGTTCGCCTCCTTCGGGTTCAGCGCCACTGTGGCGTGGTGCCGGATGCCGAACTGCCCGGCCCGGAACGGCTCCCAGCCGATCAGCGAGTCGAAGTAGTCCACGAAGCTGTCCACGCTGGTGCGCGGCTGGCCCAGCCAGAACGCCGGCTCGACCAGCGCGCGGACCCCGGCGGCGGCCATCCGCTCGTAGTCGTCGGTGGTGCGGGACGTCATGTGGATGTGCGGGTCGAAGATGCGCATGTCACGCCTCCGGGGTGGGGATGGTCAGCCGGCGCAGCAGGTCGGCCGCGTCGTCGGGCATGGTCCGGCCGGCGGCGTGCCGCTCGGCGGCGTACGCGGCGAGCATCCGGGCCAGCTCGCCGTCGGCCCGCTCCGGCAGGTCGTCGACCACCGCCAGGGGCACACCGGTGAACACGCACTTGAGCACCGCCTGCCGCCAGGCCGGCTGCTCCAGGTGCCGGGCGTACGGGCCGAGCGCGGCGGCGACCAGCCGGGTGTCGTTTGTGCGGATCGCGTCGTGCAGCAGCGGCACGCACTCCGCGCCGATGGGCAGCAGCGGCAGCGCGCGCAGCACGGCGCGTTTCTCGGCGGCGTCGCCCTGCCGGTAGAGCGTCTCGGCCGCGGCGGCGTGGCCGTTCGGCAGCGTGGTCAGCAGCAGCGCGCGGGCCGCCTCGTCGGCCGTCCAGCCGGGCGGGTCGGGCAGCGGCCCGCGACCGCACCGCCGGGCGGCGGTGGCGAAGAACCGTTCGATCGCCGTGGGTTCGGTCGCGACGCGGCGCAGCGCCGCGTCCAGCCACTGCGGATCGGGTACGCCCCGAAGCGCGGCGCGCAGTCGGTCGGGTGTCATGCCGTCTCCCCTCTGCCGGGTGGAAGGTGGTGGGTCACCGCCCCTCGCCGCGCGAGGCGGCGGCGCGCAGGAAGTCCAGTGAGCGGGCGGCGACGGCCGGTGCCGCGTGCGAGTGCCGGGGCAGCTCCACCGCCACCAGCCCGCGGTAGCCGGCGTCGGCCAGGGCACGCAGCACCGGCGGGAAGTCGATCTCGCCGGCGCCGAACTCCAGGTGCTCGTGCACGCCTCGGCGCATGTCGTCGATCTGCACGTTGACCAGGTGCGCGGCGACCTCGGACACGCACCGCGGCACCGGCAGCGGCTCCAGGCACCGGCAGTGCCCGATGTCGAGCGTGATGCCGAAGCCGGGCGGCGCGCCGAGCGCCTCGCGCAGCCGCCGCCACCCGGCGACGTCCTCGACGAACATGCCCGGCTCCGGTTCGAAGCCCAGCGGCACGCCCGCCTCCGCCGCCTCGGCGCAGACCACCGCGCAGCCCGCTACGAGGCGGTCGGCGGCGACGTCGGGCGGTACGCCGGGCGGGCGTACGCCGGCCCAGAAGGAGACCGCCTCCGCGCCCAGCTCGGCACCGATCCGCACGGCCCGGCGCAGGAACTCCACCCGCCGGGCCGGGTCGTCGTGCAGCAGCGTCGGCGCGTGCTTGTGCCAGGGGTCGAGCAGGTAGCGGGCGCCGGTCTCGACCACCACCGACAGCCCGAGCGCGTCCAGCCGGCGTCGCACGGCGGCCACCCGGCGGATCAGCCCGGGGGCGAACGGGTCCAGGTGGTCGTGGTCGAGGGTGAGCGCGACACCCTGGTAGCCGAGGTCGGCGAGGACCGCCAGCGCGTCGCCGAGGCGGTGGTTGGCGAAGCCGTTGGTGCCGTACCCGAAACGCAGCGCGCCGGGGCCGGAGAGCGGGTCGGCGGCGGTCATGTCGGCGAGATCAGTCGGGCCAGGCGGCGGCCGAGCGGGGCGGCGCCGGCCACGGCGAGGCCGAGCAGCCGGGCCCCGGCGCGGGCGGTGAGCGCGCCCTGCAAGGCGGGCAGCCCGGTGATCCCGGCCCCGACGGCGGCGCGCACCCGGGCCGGTGACGGATCGGCGAGCACCCGGGCCTGCGCCCGGCCGTACCGGACGGCGTACCCGGCCGCGAGCACCGCCGGCACCAGCTCCCCGAGCCGAAGGAAGGGCCCCCTCTTAACGCATCCGGTAGAGGAGGGGGCCCCGCTTAACACGGTGGGCCGGGCCGGGGTGGTGAACGCGATCAGCGCGGTACCGGCCAGCGTGAGGCCCGGCAGACGCCGGTCCGCGCCGGTCACCTCGCGGCGGGACAGCGCGGTCACCGTCCAGGTGTGCGCGGCGACGGTGAGCGCTGCGGGCAGCGCCCGGACCACCCGGCCGCCGGACGCGCCGAGCAGCACATCCAGCCCACGGCACGCGGCCATCACCGCCGGGCCGGCGGCGGTGTTCTTCGCGCGCAGGTCGTACCCCCAGATGGTGGCCGCGAGTGGCAGCGCGACCGCCGCCGCCCGGCGGCCCCCGGCGGCGGTGGCGACCGCGAGTCCGGCGGCGGTGAGGCCGGACGCGACGCCGAGCGCCACGGACGGGCGCACCCGGCCGGACGGGATCGGCCGTTCCGGCCGTTCGACCGCGTCCAGCCGCCGGTCCGCCCAGTCGTTGGCGGCCATCCCGGCCCAGTAGAGCAGCACCGACGCGCCGGCCAGGGCGGGCGTACGGCGGTCCAGCGCCCCGGCCGCGGCGGCGCCGGACAGCACATCCCCGGGTACGGACAGCGCGGCCGGCGCCCGGACCAGCTCGGCCAGGTCGGCCAGGCGGGTCACGGCGTCACCCGGGCGTGCAGGCCGGCGGCGAAGTCCCGCAGCACCGTCCACTGCTCGCCGAGCGCGTGGCCGGTCGCGCCGAGCGGGTCCTTGAAGAAGAACGCCAGTTCGGTCAGCGGGCCGTGGCGGCCGGCGGCGTGCGCGGCGGCGGTGAGCCGGGCCAGGTCCAGCACGAGCGGCGCGGCGAGCGCCGAGTCGCAGCCGTGCCAGGTGAACTCCATCCGCATGCCGGTGCCGAGGAAACCGGCGAACGTGATCAGGTCCCAGGCGGTCTTGAAGTCGCCCAGTTCCTCGACGTACTCGATCCGGGTGTGGCCCTGGGGCAGGTAGCCGAGCGTCTCGGCGAGCACCCGCTGCTTGCTGCCGACCTTGGCGGCGTTGGCGGCCGGGTCGGCGAGCGTGGCGCCGTCGCCGCCGCCGAGCAGGTTCGTGCCGGACCAGGAGCGCACGGCCAGGTGCCGCATCGCGAACATCGGCGCGAGCACCGACTTGAGCAGCGTCTCGCCGGTCTTGCCGTCGTGCCCGGCGTACGGCAGCCCGCGTTCGGCGGCGAGCGCGGCCAGGGCCGGCAGGCGGGCGCCGGTCGACGGGGTGAAGTCCACGTACGGGCAGCCGGCGGTGAACGCCGCGTACGCGTAGGCAGAGCTGGGCGGCAGCACGCCGGCCGGGCCGGTCAGCGCGTCGCGCAGCGTGGCCAGGTCGTGGTGGGCCGGGTGCGGTGCGGGCGCCGGCTCGGTGGCGGCGACGTTCACCACCACCACCCGGTCCAGCCCGTGCCGGGTGCGGAACCCGGTCAGGTCGCGCACCACGGCGGCGATCCGCTCGCCCTGGTCGCCCTCGGCCGGCGCGGGTCGCAGCGCCGCCTCGACGGCGGCCAGGTCCGGCGCGACGGCATCGGCCAGCCGGGCGGGCAGCACCCCGGCGGCGGCGAGCGCCTCGGCGCGTTTGGTCAGCGGGGTGGCGACCACGTCGTGGCCGCCGAAGACGAGATCGGCGAAGCCCGGCAGGGCGGGCCCGCGCAGGCCGGGCAGCTCGGTCACGCATCCGGTCGGCGCGGTGAGCCCGGCCCGCAGGGCCAGCCCGCCGACCACGGCGGTGGTGGCGACCGAGCCGCGCGCACCCACCAGCCACACACCCGTACGCATTCGCGCTACCTCCCCAGGTAAGGCCGGTCCGCCGGTGCGGCCGGGGAATCCCGGTCCGGCCGCACCGGAGGGCCGTGCTGGTCGTGCCGGCGGACACCGGCGGCACGCTCCCCGGAGCCGGCCTCGTCCCCGCCGCGGGGCGCAACCGCGGCGGGCCCTCGCCGGCCGGCGCCGGTGAGTGTCGGGCGGGCCTGGCCCGCCTCGGATCAGGCGGAAGCTTCGGCCAGCGCTGGCTCCACCTCCGTCCAGGCGGCCCGCTCGGCCGAGCGGGTCACCGCGTCGAGCACGAGCTGGACCTGCAGCGCGTCGGCGAACGACGGGGCCGGGTCGGCGCCGGTGGCGACCGCCTCGACGAAGTCGCGCGCCTGGTGGGTGAAGGAGTGCTCGTAGCCGATGATGTGGCCGGGCGGCCACCACGCACCCAGGTACGGGTGGTCCGGCTCGGTCACCAGGATCCGGCTGAAGCCCTGCTCGGCGGCGGGCCGGGTGGCGTCCAGGAACTCCAGCTCGTTGAGGCGTTCCAGGTCGAACACGACGCTGCCACGCGAGCCGTTGATCTCGACGCGCAGGGCGTTCTTGCGGCCGGTGGCGAACCGGGTCGCCTCGTACGTGGCGAGCGCTCCCCCGTCGAGCCGGGCCACGAACACCGCCGCGTCGTCCACCGTCACCTGACCCATGGCGCTGCCGTTGCCGTCGGCCTGCGCGGCCAGGCCGCTCGACCCGGCGACCAGTGGCCGCTGGCGGACGAACGTCTCGGTGAGCGCGCTGACCCCGCTGATGAGCTGACCTGTGACGTACTGGGTCAGGTCGATGATGTGCGCGCCGATGTCGCCGAGCGCGCCGGAGCCCGCCCTGTCCTTCTGCAACCGCCACACCAGCGGGAACTGCGGGTCGACGATCCAGTCCTGGAGGTAGACCGCCCGGACGTGCCGGATCTCGCCGATCCGCCCGTCGGCCACCAGCTGCCGCATCAGGGCGACAGCGGGCACCCGCCGGTAGTTGAAGCCGCACATCGCGCGTACCCCGGACTCGCGGGCCCGGGCCGCGGCCCCGGTCATCTCGCGGGCCTCGGCGACGCTGTTCGCCAGCGGCTTCTCGCACAGCACGTGCTTGCCCGCGGCGAGCGCGGCGAGCGCGATCTCGCGGTGGCTGTCCCCCGGCGTGCAGATGTCGACCACGTCGATCTCGTCGGACTCGACGAGCCGCCGCCAGTCGGTGGTGTAGCCGTCCCAGCCGAGCCGGTCGGCGGCCTCGGCCACCTTCGGCTCGTCCCGGCCGCAGACGAGCGCCATCCGTACCCGGGACGGCAGATCGAACACCCGGTTCACGGTGCGCCACGCCTGGGAGTGCGCGGCGCCCATGAACGCGTAGCCGACCATGCCGACCCGCAGGATGCTGTCGTGACTGGACAAGGTGGGTCTCCCCCCGTGTGTCAGAACCCGAGCTTCAGGTAGTCGCTCGCGTTCTCCTTGGTGATCGTCTCGGAGGCGAGCACGATCTCCTTCGGTACCTGGAGTTCGACCAGGTCGGACATGCCCTTGCCCTGGCCGATCAGGCGGGCCAGGGAGATGGCCGAGGAGGCCATCGACGGGCTGTAGGTGACTGTGGCCTTGAGGACCGTGTTGTCGGCGGCGATGTCCTCCATGGCCTTCTTGGAGCCGGCGCCGCCGACCATGATGAATTCCTTGCGGTTGGCCTGGTTGACCGCCGCGAGCACGCCGATGCCCTGGTCGTCGTCGTGGTTCCAGACCGCGTCGATCTTCGGCAGCGCCTGGAACAGGCCGGTGGCGGCCTGCTGCCCGGAGTCGACTGTGAACTCCGCCGGGCGCCGGTTGGCGACCTTGAACCCGTACGAGGCGAGCGTGTCGGCGAACCCCTTGGACCGTTCCTGGGTCAGCTCCAGCGACTCGATGCCGGGGATCTCGCCGATCACCGGGTTGCTCACGCCCTTGGTCTTGAGCTGCTCGGCGATGTACGTGGCGGCGGCCACCCCCATGCCGTAGTTGTCGCCCTTGATCTGGCACCGGTAGGCGCGCGCGTCCGGGAAGGCCCGGTCCAGGTTCACCACCGGGATGCCGGCCTTCATCGCCTCCAGGCCGAACGCGTTGAGTTCCTTGCCGTCGTGCGGCAGCAGCACGATCACGTCGGGCTTCTGCGAGATCAGCGTGGACAGCGCCGCCCGCTGGGCCGCCGCGTCCGCGCCGGCCTCGACCGACTTCAGCTCCACGTCCTGGTACGCCCCGGCCTGCGCCTTGGCGTTGTTCGTGATGGCGGCGATCCAGCCGTGGTCGGCGGCCGGGGCGGAGAAGCCGATGGTCACCTTCTTGCCCGGCTCGGTGTTGGCGCCGGAACCGGCCGCCTTGGTCTGTGCCTCGGTCGGGCTCTGCTCGTTGCTGGTGCAACCGGCGAGCAGCACCCCGGCGGAGACCGCGGCCCCGCCGAAGAGCAGCCGGCGGCGGGACAGGTCATGGCGCGGTGTTCTCATGACGCCTCCTGGGATGAGGTGGTGGGGTGGTTTCGGGTGTGGCGGGCCGGACCGCAGTCGGTACGACTGCAGCCTGGTGTGCGCGGGTGGGGTCAGGTGGTGGTGGCCCGGTTGCGGGCGAGGAACTGGGTGAGGCTGCCGAACTGCACCTGCTGGACCAGGACGGCGGCGACGATGATGCCGCCCTTGACCATGTTCTGGGCCTCGGCGGAGAGGTTGTTGATGGCGAACAGGTTGGTGATCGTGGAGAAGATGATCACCCCGAGCAGGGAGCCGATGATCGTGCCCCGCCCGCCGCTGAGCAGCGTGCCGCCGATGATCGCGGCGGCGATCGCGTCCAGCTCGTAGAGGTTGGCCATCGCCGCCTGTGCGGAGGTGGCCTGCGCGGTCAGCATGACCGCGGCGATGCCGCAGCACAGGCCGGACAGCGCGTAGAGGAGCACCGTGTGCCGGCGCACGTTGATGCCGGCGAGCCGGGCCGCCTCCGGGTTGCCGCCGACCGCCACCGTACGGCGGCCGAACGTGGTCCGGTTCAACAGCACCCAGCCGGCCGCCACCACCGCCACCAGGATGTAGACCAGCAGCGGGATGCCGAGCACGTTCGTGCTGGCGATGCCGTTGATGAACGTGTTGCCCGACACCTGGGTCTGCTTGTCGGAGATCTCCGCCGCCAGCCCCCGGGCGGCGACGAGCATCGCCAGCGTGGCGATGAACGGCACCAGCCGCCCGTACGACACGAGCAGCCCGTTCACTACGCCGACGGCGAGCCCGACGGTCAGCGCGGTGAAGATCATGCCGCCCGCGCCGTAGCTCTGCGTGGCGACAGTGGTGCACCAGACCCCGGCCAGCGCGACGATCGCGCCGACCGACAGGTCGATGCCGCCGCCGATGATCACGAAGGTCATGCCGACGGTGACCACGCCGACCACCGAGGCGAGCTTGAGAATGGTGAGCGTGTTGCCCCACACCCAGTTCGGGTCGCCGTAGAGGTCGGGGCGGGTCAGGATGCCGATGACCACCAGCACGACGAGCGTGGCGAGCAGGCCGAGGTTGCGCTTGACGCCCTCCCCGCCGTCGCCGCGCCACCAGGAGAGCTTCGCCGGCGCGTCGACCTTGGCGGTCTCCGCCCGCTCCACCGGCGGCGACTGCGCGGGCAGGGCGGATTCGGTTACATCGCTCATGCCGGTGCGCCTTCCATGAGGGACCCCGCCATGACGAGGTCGAGCACGGTGTTCTCGTCCAGTTCGCCGGCCGGCGCCTCGCGGACCACCCGGCCCTCCCGCATCACCAGCACCCGGTCGGCCAGGCCCAGCACCTCGGGCACCTCGCTGGAGACCAGCAGCACCCCGACGCCCCGGGCGGCCAGATCGCGGATCACCTGGTACAGCTCGGCGCGGGCGCCCACGTCCACGCCCCGGGTCGGCTCGTCGAGCAGCAGCAGCCGGGTGTCACCGAGCAGCCACCGGCCGACCACCACCTTCTGCTGGTTGCCGCCGGACAGCGTGCGCACCGGCCGCCGTACGTCGCGGGGCCGCAGCTCCAGCGACTCGGCGATCCGGTCCGCCTCGGCGCGTTCCCGCCCGGCGTCGGTGAACCCGAGGCGGGCGTACCTGCCGAACGTGGCGAGCGTGACGTTGCGGTAGATCGGTTCACCGAGCAGCAGCGCCTGGCTCTTGCGCTCCTCCGGCGCCATGCCCATCCCGGCCCGCACCGCCGCGCCCACACTGCCGGGACGCAGCGCCCGGCCGTTCACCCGGACCGTCCCGGCGTGCGCCCGGCGCGCGCCGAAGATGGTCTCCAGCAGCTCCGACCGGCCCGAGCCGACCAGCCCGGCGATGCCGACGATCTCTCCCGCCCGGACCCGGAGCGAGACGTCGGCGAACTCGCCGGGCCGGGTCAGCCCGTCCACCCGCAGCAGCTCCGCGCCACCCCCGTGGTCGGCCGGGCGCTGCGGGAAGACGTACTCGATGGTCCGGCCCGTCATCCGGGCGACCAGGTCGCGGGTCGGCGTCTCGCGGGCCGGCAGGCTCGCCGCCGTGGTCCGGCCGTCCTTGAGTACGGTGACCCGGTCGCCGATCTCGCGGATCTCCTCCAGCCGGTGCGAGATGTAGATGACAGCGATGCCCTGCGCGGTGAGTTCCCGGATGATCCGGAACAGGTTCGCCACCTCGTCGTGGGCCAGCACCGCGCTCGGCTCGTCCATGATGATCAGCCGGGCCTCGTGGGAGAGCGCCCGCGCCATGCTGACGATCTGCTTGCCGGCGGCGGGCAGGTGCCGCACCAGCCGCCCCGGAGGGATCTCCGGGTGGCCGAGCCGGGCCAGGATCTGCCGGGTACGCCGGGCCATGTGCCCCCGCCGGACGAAGCCGAACCGGCGCGGCTCGTGGCCGAGGAACGCGTTCTCCGCCACCGACAGGTCGTCGACCAGATCGAGTTCCTGGTAGATCGTGGCGATGCCGGCGCGCATGGCGGCCTGCGGGTTGGCGAACGACGCCGGCTCGCCCCGCCACACGACCTCGCCGGAGTCCGGCCGATGCACCCCGGCCAGCACCTTGATCAGCGTGGACTTGCCGGCGCCGTTCTGCCCCAGCAGGCAGTGCACCTCGCCGGCGCGTACCTCCAGTTGCACGCCGTCGAGCGCGCGTACCCCCGGGAACGTCTTGACGACGTCGGTGAGGCGCAGGACCACCTCGCCCGCGACGGCGTCCGCGGGCGCCTCGACCAGTGGTTTCCCGGTGTCGCTCATGCTGCTTCTCCGAACGCGAGGTCGCTCGCCAGCACGGCCGCGCCGGCGACGCCGGCGCGCGGGCCCAGTTCGGACAGGACGACCGGCAGGTTGCCGGTGGCCAGCGGCAGCGAACGGCGGTAGACCACGCTGCGGATCTCGGCGAGCAGGATGTGGCCGAGCTGGGCCAGTCCGCCGCCGATCACGATCATCGACGGGTTGGTGAAGCTGACCAGCCCGGCCAGCACGCTGCCGACCCGCCGGCCGCCGTCCCGGATGAGCTGGATGCAGGAGACGTCCCCCTCGATCGCCCCCTGCGCCACGTCCAGCGCGGTCACCACACCCCGGGCGGCGAACCGCTCGGCCAGCGCCGGGGAGACCTCGGTGCGGGCCGCGACAGTCGCCTCGCGGGCCAGCGCGGCGCCGCTGAACACCGCCTCCAGACAGCCGACGTTGCCGCAGGAACACATCGGGCCGTTCGGGTCGACCTGGATGTGGCCGATGTCCCCGGCACAGCCGTCGGTGCCCCGGTAGACCTCGCCGTGCAGGTAGATGCCACAGCCGATGCCGGTGCCGATCTTGATGAACAGGAAGTCGTCGACCGAGTGGGCCACGCCGCCGTGCCGCTCCCCGATCGCCATGATGTTGACGTCGTTGTCCACCACCGCCGGGCAGCCGTGCTCCCGGGTCAGCAGTTCGCGGACCGGGAACCGGTCCCACCCCGGCATGATCGGCGGGGAGACCGGCACGCCGTCGCGGAAGCTCACCGGCCCCGGTACGCCGATGCCGACCGCGTCGAGCCGCTCGTACGCGCCGTCCACCTTGGCCTTGTGCAGCAGCTCGTTGACGCGCTGGAGCGTCACCTTCGGGCCGGAGCGGATGTCGGCGGTCTCGGTGTAGGCGGCCACCGGCTCCAGCCGGCCGTTGACCACCTCCACGTCGATCGAGCTGGCGCCCAGGTCGACGGCGGCGAACCGCAGGTGCGGGCTCAGCTCGACCAGGGTGGAGCGCCGCCCGCCCCGGGAGGCGGCCAGCCCGGCCTCGGCCACGTACCCGAGGGAGACGAGCCGTTCCAGCTCGGCGAGCAGGCGCGGGCGGGGCATCTGGAGGCGGTCGCCGAGTTCGGCGCGGGACACCGCGCCCTCGTCCCGGAGCAGCCGCAGGAGCCGTACGTGCAGGGGGTCGACCGTCCGCACCGGCAGTCACCTCCGCATCGGAAGTCCGTCACATCGACCATGGCGATGTGTGTTGTGTCCGACACAGTAGGAGCCTTCCGGGTCGCATGTCCATAGCTTCGGCACGCCTGATGCAAACTTTTGTCCATACGAACAAAAGAGGTGCCGGGCCAGAAAAACGCGCCGCCCCGCCCGGGCGCGTCCGGGCGGGGCGGCGAGGTGCGGTCAGCGGTCAGTGGTGGGAGGAGGCGTTGCCCTTCTTGCGCAGCTTGCGGTCGTCGCGCAGCTCCACGTAGGGCTCCTCGTCGGCCGGGTGCCCGGCCGCGATGGCCCGGCTGCGCTCCAGCTCGGCGTCGAACTCCGCGCCGAGCAGGATGGCCACGTTGCTCAGCCAGAGCCAGACCAGGAAGATGATCACGCCGGCCACCGCGCCGTACGTCTTGTTGTACGAGCCGAAGTTGCTGACGTAGAGCGCGAAGAGGCCGGACACCACGAGCCAGAGCACCACCGCGAGCACGCCGCCGGGGCTGACCCAGCGGAAGCCGCCGTGCCGGGCGTTCGGCGAAGCCCAGTAGAGGATCGCGAACATCAGGCTCACCAGCACCAGCAACACCGGCCACTTGGCGATGTTCCACACCGTGACGGCGGTCGAGCCGAGCCCGATCGCGTTTCCGGCCTGCTCGGCCAGGCCGCCGGTGAACACCACGATCACAGCGCTGATCAGCAGCATCACGCCGATCACCGCGGTCACGCCGAGGCGTACCGGCAGCGTCTTCCAGATCGGCCGCCCCTCCGGCACGTCGTAGATGCTGTTCGAGGCGCGCATGAACGCGGCGATGTAGCCGGAGGCGGACCAGAAGGCCGCGACCAGACCGATGACGGCCGCGATGCTGGCCAGCCCGCCGGACTGGCCGGCCTGGTCGATCGCGCTCTCGATGATCTTGCGGATGTTCTCCTCCGGCACCGCCTGGCCGACGGTGTCCCGGACCCCCTCCGTGGCCCGGTCACCGAGCAGGCCGAGCAGCGAGATCAGCACCAGCACGCCGGGGAAGATGGAGAGCACGCCGTAGTAGGTGAGCGCGGCGGCCCAGTCGGTCAGGCTGTCGTCCTGGAACTCCCGGACGGTCCGCTTGAGCGTCGCCATCCAGCCCGTCGCAGTCAGGTCGGTCGGGCTGTCCGGACCGTCGTCCGGGCCCACCGGCTCCGTGCGGTCGCGCCCGTCACGGGCGGGAGCCTCGTCGGCGGCCATGGCACCTCCTCGTCGTCGCGTCGTCAGACGACATGCCCTGACGACGGCGGCCATAACCACCACCCGCGAAAACGGCAGACCCGCCCGACGCCCCTGCCCCCGAGGCGGCCACTCACGCCCATCGCGGCCGTCCGCGTTTCCCGGCGCCTCGCTCTGCATCCATCGGCGCACACGGTTACGCAGCGTGGCTGCCGCGCGGGTGGCTGCAGAGCAAAGCCCGCCGGCGCCGCACCCCGTCACGACAGCGCGACGCACTCGACCGGAGATCTCGGCGCCCGCCGCCCGGAGCGGACAACAACTCGCCCAAGATCTCGACAACCGTCACGACGAGTGGAACGTCATGGGTGCCAAACGGGGGCGGAGACACCCATGGCGTTCCACCCGTCCGATCCGCCGGCGGCGGGCGCGCGGTGGAATCGGCGGCGGCACCCGGCACAGCCACCGTGCCGCAGTGGCGGCGTCGTCATGACGAAGGAGCCCGCGACCTCGGCGGAATGAATTCGATCATGGGCCTTCCGGGCACCGGAGCACGTACTGCCGACGTCGGTCGGCGCCGGCACCGCCGAGGGCCGACAGGGCCTGCGACAGCAGTCGGTCGCGCTGCACTATCCGTAACCGCCACCGGCTCCCGTGACTCGCCATTCATCGTTGGAAAGGCGCCCGGTCGACCACCGGAAGGCATTGCCGAAGTCCTTGATCGCGCAATTACGAAAGAGATTCAAGAAGCGTCCGCCGGAGCGCGTCACCCCAATTACCGTCACTCATTGCAATCACGTTAAGCAATGTTCCCAACGCGCGCGCAATTCGCGTATCGTGCCCCCTCGTGCCGCCCGTTCGCCCCTCCGACGCCACTCCCCCGAAACCCCGGCCGCCGTCCGGCGGACGACCGGGGTCCGATGTGGACGCCGAGTTGGTGCCGCTCCCGCCGGACGAGGGCGTCGTCGCCGGTCCGGAGTGGTCCGACGACGGGCCGGGCGAGACGCACCACCACAGCCGGGCCGTGCCGCACCACACCGAGGACCACACTCCGGCCGAGACGCAGGACGCCCCGGATCAGGCCCAGCAGGACGCCCGGGAACTGGCCGCCCGGTTCGAGGAGGAGAAGCCGGGACGGGTCCTCGCCGGCGGAGTCGGCTTCCTGTTCACCGGCGTCACCGTCGCGGTCGGGCTGCTGACGCTCTGGCAGGTGTTCTTCCCGCTGGCCCAGGGCAGCAAGTACTACCTCATCTTCTTCCTCGCCGGCGTCCTGCCGATGGTGTTCCTCGCGTACCCCTCGGGGGTGCGGCTGCGACGCACCAAGGCCGACGCGGTCGACGTGGACGACCGGCGCGGACCCACGCCCGTGGACTGGCTGCTGGCGCTCGCGGCGCTCGTGGTCTGCCTCTACCCGGTGCTGCCGGTCGCCGTCGGTGCGGGCGGCGGCGGGTACGACGCCTTCCTGGACCGGCAGGGCCTGCTGGATCCGCTGGACGTGGCGTTCGGCACCGGGCTGCTGCTCCTGCTGCTGGAGGCGTGCCGGCGTACCACCGGGTGGATCCTGCCGGCGGTCTGCGTGCTGTTCCTCGGGTACGGCTACTACGGCGGGCTGCTGCCGCAGTCCTGGCCGGTGGCGCACGCGGGGCTCGACTTCGCGCAGCTGGTCGACGCGTTCTACAACTCCGACAGCGGCTTCTACGGCACGCCGCTGGACGTCGCCGCCTCCTACATCGTGCTGTTCACCATCTACGGCGCGGTGCTCGACCTGTCCGGCGCGGGCCGGTTCTTCGTGGAGCTGTCCGCCGCCGCGTTCCGCCGCTCCCGTACCGCCGCCGGGCGCACCGCCGTCGCCTCGGGTTTCCTGCTCGGCACGGTCTCCGGCTCCGGCGCCGCCACCACCGTCAGCATCGGCGCGGTGACCTGGCCGATCCTGCGCCGCGCCGGCTACCCGGCCGAGCGCGCGGGCGGCATGCTGGCCGCCGCCGGTGTCGGGGCGATCCTGTCTCCGCCCACGCTCGGCGCGGCGGCGTTCATCATCGCCGAGTACCTGGGCGTGTCCTACCTGCAGGTGCTCGGCTGGGCCACGGTGCCCACGATCCTCTACTACCTGGGCATCCTGTTCTCGGTCGAGATCGACGCACGACGTTCCGGGGTCCGTCCGGTGGTCATCGACAGCGGCTCGGCCTGGCGGCTGCTGGCCCGTTTCGGCTACCACTTCCTCTCGCTCCTCGTGATCATCGTGGTGCTGGCGCTCGGCGCGTCGGCGATGCGGGCGGTGGTCATCGCCACCGTGATCGCGGCGGCGCTGTCCTTCCTGGACCGGCGGCACCGCCTCACGCCGGCCCGGCTCGTGGCGGCGCTGCGCGACGGCGTACGCGGGGTGCTCGCGGTGAGCGCCGTGTGCGCCGCGGCCGGCATCATCACCGCCACCACCACGAAGACCGGGCTCGGGCCGCAGGCCGCCTCGCTGCTGATCAGCGGCGCGCAGGCGGTCAGCTCGGAGCCCGCCGTGGTGCTGGCGCTGACCGCGGTGCTCGCCGCCGTCGCGCTCAGCCTGCTGGGCCTCGCCGTGCCGGTCACCGCGTCCTTCGTCATCGGCTGGGTGATCATCGGCCCGGCGCTGCTGAACCTGGGTGTCGAGGCGCCCGCCGCGGCCATGTTCGTCTTCTACTTCGCGGTGCTGTCCGAGGTCTCGCCGCCGACCGCGCTCGCCGCGGTCGCCGCCGCCGCGGTCACCGGCGGCCGCCTGGTGCCGACCATGTGGCAGACCCTGCGGTACGCGCTGCCGGCGTACCTGATCCCGCTGGCCTTCGTGATCACGCCGACCGGCCTCGGACTGCTCGGCATCGGCGGGCCCGGGCGGATCGTGACGGCCGGCCTGGTCTCCGCGCTCGGCGTGGCGGTGCTGGCGGTCGCGGCCGGCGGCTGGCTGCCGGGCGTGGGCCCGGCCGGCGCGCCGGAGCGGATCCTCGGCGCGATCGCCGGGCTGGTCCTGCTCTGGCTGGAACCGCTGCCCATGGCGATCGGCGCGGCGCTCGCCGCGCTCACGGTCGCGGGCGTGTACGTCCGACGTGGCGCCGCCGGGCACGCCGGCCGCCCGGCGGTCGAAGAATCCGTGGATCTTGGGGAGGAGAGAGAGTGGGACGGATCGACGCGAGGATAGTGGCGGGTGTCGGGGCGCTTGTCCTGGTCGCCGCCGGTGCCGCCGGCTGCGGGGGCCGTCAGGACGGCGCGGCGAAGGACGACGCCGACCGCGAGGTCAGCTGCAAGGTCACCAAGGACACCCGGGTCGGTATCGCCACCGGCAACGCCACCGGCGTCTACTACGTGGTCGGCAACGCGCTCGCCGGTGAGCTGAGCAAGACCACCGACGGCAAGCTCACCGGGACGGCCGCCGAGACGGGCGCCTCGGTGCAGAACGTCGAACAGCTCGTCGCCGGCCAGTACGACGTGGCGTTCTCCCTGTTCGACACCGCTGTCAACGCGGTGCAGGGCAAGGGGAGCTTCACCGCGCCGCAGCCGGTCAAGGCGCTGGCCCGGATCTACGACAACTACACCCAGGTGGTCGTACGGGCCGACGCGGGCATCACGTCGGTGGCCGACATGAAGGGCAAGAAGATCTCCACCGGCTCACCGAAGTCCGGCACCGAGGTCATCGCCAACCGGCTGCTCACCGCCGCCGGCCTGGACCCGGCGAAGGACGTCCAGGCGCAGCGGCTGGACCTCACCAAGACCGTCGACGGCATGAAGGACGGCAGCATCGACGGCTTCTTCTGGTCCGGCGGCGTACCGACCGGCGGCGTCACCGACCTGTTCACCACGTCCGGCGACAAGGTGAAGTTCGTCGACATCACTCCGCTGCTGCCGAAGATGGCCGAGCTGAACCCGGCGTACCAGGCGGGCACCATCGGCAAGGACATCTACCGGACCCCGGCCGACGTGCCCACCATCGTGGTGCCGAACGTGCTGCTGGTGCGGGACAACCTCGACGCCGACGTGGCCTGCGCGATCACCCGGACGGTGTTCGAGTCCAAGGACGCCCTGGCCCAGGCGAACCCGGCGGCGAAGGGCATCGAGCTGGGCAACGCCCGCAAGACCGACCCGGTGCCGCTGCACCGCGGCGCGGAGCGGGCACTGAGCGACCTCGGCGCGAGCTGACCTGAACGGGCCGGGTCCGGACGCGCGTCCGGGCCCGGCCCGCCCGACCCGACCGGAGACCACCGTGCCGCTGCCCCACCCGGCTCGCGTACGCCGGCACCACCGCTCCGCGGACCGCACCGGACGCCTGCGCTCGGTCCGCGTCCAACTGCTGGCCCCGATCCTGGTCGCCACGGCCGGGCTGGTCGTGCTGGGGGCGGCGCAGACCGACGCCGCGCTGGACGCGTCCGCCGACGCCGACCGGGCGCGCGTGCTGGCCGGCACCGCCACCGCGACCGTACGTCTGGTGCACGAGCTGGAACGCGAACTGGGCGAGACGGCCGCGTTGCGCCAGCGCGGCGGTACGTCCGGCCGCCCGCTCGTGGACGCGCAGCGCCGCCGGGTCGACACGGCCGTGGAGCGCTACCGCTCGGCGCAGGGTGACGCGCGCCGGGCCGCCCCGGACCTGGCGGGGGTGCTGGACGACGCGCGCGGGCGCTTGGAGCAACTCGCGCCGACCCGGGACCTGGCGCTGGCCGGTGAGCGCGGCGACCCGGCGTACGTGTCGCTCGTGGAGTCGCTGCTCGCGGTCGCGGACGCGCTGCCCAGTCAACTCCGGGACGCCGACCTGGCCAACCAGGCCCGTGAGGTGGCCTCGGTGGCCGCCCAGGAGCACCTGTCCGCGCTGGAGCGCGACCTGCTGCGGGCGGTGTTCGTCAGAGGCGGACTGGAACGCGGCGAGCTGGCCCGGCTGGGCCGGCTGCGGGGCGCCCGGGAGCAGCGGCAGGCCGAGTTCCTGCGGATCGCCTCCGCCCCGGCGAACGCTGCCTGGTACCGGCTGGTCGACGGCGCCGACGTGACCACGGCCCGGCGGATGCGCGACGCGATGCTCGACACCGACGGCGCGCCGGACGCGCTGAAGACCGACGGCGACGCCTGGTACGTGGCGCAGAGCGGCGCGATCCGCCGGTACAACCTGCTCGGCCGGGACCTGTCCGACGGGCTAGACCGGGACGCGGCCGACCTGGCCGCCGCGGCCCGGCTGCGCGCGGTGCTGACCGCCGGGGCGACGAGCACCGTCGCGCTCGGCTCGCTCGTCACCGCCGTGCTGCTGGCGGTACGGACCAGCCGCCGGTTGCGCCGGCTGCGGGTGGCCGCGCTGACCATGGCGAACCGGGAGCTGCCGGAGCGGATCACCGCGATCGCGGCGGGCGAACGGGCGCCCGCGGAGGGTCCGGCGACCCGGATGACGGACGGGATCCGGCGCGGTCGGGACGAGGTGGCGCAGGTCGCCGAGGCGTTCGACACGGTGAACCGGGCCGCGCTGCGGCTCGCCGGGCAGCAGGCGGAGTTGCGGCTGGACGTGACCCGGATGGCGGAGGCGCTGGCCCGGCGCATCCGGACGCTGATCACCCGGCAGTTGCGGCTGCTCGACGACTTCGAACGCGAGGAGACCGATCCGGACGCGCTGGCCCGGCTCTTCGCGCTGGACCACCTGGCCGCCCGGCTGCGGCGCAACGGGGAGAACCTGCTGGTCCTCGCCGGTGGCGAGCCGGGCCGGGGGCACGAGGGCGCGTTGCTGCTGGACGACGTGGCACGGGCGGCGGCCTCCGAGATCGAGGACTATCCGCGGGTGGAGATCGACGTGCCGACCGCGGCGGTGCACGGCGCTGCGGCCGGCAACCTGGTGCATCTGCTGGCCGAGTTGCTGGAGAACGCCACCGTCTACTCGCCGCCGGAGGCCCGGGTGCTGGTGGACGGCCGGCGCACCGTCGACGGGCTGGTGCTGCGCGTGCACGACCAGGGCATCGGCATCAGCGAGAGCCGGCTGGCCGAGATCAACGAACGGCTCGCCGCGCCGGCCACCCTGTCCAGCGCCGCCGCCGGCAGCATGGGCCTGCACGTGGTGGCCCACCTGGCCGCCCGGCACGGGATCCGGGTGCAGTTGCACAACCCTGGCACCGGCACGGTGGCGCAGGTGGACGTACCGGAGTCGGTGCTGACCCGGGTCGAGTCGGTGGCGTCCCGGCCGCCGGCCGAGCGGCGCCCGCACGGGCGCGGCGCGCCGTGGTTCAAGAACGCGCCCGTCCTGCGGCCGCAGGGCGGTTCCCGCGACCTGGTCACCAGCGCCCCGACGGCCGGCGGGCCGGCGCGCGGCGTGGCCACGGTCCGGGCGCCGGGCGGCGCGCTGCTGGCGCCGAGCGCGGCGCGGATCCGGCCGGTGAGCGTGCCACCGGCGCCGGTGTCGACCACCGCCGCCGGGCTGCCCCGGCGGCCGGTGGGCGGGCATCTGCCGGGACCGATGCCCGCCGCCACCGCGCCGCCGCCCGCGACCGACCTGCTCGACCCCGAAGTGGTACGCGCCCGGCTGTCCGCCCTCGCCGAGGGGGTGGCCAGCGCGACGCGCCGTGCCCCGAACACCACACCACCCAACGGGAGAAGACCATGAATCCACCCGCTTCCACCGGGCTCGACTGGCTGCTGGCGAACTTCGCCGAGCAGGTGCCGGACGTCTCGCACGCGCTCGCGGTCTCCGAGGACGGGCTGCGGCTGGCGTCCTCGCCGGATCTCTCCCCGGACCAGGTCGACCAGCTCTCGGCGGTGATCAGCGGCTTGGCGAGCCTTACCGTGGGCGCGGCCCGGCTGATGTCCGCCGGCCGGGTACGCCAGCAGATCGTCGACATGGACGGCGGTGTGATGCTGGTGATGGCGGTCGGGGAACGGGCGCTGCTCGGCGTGCTGGCCGCGCCCGGCTGCGACCTGGGCCAGATCGGTTACGAGACGGCGACGCTGGTGCAGCGGGTGGCGGAGGCGCTGGAACCGGCGGTCCGCCGGTGAGCGGCCGCCCGGCGCGGCTGGTGGCGGCGCTGCTGGCGACGGTGCTGGTGGCCGGTTGCGGCGCCGAGGACACCACTGGGCAGGCGTGGCACGGCGGGCGGATCTTCCTGGCCACCGGCAACACCACAGGCGTCTACTACCAGCTCGGCGGCGGGTACGCCGATCTGATCACCCGGCACGTGCCCGGGTACGAGGCGCGCGCGGAGCCGACCGGCGCGTCGGTGGAGAACATCACCCGGGTGGCCGGCGGCGACATGGAGATCGCGTTCAGCCTGGCCGACACGGCGGCGGACGCGGTCGACGGCCGCGGGGCGTTCGACAAGCAACCGCAGCCGGTACGTGCGCTGGCCCGCGTCTACAGCAACTACACGCACGTGATCGTCCGCAGCGACGGCAAGATCAACAGCTTCGCCGACCTGCGCGGCAAGCGCGTCTCGACCGGTTCGCCGAAGTCCGGGACCGACATCATCGCCGGGCGTCTGCTCACCGCCGGCGGCATCGACCCGAACGCCGGCATCCAGCGGCTCAACCTGTCGTTGCCGGAGACGGTCAAGCGGATGCGGGCGAACACGCTGGACGCCATGTTCTTCTCCGGCGGCCTGCCCACGCCCGGCGTGAAGGACCTGCTCTCCTCCGCGCCCGGGAAGTTCCGGCTGCTGCCGCTGAACGACCTGATCGAGCCGCTGAGCGCCCGGTTCGGCGGCGTCTACACCACCGCCACGCTGCCGAAGGAGGTCTACGGCACGGCCGAGCCGACGCCCACCATCACGGTGGCGAACGTGATCATGGTGGCGGCGGACATGCCGGAGCAACTCGCGTACGACCTGACCCGGGTGCTCTTCACCTGGCAGGGCGATCTGATCCAGGTGCATCCGGAGGCGGCGAACTTCAACCGGGCCAGCGCGGCCGCGACCGGCCCGATCCCGCTGCACCCGGGCGCGGCCCGGTTCTACCGCGACGGCGGCTGAGCGCGGCGCGGCCCCGCTACGGCGTCCAGTCGCGCCGCAGCAGACCGTAGAGCGCCATGTCGGCGAAGCCGTCGCCGTCGTACTCGCGGTCGCGCTGGGTGCCCTCGTGGACGAAGCCGCACCGCTCGGCGGTACGCCGCATGGCCGTGTTGCCGGCCAGCGTCTCGATCTCCAAGCGCCGCAGGTTGCGGTTGCGGAAGCCGTACCGGCAGAGCAGCCGGATCACCTCGGTGCCGTAGCCCTGGCCGCGCGCCTCGGGCAGCAGCGTGATGCCGAGGTGGGCGTACCCGTTGAAGGTGTTGATCCCCCACAGCACGCCGGTGCCGAGGAACGTGCCGTCGGCGACGGTCTCGGCCAGCAGTGACACCGGAGCGCCGGCTTCCGGCTGCTCGGCGGCGCGCTTCTCCAGCCGGGCCCGGACCTGCCCGACGTGGTGCGGCAGGAACGGCTCGTCGTCGGTGATCAGATGCAGCTCCGGGTCGCTGTGCAGGCGGAACAGGTCCGGCGCGTCGTCGGGGGTGGGCGGGCGCAGCCGTACGCGCTCGGTGGCGAACATGCCGCGACGCTAGCGGCGGCAGGGCAGGTCGACAACCGGATTTGGCCACCCTACCGACCGGTCGGTAGGGTGGCGGGAATGACCCCGCTCGTCCTCGCCTCCGCCCTGACCAAGACCTACGGGACACGCGACGCCCTGCGCGCGCTCGACCTCGCCGTCGCGCCGGGCAGCCGGTTCGTCGTGCTCGGCCACAACGGCGCCGGCAAGTCCACGCTGCTGGAGATCATCGCCACCCTGCGCACCCCGACCTCGGGCTCGGTGCGCGTCGGCGGCTTCGACACCGTGACCCAGGCGCGGGACGCACGGCGGCTGATCGGCCTGGCGCCGCAGTCCAACGCGCTGGACCCCCTCGCCACCCCGGCGGAGGTGCTCGACTTCCACGGCGTGGCGCTCGGGCTCGGCCGCCGGCAGCGGGCCCGCCGCACGCGGGAACTCGTCGACCTGTTCGGGCTGGGCGAGCACCGCTCGTCCCGGGTGGCCAAGCTCTCCGGCGGCACCCGCCGCAAGCTGGACCTGGCGGTGGCGCTCGTCGCCGAGCCCGCAGTGGTGATCCTGGACGAGCCGACCACCGGCCTGGACCCGCTCGCACGCATCGACTTCTGGACCGAGCTGACCCGCCTCAACCACAGCGGCACCTCGCTGCTCATCTCGACCCAGGACCTGCACGAGGCCGACGTGCTGGCCACGGAGATCGCCGTGCTACGGGACGGCCGGGTGGTCGCCCAGGGCCCACCGGCGTCGCTCAAGGGGCGCGTCGGCGCCCGGACGCTCACGCTCGACCTGTCCGACGCCGCCGCCGCGACCGCGCTCGTCGCCGCGTCCGAAGCCGGGTTCCGCGCCGACCCCGACCACCCGGACCGGGTACGCCTCAGCGTCCCCGACGACCCCCGCGCGCTGACCGCTGCCCTGCACGAAGCCGGCGCGATCGCCGCCGACATCACCCGGCTCCATCTCGCCGAGCCCTCCCTCGACGACGTCTTCGTCGCCCTCGCCGCCCGCTGAGGCGCGCCCCCACCGCACCCCGAAAGGCCCGACACCGTGCTCCCGCTCGCGCTCACCCCGCCCCGCCGCTCTTCGGCCCCGGTCGTCCTCGCGGCGATCAGACGCTCGACCCGGGCCGTGCTCCGTACCCCGGCGCTGCTCGTGGCCCCGGTCGCCCAGCCCCTGTTCTTCCTGCTCGTCTACGCCGGGCAGCTCGACGCCGTGGGCAGCACCTATCTGGGCGGGACGAGCTTCATCGCGTTCCTGCTGCCGCTGATCCTGCTCACCGGCGTCGCCACCGGCGCGGGCGCGGCCGGCACGCTCGTGCTGGGCGACATCACCAGCGGATACCTGGACCGCCTCCGGCTCGCCCACGGGACCACGACGCCGTTCCTCGTCGGCCCGGTCGTCGCCGCGCTGCTCGCTGTCGTACTCCAGATGGTGGTGACCGTCGCCGGGGCCGCCGCGATCGGCTACCGGCCGGCGAGCTGGACCGGCGTCGCCGGAATGCTGCTGCTGATGCTCGCGCTCGGACTCGGCGTCGCGCTGCTGAGCACAGCGCTCGCCATCCGGTCGGGCTCGGCGTCCACCACCAACCTGGTCACGCTCGTCGTGTTCGGCCTGTCGTTCTTCACCGGCGTGTTCGCGCCGGTCGACGAACTCGCCGGCTGGATGCGGGTGATCGCCACGGTCAACCCGCTCACCTATATCGTCGACACCGCCCGGCAGCTCGGCGGCGGCACGCCGCTCGCCGCGGCCCCGATCGGCGTCGCGGCGCTCGCCGCCCTCACCGTCGCCGGAACCGCCGCCTGCGCCCTCGCCCTCCACCACGCCAGGAAGAACCGATGAGCGACACCCGCACCCAGATCATGGACGCCTTCGCCGAACAGCTCGCCGCGACCGGCTACCAGGGCATCTCCCTGGTCGGCGTCGGCCGCAGCGTCGGCATCCAGAAGCCGTCCATCTACCACCACTTCCCGGGCGGCAAGGAGGACCTCTACATCGCGGTGGCGGAGCGGTACATCCGGGACGTCGGCGGCAGGATCTCGGCGGCGCTGGCCGGCCCCGGCGACGTGCCGCACCGGCTGCACGCGCTCGCCACCGTCGCCGCCGGTCAGCACGGCGACGCGATCACGTTCGAGCAGCGCATCTACGACACGCTGCCGCTCGTCTCCGCCGAGACCAGCGAGCACGTCTCGGGCCTCTACGTCGACCTGATGCTGGCCCCGGTGACCCGGTTCTTCGCCGACGCCCGCGCCGAGGGCGCGGTCACCGGCGAACCGGAGTTCCTGATGAACGCGTTCCTGCACCTGGCCCGTGCGGCCGACCTCACCGACGAGACCGGCCCCGCACGGGTCGTCGCGCTCTTCCTCAACGGCGCCCGCCCACGTGCCTAAACTAAGAGCTTAGCTAACCGAGGAGGGCGCGCCATGTCGGCTGAGGCTGTGCACTACAACATGCATGATGCCAAGACCCACCTGTCGCGCATCATCGAGCGGGTGGAACGCGGCGAAGAGATCATCATCGACCGGGCGGGCACCCCCGTGGCGAAGGTCGTACCGCTGGTGCGCCGGACCGACCGCACGGCGATCGGCTCCCTCGCGGGGCAGGTGGACCTCTCGGGTGACTGGGATTCGCCACAGACCAACGCCGAGATCGCCGCCGACTTCGGGATCGGCGCATGACCCTGCTGCTGGACACCCACGTCGCGCTCTGGGCCATCACCGGCGACGCCTCCATCCCGCTCTACGAGGTCGACGTCCTCAAGGTGTAGACCTCAGACGTCGGCGGGGGTGGTGGCGGCCCGCGCCGCCGCGACCAGCCGGGCGGTCTCGGCGGCCACGTCCTCGTCGTCGGTGGGCGTCCCCGGGTCGTAGCGGACCGTCCAGGTCAGCCCGTCGACGCCGGGCACCCGCCGGGCGGCGATCCGCCCGGAGCCGCCGGGCATCTCGTGGTGCGAGGTGTACGCCACCGAGCCGGTGACCCGGTCCCGGACCTGGTGCGGCAGGTCACCCGGGTCGACGAGCAGGTACGTCTCGGGCAGGCCGTCCGCCACCACCAGGTAGCCGTCGCGCTCGGCCACCGGCTCGGCCGGGGTGACAGTCAGCTCGCGGCCGGACCAGACCGCCTTGAGGATGTCGTGCCAGCCAAGGCGCTCCACCCGGCCGGGCAGCCAGAGGCCACGGTTGCTGGCGACCAGCACGCCGTCGTTGCCGCCCTCGCCGGTCCCGGCGGCGGCCCAGGCGAGCACCCGCTCGTCGGCGGCCAGCGGCGGCCGGTCGGCGGACGGCAGTTTCGGCCGGCGGTTGAACAGTCCCATCACAATCCTCCGGCGGCCTGCTCGCGCAGTGCCCGTGCGTGCTGTTCCAGCGACAGCAGTTCCCCGAACAGGGCGAAGTACTCGTCCTTGTTGCTCACCGGGTTGACCCGCTGGATCTTCGACTTGAGGTCACGGATGCGGCCGGTGACCGAACTCCACTGGAGCCGGGCCATGGTGATCGAGACGTACCTCGGGTCCGGCTCGCCGTCGATGCGCAGCGGCTCCACCGCCAGCTCGCCGATGAGCGCCTGCCCGGCCAGGTCGTCGCAGGCGTCGCGGACCCGTTCGATCCAGACCGCGCCGCCGGTGGCAGTGGACGCGCCGCCGGCCGCCGCCACGGCGGCGCGTACCGCGACGTGCACCGGGTGCTGGTAGTCGGTCACCTCGACCGCGTCGAACATCGGACCGGCCAGCACCGGCTCCTGCAACGCCAGCTTGAGCGCCTCCCGCTCCACCATGGAACGCGGACTGTCCACAGCGGGCGTGGCCCGGCCGGGGCGGGCCGGGGCGGCGGGCGCGGCGCCGCCGGCCTGCGGCCCGTGTGCCGCGTTGAGCACCGCGCGCTGCACCGGCTCGATCTCCATGCCGAGGTCGCCGGCGAGCTTGCGCACGTACTCCGGGCGCTTCTCCCGGTCCTTGATTTTCGCCACGAGCGGCGCGGCGCGGCGCATGGCCTCGACCCGGCCGTCGACGGTGTCCAGGTCGAACCGGCTGATCACGTGCCGGAGCGCGAAGTCGACCAGCGGCTCGCGGCGGGCCACCAGGTCGCGCACGGCCAGGTCGCCCTTTGCCAGGCGCAGCTCGCACGGGTCCATGTTGTCGGGGCTGACCGCGATGAAGGTACGCCCGACGAAGCGCTGGTCGTCCTCGAACGCGCGCAACGCGGCCTTCTGCCCGGCGGCGTCGCCGTCGAAGGTGAAGATGATCTCGCCGGCCCGTTCGTCGCTGTCGAACAGCACCCGGCGCAGCACCGAGATGTGGTCGCCGCCGAACGCCGTGCCGCAGGTCGCCACCGCCGTCGGCACGTCGGCGAGGTGACAGGCCATCACGTCGGTGTAGCCCTCGACCACCACCACCTTGCCCTGCTTGGCGATCTCCCGCTTGGCCTGGTCGATGCCGTAGAGCACGTGCGACTTCTTGTAGATCGGCGTCTCGGGGGTGTTCAGGTATTTCGGGCCGTCGTCGTCGTCGAACAGCTTGCGGGCGCCGAAGCCGATCACGTCACCGGTGATGTCCCGGATCGGCCACATCAGGCGGCGGCGGAACCTGTCGATCAGCGAACCGGAGCGGGCCGGGCGGGACAGCCCGGCGGTGACCAGCTCGTCGTGGGTGAAGCCCTGCTGGCGCAGGTGCTTGGTGAGCAGGTCCCACCCGTCGGGGGCGAAGCCGCAGCCGTACCGCTCGGCGGCGGACCGGTCGAAGCCGCGCCCGGCGAGGAACTCGCGGGCCGGGCGCGCGCCGGCGGTGGTGAGCTGGGCCCGGTAGAAGTCGACGGCCGCGGCGTGCGCGGCCACCAGGCGCTGCCGCTGCCCCTGCTGCGGGCGGGGACGCGGCGCGGACCTGTCGTCCTCGACGTAGCGCAACTGGATGCCGGCGCGGGCGGCCAGCCGCTCGACGGACTCGACGAAGCTGAGGTGCTCGGCGTCCATCAGGAACTTGATCGCGTCGCCGCCGACCCCGCAGCCGAAGCAGTAGAACACGTTGCGGGCGGGCGAGACGTTGAACGACGGGCTCTTCTCGTCGTGGAACGGGCAGAGCCCCTTGAGGTTGCCGCCACCGGCCGACTTGAGCGTCACCACCTCGGAGATGACGTCCGCGATGGCGGTGCGCTCGCGGACCAGCGCGATGTCCTCGTCCCGGATCCGCCCCGCCATGACCGCCACCCCCTCGGCGTACATCCTGCCCTGCCGGACCGACGTTCCGGCGGCCGGGGGGACGGGCGTGTGGCCGACCACGCCCGTCCCCGCCGGCTCAGGCCGAGCGGGCCGCCGCGGGGTCGCCGATACGCGGGAACGGCTCGATGGAGAAGACCACCTCGACCGGCACCTCGAAGTACGCGGCGATGCGCAGCGCCAGGTGCAGGCTGGGCCGGAACTCGCCGCGCTCCAGGTAACCGACGGTCTGGTAGTGCACACCGAGCGCGTCGGCCAGCTGCCGCCGGGAGATGCCCCGTTCGGCGCGCAGCACCGCGATCCGGTTGTGCACGGTCTCGCTCATCGACGCCCTCTCATCCGACCCGCTGCATGGCCCGCTCCCGCCGGGCCGCGACCCGCGAGCCGGACTCCCGGCGGGCCATCCGGCGCAGCACCACCGGGGCCAGCACGAGCCCGAGCACCGCCCAGGCGCCGAGCACGCCGACCGTCTCCAGGTGCCGCCAGGAGCCGCCGAGTTCGACTGCTGCCAGGTCGCCGGGGAGCAGCGCCGAGCGCATGCCCAAGCCTAGCCAGTAGAGCGGGAACACCTGGGCGACGCCCTGCAGCCAGCCGGGCAGGCCGTTGATCGGATAGAAGATGCCGGACAGCGCGATCAGGCCGAAGATCGGCATCACCACCAGGCCCATGTTGCGCGGGTTCTCGATCAGCGAGCCGATCACCGCGCCCAGCGGCAGCGTCGCCACCAGCCCGAGCGGCACCACCCAGGCCAGCGTGAGCCAGGCGCCCGGGTCGCCGAGCCGCAGCCCGTCCAGGAAGAACAGCCCGGGCGTGAGCTGGATGACCACGCCGATCAGCGCGACCGCCGAGACCAGCACGATCTTGCCGACCAGGTAGCCGAGCATGCCGTCCGGGATGGCCTTGGCGCGCAGCAGCGTGCCGTCCTCCCGGTCGATGACGAGCTGGTTGGCCAGCCCGAGCAGGCCGCCGAAGAGCAGGCCCATGCCGAGCGCGCTGGGCAGCGTACGGGCGCCGAGCGAGAAGTCGGTGCCCGGCACCGTCGAGCCGCGCATCCAGAACACCGCGATCAGCAGCACCACGGTGGGGAAGAAGTAGGTCCAGAGATCCTGGCCGTTTGTGAACGTCGCGCGCAGCTCGATCACGCCGCGCCGCAGCCCGGCCCGTAGCGCGTTCGTGGTCGGGTTCATCGGTCCGCCTCCTGCTGCCACACCCGCTCGGCCCGGCCGGTCCGGATGCCGGTCTCCTCCTCGTGCACCAGCGCCAGGTACGCGTCCTCCAGGCTGGCCCGGCGCACCTCCAGCTCGCCTATCCGGTCGCCGTGCTCGCGGAGCAGGTCGCGCAGGAACGCGGTGGCGTCGGGGGTGGCGTGCACGTACCGCTCGCCGTCACGGGTCCAGCGCACCTCGGCGTCCCCCGCGACGCGCCGGGCGAGCTGGTCGGGCGACCCCTCGGCGATGATCCGGCCGCCGGCCAGGATGAGGATGCGGTCGGCCAGCTTCTCCGCCTCGGCCAGGTCGTGCGTGGTCAGCACGATCGTGGTCTCGTCCAGGTCGGCCAGGCGGTGCACCAGTTCGTGGAACTCGCGCCGGGCGGCCGGGTCGAAGCCGACAGTGGGCTCGTCCAGGAACAGCAGCTCCGGGCGGCCGACGATGCCGACAGCCACGTCCAGCCGGCGGCGCTGACCGCCGGAGAGCCGCGCCACCCGGCTGCCGGCGTGCGCGGTCAGGCCCACCGTCTCCAGCAGCTCGTCGACCGGCCACGGGCGCGGGATCCGGTCGGTGCCGTACGGCGCGTAGAAGTCGCCGAGGTGCGCGAGCAGCTCCCGCACCCGCCACTTGCCGTGGTCGCGCCAGGACTGGAGCACCACGCCCAGCCGTGCGCGCCACCGCTCGTCGCCGCGGGCCGGGTCGCTGCCGAGCACGCGCACCGTGCCGGCCGAGGGCAGCCGGAAGCCTTCGAGGATCTCGATGGTGGTGGTCTTGCCGGCGCCGTTGGGCCCGAGCAGCGCCACCACCTCGCCCCGCCGGGCGGTCAGGTCGACGCCGTGCAGCACGTCGACGGCGCCGTAGCGCATACGCAGATCCCGCACGTCGAGGACGAGATCCTCGTCGGGCGGTCGGGGGGACGCGACGGCCCCAGGAAGTTCGACCGCAGTCATGCCTCGAAATGTAGCACCTATACTACAAACCGAGGTACCCCCACTCAGCGGCGCCGACTGTGGAACCAGCGGGTGACGGGGGCCGGCTCCTCCTCCTCGTACGACCGGGCCGCGTTCACCGCGGCGGCCAGGCCGGAGCGGCGGGGCCGGGGCCCGGCGCGCAGCACCGGATCGGCTGCCATCTCCCGGAGCACCGCGACGGCCAGGCCCAGCATCACCACGACGAACGGCAGCGCGACCAGGATGGTCGCCTGCTGCAGCGCGGCCAGCCCGCCGGCCAGCAGCAACGCCGCCGCGACAGCGCCGATCAGCACACCCCAGAGCACCACCACCCCGCGGTGCGGCCGCAGCGCGCCGCGCGAGCTGAGCGAGCCGAGCACCAGCGACGCCGAGTCCGCGCTGGTGACGAAGTAGAGCGCGATCAGCACCATGGCGAGCACGCTCGTCAGCGTGGCCAGCGGCAGCGCGTCGAGCAGCCCGAACAGCGCCTGCTCGGACCCGGCTTCCACGTCGGCCACCAGGTCCCGGGTGCCGGTGGTCTGCGTACGCAGGGCGGTCCCGCCCATCACCGCGAACCAGACGGTGCTCGCGCCGCTGGGTATCAGCAGCACCCCGATCAGGAACTGGCGGACCGTACGGCCGCGTGAGATGCGGGCGATGAACGTGCCCACGAACGGCGCCCAGGAGATCCACCACGCCCAGTAGAAGATGGTCCACGAGCCCAGCCAGGCCGGATCGGAGAACGCCCCGGTACGCGTCGACATGCGCACCAGGCCGCTCAGGTAGTCACCGACCGAGGCCGGCAACACCTCCAGCGTGTAGACGGTCGGACCGACCACGAACACGAACAGCATCAGTACGACGGCGATCAGCACGTTCGTGGTGGACAGCCACTTGACGCCCCGGTGCAGTCCGGAGAAGGCGGAGACGACGAACGCGAGCGTGAGCGCGCCGATGATCGTCAACTCGACGGCCCGGCCGTCCGGCACACCGGCCACCAGGTCGAGGCCGGCCGCCACCTGGAGCGCGCCCAGCCCGAGACTGGTCGCGGAGCCGAACACGGTGGCGAAGACGGCGAGCAGGTCGATCGCGCGGCCGAGCGGGCCGTCGGTCCGGTCGCCGAGCAGCGGCGTGAACGCGGACGAGATGCGGTTGCCCCGCCCCTTGCGGAACGTCGAGTACGCCAGGGCCAGCGCCGCGATCGCGTAGATGCCCCACGGATGCAGCGTCCAGTGGAAGAGCGTGTACTGCATGGCGGTCGCGGCGGCGGCCCCGGTCTGCGGCGCGACGCCGGAGGCGGGAGGCGGCGTCGCGTAGTGCTGGATCGGTTCGGCCACGGCGAAGAACACCAGGCCGATTCCCATGCCGGCGCTGAACATCATGGCGACCCAGGCCAGCGTGTCGAACTCCGGCTCGTCGTCGTCGGCGCCCAGCCGGATCCGGCCGAACCGGGAGGCGGCCACGACGACCGCCAGCACCAGGAAGGCGTCCGCCGCGAGCACGAAGAACCAGCCGAACGTGCTCACGGTCCAACTCAGCCCGGCCGCGCCGAACGACGCCAGGGAACCACGCGCGAACACGCCCCAGGCCACCACGGCCAGCACCCCGGCCACGCCGACCCCGAGCACCACCCGGTCGGCCGGCTGCGTCCCGGCCCGCTCCCCCACGTCTTCCCCCATGACCCCATCCTGGGCAGCGCAGCCGCCCGGGTAGGACGAAACGCCCACTCCGCCTCCGTCGATCTTGGAGTTGCGGCGCCCAGGATGCCCGCTTCACACCGGTATCAGAGGCGCCACAACTCCAAGATCGGCGTCGGGAGCGGGGGCGGCGGGCGGCGAGCGGCGAGGGCGGTCAGGAGGGGACGGCGGTGGCCTCCTCGGCCTCCACCGCGGCGTTCCAGGCCGGCTTGGTGGATCGCCAGCCCTCGTCGTCCAGGCCCTGCCGCCAGTAGCCGGAGATGGACAGGTCGCCCCGGGGCACGCCGCGCTCGACCCGCAGCAGCCGCCGCAGCTCCTTCACCGCGCCGGCCTCGCCGTGCACGAACGCGTGCACCCGGCCGGGCGGGAACTCCAGCGCCCGTACCGCCTCGACCAGCGGCTCGCCGTACGGGCGGCCGTCGCGGTGCAGCCAGCACACCTCGACAGCGCCCGCACTGGTCAGGGGCAGCTCGTCGGCCGGGCCGCCGACCTCGACGTACACCTTCGCGGGCGCGCCCGCCGGCAGCCGCTCCAGGGCGGCGGCGATGGCCGGCAGCGCGCTGTCGTCGCCCGCCAGCAGGTGCCAGTCGGCGGCCGGGTCCGGCGCGTACGCGCCGCCCGGCCCGGTGAACAACACCCGGTCGCCGGGCCGCAGCGCCGCCGCCCACGGCCCGGCCAGCCCCTCGTCGCCGTGGTGCACCACGTCCACCGTCATCTCACCCGCCGCGGCGTCCCAGGCCCGCACCGTGTACGCGCGCAGGCGCGGCCACTGCTCCGCCGGGAACTCCCGCTTGATCGTCGCCAGGTCGACCGGGTACGGGTAGGTCACCCCGGCCGGCGGGAAGACGAACTTCACGTAGTGGTCGGTGTACGCGCCCACCGGCAGCCCGGCCAGCTCGGGACCGCCCAGGACCAGGCGGATCAGGTGCGGGGTGGGCCGCGTGGTCCGGACGACCGTGGCGGCGGTGAGCTTCTTCGGGCGGTCCGTCATGCCACTTAGGCTAACCTAAGCTCGCCGGGGTGATCCGGTCAGCTCGGCGACACCAGGCGGGCGTGCCAGGCCAGCGCGGCCGGATCGGTGAGCGAGGCGACCTGGTCGATCACCACGCGCAGCCGTCCGGCGTCGTCCGCCGCCTCCCGCCACAACGGCGCGAACACCGGGTCGAGCGCGTCCGGCGCCCGGTCCAGCAGCGCCGTCACCAGCCCGGCCAGGACGTCGCGCTGCCGCGCGTACCGGCCCTCGGCACCGGGGCGGCGCATCACGTACCGCAGCGCGATGCCCTTGAGCAGCGCGCACTGCGCCCGGGTCCGGCGCGGCACCTCCAGGTCGGCGGCGTAGCGGCGGTGCGGGCCGGGCCCGTGGCGCTGCTGCGTGGCGGCCACCACGCGGGAGACGAACCGGCCGGTGAGCACGCTCGTGGTGGCCTTCAGCGCGGCGAGCGCACGGTGGCTGCCGTCGTACGCGGCCAGCGGGGCGAGCACCGGGTCGGCGAGCAGGTCGGCGAGCACCTCGCCCAGGTCCTCCGGCGCCTCACCCGAGTACGTGGCGGACACGTCGGCGCAGAGCGCCCGCCGTTCGTCCGGGTCGGCCAGCAGCGGGCGCAGGTCGACGTATCCGCCGTGGATGCCGTCCTCGACGTCGTGCACCGAGTACGCCACGTCGTCGGCCCAGTCCATCACCTGGGCCTCCAGGCAGCGCCGGGTGCCGGGCGGCGCGCCCTCGCGCAGCCAGTCGAAGACCGGGCGGTCGTCGGCGTACACGCCGAACTTGCGCTCACCGGGCCGGCGCGGCCACGGGTACTTGCTCACCGCGTCCAGCGCGGCCCGGGTCAGGTTCAGCCCGGCCGAACGCCCGTCCGCTGTGAGCACCTTGGCCTCCAGCCGGGTGAGCACCCGCAGCGTCTGCGCGTTGCCCTCGAACCCGCCGCAGGCGGCGGCCAGCTCGTCCAGCGCGTACTCGCCGTTGTGCCCGAACGGCGGGTGACCCAGGTCGTGGGCCAGCCCGGCGGTGTCCACCACGTCCGGGTCGCAGCCGAGCCGGGCGCCCATCTCGCGGGCGATCTGCGCGACCTCCAGCGAGTGGGTCAGCCGGGTACGCAGGAAGTCGTCGGTGCCGGCGGTGTGCACCTGCGTCTTCGCGGCGAGCCGCCGGAACGCCGCCGAGTGCAGCACCCGGGCGCGGTCCCGCTCGAACGGCGACCGGCCGTACCCGGTGTCCTTCGGCGCCTCGTCGACCAGCCGCGCCGCGTCGCCGCTCACTTCCCCCGGAGAACGCAGAACTCGTTGCCCTCCGGGTCGGCGAGCACCGTCCACTCCACGTCTCCCTGGCCGATGTCGACGTGCCGCGCGCCCATGTCGACCAGGCGCTCGACCTCGGCCTCCAGGTCGGCCGGGCGCAGGTCGATGTGCAGCCGGTTCTTCCCCTCCTTCGGCCCGGCGACCGGGACGAAGACGAGACCGGGCAGCGTGTCGGGGGTGCGGCGGATCTCCACCTCGTCCGGCTTGTCGGTGACCACCTGATAACCGAGCGCCTCCGCCCACCAACTGGCGAGCCGGGACGGGTCCCGGGCGTCGATGGTCAGGTTCTCCCAGACGGCGGTCATGCGCCCACCCCTCCTGATCGACACGTGGCGGAAGCTCAGGTTACGCCGAGGAGGCCGGAAAGGCGCGCCAGGCGGTACGCGGGGCCGTCGATGAACACCGGCGGCCCCGCGTCGGCGTCAGCGGGAGTCGGAGCCGGTGGTGGTGATGGCCGCCCGGCCGGCCTCCAGGCGCGCCACCGGCACCCGGAACGGCGAGCAGGAGACGTAGTCCAGGCCGACCTCGTGGAAGAAGTGCACCGAGTCCGGGTCACCGCCGTGCTCGCCGCAGACGCCCAGCTTCAGGCCCGGGCGGGCCGCCCGGCCCTCCTCGGCGGCGATGCGGACCAGCCGGCCGACGCCATCGGTGTCGATCGACTCGAACGGCGAGATGCCGAAGATGCCCAGCTCCAGGTAGCGCCAGAAGAACGCGCCCTCCACGTCGTCGCGGGAGAAGCCCCAGCCCATCTGGGTCAGGTCGTTGGTGCCGAAGGAGAAGAACTCGGCCGCCTCGGCGATCTGCCCGGCGGTCAGCGCCGCCCGGGGCACCTCGATCATCGTGCCGATCAGCACCTCGACGCCGCTGTCCCCGACCACCTCGGCGATGATCCGCTCGGCCTCGGCGCGTACCGTCTCCAGCTCCTGCACGGCCCCGACGAGCGGCACCATGATCTCCGGGCAGGCCCTGCCGCCGTCGCGGACGACCGCCACGGCGGCCTCGGCGATCGCGCGGACCTGCATGGCGAACAGGCCCGGAATGACCAGGCCGAGCCGGACGCCGCGCAGGCCCAGCATCGGGTTCTCCTCGTGCATCCGCCGGACGGCGGCGAGCAGCGCCTCCTCCTTCGCGACGTCCTCACCGCGCTCCTGCGCGACCGCGACGTTCACCGCGAGCTGCTCCAGCGGGGGCAGGAACTCGTGCAGCGGCGGGTCGATCAGCCGCACGGTGACCGGCAGGCCGTCCATCTCCCGGAAGATCTCGATGAAGTCGGCCCGCTGCAGCGGCAGCAGCGCCGCGAGCGCGTCCTCCCGCTCCCGCGCGCCGGAGGCCAGGATGAGCCGCTCGACCAGCTCGCGCCGGTCACCGAGGAACATGTGCTCGGTGCGGCACAGGCCGATGCCCTCGGCGCCGAAGCGCCGGGCCCGGGCCGCGTCCGCGCCGGTGTCGGCGTTCGTGCGCACGCGCAGCCGCCGCGCCGCGTCGGCGTGCGTCATGATCCGGTGTACGGAGCGGACCAGCGCGTCGTCGGTGTTCTCCGGGTCGAGTTCGCCCTCGAAGTACTGCACCACCTCGGACGGCATGACCGGCACCTCGCCGAGGTACACCTTGCCGGTGGTGCCGTCGATCGAGACCACGTCGCCCTCGTTCACCACGTGGTCGCCCACTGTGAACCTCTTCGCCGGCACGTTCACGTCCAGCTCGTCGGCGCCGGAGACGCAGGTCTTGCCCATGCCGCGGGCCACCACCGCGGCGTGGCTGGTCTTGCCGCCCCGGGAGGTCAGGATGCCCTTGGCGGCGATCATGCCGTTGAGGTCGTCCGGGTTGGTCTCCCGGCGGACCAGGATGACCGCCTCGCCCTCGGCGGCCAGCTCGACCGCCCGGGCCGAGGTGAAGACGACCTTGCCGGACGCGGCGCCCGGGGAGGCGCCGATGCCCTTGGCGACCGCCTCGAACTCGTGGTCGAGCTGGAAGCGCGGGAACATCAGCTGGGCGAGCTGCGCGCCGTTGACCCGGTGCAGCGCCTCGTCCAGGTCGATCAGGCCCTCGTCGACGAGCTGCCCGGCGATGACGAACGCGGCGGCGGCGGTGCGCTTGCCGACCCGGGTCTGCAGCATCCAGAGCTTGCCGCGCTCGATGGTGAACTCGATGTCGCAGAGGTCCTTGTAGTGCTCCTCCAGCCGGGCCATGATGCCGAGCAGCTGGTCGTAGGAGGTCTTGTCGAGCTGCTCCAGCTCCTGCAACGGCACGGTGTTGCGGATGCCGGCGACCACGTCCTCGCCCTGGGCGTTGGCCAGGTAGTCGCCGTAGATGCCCTGCGCGCCGCTGCCCGGGTCGCGGGTGAACGCGACGCCGGTACCCGAGTCGGGGCCGAGGTTGCCGAAGACCATCGCCACCACGTTGACGGCGGTGCCCAGGTCGGCCGGGATGCGCTCCTGGCGGCGGTAGAGGATCGCCCGCTCCGCGTTCCACGAGTCGAAGACCGCGCGGATGGCGAGGTCGAGCTGCTCGCGCGGCTCCTGCGGGAACTCGCGGCCGGTGTGCTTGGCGAAGATCTTCTTGTACGCGTCGACCAGCCCCCGCAGGTCGTCGGCGTCCAGGTCGAGGTCGTTGTGGGTGCCCTTGGCGCTCTTGATCTCGTCCAGCGCGTGCTCGAACTCCTCGCCCGGCACCTCGCAGACGGTCTTGCCGAACATCTGGATCAGCCGGCGGTACGAGTCCCAGGCGAACCTGTCGTTCCCACCCGCCTGGTTGCTGAGGCCGACCACGCTGCGGTCGTTGAGACCCACGTTGAGGACGGTCTCCATCATGCCGGGCATGGAGAACTTGGCGCCGGAGCGTACCGAGACCAGCAGCGGGTCGTCCGGGTCGCCGAGGCGGCGGCCCATCTCGCGCTCCAGGGACTCCAGGTGCGCCTCGATCTGCGCGGCCAGGCCGTCGGGCTCACGCCCGGTCGTCAGGTACGCCTTGCAGGCCTCGGTGGTGATCGTGAAGCCGGGCGGAACCGGCAGGCCGAGGTTGGTCATCTCGGCCAGGTTGGCCCCCTTGCCGCCGAGCAGATCCTTCAAATCCTTGTTGCCCTCGGCGAAGTCGTACACGTACTTGTGCTCGCCCGATTCCTGCGCTTCCACCAGAGCCTCCAACGCGCGCCATTGACACTTAACGAAGGTTTAGTTCGGACATACCCCGGGAGTGACCACCGGTAATCCCGGCTCGTCAGCGTCGGTGGGCCGAAGGCTAGGCGAGTTTCGTGAAACCTGGGAGCGTTCGGTGACTTTCGGCACAACGGTCGCCACTATGCGCGTTCGTACGGGTTGTTGGGAACGCTTCCACGAGCACGATCACGCAATTCCGCTTCCCCTCGTACTCTTGACTGACTGCGTCCCGCGGATCCTCACCTTTGCCATATCCCGCGCGAATACACCCCTCGGAGCCGTCGCCGTGCCGACCACACCCACCGCCCCGGAGACCGGGCCGGAGCCGACCGACACCCGTCCCACCAGCACGCCGGGTGAATTGCTGCCCGGCGTGGCGACGCCTGCCGCCGAGCTGGCGCGGGTCGCCGCGGGCCGTGCCACCGAGGTGCTCGCCGGACCGGCGCCGGTCCGGCTCGACGACGTGGTGCCCGCGCCCGAGCAGGTGTTCCCGGACCCCGCGGGCGACTTCACGCTGGGCGCGGACGCCGCGCTGCGGGTCAGCCCCGCCGGGCGGGACGTGGCCGAGCAGCTCGCCACCTGGCTGCGTCCGGCCACCGGCTTCCCGCTGCCGGTCGCCGACGCCCCCGCCCGGGGGGACGGCCCGCTGACGCTCACGCTGTCCCCGTCCGCCCCGGATGCCGCCGCTGCTCCCGGGACCCGGGCGACGGACGACGGCTCCGGCGGGCCGGCCGTCGACGGGCTCGAGGGCGAGGGCTACCACCTCGACGTGACCGCCACCGGCGTCCGGATCACCGCCGCCACCCCGGCCGGCCTGTTCCACGGCGCGCAGACGCTACGGCAGCTCCTGCCGGCGGCGATCGAGAGCCCCACGCCGGTCGCCACCCGCTGGGCAGTGCCCGGTGGCACCATCGTCGACCGTCCGCGTTTCCCCTATCGGGGCGCCATGCTCGACGTGGCCCGGCACTTCTTCCCCGTCGAGGACGTGCTGCGGGTGGTCGACCACCTGGCCCGGTACAAGCTCAACCACCTGCACCTGCACCTCACCGACGACCAGGGCTGGCGGATCGCCGTCGACTCCTGGCCCCGGCTCACCGAGGTGGGCGGCGCGACAGCTGTCGGCGGCGGCCCCGGCGGCTGGTACTCCCGCGACGACTACCGGCGCATCGTCGCGTACGCGGCCCGCCGGCACGTCACTGTGGTGCCCGAGATCGACCTGCCCGGCCACACCAACGCGGCGCTTCTCGCGTACCCCGAACTGGCGCCCGGCAAGGTCGCGCCACCGCCCTACACCGGCACCGAGGTCGGGTTCAGCTACGTCGACCCCGCCGACGAGCGGACGTACGCCTTCGTCGCCGACGTGGTCGGCGAGGTGGCCGCGCTCACGCCGGGGCCGTGGCTGCACCTCGGCGGCGACGAGGCGTTCAAGGTGCCGGCCGAGAGCTACCGCGCCTTCGTGGAACGGGCGCAGCGGCTGGTGCAGGCCACCGGCAAGACGGTGGTCGGCTGGCACCAGCTCGCCCCGGCCGGGCACGTCGACGGGCGCGTCCTGCAGTGGTGGGGCACGAACGGCGACGACCCGGAGACCGCCGACGCGGTACGCCGGGGCGCCCGGGTGATCCTCTCCCCCGCCAACCACGCGTACCTGGACATGAAGTACGCGCCGGACACCCCGATCGGGCACGACTGGGCGGGTCTCATCGACGTGCGCCGGGCGTACGAGTGGGATCCGGGCACCCACGTGCGGGGCGTACCGGCCGAGGCCGTGCTGGGCGTGGAGGCGCCGCTGTGGACCGAGTCGGTGAGTACGCCGGCCGAGGTCGAGTACATGCTCTTCCCCCGCCTGCCCGCCGTCGCGGAGCTGGGCTGGTCCCCGCGTGCCACGCACGACTGGCAGCGGTTCCGCAGCCGCCTCGCCGGCCACGGCCCGCGCTGGGCCACCGCCGGCATCACCTTCCACCCATCCCCCGAGATCCCCTGGCCCCCCACCCCCACACCCGTCCCCACCCCGCGCCGCCGCCCGGAGGACAGCCCTCGTCGATCATGAGGTTGGCGGCGACAAACCGGACACAAACCGCCGCCAACCTCATGATCGCCCGCTGCTGGCGGGAGGTCTTGGGGCACCGTGGCTTGATCGACTCCAGCTCGGCGACGTGGTGGCATCAGAGGCTCCGCGACACCACCACGTCGGCGAGCTGGAGTTGATCACTACCCAGGGCCAGGGCAGCGCGCCGGGAAAACGGACAGCTCACGCCCGCCGGAGCCGCGAACACCCCTCACCAAGCGCGTTGTCGACCAAGGAGTTTGCGGGATCTTGCAGTTGACGCCCCGGAAAAAGGTGCGAATCGGGCACCTCAAGGGCCGCAAGCGCAAGATCGCGATCGGGGGTTGGGCCCTCGGGTGGTGATCAAGGGGTTTGTGTCTGTTCTGGGTGGTCTGTCGGACACGAACTCCTTGATCAACGCCGGGCGGGGGCTGGGTGGATTGTCCGGGTTCGGGGTGGTGGGCGCCACGGCTGGGCTGGAATCGGGGCGGGGTGCGGGGCGTTGTACATGGCAGACCGCGCCGCACCCGCCGACCACCCCGCCCCGCCCCGCCCCCGGCGGGCTGGGAATGAGGCCGGGACGCCGGTCGTTACATCCCCGAGCCGCCGGAGCAGGCCGTCCCCCTGGCCGCCCGAGCGAGCCACCGGCCCGACGCACATACCGGGCCACCTGATCTTTCTCTGCGGCATCCCCCATCGCCGCGTACCCCCGACAGAGAGGCAACTGATCATGGCTACCACTCTGCTGCGCAAGACCGTTCTGACCGCTGCCGGTGTCGTCGCCACCGCCGGTGGGATCGCCGGCCCCGCCGTCGCCGCCCAGGCCACCCCGGCCGAGCGCGCCGCCGCCCAGGTCACCACCGACCGCAAGGGCCACGGCGAGCGGGAACTCGACGTCCGCTACGAAGCCCAGCCCAACTTCTACTTCTGCGGCCCCGCCGCCGCCCGCAACGCGCTGAGCGTGCAGGGCAAGAACATCGACGTTCACGCCATGGCCGAGGAGATGGGCACCACCGAGGCCGGCACCAACTCCATCAACGACATCACCCCGGTA